>CACEXE010000006.1 GCA_902563435.1 uncultured Pelagibacteraceae bacterium
GTAAGTTCTAGTAACGGACATCCGTTGCTACCTCCTTACGCTATTCTTATGATTGCGTTCGTAGCGTCTGCTGTCGGGAATTGAATTGTGAAAGTTCCGCTAGTTACAGTTTTGTCTGCTCCAAATGCAACTGCAACACAAGCAGGATCGCCTGTTGCTGTATCGTTGTAGATCAAACAGCCGTTTGCTGTAAATGTTGCGTCAGTGTAAGACACGTCAGAAAAATCACAAACTGCAGTTGTGCTTGATGCAGCAGGAGTTACACTCGTAAGTGTTGCGCCTCCAGCTGTGTAAGCTGTCCCAGAAGTATTTGTAATTTCGTTTGAAGTTGAGTAAGCAGTCGTGCTAGCTCCTAAAGTTGCTGAGCTAGTGTATAAGGCAATCTTAAAAGTATTACCAGTTGTTGCTGTAAAATTGTGAACGCCTTTTAAAAGTTCTACTTTGAAACTTGTACAAACTGCTGATGTTATTGCCATGTTTTATCTCCTATGGGTTTGGTGAGTCAATTGGAAGTCTTATTGTTCCATCTGTGTAGTCATCTCTTCTACGTCTTCCAACTTGCTCATTCGCAAACTTCTGTACCTCTTGTTTATACTTGTTCTCGTATAATGTCAACATATCTGCTGGCCCTTTTAAAAAGCCATAAGTCTCCGCCAAACAGCAATATAATAAGCCATTAGGGAAGTTTAAACTAATATAGTTAGTATCGTTGTTTTCTAAAAGAGCTGGAGCTGCATTATAATGCACTCTAAATTTATAGGTAGTATCTGGTACAGGTGCAAACATCATTCTACCAGATGTGGTATCTGACTCCCCTGTGGCACCACCAAACATAGCATAATACTTAGGTTTTCCTCTACTAGCAGAGGCTGTAGAAGATACATATTCTTGAAGGTATGTTATATCTTTTTTCTCCAACCAAACATTAGGTCCAGTTGTTGCAGAGGTAGAATCATAAACCTGTATACCTCTAATAAAAACTGCTCCTGCAGGTGCATTAATACTTTCTTGACCTGTAACTAAATTGCCTGTCTGTTGTTTTCTATCTGCATCAATAGGTACGTCTCTAAAAATTCTATATTGTGCATTTAAAATAATATTTTCTAAAACAGAATCAGATAACACATTAGAATCAACTTCTGTGTAACTTCTTATTTGTGTCTTTAATCCTGATGCGCTTAATCCTGCCATTATCTAACAATCTCCAAACAAGCTGGACAGCTTTTTTTAAATCTTAAATGTGTTAAACAATGAGTTGGTTTAATTTCAATTTTAACTTCTTGTTTTGGTTCTTCTTTTCCAAACCATTTTTTCCATAATTTTTTTATATATTTAATCATGCTGTTAAAGTAACGGGTCCAACAGAACAACCGTCGCCTCCTCCTTTTACACTTCCTTTTGTAGCAGTGTTGGTATCAACTGTAAAATGAAAAAAATTAGCAGTTGAGTAGTCGCTAGTATCTCTAGCATCATTTACATAAATACCTGTAGTTATTGTATATCCCGCTGTTTTTGCAATATTAGATCCTGCTATGCCATCAAAACTCTGTGGGTTTGTAAATTGAAAAGTTCCTCCAGATGCAGTAATTGCGAGTGGAGCACCTCTAAATCTTTTTGTGCTTCCGTTCGTAATTCCATGTCCTGGGGCAGTTACATTTATAATTCCAGAACCTGCTGCATACGTTTCAAACGCATCAGTTTGTAATAAATATGGAACACTTGGTTCTGTTCTAGCTGGTCGTACATGACGTAAAGATATTGCATCTCCATTCATAGGTTTTGGTTCTAATTGCGGTTGTTTAGGTTCAAACTCGGATACGTGAACAAAAGATCCGTTCCATTCTCTTACCATTTCATTATATGGAAACTGTAAACCTGATCTATCAGATATTGCTTTAGAATGTTTTCCTGTTGCGTATTTAGCCATTATGTACCAGGGTAGTAAGCTTTAGGAGTAATGTAAGTACTCGAAGCTGACCCGTCCTCCGCTAATGCTCTTGCTAATTCATCTTCATAAACTAATTTCATAGCTTGAATTAATTCTGGTTTATATTTTTGTGCTAAATAATATGCTAGTCCTGAAACCATACAAGGCACAAATCTAAATGGCACATCAGTTGCATCAGTATAAGTTGAGTCAACGTCTTGAATTCTTTTAATAAAATAAAAATGCATATCGTTTGATGCATTTGTAGAATCTGGTGTAGGGTAAATATGTATTCTAACTTTATCTATAAATCTTTCAACCCAATATTGATTAGGTGTTCCTTTAGATAATTTATTTGAAAAAGCAGCGTACGTGGATCTATCTACTTTTGTCATTGGAGAATCAGATTGAGTTGTTTGAGTTCTGTTTTGTCTTAACTGTGCTTCTAACACATCAGACATTCCGTAAATTCCGTTTGTAGGTGTTGTCGTTGCACTTGTGCCATCACTACTAGCTCTAAAAAAATCATAGTCAGATTGACCTTCGATTAAATCAAGATTAGTTTCGTCAACTTCCCAATAGTGAATACCTCTATTTCCCCATTCTTGAAATAAAATATTAAGAGATCTTCTTGCTGATTTTAATTGATAACCAGCTACATTTTGTAATCCAATACGTTCAAAAGATTCTTCTACTATTTCATCAATAGAAAAAGTTTTATCAAATGTAGTTGTTCCAGAGGTAGTGTTTGCCATTTAACCTCCTATGCGTCTAGGTATACTGTTAACCCTGTAATATCGCCTTGATCCATTGGAAGATAAGCACCTGCACTAAATAGAACTCCATCATCAGGAATGTAAGGATCTAAATCTCCTGCGTCCGCAGGTATAGTCATTACAGTAGATCCTGTGCTTGAAGTAGTTTTAAATAAAAAATTATCTGCAGATGAAATAACACCATGCATACCTTTTATTCTAGTTCTTCCAGTCCATAATACAGCGTGCATACCTGTTGAAGTTACTCCTGCAGTTATATCTACAGATGCTGCTCCATTTCCAGTTATACTTGTCACTGTGTTATAAAATTTAGTAGAAGTTACAGTTGCTCCTCCAGCTCCACCTACTAGATCTTCAGTCTGAGAAGCTCCCATTCCATCTGTACCTACTATTGTATAAGTAACATCAGAATTATCGTCTCCTGAACCAGAAGTTAAAGTAACTTTTTGAACAGTGCATGAACCATCATCAGCTTGTGCAAAAGTTGAAGCTGCTGCTGTTAACGTTAATGCTGCTCCGTCTGCTGGATCTTGTTCAGCAGCTAAAGCTGTAGTTGAAGTAGCTGTTCCTCCAGTTGCGAACCTTGCTTTTACGTCTGTTGCCGTCATTTATATTTTCTCCTTAAATTAATCGTGGGCCCGAAGGCCCACAATATAATTATTTATTAGAGTTCAGTGTTAGCTGTTCTCTCTTTTCCTGCTGAGATGTAATCTAAAGTCATTACTTTCGCAACAGCTTCACCGTTTTGAAGTGCAAATGAAACAGCCAACTCTTCGTCGTCTGGAGCATTTGTATTCACACCGGATCCAACTTCTACGTTATCTTTATAGACGTGGAACTTTCTGTCTTTTGGATCATAGTAAAATGCCAAAGTCATGAAAGTGTCGTCTGCTGCAGTTCCGCAAGAAACAGTTGTTTCTGTGCTGTTTTTTTCTATGACTAATTCCATAGAAGTAGAACCATCAGCTTTTCTGAAAAAGATACCATCAGTCGTACCATCAATGATTGTTGTATCAGTGATAACTAAACCAATAGCAAAGTCAGATTGTGTTGCGTCGCTAACTTTAAATCTAGTTTTAAAGTATAGACCTTTTGCAGCTTCGTATTTGAAAGATTCAATTACGCCGCCTGAACCACCAGCCCATTGTAATTCATCTGAATCATTATCTGCTGCGTCGTTCGTAATAACTAATAAACCGCCATCACCATCGCCTAAAGCTTCTGTAGCGTCTCCGCCACCAGCTTCAGTAGTTGTGATTACCCAGTCACTAGCTGTGTATTTATCGAAGTCCTCATGATAAACGTGATACTTAATTGGATCTGGTTGTTTTAATCTACCACCATCACCGTTAGCAACAACGTTTGTGACTCCTGAAGTAAAGTGTGTTGTCATATTAATCAGCGCCTCCTATACGCCAGTTGTTCTTAAGTGAACAACCAATTACTTAATTGTTTTATACTCCTCTTTTTTAAAGAGTGCAAGAGATACTGTAGTGAAAGTGGTGTTTCTGAAATGTAGCTTTTTATTAAGTAGCTACTGAAACTTCTGGGGCAGCGTCGTCTATTTTATTTTGCAAAGTTGCTAAATTAGCTTCCTTTGCTTTTATGTCAGAAATTAATTCTCTTACAGCATGATCTATTTTGACCATATCGAGAGTGTATCTCCCTGACTTACGATGCTCCTGTTCCCAGTCTAACTCCAAGGACCTCTTTTGTTTGTAGAGGTTTTCGAGTGTTTGCATCAAGGACCTCCTCATAGGTAATCCATTTTTTACGTTTATCGTAAAATCCCGATTCATCCCACTTTATATCAGATTTTCCCAATCTGTCAACTATTGCATTTTCAATAGCCTCAGCGGAATCTTCGCACTTAACCTTAAATCTAGTACGATACCCATAAGCACATATTATTACTTGAAAGTCCTTTAACATATTTCACCTTTATTTCAATAAAAAAGGGGGCGATTGCTCGCCCCCTTCAAGATTAGTTATTACGCACCTTCTACGCCGTAAATACCTCTAGGGTCTGATACTCCAAATGAGTATCTTTCTCTAGCTTTGTATCTTACGTTGCCAGTGTCGAAATCACCTTCCATTGCAGTTGCTAATGGAGCTCTTGTGAACATTTTCATACCGTTAGGTACGTCTGTAATGATGTAAAACGAATCACTATCAGTTAGGTAGTTGTTCACTCTATAACCTTGAGGAACCATACCCATTGATACGATTGCGTTGATGTCATTGTCAGCTGTTCCAGTTCTACCTTGAGATTTCATTAATCTCTCAGCAGTGTATTGATTCTCCGAAGGGACAATCATTTTTACTCCTCTAGCTGCAACTCTAAGACCTCTTTCGTCAGTTATTTTAGCAATGTCGATTAATGCTTGTTCTAATGACGTTTCGTTAAGATCCGCCTGAGTAGTTAAGGTATTTTGGAAAGTACCTGCTACTGTAGGGTGAGCTGTACTAAATAAAGCAACACCATCGCCACCTTTGAAAGTAGCTGTTGATGGTAAGCCGTTGATTAAAGGCTCAACAGATTTTACTTGTTTAGCATTGCTCATAGATCTTGCTAAAGCTTTTGTGTATCTAGAAGCTAGTCTATCGTAGAGATTATCTTCGATAGCTTCTTCCGTGATAGCAAATGCTAAAGCTACAGTCTCGTGAGTGTATCTCGCCGTGAAAGTTTCTTGTGCTTCGTCAAAAGAGACTCCTGCACCTTCGCCTTTCACTTGTGCGTTTGCGAAACCAGATAACATTACTTCTTCTTCAAAAGCTCTGTCACTGTTTTCAGTAGTATAAATTTCAGCATGCTGATTTTCATACCTTTTATATTCCAGCCCAAATAGTGCATTAAGGCCAGGTTCTAGTTCTTTGACTAGTTGTGATCGTGATATTGCCATAGTCTATATGCTCCTATTAATTATGACCGTTGTATGCGTTTGTGTTTGATACTACAATTACAGAGTAGTAAGCCGCAGTTGCATCCTCATTTTCAGGATCTTCTGCAGATCTTATTAATCTAAATTGACTTGCATTAGCTGATGTATCTCCGATATCAAGTGTATTTTCACTTCTACCAGTTATATCATCACCAGTTGCAGTATTCATATCATACGTGATCAGATGAGTTGCCTGGGCAGCTGCATCGTCAGTCGCTACAACGTATTGCTGGAACGGATTGTCGTTTACAAAAGCTGTGATGTCCTCACTATTTGCTGGTGTAATCGGTTGCTTATAAAAGTTAGCAAACGTTGGTTTTAATGTTGTTGCTGCGTTATAGAAAATACCGTTAAGTACTCCATAAATGTCAGGGCTTCCCCCGTCACCAGCAGTTACATAACCTGCGTTTGAACCGTCAAGTTTTACCGTTGCACCATTGTAAATAGATGTTGTAGATCCAGCTTTGATTTTGTACTTCCCTTGACCTTGAATAGATGGTGATCCACCCATTGTGCCAGCAGGTATAAGTCCAAAACCTTGCGTGTTTCTATTTGCCATTGTTTTGTTCTCCTATTCCAATGTTGTTGTCGTTAATCGATAGTAGGGATTAACCCGAGAATTCCTTATTAGGATTTCTTTGTACCACCGAAGGTTACACGAGATTGTCTATCAATATTGATAGGCATCCTCTTATCCTGCTCCTTCATAAGATCGTTGTCTACTGCTTCGTTTCGTTCCTTATGACGTTGTGTCATGTAGTCCTGACGTTGCTTCGCAATCTCATTCGGTACCTTTGCAAGCAAAAGGCCACCAACTCCGACAACCCCCTTATATCGTCCTTCTTCAAGAACCGGATAGTCAGAAGCGTTTTCGATTTCCTCAGCTCTCACTAACTCATAACCTTCTCTAATTCGTCCAGTTATATTTTTAGTGTCTTGGAAACCAACACTTTCTGCCCTAATCCATCTGTACCTGAATCCATCAGGTGCAGGGGGTGCATCTAAAGATGATGGTGGAACCCAAACCTTTGGTCTTTCAGATTTTGACCTCGATTGGTTCGCACGAGAAGTTTTTTGTTTTTCTTTTTCCATATGCTTATACCTCCTTCGTGATTTTTAGTTGTTTTGCATACTCTTCGAGTGGCACTCCTAATTTTTTAGCTATTGCTACCTGTGATGAAGTGAGTCTCACAGTTTTTGAGCCTGGCTTAACTACTCGTCTAGCCGAAGCTACAGTTTGCGCCGGTTTATTAGGCGTATTGTTTGATTGTATATCAAACTTATGCGGAAATTCAAGTCTTATTCTTTTATCAACTTCTGCATAATATTCGCTAGTTTTAGGGTCAAAACCTTCCTTGTCCACTAAATCCTTGTGAATTTCAAATGCTGTGAAAGTCATGGCTCTGTCTTGTCCGAACCATGTGTTCTTTCCAGCCCACTCTTCCGCTCTAGGATCTGGGTCAGGTAAGTTTTGTGGTGTTTCTTGAGGAAGTTTAACAGCGTCGTCTAAACTTGTTGGTTTAGATTCTGCAGGTTTTTGTTCCTTCATAACATTTAACCTTGCTTCATCAATTGATAATGCAGCAATTCTTTTTTGTGCATTAACTTGAGCAGTAGCATCGCCAGATTCAATAGCTCTAGACAATTCGCCTTGAGCCATTTCCATTCCGTCTTTTACTCTCTTCTCAAATTGAGAAACATAGTCTTTGTTAATTTGTCCAAATCTTTCATCCGTAGATTTTCTTTTGCTTTCAACTGCTTTTGCGTAATCAATAGCAGCCTTCTCTCTCCGCTCTGCTTCACGCATTTTTCTAGTTAATTTAGCAATCCTTGATTGGACTCCTTTACTATACGTTTCTAATTCTTCGTCCTTTGGTTTTGATCCTTCTTTTAATTCTTCTTTAGGTTCTTCTTTAGGTTCTTCTTGTTTCGTTTCTTCTTTTGTTTCTTGTTTCGGCGCTTCAGTAGATTCATCTTTGACCTCTACCTCATCCGTCTTTTTTTCTTCAGCAATATCGACTTCGGCACCTGGGCCTGATGTATCAATATCTACTGTTTTTTGCTCTTCAGTTGGCATAGTTCCTCCTATGTTTAATATTCATGCAAGATATCCTCAGGATTCTTGATGGTTGCTAAAACCTCGTCGTCATTTAGCAGACGTATCTCTCCACCTTCTATCTTTATTCTTGATCCAGCATATCGGGCAAACATTACCCAATCTCCTTCTTTGCACCAAGGACCATTAGCATAACGCTCTTTGTCCTTGTAACAATCTGGACCCATTCTTAAAACTAAACCAGTTTGTGACGCAACTTGTTGTCTTTCAATGGCTGTTTCGGCAATTATTAAACCGCCTTTAGTTTTCTCTTTCATTTTAAAAGGTAAAACTAACATCCTCCAACCAGTTGGCTGTGGTAGTTTTTCTGAATCTTCTTTTGTTAAATCTTTTTCTTTTTTGACTCCTACCAATTTTTTATTTGGTAGTTTTATCGTCGATTTTGATGACTGTTCCATGTTGCTCCTTATCTTCTAGCAGGTTAGAGAGTTCCTGTTTAGTTGCCTCTAGGGCGTTTATTTGTCCTATTATATAGTTGTATTTTTCCATAGTGTCAATACCGCCTGTAGTGACAGCTAAGGAAAGTTCCTCTATTCTTCTATTTAAATATTTTATTAACCTATTTATTGATGTTTCTAATTGCATTTTTACCTTCCTTTTATGTAGTTAAAATTTATATTGACCCTAATATTTTGATTCGTGCAAGTGGTGCTTCTATGTTCTTTGCTTGAATCAAAAAATAAAGCTCTATTTGCAATACTTTTTACTTCTGTGCCATCTTTAAAAATAGTTAAACCATCATTTGTATTAATGTAAAACAACATTCCATCATGTGGTTGTTTCCAATCTACATGAAAAGCATGTTTATATATTTTATTAGTTGATGGGTAACAATTAATTTTAATTCTTTTTAAAGAAAAAACATTCATCTTACTTAATATGGGTCTTGCTATTGCGTTAAAATATCCGCTTGATATTTGATTATCATCATAAAGATAGTGAACAAAATGATATAAATCATTCGCACCAACATAAGCATTATCCTTTTTATAGTAATAAGGTAATTCATTCATCACCGTATCTTTTATTTTTTTAAAAGTATTTTTTGATAAAAAATTATCTACAATTTCCACTTAACACTTCCATCTTCTACGTGCCTGACGAATACGAGAATTTGGATCATTACGTGTTTTAGCTGATGCTCTTTTGAGTTGCCCTAGTGATCTTGCGCAATATGATTTTCTGCGTTTGGCAGCTTTTGATCCAGGCTTCACTTTTCCTGTCACGGCTGTTTTTAGTTTAGAGCCGGGATTTAATCTTCTATAGGCTTTGACACCGGCTTGAGTCATACCTGCTCCAGACTTTGTTGACCTGAAGTTTTTCTTATTTCTTGGAGGCATAGTGCCTTTAGAAAATCTTGGTCTTATATCGAAATCTGTTCTCATGGCATTATTTTCCTTCCATAATATTTAACAAGACTTGGATTAGATAATTCTACTCCATCATATTTACCAGAAATATTTGGACCCATGTATCCACCCATAGCAGCTTTTTTTCTTTTAGCAAATGTTGCAGCTCTGTCTGGTTTTGGTCCTACGTTTGCTTTAGCTTGCTTTCTTTTTACGGCACCCGCACGTTGCCCTTTGGACATCGCTCTTGCTTTCGCAATAGGCACGCATTTTGGATAATTTTTTCTTTTTTCTCCACCACTTCGTCCACACTTCGGGTATGATCCATCCGATCGCTTGTTTGCAATATCGACCCAATTTTCCTTTACCCATGCTCGTAGACCTTTTTTAGCCATTATACTATTTTTGTTTTTTTACTTCTATCACTCATGATAGCTCCACAACCTTTAGCAACAAATCCACCTTTGTCGTACATCTGTCTTGACATTATAGAACCACCCATAGCTTTTTTAGCTTTCTTCTTACCACCTGGTGTAACTTTACCAGAGCAAACTGCAGAAGCATACATATTAGCATACGCACTTGGGTATACTTTAAATTTTCTTTTAGCTGCTGCTTTTCCTCTTGGACAAAGTTTTGCCATTATTTTTTCCTTGCTGTTTGAGCTGCTCTTTTAAAGTTAGCTGCAGTAGGTGCACCTTTGGCACCTTTTTTTCTCATTTTACCACCACGTTTTCTTTTAGCGTGAATGTTTGCGTATAAACCTTTTCCAGCCATTACGCCTTCTTATTTTTATTTTTCATTTTAGCTCCAGCAATTCTATCTGCTTGAGTAGGTTTAGGATTTTTATCTATCCCTGCTTTTACAGATAACATTCCGAAAGCTTTTTTCTTACCATTACCATTTTTTGGTTTAGTGCCTTTGGCTAACGGTCTTCTTTGCATCATACCGCCGCCCATTTTCTTAACACGTCCACCTTTCATGTATCCTTTAGGTGAAACTTGTTTGTTGTATAATCTATTTACCATTATTTTTTCCTCCGTTTTTTAATATATATCAAAAATAATCATTACTACAAGTGCTCATTGTAGCCTAGGACCCATCAAAAATATAGATAAAGTTCTCCTTTCTCCCTCTGTTACAGGGGTCACTTTATGCAAATAATGAGATCTAAACATGATCATACTTCCTGGTTCGTCCAATGCCTTAACATGATGGGGTTTTTCTCCCAGTCTATATAAGAATTTACCGCCCTTATACTTCTTTTCAGACAGATTAATTAACACTGTTAGTTTTAAATCTTGATATTCTTCAGGATCATGATCTACGTGCCAATTGTACTCAGAATTTTTTGAGTAAATATTATAATTTAATACTAAATGATCGTAAAAATAATTAAGACTAAAACCAAAGTTTTTTTCGTTGGTTGCATAAATATCTTTTATACAATTCATTAGGTAAGGTTTTATAGTTTTATATTCTATAAATTTAACTTGAGATGTTTTTTTAGAATCTGCGGGACGGTCTTTTGCATCCACAGGGTTAGATTCAATTAATTCGTTTATTTTTTTTATATTCTTTCTGGGCAGGTAATTGTGCCACTGCCAGTAGTCGGGTTTCTTCATTAAAAATTATTTCTTGCCGTTTCTAAATATCTGTGTTCCCTTAATACCAAATATACTTGCTACAACCAAAATCCAAAGGTTTGTAAACCAAGATGGTAAAGATTGAAAATATTCAAAAAACAATTTAACCTTTTCCATCGCTTCAGGGTCGTCTGACATTACTGCCCACATTAAAACTATGATGGGCGCCGAAATAATCACGAGAACAAATTCGTCTTTGTAGTCGTTTTGACGGGCTTCTAAAAGTTTGCCCTGGTATTGCTCTTCACCTCGGGCCATCTTCTCTGCGTGCATGAGCTGTGCATCCGACATAGCCATTTTTGTCTTTTGGCGGTTCGAATAAATTTTTGAACCAGCCTGCAAAGCTATTTTTGCTAAACTGAACCAAGCCATTAGTACGCCTTTGATTTTCTTCTTTTATCAGCCAGCATTCTTTTCTGTCCGCCTACTGGTAATTCAGGTTTTCCTGTACCAATATAGTTAAAAGCTTTGTCAGCTGTTGTTTTAGATCTAGGATCTACCTCAACTTGCTGTTCGCCTACTTTAACTGGCTTAATTTTATCTAATTTTTGCATTTACGCTCCTTTTTTGTTAATCCTCAACCTTAATTGCAGTTATACCTTGATTTCCAGACTTTGCAAGGCTAACTCCAGCTCTTAATTTAGCTAAATCTTCGTTTTGTTCCATTTTATCCTCCGCAAGTTCCTTGGCTTGGACTAATTTTGCTCTACCTAGGTCTGCTCTGGACTCATCAAACCGTTTTTTACGTTCATTTTCCATTGCACGTAGGTCAACTTCTCTTGCTTTTAGTTTTAAAAGTGGGTCAGCATCAAATTGTGACGTAATTTTCTTTTCTTCTTCCATAAAATCACCCATCATTTCAGAAATTAGCACAGCTTTTCTAGATTCCATCTCTAAAGACAGTTGTTGAAGCTGTTTTTGCACCATTGGGTCTTGTTGAGCTTGTTGTGACATCTGTTGTAGCATTACAATTTTTTCTTGGAACTCTAATTCTATCTGTTCTTGAGCCATTAGACTGATATGCTCTAAACAATTTTTTTCTAATGCAGCCATAACTGTTGGTGCGTTCCTAACCATGTTAGTTGCCATGAAATTTAAGTGAGCTGTGATGTGTGCTCTGTGATCTTGACCTCTAAAAGCTTGGAAAGGTTTGCCACCTAATGCATCTATGTGTTCTAACGCAGGATCTTTAGGTGTAATTGGAGCTGGTGGTGGTAAAATTTTATCAATATCTTTTACACCGAGAGCCTCGTACATTTTTCTGTACGCATTATACAAGTTATGTATGTTTGGATTTGAAGTTGCGAGTTGTAGTTCTGTTTGTGCAATAGTAATTCTTTGCGACATTGAAAATATGTTTGGATCTGCAACTGGTAAGATGTCTACTCTATCATCAAAATCCATTTGCTTAACTTCTCTTCTGCCACCAACCACATCAAAAGGATATACAGGTGGTAAATAAAGTTTAAATAATTTTGCAAGTAATCTAAATTCTGATCTCATTGATGTGTAAAGTCTTTTGTGTATCGCAGACATAACTCGTGATCCTCTTTCAAGAAGAGCAACTGTTGTACCAACAGCAGCACCTTGATTACCATCACCGACTTGCATATCTGCAATAGCAGCAAATCTTTGACCTGCTTGAACCACAATACCCATCAATTGCAATAATGTTGCTGATGGTTCTTTGTAAGGCAGCATCATAAAAGAATCTCTAATATTACCACCTGGTGCATCTACATCTTTAAATTCACCTGGTTGTATAGGTGCAGCTTCATCTCTAACTCTTACACCTCTTTGTTTAAATCCTGCTGGTAAGTTGGATAACGTACCTGCATCCAATAATTGACGGAGAGCGACAGTTGCAGTTCTGCTCAATCCGCCAATCATATGGATCAATCCAAATCCGTAGAATCCTAGTCCTGGCAGAAATTTAAAATGGACAAAATAAGGTATTCTATTTTTTCTTGGATCGTCAGGATTATAGTTCCTTCTAATAGAAAGAACCTTTCGTGAACCTTCCTCTACAGTTACAATATAAGGGAGCTTAATACCTGTAAGATCTCCGTTCACGTCCTTATCTTCGAAACCTTCTAAATCTAAATTAACATGACATTCTAAAAGAGTATAAACTTGTTCTGGTCTTCCAGTTTTTTTAGTCCCTTCTAGTTCTCTTTCTTTTGCCTCAACTTCATTTCTAATAATAGCTGGTGATCCTAATTCTATATCATTATAGAAACCACCAACTTGTTGTTTACGTAAATCATTTTCAGACATTTTAATAACGTGAATAATTGAATCTGCATCATCGAGAGATGTGGCTGTGTATGGTACAACTAAATCATCGGCTGGCACAAATTTAGAAACTGCTCTGCCTAATAAATCATCATAGTAAACTTTCTTAAATGTAGAACCTGCAAGTGGTAAGTGAAATAACATTTGATCAAACTCAGGTTCATACTCACCCATCTTTTCCATAAGTTCGTAGTTCATGTATTCTTTTACTCTTTGTGCTTGAGCTTCTTTTTGCGGATCACTCATACCAACAATCTGAGTTCTAATTGGTCCTTCAGATGGTAATAATTCTTTGTAAGCTCCAGCTTGAAACTGTGTTACAGCTTCTGCAAGAACAGGGTGCGTGGCACCTGATGCACCTTGGAAAGGTTCTGTTCTATTTTCATATTTAAATCCGAGTAAGTCAAGCCCATCAGTGTAGGATTTTTCCCAATCTTTTCTAGACGCTTTATAGTCTGTATAATTTTGATACATTTCTGATCCAACAGGATCTAAAATTTCATCTGGTAATAATGCAGCTAAATTATCAAAGTGATTTGTATTACCTTCAATGTTTACTTTGCTAGGATCAAAATCTAATTCAACACCACCATCTTCTGTGGGTGTTATTTCTACAGGTTCTTTTGTTAATTCTTCTTGTTTTTGAATCTCTACTTCTTGATCGGGTCCTTCTATTTTTACAGAGGTTCCCAACTCTGAAAGAGTTTTATCAATATCTGCCATTATTTACGCTCCTTGATTGGTGTAACATTTTTAGCTAGATAAGGCAACCCATGAGGTGTAGGTCCTGATTTTGGCGCTGGTCCTGACTTAACACCTGCAATAATACCGCCTTCTGCCTTATCACTTCTTATTGATAAATCTTTTTGAGGAATGTTAATACCCATCTCCTCTAATTCTTTAACCGTGTATTCTGTGCCATCTTTAGATAATTCTTCTAAAACATCATCGATAGAATCAAAGCCTTGATCAGCATCAAAATTACCAGGATCGTTTGCATCTGGTTTAGCAGTCACTTCTTCATATTGTGCTGGAACCTCTTGAGATTTACCGGTTGTTTCATCAACAATACCCTCTGGTGGTTTGTACTCCATCATTTCATCACGGCCCATATCTTCATCTGTTTTTCTAACAGTTATATATCCATCAGTGTCGGTAAGTGTGTAATCTTTATATTCAATTACTTTTTGTCTCTCAACTACTGCTTGTCTATCAGAAACATCTTTTCCTTTTCTCTTAATTAAATCTACAAAATCAAAAAAATATTTTGGTGTGCTACCTGATTTTACAGCGGATGTTACGGCTTTTGTAGCTTTGGGTGCTTTAATAAGCTTATCTAATCCTAAAAATTTAAGTGCAGCGACAGCTCCACCTGCGCCTATAGTTAAAATTAAATCTCTTTTTGATTGATCTACCGCCAAATTTTTTTCTAGTTCTTTATTTACTTTTTCCGCAGCGGATGCCGTGACAACTAAATCTTTAATTTGTTTTGATAATTTAGGAAACATTTTAAATAAGAAAAATGGTGTTGCTGGTCCTACTGCTTCTGCACCTAGTTGAAATGTATCTCCAACAAATTTTTGTCCCTCTGTTTTATCTTTCTCATTCATAGACTTGTCAGAGATGCCTATTACGTCTCCAAATTTAGTATTTTTTATTTCTCTAGTATATTTTGGATCTAATATCTCTAAAGCTTCCATTAAAGTTTTTCCGCTTATTTTATCAAAATCAGCTGTGGCTAAAGCAAGATTGCCTTGTCCGTAAAGATAACCGAGAGCTGCTGGAAATCTAAAAGCAAGTTCTGGTATGTTGGCTGCACCTGATGCTATTTTTTGAGCATAGTATGGATAGACTCTTGGGTCCAAAAACATTTGATTAAATTTTTGTAAAAGAGTTTTTTCTTCATTTGTTCCGTAAACTGCTTTGTCTAGCTCCTCTGTAAACGTGCCTTTAGGAAATGTGTTGTACTCATTAGGGTTGTCTAGCATAACTTGTAGTTCACTGTAGTCAGGTTCGTTGCCTGGGATTACTGGTGGAGTGCCATCTTGAAAACCGACACGGCCGCCCTCTGCAGCCATCATGGTTTGATCCATCTTGGGTAAATCTAAATCTTTTATTTTTTGTATCTCTTCTTCTCGTGTCATGGGGATAACATCTTCTGAAACTATTTCGGGTAAAGCCCCTTCATATTTTTTTGCAAATTCTTCGTTCTCTCTTATCATTCTGTTTATTGATGCTACTTCAGGCTCTGCTGTAAGATAAGCGCCAGTTAGGTCAAAAACATTTCTTTCTCCAGCTTTAAGTGCTGTATTGACAGCTAAAAATCCGGTTGCAATACCCAATGGTTTTAATATTTTACCAGTTACTTTGGCTGTTTTTCCAGTAGCTTTTAAAATTTTATTTTTAAGAGTGGGTCTAGTTCTTATAATTTCAATATTTTCTTGTGTGAAAACAGGTTGATAAATATTTCTATATTTTTCATTTACAAAATTATAATCTTTTTTAAGTTGATTAAACTTTGTATCGTCCATAGCTCCAGCCGAGGAAACAACGTATGCATTTTCTAACTCATTTATAGCGTTTCTGGTAAGAGCTATTTTGTTAAGACGTGAGTCTTTAGTAATACTTGGAAAATCTTTTTTAAAACTAAATTTATTATTCTTATTTAATTTTAATTCTGCGACTTCTATGTCAGGGAAATTTCTTTTAAATTTTGTTGCTATATTGTCTAGTTCTGAAGCTAATTGTTTTATATTTATTTTGCCCCCTTTAAACCTGGCTACTTCGTTTCGAATAGGGGTATCATAAAAAACATTTTGTAATTGATTTGAGTGACTTGGTCTAAAAGTATATTTATCAGAATAATTTAAACCATCGACTAATAAATTTAATCTTTTCATTTCGCCGCCAGCCATAATTGGAAAGTAATGTGTTCTTGCAAACCTTAAATTAATATTGTTAGTCAATCCTAAAGCTGCATTTAAATTTCTAGTTTTTATAGCAGTTTTATTTTGATTTTTGTATATGTTTCGAGATTCTTCACTACCAAAACCAAGGTCAAGATTTTCATTATATCTTGACATAATAAGTCTATTACGCCTTAAATCTGATCTACCCTCTCTTTGAGCCTGTAAAGAAATTTCATTTGGTAGTGATCCTTCATTAATAAAAAATTGAGCATTGTCTCCTAATACATCAGTTAATAATTTGTTAACAATGATTTTATCTACCTGACCTATAGGTCCTGTTCTAACTGTTTTAAAATCCCCTGGTGCTCTTCCTGTGCCCTTTGTTGCTTTTCCTTTCAACAAAGAATCAATAGTTTGATTTAAATAATTTTTTCTAGAGAACCTACTATTTTGAAAATCTTGTATAGATTTAAATCCAGACTGTTTTAACAAATTTTTAACTTCGGGTAATTCTGAAAATTTTTGAATAAATTCTGTTCTACCTTGAGAAGTAGGAAAAGAATCAACACCTTTAAGTTCATTATCAAGTTCTCTTAAATACGTTAGTCCTAATTTTAATTTAGCAAATCTTTTTTTAAAACCTCTATCATAAATTTTTTGTATGTTTGATGGAGAAAACAAGAGCCGACCTCTTGTATCTCCAGGTTTTAAAGTCTTTTTTAATTCATCTGGTATTAAAGATTGTATTTCTTCTAAAGATAAAAAATCTGATCCTTCTGAAAAATTAACTCTACCACCATACCTTAAATTAATTCTTCTTAGATATTCTTCGTAGGTTTCTTGTGTTGGATCAAAGTCTCCCTTGAGCTCATCTCTCAAAGGTCCAGGTGTTAGCAGATCTTCTAATTTAAATTTATCAGCAACCCTTTGTCTAGGTTGTGCACTCTCTAGCTCGTTGGTTATGGGATTAATTACGTACGTTGTCATCAAATAAGAAACGAACCATATCTTTGTTCGCTATGCCTCCTTCACTAAATCCATATCTCTCTGGGTTAAACTCATCAACTGATATTGTATCAATATCATCTACACCCAAATTTTTTAACTCTTCTAATTTTTCTATAATACCTCTACCTCTATAATATAAATCTACACTTCCGTCTTCTCTCTTAGCTTTAGTTTCTAAATAATCATAAACTTTTTTACCTTTTTGTATGGTGTCAATCTCACCTAAGTTATATCCTTTTTTACCAAGAGCTTCGGTAGAAAAATCTAATACGTCATCACCCATTGTAATGGCTACATCTAAACTCATTCTAGCTGGTTTAACCGGCGGTCTTACATAATCAGGATCTTTTAATATTACCTCGCCAGTTTGCATATTTTTTCTCTCTACAAATTTAGGTCTTTCCCTAACTGTTCCTGTGGCATCGTCCCAAGTGTCGTAAGTTGTTCTAACTGCTGTATCGCCAACAAAGCTGCCAGGATCAGTTTCAGTTGTATATTGAAATCTACTTTTTTTCAAAGGCGCTAAACCTTCATCATCTAAACTTTCTATAATAAAGTTAGCGTCGTTTGGATCTAGTGCAGGAAACTTTTTAATTTTTGCTAATTGTTCTCTTCGAGCACGTGTTATTCTCTCTCTAATCTTAGCAAGATACTGATTCATAATTCCAAATTTTTCTTCGGATGCTTTTGCAATCGAATCTGGTGTTTTATAAAAAGCACTCTCACCATCTTTAATTAACAAAGCCACACCTCTATTCTCATCTGCAATACCCTGTAGTTCTGTAAGAGTCATGTGGTCAAATTTATCTTTAGGACTGTTTGCTTTTTTGACAGTGAACTGACCAAACAAATTTTTATCTGACATGAATTTAACAATGTCTGAGGCTGACTGTGCATTAGGAGTTTCGTCTATAGCCACATTAAGAACATTAAAACCTCCGTCACCAAAGTGGTATCTAAATATTTTTTTAGGATCAAACTCCTTGCCTTTAATGCCACGAACATACTCTGCATCTTTTAAACTTTTTAAAACTTCATCGTCTAATTTTATAATACCTCTATCATGAAGCACTGGTAATAATTCTCTAGTTACAGCATTAAACTCTCCTTCTCTACCACCTGGAGTAAACTGTTCGTCATAAGCTTTACCTGCTCCTTGGTGCTTAAAATTAATACCATATTTTTTATTTTGTGCCTTACGAGCATCTTCCGCTGTTGTTCCTAAATCATCAATTTTAGTTTTAATTTTTCCCATAGCTGTATCAATTATACCTTGAAGCTCTTGCTCGGATTCTCCAATCTGTTTTTTAGATGTTAGTTTACCTAACTCTAAAGAAGTTTCTGGAGGTAGGACTCCTGTTTTTTTAGCTTCTTTTAATTGTGTTAAGTATTCTGTTACTGATGTATCACCAGCGCCAGTTACTCTGCCTTCTGTCGTTATGCCAGCATTTTTTAATAGCTCTACAGTGTTTACACCTTCATCGTTTAATACCTTGTTTAATCTATCTATTTCGTTCTTTGTTCGGTTTCTAACTACGATGTTGTATTTTAAAGTCTTCATCTGTTCAGGACTTAATAATTTTTTATCATCGTTTAATACTTTAAGGTGTTGCCTGATTGATTTATCAATCATGTTAAATTCACTCGTAAGTTTTATGTATCTTTGGTCCGAACCTATTGCATAAGCGTTATATGGTTTGTGTAGAGTAGGGTCTTCTAATTTTGAACCAAATAAAATTAAATCACCTTGTTCGGCTCTAGTCATTAGTTTACCAATATTAGTGGCCATGATTCCTTCACCTTCGATACCGGATCTTTTAATTAGATCTTTGGCATCTTCTAGTTTAATACCTGCTTCTAATAGTAATTGTAATAGTGTCTTTGTTGCCATTAATAATAAACTCGCTTACGTTTAGTTGTTTTGTCATCCACATAATCTTCGGGGTGCGTGATGAGTCCACCCTGTCTAAATCGCATGACAGCTTGAGTCATAGAGTCAACTAAATCGTCATGATCGCCGTTTGGAAATGCTGCACATTCTTCGATAACTTCATCTGCAAATTTCTGCTCCGGGGCCCATATCATACCAGATTCGAACAAAGGTGCAACCGCATTCACTCTTGCATGCTTATCATTTCCTTTACTTGGTGTGAAATTAATTACAGGTATATCCATCTGTCTAAGTTCGTAAGTCAAAGGCAAACCAGAAGCTTTTGCTTCTATAATCACAGATTCAGGTTGCCAATACTTATATTGCTGTAAAGCTAAACGTCTAAGCTCTGGAAACTCGTATCTACCTTTTATAGCGTCTAATAATATTAAATTAGTTTTTGAATCTTCATCTGGATAAAAAACACCCCACGTAGTTATAGCTGAATAGTCAGCAGATTCTTTTTTAAGAAACGCTGTATCGTAAGACTGTATGACGTGCTGTAGAGGCGGTATGGTTTCTTTCTTGTACACGTTCCACCATTCACGTTTAATAATAGCTCCTTCTTCTGATGTAGGAGCCTGCATCCACTGTGCGTTCCATTTACCAACAGGTAGAGTTGCTTTAACTTTTTCAAGTTCTTCCTTGTTCCAATATTCTGGCCACACTGGTCCGTGGTCCATGAGTGCCGGAAATTCGACCACGTGCCATTGATCAGCCTTAGATTCTTTCTGATTGGCAATTAACATACCTGTTAAATCTTTTGTAGACCATCTTGTCATTACCAAGACTATCTTACCGCCTGGTTGTAAACGTTGACGTGGACCAGACGTATACCATTCGTAAGCAGACTCTAATGCAGTCTTAGACATTGCATCTTGTTCAGAATGTGGATCGTCAATGATTAATAGATCAGCGCCCCGTCCTGTAATAGCACCACCTACACCGGCTGCGAAGTACTCACCACCTTGTGCTGTCTCCCAACGACCTGCTGCTTTTGAGTCTTCTTGTAAAGTTGTAGTAAAAATTTTTTGATAGTCTTCTGAGTCAATTAAATTTTTTGACTTTCGTCCAAATCTTACAGCTAGTTCTGCGTTGTGCGTGGTTTGTATTATCTTTAATTTTGGATTACGGCCCACCATCCACGATGGCAAAAGAAAAGATGCAAACTCAGATTTAGTATGCCTTGGTGGCATATTAACTATAAGCCTGTTTATTTCGCCCGTTGCTAATTTATTAAATTTATCTGCGATGTGTCTATGATGAGACCCCTCTACAAAATCAGGCCACATACATTTTACAAAAGATAGAAAATCATTCTTAGCTTTGTTCTGTATCTTTTTTTCAGCATGCAACACTTGAAGTTGTTTGAAAACCCTACGTACATCTGCAGGTAATTTTTCTATATTTACCTTATTCAAGTCCATGGTACCAAAACGTTTTTAACCTGGGTGGCTGTCTAAATCAAGCACTATAGTCAAAAGCAGTGGGACCCCTTTTACACAAAAAGGGGGGATGGGGTCGGTGATCCATGGATATTGGAAAACTGCCCGGGACCCCTAGGGCCACCGCAGGTGGCCCTAGGGTAAACTTTATTAGTCTAACAAAACCATGTACGCTTTAGCGTTATGTTTTCTAAACCAGTCAAGGTCACGTCTAACAGCTTCCCATAGCTGGGAGATACCAACGTCCTGCCTCAACTTATCTTCCTGAGTTGCTGCCCATTCGTTGTTAATAATAGCGTCATACTTGTTAGCTTCTTCTTTTGTTAGTTGAATAGATTCACCATTAAATCTATTTTTTCTTATTTCAGTTTTTGTTTCCATACTTGACAATGTATCCCAAATATTATAGGATGTCAATATGAAAGATATAAATAAAATAGTAGAAGACGTAAAAGGTATATTAACAAGAACTGACTTTATGATTTCTTGGTACGCTAAAAAATATAACAAGACTATTTTTAGAGCGGGTAATATGAGCCATGTTGGTTGTAAAGTGTGGGAAAGAAATGGAGATAAATACATTTGTTTCTTTGATCCCACAATTGAAAGATATACAACGGCAATAAATCCTGTTATAACTTATAAGAGAAAGGTAAATTAAATGGGTATTACATTTTGGTTAATCATGTTGGTTCTGGTACACATTGGATTTTTATTCATGTGTCCTTGGGAGTAATATGAAAACATTTGAATTTGAGGTTCCTTGTACTTATCACTACGTGATAAAAGCACGTAGTGAAAAGGAAGCGAGAAAGATATTAGTTGAGAAAGGTGGCATCGATATTCAAGGACATTTATGTCTTGAGGAAGACAACTATAGAAAGGCAACTGTCATAAAATAATATGGAACTTTGGGAAATGATAATGGCAGGTGTAGTTACAATATTTATATTGTACTTCTACACTTGAGCCTAGATCTGATTGGAACGCTTAAAGTAATAAAGAGTCCGGATGCAAGCCAGTCAGATCTGGGGTCAAGTAGGCAAAAATAGAGACGTAGTCTCACAGGTTTTTTGGTAACTGGTGATTGGTGAAATCAACACGTTAAAAAAGGAAGGCTTACCAAGTGCTTGACCATGGAACATGGCGCTTGGAAGAACAATAGCAGGTGAAAGCCTAATAACCCTGCCGGCGTGGCTAGATCGTGTTAATCGCTCGAGAGGCCGGTGTCCAAGGCAGCGCCAAGCCACAAGCACCAAGCAACAAGCTTGACAGCTGATCCCGTATAGTGTAGGATGATATTATGACAATTAGAAAGAAATTAGTAAAAGAAATAAAAAAGACAAACCCTGTTCTGGCAGATGAGATTAAGTATATGTCGGTGAAGGAATTCAAAGCGTTGATGGAAGTATTCAACGTTTGGTGCAGGTTATAAAACTTGAGCCCTGATCCATTGGCGTATGCATTTATGCGAAGGCCTTTAAAGTACAATGCTGATGGATCTGGGGTCAAGTGACCGAGTGATGTACATTGCAATGCGTGTAACAGCTGTTATCTACTGGTCAGCAATCACTTGGCCAAACTTGAGCCCTGATCCTATGTGGCAAAGTAGGACGTAAAGCCCACGCCATAGGATCTGGGGTCAAGTAACTGCGGACATACTAGTTCGATCCGTAACATACTCGACCATGGCTCCTGGGTCATGAGCCATGATAATAACTGACCCAAGGTCAAGTGTAGAACGACGATGGAGGAGACCTCCAATTGAGTCTAAGTCTTTAACTAGAAATAGGCTTGACCATGGCGCAAACGTCTCCTTTGTGTGGTTTTTTAATCACAGACGGAGCGCCAAGCTGCAAGCTCTGGTGCAACTTTCCAGAGCTTGACAAGCTCCAAGCGGCTTGACAAGAGTCAAGGGATATTGTAGGATTAATTTATGAGAAAGAAAATAGACAATAACAACTTGCTTCCATACTTTACGGATGATCACAGAGACTTACCAGCTGATTATCTGAAATCGTGTGAGGAGTTTTTTAACGAAGAGCAATATAAATATTGTAACATAATGGGAGAGAAACATGACAGCATTAAAAAAGAAAAGTGAGACATGCGAAGAGCAACTTCGCAGGATGTGCAAGGACATTGCGAAAGATATTAGTGAGCCGCCTTCCAAACAGGCATCACCAGAGGTCTACATGGAAGACGTCTACGATATAGAATGGATCACGCACAAGGACCACAGTTACAAAGCAGCAAGGCTGCTGGTTGCAGGTGGCGGACCTAATATCTGGGTGAATCTGCTAACCAACACGGTCGACGGTTATTGGTGGGGAGATCATTGCAAACATGACTTCATAGACAACCTAGGTCTAGATGATTATCTAGCGGAGATGCATGCCAGTTCAAAGTAAAGATCACGGTTCAATATTGTGGAATCATTACTGCTGGTGCAAGGACAACGGTCGGGACACGACCTGGTTTACAAAGCCAAAGTTTCGAGGGTTAAGCCACAAGCTTCAAGCTCCAAGCAGCAAGCTTCAAGCCCCACGGCCAAAGCTTCAAGCTCCAAGCCGCAAGCAACAAGCTTCTTGATCTTGTTCCCCCTATAAAGTTTCACGGTGCATGGACCGAGGGCCTCTGCCAAGATAAATGTATTGTTAGGATGTTGTAAATGCCAAGCAATTTGGTGTGGTGAAAATCTAAGTTTATTACCTCGGGTAACTTTTAATTCGACTGTGAAAAAAACCTTTCTTTCGTTGTATCCCAATACATCTGGCATGCCAGGAACACTAATGTTTTCAATCCTATTCCATATAATTTTCGGAGTAGCTTTCTTTAATTTTTGATATAATTTTGACTCTGGTCCCCGCATTTTTTTGGAGTTACATACGTTAATAATCTTTAATATATCCTGGTGGTAATATGATCTTTTCTTCTCTTTGTGGTTTCAACACAACCCTAATTGATATGTCTTTTGGATCTGTACTTTCATGTACTTCTATACGTCTAATCTCTTCAAGATAACCCTTCTGACTCATGATATATATTTTAGCATTTGACACAGCGTTGCCTTTCAAACCATCTGTAAATTTACTTAAATACTCTTGTAAATGTTTTACGTACATTAGATGACTCCAGCTTTTCTTAATTTATCGACTTTGTCATTAACCTCTTGTGCTAGTCTTTGATTGTCTTTTGTAAGATCACTTATAACCATACGTTGTTGCTCTATTGTAACTTTATACTCATCTGCTTTGGCAGCTTTTATCTTCCAGTCGTATACTTCTTGTCTAAGCTCACCATTTAACTTACGGTGGATATCCTCTATTTTTTCTAGCTCTTTTATCCTTTGGTGAGATTTAGTAACTTTATCTGTTAATATTTTTGATAAAGTTTTCTCAAATTCTAGTGCATCTTTATTTGTTGTTACCATTTTTACTCCTTTATATTAAATTGTATTTTACCGTCATGTTCACCTATCTCACCCTTTGGTAAAAAAGTAGCCGCTATGGAATACCTAAAGTTTTTACTATTATTCATTAATATTTGGTGCAATATATTAGCAGGAAATATTAACAAGTTTCCTCTCTTTACAACGTGTGTCCAAGCAGAAGAATTAAATTGTGTATAATTACTAACTGGAACTGACATACAGTTTTGATATTTATAGGTAGAGAACTCAATAGCAAAGTTATCTTCTATGGAGCCGTGTGGATAGTAAACACATGTATACCAAAAGTTTCTATGATTATGCATACCGCTGCCACATTTAGGTGCTGTTTTAGTTGCCCACATATTTATCAAACTAACATCTACGTCATAACCCATAATATTACGTACACAATCTGTTGTAATTTTTTCTAATAAGTTTTTTAGTTTTTTTAAGGATTTGAAATCTTTGAATATTTTTATACTTTTTGTCATGTATGTAGGTTGATCTTTCAACTCTTTAAAATTTAATTTTTTAACGTCATCTAAAATTTTGTCGTGATCAACATCTATGTCTTCATACAAAACATAAGCATCAGGAAAAAGAGCCTGAACTTTAGCCTTATTTCTTTCAATCATACTTGACACTATAGGATTGTTACTCTAAATTGTCAATATGGGATTACCTAAAAGATTAACTGAAATGCAGAAACGATTTGCCGAACTTCTGGTATTTGGCGGACCCGATGGACCTTTAACAAAATCAGAAGCAGCAAAACTGGCGGGGTACAGCGAGAAACGTTGTAGGCAAGAAGGGTCTGAGCTTACCAACCCTCGACTGAACCCACTTGTAGTCAAATATATTGGAGAACTTAAAGAGGAGAGATTAAAAAAATACGAAGTAAATTACGCCACCCATGTGGCAGAACTAGGACGAATTAAAGACGCCGCTTTGAAGAAGGGAGCTTGGAGTGCTGCTGTGAATGCAGAGACGAATCGTGGAAAGGCAGCAGGATTATATATAGACAGAAAAATAATAAAAACAGGTAAATTAGAAGATCTAACAGAAGAACAGTTAGAATCAAAAATGAAACAAATATTAGAGGATTATTCACAGATTATAGACGTTACCCCCGACCCGAAAAAGATCGAGGGCAACAAAAAAGATTAATCTCGATCGTCGTCTTCGACATCTTCCTCATTATCTTCTCCAACATCGAACTCATCTTGCATTTGAAGAACGTCCATAATGTTAGCGATTTTGTTTTCTAACGCTTCGACTTTTTCTTCTAGCTCTTCGATTTTGTTTTTGCTTTCGTCTTCGTTTTTTCCGAACATGTTTTCTCTCCTTTGGTTGATTGAGGCCCCATACATACTTGCTAGTCCAAAGCCAATCAATCATTTTGTTTCCTATGAGATGGGTATCTTCTCCATCTTAATAATGCATCCGATAGGAAATATATTCCTGTCTGAAAAACACTCTTCTTTAGTATCGTAGGTACTAAATGTGTATAAAAACTTTTTAGTTTTTTTGTAAACATAAGCTTGAGTTAGCATAACGCATGCTTCGAACTTGTCAAACTCTTCTGCAGTGGCATGAGCTGAGTCTCCGGTAATATCAATCCAACGGATTTGATAGAAGTAATATTTCTTTTTACTGATAACAGCATGTTTATATCTTTTCTTACGTTTTCTTTTTTTCATTTTCTTCTAGTGTACCATCTACGCTTTTTAAGAAAGTATTGGTAATGTTTATTTACAGCCCTTTTAATCTTCTTCGTCATGCCATCTCTCGTTAATTTTTGAAGCCATCCACGCAGCTATCGGAATACACAATATGAATGTTAGCTCCATTGAACGTTGTATAGAATAGTCAAAGCATCTATTCAACACTGTCGTGATTACAACTGGTAGACAACCGCCTACAAGTATTAATATCATCATTCTTATTTCAAATCTAGGTTTCATAAAATGTCCATTTGGGCATGTAAAATGTCCATACCCCCTCGTATATAGTACTAAATCTCACAAAAAGAGACTTTCTTAAACCTAAAATGTCCTTCCTTAGCCCCTATCTTGACGTCTTTATTGACTTTTTTAACCATTGGACATTTTATAGTGGACATTTTACAAAAAAATTTTTTTTAATAAAAAATAAATTTATGAAATTCAGTACTATATAGAGCTTATTTTGCCTCATTGTCGCCATACTCTCGCCTCAAAATTGACAACTTGCTCTCGGCGTCTTCAATTTTGCCAAGAAGCTTATCAATCTCACCCGTAACATCTATATGTTCGGGTATAATGACAGTCCGCTTCATCATGAGTCCTATTTTAGTATGGGCATCCTCTATTTCTGCCTCATATTTTTTGTATAGTGCTCTAATTATTGCTTGTTTCATTTGCCTCCTAGTTGTTTTTTAGATTATAAAACATGTCTAATCTAACTAAAAACCTATGTTTCCAGTGCCGTAGTTCGTCATCCTGTATTCTATACTCCTGGAAATATAAATCAGGTGTACATATCATTATAACACACTGTCTAATTTTTGAATCATGCACATGGTCATGAGCCATGGCGTATGCTGCAGACTGCAAGAAATAATCATCAATCCATTCTCTCTTCTTTGGTCTGTTTGATTGTTTAAAGTCTACTATTGTTTCCATGTCATTATGCATACAAACTAAATCTGTTGTGCCTGCGTATAGACCTGGATAGTATAGTGTTATCTCTGATCCGTAATATCCTTCAACAGGAGTCATACCAACCTCAATAACTTTGTTAGCCATCTTCTTAGTCTGTTGTCCAAGTTCCGTTAGATCTTCGTAGCCTTTACCAAGCACATAGTGCTCAAGATATTTGTGCATTGATGTACCACGCTTAGAAGATAAGTTCTTAATCTCTTCGGCTTTCTTTTCGCCAACTTTAGCTTTCCAATCTTTTAGAAACTTCTGGTCCTTGGTCCGTGATAAAATAGTCGTAACACTTGGAAGGTTATATCCATGCACATCATACGTCCGTGTTCCATGGTTCTCGGACCTCGGAACAGTAATATAGCTGTATTTATTTATTTTCTTTAGCACGTTTAGCCTTATCCTTTAAATATTCTGGAGCAAAATTAACAATATTATTTAAGGGAGCCGAATCGTGTACGTTACCAGACACACTGATACGTGTGCATTTAGATCTAAAAGGACTTACCCAGTGTTTTAGCCAAGCCGGAAAGATAAACATATCCAGCTCTTCTGGGAAGTAAGACATATACGTTACAGCTTCTCTAGGTCCTTCGCCATATAAAAACTGTATACCTCCAGGTCCACAGCTCTTACCGGTATAAGACGCATTTTCTTTTTTTAATTCTTCAGGAATATTTAAGTAAATAACAAAAGATAACTTACCATCGTGATCGTGTGGTGGGTTAAATTCATTCTCCTTCTGGTAATTAATCCACATAGCAGACATGATATACTCAGGTCTTTTCTTATAAGGCTTACGTGTAAATCTCTCGTACGCCTGGTCATAGACACCTAGATATTGAGACATGATAGGTATAACTTTCTTTTTCGCTTCATCAGTATAACCCGTCTCGACATCAATCTGTCCAGCTAACTTTGTTCTATAATCATCCTTATTAGATTTAGCTTCATCTAATAATAACTTCGCAAATTCGGGTTTGATCTTACATTTTACAACGCAAGGTCCCCAGTTAAATATTTCTATATTAATCTTCTCGCCTAAATTCTGCATATCCTGTTCCTTTTTTTCTATTTTTCCAACGTTTATTCCAAGCATAAACGTTCATTTTACTACCTATCATTTCTATAAAAGCATATGGGTAGTCCATAAATCTCTTATACTTATTTTTTATAAGATCTATTAAGTCAGGTATTGTCATGCCCAACCTGCACAGCCTGTAACAATCATAAACAATGATAATAATATCATCACTGTAAAACCACTGGCTATAACTATAAATATTTTATTCACTTTTCTTAGCTCCGCTATTCTATGTTCCAAACCAGCTATTGTAGAATACATCCAACCACAATCTCTTGGTTTAATTTGTTTCTTAAACCATTTAATCGTCAGTCTTAGTGCTGCTATCTGTTTTTTGTTCGTCATCTTGCTCCTTTTTATTTTTATAAAATAAATCTAAAAATTTGTAGTATGTGCTAGGATTCTCATTATCCTTGTCTGCTTGTTCTTTTGCTTTTCTCAAAGCTCTTTCTCTATTCATCTCTGCCATACTTTTATGCTTCATAGTGTTTTATAATTTTTTGTAACTTATCCCTCTTTGTTTTTGAAAATGGCACAATTGCTTTTGCTATTTCTAATGCATCTCTAAAACATCTACGCCATCTGTATTGCATTTTGTAACCACCTTTTCTTGGTTTGTTAATAAGATTGCCACCAAACTCATTACAACACCATTGTATTGTTTGTTTGTCTGTCATGACTATTTCCATCTGTATTCTCCAACAAAGATATTGACGTGGTCTATCTTTTCGTTTGCGATCCCAATACTGTTTGTATGTGACACACCCTTCACCATCAAGAAGGCCAGCAAGATAAGCAAAATTATGGGTAATGTTTCTATTTTCATGCAATAACTGGTTCATTTTACCTGTCCGAAAGTTATTCTAGCTGCTGCCTTTGCGGGATCCCATTCAAAGTCTCCCCACTCTACTTTACTGCACCCTGTTGTTAAAATAAAACTCGTAAATAAAATTATCAACGTCCTTTTGTACATATTTTTTTAACTCTCCTTCTGATTCACACACCCAACATTGTTTTACTTGATTGGGTCCATCTACTGTATCTATTCTAATATAACCGTTACCACCACAGTTGTCACAAATTTTAGTTTGTTTTACCGGGATGGACAATGTAGGCCCATTTTCTGCCATGTGTTCCTCCTTTACGTGGTACGCCTTTGGCTCTACCACCATTTATAACATTTAATCTAGAAAATCTAATTAAATGCCATTTCTGTCTAAGACCATCTGTTTGTAGATCTCTTATGCCTTTGATGTATTCTTCTATTTCTTTTTCTCTTTTTTCTACTTTATCAATTATTTTTTTATGCACATACTCCCAAGTGTGTCCAGCAAGATGACAAACAAGTTTAAAGTTTTTGTTACAACTTTTTACCCATCCTATTGCCTCTCGTGCTGGAGTTAAATCGTTTTGATACAATGCATCATCTAAAGCTTTTGCTAATACAGCTATCCACAACTTTTGTTCTGGTTGTTTAGCTCTACCAAACAACTCTAAAGCATTACTATTTGCTGTTGCTTGACTTTTGAATTTGGATCTTGCCATTGTATTTCTGTGCTTTCTCGTTTGCTAAAGACTCTATCGTTTTACTAATCGACAGCGGCGTTCCGCCCGGTAATAAAACTTTCGACAGCTTCTTTAAAGTGTTATATGCTTCGTGTGTTAACGAAACATTTCGATATTTACTAATATCCGTCATGCTTTCTCCTTATGATTTTTCATGAGTAGAATATAGGATAATACGAGGAAACTGTCAATGACAAAATTTATTTTAATACTACAGGTGTGTTCTTTTTTAACTGGAGAATGTAAAGCCCCTATACAACCAGAGATTACATATAACGATTGGGCTGAGTGTGCTGCTGACGCATCACTTAAAAGTTTAGAGTTGTTACAAAAAGAAGGCAAAGCTAGTGTTAATCAATATAGGTTGGCAGTCAAATTCGGATGTTATCAGGTCAACGACACTTGACAATGTGTCTAAAATGTGGCAATTATTAAATAATTTCTCACCTTTATAACCTATCCCCTTTTCCCTTTCGGGATAGGTTTATTTATAAAAGTATAGCTCCAATAATAAAACCGATTACAAACCAAATAATTTCAGTTCTGTAATGCAGATGCCATATGTGAAATTTATCTATATATTTTTTCATTTGTAATTAGCAGCTATGGATATTCTATTGCATTTTGATTTAAATGGAAACACCCAATGCATTAGATCTTTTGGAAAAATAAAATAATCTCCCTTTTGAGGCATGTAATTCATCTCCTGAATATGTTGATTAGTTTTAGAAACACTATATATAAAATTTAAACTACCTGGCCCTCTTGGTTTACCAACCATATATTTTGAATTCTCTTCCATAATTTTTTTAGGTATTTCGTTTATAAATAAAACTGAAGAAAATAAACAATTGGTATGTATGTGAGGAGGTATAAAATCTCCTGATTTCATATTATTGGCCCAACAACTTACAACTTTTAAATTATGTAAATCTTTTTGATACCATGTTTTATGTGCCTCTTTAAATGCATTTAAATAAGGTTGTAAAATTTTTTGTATATTACTAGAATTAAGAACATGCATTTTACATGTTGTAATATTTTTTTCTTTTGGAAATGTATTTTTTTGAATTAGTTTTTCTATTTTTTTAATTTCTTCATTAGTTATTTGTGTTCTAAAAAGTAATGGACCTGAATAATAAAAATTGTACTCTATATTACTCATCGTGGTTCGTGTCCCCCGCAGATGTAACCAATAACTTTTTTACCATTCCATCTATGTTTGTAATGATTCTCTCCTGGTTTAGGATTCTTTTTTACAGATACCTTAACGTTTATGTCATACCAGCTACTACAAACTAATGCATTAGAATCGTGCCAGTTGATACCATCACGTCCATTATATTCCTCTCTTGTGTTTGGTATTTCGAAAGTTGTCATTTCGATTTTACCAAACAACGTAAGAGTTAAAAGAGTTATAGTCACAATGTTCTCCATTCAAACATAGTATTACATTCTTTTGCTTTCTGAAACTGGGTATTTAATTTGAGTGCCTGTTTCATCAAAAACAGAGTAAATAATATTTACCATTATAAATCTATCATCATCGCTTTTCTTCCCCTTAAACACATGTGCTCCGTGATAAATGGAAGAATCAAATATTACAATTCTATTGTAAAGTCCTTTTACGTTAACTGTTTCTTCAAAAAGATCATTATTAAATTTTTTAGCTTCCTCTATTTCTTTTAATTTCTCCTTGGACATGTCAGGATTATAATAATATTCAAATTTTAACCTTTGTTTATCCCCTTGATCCTGTGGTTTTTTTGTTTTGTAAAAACTAATGCCTGTGTCAGTGTGTTTTGATAGATAAATGACCGCTGTTAATTCACTTGGTTTATCTACATGTACCCACCCATCGTGATCTAAATTAACCGGTATTTTTTGGAATCTTCCGTCCGCTACAAAACCTACATCTTTAGTAGGGTAAATTAATTTTAAAGATTTTTTTGTTAGCCACATAAAAAATTCTTTATCAACTAAATGTAATGAATCAGTTCTAACTCCTGGTATTCCATTTATTTTAGTTCCTTTTTTGTATGGTAATGATTTTCCAAACTTTGCTACAGAATCTGGATCATCAAAAAAATTATCACATATGACTATTGGAAATAACATGTTTCTAATCCTATAATATACATCTATAATCTCCATTAAATATTATTTTGTCAACGTAATTAGATTTTTTATTTACATAACTAATGTAAAACCATTTCTTTGAATCTAGTTTCTTAATTAGTTTATGTAAACTCATCTCACCTATTTCCTGATAAGTTTCTGGAACTATTTCCCAATCTTTAATGTCGTAGACATCATGACCTTCTTTTGGTTTGATTTCTTTTATTGCGTATGTGTATCTCATTTTTACCTTTCTGTTATATTTATTCCTCCTGCATAAGGCAACGTTGGTTGCGATACACCTTATGCAGCCAGGTCCAAGTCTTCTTCGCCTTACCAACTTGGCACTCCTTGTTATCGGAGCTGTCATGAAGACAGGTACTTTGCTTTTGAACAAGTTAAACCCCTTGTTCAAGGCGTTTCCCGATCGCCTGGTATATCCTATAGTATATGTGATATAATTCCGAATGTCAATACTAAAAATAATAAGATATCTAGCCAAAAAAAGAATATAAGAATATTCCAAAACATTATTTACGTCTGCCTTGACCTCTACTCTTCTTTCTTCTTGGTACTCTTTTATTCAACCTCTTCGTGTGTCTACCAGGTCTTTTCTTTGGAGTTCTTTTGATATGGACGTTTACACCAAACTTATATTTCTTCGCCATGGTCCGCTATGTCTGTTCGCAAAGTCATTTCAGTGTTTTTATCTGCTTGAATATATTTAATTACACCATTAACTTTTTGCTCTAAATCTACACCACATGCACTACAACGATAATATGAATTAGCTATCCCAACCAATAAAGTTTTTTGATCACATGTTGGACAAGTGCCTGTTACTATTTCTGTGTTAAATATTTTCGTCATTAATAATCTGTAAACCCAATAAATTTAAATTTATCTTTATCTCTAACATAAATTTTTTTGCTGGATTTTACTCTAGGTCTATACTTACGTGTTCTTAAATCTTTTGCAACAGGATTTTTTCTTTCTTTTTTCATTAATCAAGTATTATTTTTCTAATACTTTTTTGACCCATGTATATTTCTGTCTCTGCTTTTGACTTAATACACTTGTAGCTAACGCTTGGGTTATAATCTCTCTCTGCAACTCTTTTACCACGTAGGCAAGTTGCCATATTATCTTGTATTCTATGCTCTTTTATCTCTCCGTTAATGAACATCAATAATGCTACTACAGTCTCTACCATTAATATTTCTCCTTGCCGCCGTTTGCAAACTCTCTTTGTCTGTCTTTTAATTTTTCAATATCTAAAGTAGCTTTCTCTACTTGTTTCTGTAAAAATTCTATATTAACTTTGTTATGCATACCATCTTCAATGGCTTTGTTTAATCTATCTACAGATTTGTAAAGATCTTCTACTAACATGTAGAGCTCTGCTTCACCAGATGATTTACCTAATTGTCCTCTTGGGTATTTAATTCTAAACTCTGTATTTTGTTCTAGGTCTTTTGATATTAATTCTAATTGTGTTGAGTGTGAATTTAGTGTTTCGTGCAGGCCAAAATAAGCCCACGTTCCGATGGCTACCATCGTGATCAAACTGGCAACCGTCTTCATAGGCATTTGCACGGCAGCCTCTTCGCTAATTTTCATTGGTTTATTTGCCATTCTTTTCCTTATAGTTGTCTAGTGTTACCACATCTGGATTATCTTTTAAATACTGTTGTTTTAGTTCTGTCCAATAACTAATTTTAGGATCAAAGTCTCTTTCTCCAAAAGAGCTGGCTGACATAACACCTAGTTGCATACACTGATTTATTAACTCTGCAAATGCAGGGGGTGGTGGATTAATTCTAGGCACTCTCTTACACTCTTTTACAAGTTCTAATTGTGTTTTTAATTTTTGTTTTAATCTTTGTTCTTTAGCAAACTCTTCATCACATACAGGACCAATAGATTTTCTAAATCTAAAACCTAGTGTTTGGTTTTGTGATTCATCATTATTACCACTTTTATATTCATGCTGTCTCACTTCTGTATATGCTTCCCAACTACCTTGATCGCAGCTGTTAGTACCATCGTTTAAATATTCATTACGTGCTTGTGCTGATGCTGTCACCACAAACAAGAAAAATAATATCCACGCTAAATTAACGAGACAGGTCTTTAATATCGTATGCATGTTCTCTTACCTGGTCTGCTAGTTGTCTATATAAATTTTCTGCCATCTCCCACGTTGCTTCAGCTGCAGATAATCTTGTGGCAACTTCTGTTAACTTATCTTCTGCTACTGCTAAATCTCTTTCAATATTTACTAATGTTTGTTTATTTGCTTCAATAGTATCAGTTAAACTTAATACATATCTAACAGATGTGAATGTTCCAGCGAGTATAGCTGCCACCACAGGGACAATCACTATATTCTTCTTGACCCATTCAAACTTGGATAATTTCTTTTTGTTTTTCATTACTTATAAAAATCTTTAAAAATCCAATCAGTGTATTTCTTCATCCACTTTTTAATCCACTTAATCATTTTTTTTCTCCTCAATTTCGTAAAAGAAGTTATCCGTATCTTCGGTCTTCCATTTACTTGTATTTTCAACATTCCACTCAGAGGTTTGCACTTTCCAGTCAGGAACATTATCTTTCACTGTAAATGAAGGTATATCCCAAATGCATCTATTGTTTGGCTGTGCTGCATAGTTCCCGTCGTTTAGGGCTATGATGTGAGCGCACTTATGCTCGTGCGGTATCTCTGAATGATCAGTGTCGAGTATATTAGGCTCTGGATGAGCAAAGTCAACCGTAAAAAGGTATTTACCTGGGTGCCACTTTTTATCTTTACCTATGTATTTTCCTGATTGACCTTCTAAGATATCAAAAGAATGCACAGAAGGATAATAACTAAAACAATTCCACAGCTGTAATTCGTCAAGTCTACGTCTAGGAACTTCTTCTGGCTTAAAGCCTCTTTGAATGAACGCAGATATCGGGAGACGATAGAAGATAGCTCCATTTTCCATAATACAATGAAAAAGGATACTACGCCCTGTAATAGCCGAAAGACCAAAGATGATGCAGTCTTCAACTTCTCCATGATGTTTCTTAAGGTCATAAAGATACTCTCTCCTGATCTGTGCATATTCTACCGGTATGTTTGCATTTAAATAAGCCATAATTAATCCTCATTTTATTTCGCCCCAGTTCTTACCGAATTCATAATCTACTTTGTTAGGAACTTCAAGATCTACGGCAGACTCCATAATATCTTTTATGGTCTGAGCTTCTTTCTCAGATCCTATAGATATATCCAACTCATCATGAACTTGTAAATGCGGTATGATTCCCTCTTTATGTAAATCAATCATAGCTTTCTTTGTCATGTCAGCTGCAGATCCTTGTATCAATCTGTTCAAAGCTTTGTATGTGTAAGCTCTTCTGATCCCTGGTCCGTGTTCCGTGAGTGCTGCATCGTGTGGCAATGGTTTATGTATACCGAATTGATTTGGTTCCCATAAATGAAACCTGCACAAACGACCGAGAAGAGTTCTAACTTTACCTCTGTCCTGGGCCCTAGCCATCACGTTATCCATGAGTTGTTTTACGAATGGTACACGTGAATGATATTGTTTAAATAATTCTGTTGCTTGAAGTTTGTTAATACCAAGCTCTGCTTGTAATTTATTTTTACCCATACCATAAAACAAACCAAGATTAATTGTTTTAGCTTGTGATCTAGGTATGTTTGCCATGTCAGATACGATCTGATGGAAGTCTGCGTCGCCTTGCATGTATGCATGCACAACATCATCAACACCATATAGGTTTTGTAGAGCTGCATAATGCACAACTAAACGTGGTTCTTGTTGGTTATAATCAAAGCAACCCCAGGTATGATCCTCTTCTGGTAAGAACAATGATCTGATCCGTGGTCCGAGCTCCTTGTTACGTGCTGGAATCTGCTGTAAATTAGGGTTATTCATCGAAAATCTACCAGTGACTGTCCCACCGCCCTCTGATCTCAATTGGTTAATCTCCGCATGGATACGGCCGTTTAAACTATACTTTAGAATGGTATCTATAAATGTAGTGTGAGCTTTATTAATCTCACGGGCTTTTGCTATGTATTTAACAACTTTATGTGGATGGTTTGCTAAAAAATTCTTGGTAAATGATGGTGCCTCTGTCTTTTCCGTCCTATCGTATGGTAATCCTAACTTATCAAATACTTTGGCTATGGATCTTGCAGCCCAGATTTGAACGTCTATACCCGTACTTGCTAACACCGAACCTAACATCCTTTTCTCTTCTTCCACTAATGTTCTCTTTTCGATCGCTGCTTGTTCTTGATTTACACGTACACCGAGAAACCTCATATCAACTAGAACAGGAAACAATTCTGTTTCCATATTAAAAATAGATTCAATGTCCTGGTGTAATATTTCTTTTTTTAATTCCTGCCACAACTCATATGTGAGTTGGGCGTCACGCTCTGCGTAAGCTCCAACGTACATAGCAGGGAGTTTATACATTTCAGCTTTAGGATCTACACCCCAAGACTTTGCAGCTTCATACAAAGCTGATTCATCTTTACCCTTACCAAGATAATCTCTAGATATACCATTTAAATCATACTTAAATCTATTCTCATCTACTAATGATGCGGCTATCATTGTATCAACTATTTTACCTTTTACGTTTATACCAATGGATCTTAACCAAGACACGTCATACATTGCATTGTGAAATATTTTTGTTGATTCGTAATTCATTTGATCTTGTAGCCACTTTAAAACCATCTTACGATCCATGTTGCCGCCACCTTCGTGGGCTATTGGATAGTATGCACACCAGTTTCCTGTAGATAATGATATGCCTACAACATCACCTACACCTACAACAGAACCAGAACCCATTCTTTTATTTAAGTTTGGATCTTTTGTTTCTAAGTCTATTGCTATTTCATCGTACTTTCCAAGATCTGGAAAGTCTGTTGGTGGTAACCACTCAGTTTGTGGTTTAAATATCGGTGTCTGCATAATCCCTTTCAATCGCCATCTCGATGTAGTGTATGGCTTTTTGCAAATCTTGTTTCTGACCTTTTGCTTTGTGCCTACACAAATATTTTATAGCATTACCTTCTGCAAAGGGCAAGTTGTTCTTGTTTATAAATTCACTTGCTTGAATTTTCATCGATCGGTAGTGGTCACCACCTATCTGTTTTTTGTATGTGTCTTTCATAGTTTGTATCCTTTCTTGTCTGGGTTTTTTGGCCTAATAACATGTAGATGATTTTTAGCTCTAGTTGCTCCAACATAAAACAATCTATTTTCGTCATCAGGATTTCTTTCGAAATTTTTTTGTGTATTGGTGCTTAGATCAGTAAATAATATTACGTTATCACACTCACCGCCTTTTACTCCGTGTATGGTAGACAATAATATTCTTGGATCTTTATTTAATTTTTCACCGTTCTCTCTCATTTTTCTAACATACCTAACTGCTTTTGCAGGTGCATTGTCAAAAGCTTCGTACCAAACTCTTTGTGTGTTTAAACCTTTTTTAGATAATTCATCCATGTGATACATGGAATCTTTGTCTAAATATTGCAGCTGTTCTTTTTTATAATTATTTGGAGACATGTAGGAAGCTATCCTAACAATCTGATCTGTTTTTAAAAATTTTTTACTACGTAAATCTTCCCAATCCGTAATTGCTTTGTACAAATCTTTTTCAGGATTATCTTTAAATTTATTTTTATAATAAAAACCTCTAGCTTGTAATATTTTTTCAACATCATTTAACATGTGTTTTGTTCTTGCTAAAACCATCCAATCACCAGAACCCATATTTAATCTCTCATCTTTCATTTCATGGTAATATGTTAGTGAACCTTTCTCTGTCCTAGGCGCCCATTCTTTATAACGTCTTTTAGATATTCTTCTAACAATACCCATAGCCACATCATGCACTGCTCTAGGTATTCTATAAGATTGTGTTAGATTAAGCAGCTTTCCTTTTTGTGTAATAAAACTATCTACATCTGCTCCAGCCCATTTAAATATGGCTTGATCATCATCACCTGCAATGTATGTATCTTGTGTTTTATCCCATATAGATTTAGCCATACCCCATTGTATTTGTGAGAGATCTTGTGCCTCATCTAAAAATACAACATCAAACTTAGGTGACTTATCTGATTTAATAAATTGTTCTATCATGTCTGTAAAATCTATTAAGTTGTGTGCTTTCTTATATTCCTTTAATTGGTGATCTACTTCTTTTAAATCGTTAACTTTTATTTTTTGTGTATGTTCTTTTTTGTCATACTGTTGCTCTGGTGTAATACCTCTTAGTCTTGCTAAGTGTATAATTCTTAACACATCACTTTTTGTTGTAAACACACCAGAGTATTCTTTGTCATACTCATGATAATCTAACCTCATCCTCATCTTTTTACCAAGATCCTCGTAATGTCTGTGTTGCATTACATCTTCTTTTTTAATTCCTAAAGTTCTGAAAGCTAGTGAGTGTAAAGTTCTAAAGTAAGGTAGATCGTCTTCGCTAAAATTAAATTTATCCATAGCTCTATCTCTGGCTTCGTTCGCAGCTTTTTGTGTGAAAGAGAAAAAACCTATTTTGTTTGGATCTGTTTGTTTTAAATGCTTATCTACTTCTTTTAATAAAGTAGTTGTCTTACCTGTGCCTGGTGGCCCTAATACAATTGTTTTCATAAAGTCATAAATATCCATGCCGCTGTCACTACAACCAACAATAATAATTCATCATTCATTTTCTGAATCCTGGATCATGTTTCTTAAACGTGTGTTAAATTTAATATCTTCAGATGTTTCTTGTCTGTGTTCTTTTTTCATTATCAATTCTAGTTTCGCATTTTTTTTATGGTATTCCCTAAAGGCTCTACAAATAGCCATACCTTTAATATTATCTTTATCGAATCTTGCCCCATCGCTAGGATAGTATTTTCCAAAAGGTCTTATGTAAGCCTCGAAATCTGTCCTGGAATGTATTTTCATTACCTGATCTCCAAAACCTAACATTAAATTAATAAATGTTATATCTTTGTGGTGAACCTCGTGAACATTAGATTGACCATTATTTTCATAATATTTAAAACCTATTATTTGATCTTCGACAGACCTTCTAAACATATTTAATACAAAATTTCTGTCCGATGCATCGTCGTGTATGTTGGGTGAACTAAAACATACAGGCCCATTTATAACAGAGGGGTTAGCGATATACTTACGAAAACAATCATCAAATGATTTACTTAAATGAAAATAAAAAGTGTCCTCTCCCCATTTTTCTCCATTCGTATATTCTATGGACACGATGTATGGTCTATACCTTCTCCACTTTTCAGGTTTTCTATAGTATCTATCCATTAAATTTATAATGTTATTACAATGATATTGATTCAAGTATCCTCTATTCATTGTTTGCCTAATTTTTTTAAAGGCTTCTCTTGCACCATCTCCATGTTTTTTTGATTTCTTTTTAGTTTTATATTTTTTGTCATATACAATATATGGTTTAGTATCACCTAAAAATTTCAATTCTTTTGGAATTTTTATTTGACCTCCCATTGAAAGTGGTATGCTGTAATTTTCAAAATTTATTATATTCTTCATTAATAAGGTGTCTCCGGTTTTAATTTTATATTTCTAGGTTTAAACTCTTGCTTTTCAAATTGTTTAACTCTTATTACAGACATCTTCTTTTTATCTACGGTAATTCTCACGTGTTCACAACCACAATGATCTAACAATAACATCAAAGTTAAATCATATTTTTCTGTCCATCTGTGTTTAGTTAAATATAAATCAAAAAACTTTTTGTATATAAAATGATGATGGCCGTCATGATTCCAAACATTACCATACATCATGTCCATCTTTTCTGAACCCTCTGCGGTTAGGTCGGTGCAAAAATCTTCTAGCCCATCGCTAAGTTGTTCTAATTTTGATGCACCAGCTGGAGCTTCTACTTCTTCTTTGTTTGCCATTAGTTCGTTAATCATTATATCAAAATCATTCGCTTTTACTTTTGGTGGCTTTTTATATATTTGATCCATGCAAGCTCTTACAAATAATCTTTGTTCTTGTAATTGTTCAGATTTTAATTCTACTCTCTCTCCATCAACATTTAATCTGTATATAGGTGGGTCTAATTTTACAACTTGTAGATCACTTAATTGTGGAAACAAAACTTGTTTACCTACACCGAACTTTCTTGTTCTACATAATTTTTTATCACAATGATTACACATAGGCTCCTCTTCACATTTATAGCCATATGTTTTTTTATCTTTTTTCTTATTCTCTATAACATCATCTGTATATGGTGTTTTAAAATATTTGTGATTAAAAGAACTTAATTTAGATTGCCACTCCTCTGGCCACTTCTTTTTTGCATAAACTATATATTGAAATAAAACTCTGTCTCTGCCATCTGATAATTTTTCTTTTAGTAAAGACTCTAAACAAGGTGGTCCATCGCTAAATTCAGATTGCGGTCTTTTTATTTGTAAATCTTGTAATTCTTTTGGTGTGAGAGCGCTAACTTTTGCGCTCAATAAAAAAGTATCTATTGTAACTGCTCTACCCTGTAAATCATAGGCATACCTTGTTGAATTCTTACAATTAAAATATGGTAAATTAAGAAAATTTCCTGTATCATCTTTCGATTTTAATTCTATTTGTTTTGGAAATATTTCAGCATTACCATATCCTAATATTGCACTGATGGACATAAGTTTGTCTCTCATTAGTTTTGCTGGAACAAATTCTGTTGTAAACAAAAATATATGTGCACCACCACTTTTAGATCTACAAACAGATAAAGGTATGCCATATCCGCTTATTTTATTTACAATTTGTTTATGGTCTAAGTTGTCGTATTTATCGACATCAATACATCCCCATCTGCACTTATTGTCTTCGTTGATCGGTATGATACCTAGACTAGGTTCTATTCCGTTTAAATGATTTTGCCAAAGTTGGTCTGTAACTACTTCTCTCTTAACAAAAGATTTTCCTTTTATCTTTAATCCATCGGCACCTTTCTTGTCTACATATGTGCATCCATGTGCTCTCTTCAATCCATCAAATAATTCTACAAAATCTTTCATAAATCCTTAGTGGTAAGGGCGGATCCACTCTCGCTTAGCCGCCCCATACCTTCCTAGCAGTCTCCTACTGGGAAATCTTTAATACGGTGCCTCGGATTTGGATTCTTGATTGCCGTGTTTAACTTTAACATCACCCTTTGAAACACTTGTTCCAAAGTCTTTTGCTATTTTGTAAACGCCTGCATCAGAGATAGGACCAATTCTAGAAACATCCCAACCAAACCAAGTGCCTTTGTCGTTAGACTGTTGCACTGTTTTTAGTTTATAAATGTGGCTATAACTTGGCGGAGTAAACATACCGTTTTTACCTTGCATTTTTAAACCGTTCATCATTGAGTTCCATTTTCTACTAATTTTTAATTGAGTAGCTTTCATAGAAATCAAAGCTGTTGAAGGGTTTTTGCCGAGCACAACCACAAAATGACTAGCTGTAGTTTCAAGATAGTTGCCATTGGCTAATCTATCTTTATTAAACTTGTCTCTTGTAGTTGATGGTAGGTCATCCCCAGCGTCATAAATTTTAACTGGAGCTCCTTGACTCTCGCCTCTATCTTGCCATTCGATGTATTGTCTTTTGTAATGCACCGGTATGACATCTATCCCCTTTACGCCATCATAAACCTCGTTAGTTACGGTGTTTATAATCATGCCTGGCTCTGCCCCCTCGACATGTTTAGCATCCCTTTTATTGCACTCGGGAGATAGTTGGCCTAGAACTTTTAAAAATGGTAAAGCAAGATCTTCTTGCCCCATGTTTAAACCCTGACCTGCATCAGCTTCAAAATTAACTGTCGCTAATGCTCCGTTCTTCTTTGTTGTTACATTATTCATGTTTATTGTTTCCTTTTTATTGTTGTTTTATTTCCAACAAATATGTTGAAAAGTTCCGTTGGCATTTCTTTACCGCCTTCCAATCGTTCACGGACTAACGCTTTCAAAGTCATGGGCTCAACCTTCAACTTCTGTGTCGGTTGTAGCCCTTGACCTTTCGCAAGTTCGGCATAATCAGCCGCCTTGTTATCTTCGTTACGACCAAAAGATACGGATATCTCGTTTTTGATTATATCTCCTAGTCCATTAGCACGAAGCCAGTTAAACGCCTCCTCTTTTTTGGCTTGAGTAATAGTGGCGCTGTAATTTGTTTTAACTTCAACAGATGATCCATCTGCTAGTTTAAGAAAAGACAAACCCATTTCTGATAACATAGTGGGTATAACTTCTCCAGATAAGTGTTCTAAATGTTTTTTCTTATCTTTAATTTGTTTTTCGTCTTGTTCAATGGCACTTTGAATAGCTTGCATTTCTCTAATTTTATCAGCAAGTTTATTTATATTGCCTGTTTTATCTATGACCTGTTCTTGGTCTTTTTCAAAATCAATCGTCATGTTTCCTTTCTTTCTGATAGAGACTTATTTCTATGGGATAATATTTTCTTTCTTGTTTGTCCCACTTCAACAAGTTCCATGTGCCGCTTGTTATATCAGAAACAATAGAACATGCAACACCTATTATTGCGGGATCGCCTGTAAGTAGTAAATAATCTTCTCTTTTAAAATCTTTCAACAGTTGTCTTAATTTAAATATTAAAGGCCCTGGTGAAAAAATCATTTGCGATCTTTCATCTAATAAAAACTTTAGTTCACCGTATTCTGATGCACCCATAATGTTAAATTTAGGGCGACCTTCCCTAGTTCCTGGTATTTCTTGTACTACGTAAACTTTATTTTTATCTTTCATATTGACATATATAATCAATCCTATATATTAAATCAATAGAAAGATGAAATATAAATTTAAGACGAAACCATATCGTCACCAATTGACGGCTTTAGAAAAGTCTTGGAATAGAGAAAACTTTGCTTATTTCATGGAAATGGGTACAGGTAAAACTAAAGTTCTTATAGATAACGCCGCTATGCTTTACGATAAGGGTAAAATAGATGGATTACTTGTTGTTGCACCAAAAGGTGTAGTAGGCACTTGGTTTGGTAAAGAGATACCTACACACATGGCGAATCATGTTGAATATGTGTCAACATTATGGCAACCAAACATAACTAAAAAACAACAAGAAAAACTAAACGTTTTGTTTGAAACAGATCACAAACTTCATGTTTTAATTATGAATGTTGAGGCGTTTAGCACAGAAAAAGGTAAAACGTTTGCAACTAAATTTTTACTATCACACAAAACATTGATGGCTATTGATGAGAGTACAACTATAAAAAACCCAAAAGCTAAAAGAACCAAAAATATATTATCATTGTCTAGACGTGCAAGTTATAGAAGAGTAATGACAGGATCTCCTGTAACCAAAAACCCATTAGACTTATATACACAATGTGAGTTTTTAGATCCAGCCTTGTTAGATTTTCCATCTTACTATGCGTTTAGAAACAGGTACGCAGAAATGAGAACTATGCACGTAGGTGGACGTTCCATACAGGTAGTACATCAATTTCGAAACTTGGACGAGTTATCAGATTCTATCAAACCGTTTTCATACAGAGTATTAAAAGAAGATTGTTTAGATCTACCACCTAAAATATTTATGGAAAGAGAAATAGAATTAAGTAAAGAACAACAAAAAGTATATGAACAGATGAGAAAAGAAGCTACTGCATTTCTTAATGGTAAACGTGTATCTACTATGACAGTGCTAACACAACTCATGCGATTACAACAAATAACTTGTGGTCATTTCACAGCTGATGATGGCACAATACAAGATATTAAAAACAATCGTATAGATGAACTAATGGATGTATTAGATGAAGTAGAGGGTAAAGCAATTATCTGGGGACACTTTCAACGTGATGTTGAGACAATATTTAAAGTTATAGAGAAAGAGTATGGTCCGGGCTCCGTGGTCCATTATTATGGTAAAACGTTGCCTGAACAACGAGACTATGCCATTGATGCATTTCAAAAAGGTAAAGCTAGATTTTTTGTGGGTACCCCAGCCACTGGTGGTTACGGTTTGACCTTGACTGCTGCTAATACTGTTATATATTTTTCTAACGGATATGATCTAGAAAAAAGAATGCAATCAGAAGACAGAGCACATAGAATAGGATCCAAGTCAGCAGTGACATATATTAATCTTATAGCACAAGATACCGTAGATCAAAAGATAGTAAAATCCTTACGTAAAAAAATTAATATAGCTTCTGAAGTTATGGGAGAGGAGTTAAGAAAATGGATATAACATCTCCTTTTAAAATAGATTTTATAAAAATAAAAACTAATGGTTTCTTTTTAAAAAGAAAGTTAATTAAAAAAGAACTTAAAAAATTTCCAGAAAAAAGATTTCCTAATTTTTCTAGTAACAGAGAAAAATGTAATATTGATTCTGCTTTTGTAAAAATATTTGAAGATGAATTTTTGAAAATATCTAAACACTTTAACTCTATGATGAACTTACATAGAAGCTGGTCGGCTACTTATTCAAAAGGAGATTACCATGTGCCACACAATCATGGGGCAAAAGGTTATTGTGGAATTTTATATTTAGACATGCATGAAAAATCACCTGTTACTGTGTACATGCAGCCTTGGAATAATCATGAGGATCACAGTATTTTGTATGAACCTAAAGTAGAAGAAGGAGACATAATTATAGTCCCTCAATTCGTAACACATTTTACTAGACCTAATTTAATGTCTTTTAAAAAAAGAGTAATATCTTTTGATTTTAATTTTTAAACCCAAGGTCTGTATTTTGTTTTACCATCTTCTCCACGAGAAGCGTAAAGACATTGGTTTCTATTGTGGTTTGATGAATAGCTACAGTGAATCCAACCAGAGTTTGGTTCACCCTCTTTGTAAAACTCAAGTATAAGTTGGTCAAATTCCAACTCTGATTTAATAAACGAAGCTACTTCTTTATTATCTCTACCCCAAATTTCAAAGTCAGCTGCAGCTGCATTGTCATCTGCTACGTGTTGTGAGTTAACTGAGCTACCGATTGCTATACATAACTCTGCACATCTGAAACCGCTAGAGATCTGTAATGCTTCGTTATAGTGTGAACGTATTGGTTGTAATATATTCACAGCTAAAGCTTTTAAATTTTCTATTTGTTCTGGAGATGGATTATTATTTATGCCTTTACGTTCGGCTACTTGACTTTTGATTAATTCGTCTAAAGTAAAATTGGCTGTTAGTTTCATGTAAGTAATTTATCGAAAAAGAATAAGGCCACAGTCCCCACTGTAGCTAAAAGAACCCAATAGACTTTATCTATCTTGCCACCCAATTTATCAATATCTTCGTGCATGTGCTTCAAGTGGTTGTTCTTAATTGAAGACACATCTTTACGTAAACCGGTTATGTAACCATATAAGGCTACGATATGTTCTCTTGTATTTTTTGGTTCTATTGCCATTAAACTAATCCCATGATGCCTTTATTTCTGTTTGAGGCGATCACCTTTTCATCTGGAGACAATAGAGCTTCTTGTGTTCTTGTCAAGCCACTTTGTGGGTTTATTTGTGCCACATTTACGTCAATGTTTGGCATTGGTACAATAGGTGCTGCGGGTGTTTGTTCTATTAAAGAACTTCGTTGGTTATTTATTTCACCACCACCGCCACCACCTTGTTGTTCTTCTTGTAATAAATCTTTTTTAAATTGTCTTGTGCCTCTTACTGCATTATCAAATTCTTCTTCACTTAAACCTAAAGGTATTCTTACATATTTTTTTTGAATATTAGCAATGTCTTTAAAATTAACAAAATCTTTTGGTTTATATTTTGTATCTAATTCTTTGTTTATTTGATTTATAATACTTATTAAAGCACTGTCTTGTTGAAATTTAGGTGGATTACTAGGGACATAAAATCCTTTTAATATGGCTCCTATATCTTGTTTACTTACAGCTCTTCTACCCGACATTATTTCTATAATTTCTTTTTCTGATAGACCTATTGTTCGAAGGGCTTCAACATCTTTACGTATTTCAGACATAACTCTGTATCTATTTCTTTGTTGTTTTTCATACTCAACTCTTAATGTTTCAGGTTCTAATCCTCTTGCAATTAATCTTGCATCTTTTTGCAATTTATTTGCGTTAACTACATCTACTGTAAATGCTTGTTGTATTCTTGATAACTCTCCAGAGTATTTACCAAGTTTAAATTTAAAAGATAATTTAGGATCCTGTCTTCTTATTCCAAACCCAGTTAAAACTTTTATTACCGTATCGTATAAATCTCTTTTAGTTCCAGCTTTTGATAAGTCTCCACCAATAGCTTCGAATATTTCTTCAGCACTTCTTATTGTTGTAGGTGTTAATTTTTTATATGCGTGATAAGTTATTTTATTAATCCAATCATCGTCATTATTCCAATCTGCTATTAAACCACCTTGTTTAGTTCTAAATTGACCTTGTGCATTTGGTGTAAGTTCTAACGCTGTTTCTGCTGCAATAGATGGTGCTAAGAAAGGTTCTAATGCTTTCATTATAGATTTTCTAACGGCTGTTCCATAAAGATCTAAAGTAGATTGATCTGTATTTTTACCAGTAGCAACTTCTTGAAAACCAATTTTAAAAGGCGTTACAACATCAGCATAAGGCACCATGGTTGACATGTCTGTTGATTTCCATGCTTTTGTCTTAGGGTTTTGTTCTTCAACAGGAACCATGTAATGTCCTTTTTCATATTCAGGTGCAAATCTTTCTTTGTACGCTTGTAATTTTTCTTTACCTATTTCTGTGACTGCAGATCCAACATCAACTGCAAATGGAAGTGCTATACCAACAGTTGTTGTATAACCAATTAATCTTCTTGCTCCGTTTTGTCTTATCCATGGATTAGAAGATTTCATTTCACGTTGTCCTCTTCTTAATATTTGAAAAGAGTTACGATACATTTCTGATACGAAAGCCACGAAGTTACCGAGTAATGGAAACTTACGAACGTTTAATACAAACGAAGGTATCATTGAATAGTTTGGATAAGTATCTCTTATCTGTACACCGGCTATTTCTTGTATGGCATCTTGTAATGTTTTCTTTGTTCCATCTGGTTTTAATGGCCTAAATTCATAACCCTCTACTTCTCTAAAATATTTTCGAACATCATTCATAGTTTTTATGGCAGGAGCTAACTGTGATTTAGTAAATTGATAGCCGTATAGTTTCCACAAGTTATCACCCATTTGATATGCTTCGATTGCTTTTTGTACACCTTTACCTATGGCACCTTTGTTGGTGAACAGATAACTAAATATTTCATCAGATGTTTTACCTTCAAATATAGTTTTACCTGCAATCTTAGAACCACCCATAAGTTCTGGTATAATTTGTTGTAGTTCTTGTGCGACTGTTGATGAGTCTATGGCACCATTGTCTAACGCTTCTTTAATTAAGTTACGTAATTCTTGTGGATTTTTTGTTTTACCAATTAAATCTTTAAACAACATACCAAAGTTATCAGATACACTTGCACCTTTACCCATGTGTCCGTTTGCAGTTGCAAACATAGCGGCCGTAGTAATGTTACGCATTTGCGTCATTAAAGATAAAACAGTTTTGTTCATCTGCACTGCAGCTTTAATTGCAAGCAGAGGTTTCATAAATGGTATTTTTAATATCTCATCTGCAAACACAGTTGTGTCTTGCATAGCTTTGTTTAATTCAGGAAGAGTTAATAATTGTTTTCCAGTTTGAGGATCTTTGAATAGAGGATTTAAATCTACATTAAATGGTTTTTTTAAATTAACCGGTGTTATTTCTCTGGAACCTTTTACACCGTTTTTAATTAAAAAATCTTGAAATTCTCTTGTATCTTTAAATAAAAACTTACCTCTACCAAAACTAGCTATTTCTTTGTAGGCGTTAAATTTAGAAATTTGGTGTGCTTGTTCTGATATGGTGTCTAATATAATTTGTTTAGGATCATCAATTCTACCAAGTAATTTAGCTACCTCGTCAGGTAATAATTTTTCTTTAGTAAAAAATTTTTTAAAAGTGTTTTTAGGTATTCTACCGCCTTCCATAACATTAACGATAGCTTTTAATCTTTCTGCTGGTGTTGACCCTTCATATCTACCTTTTGAAAGTATTTTATTAACTAATTGATATGCGTCTTTTTCTATTAATTCATTATATTGTCTAGATCCTTTGGCAACACCGGGTATTGCTTTACCTGCTTTCTTTTGTAGATCTATAAAATAATCTACTGCTGCCCTGTAATCTTTTTTAGGTGCTCTAAATTTTGCATTTTTAAATATTTCATAACTAGAATTAAGATATTGCCCTGCGTTTTTTATTGTCTCATCTTTAACTTTTAAATCTTTAAGTATGGGCTTTAATTGTTCTTGTTGTTTTTCTAATAATTCTTTTATAACTCTAGTAGAGGTTCGTAATGAGTTAGGTATTTCGTCTATTTTTTTATCTCCTTTTAATACTTTTATTACATCATCCCAATATGACATAGCTTTAACTGTGGTAGCTCTACTAAAAACTTGATCACTAAAACCTGCATTAACAAGTTTATACATCTCTCTATCTAAATCTCTTGAAAATATATCAAATTCTTTTTTAGAACTTTTAACCAAACCCTCTACTTTTTTAAGTTCATTTCTAGTTTGATCATCAAACTTACCACCAGATCTAAATTTAGATACAAATTCATCTAATCCTCTAAACGTAAAAGCTTTAACTCCTGTGTTCCATTGATTAAATTTCCAAGAATCATATTTAGGTATGCCTGTTTTAGCTAAAACTTTATCTGCACCCTTTGATATGTTTCTAAAAGCTGATGGTAATATTTCTTTGTAAGTTAAAATTTTTGAAGCTACATTTAAAACAGGCTCAGCTCCATATTTTAAAAGAGCTCCTGTTGTTTTAGCAGTTCCTTTTACAGCTAATGGTAACAAACTAATACCACCCACAAGTGTTGTGCCCTCAATACCAAACTTTAATTTATTTCTTAATATGGCTGCAGCTTTTTCTTTACCCTGTAAATTTTTTGTTTCTTCTACAGCTGTAGAATATAAAGCTTGTTCTAATTTGTTTCCTTCTTTATCACCAAATATAGTACCAATACTTTCTTGACCTTGAGCAGATACGATTGCATCAGCAGCACCGATAGGTAGAGCATAGTAACCACCAAATTTAGCTAAACCTTTTCTGTATGTATCTCCTTTACCTAAAACTTTTTGCGCAGCTAATTGTGCTTTTTTATTTTTTGCTGCTCTAGTTACAATTTTTCTTGCTAGTTTTGTTGCAAGTCCACCAGCTGTACCATACTGTACAAACAAAGAAGTTAGTTTTGCTATAGATCCTGATTCGTCTGTGTATACCTCGTCTAAATCTATTTGTGGTAAAACTTTTTCGATTGTAGCTAATGTATCTGTGTCTAAATATAAATCTGATAACGCACCACCTAACTCTGCAATACCTTTGATAGATGTGTATAAACCATGAGGAAAACCCACAGCAACTTGACCTACAGTTGATTCTTTTACTTTTTGTTGTGCAAGTTTACCAGCATCTTCATCTTGTCTATAAGAACGATCGTATTCGCTTTTTCCTAAATACTCATAGTTGCTAAATCTCATTTCATCATATTTAGCAAGTTCTGTGCCGTCTTTTTTAAATGTTTCTTTTTCTATATAATCAGAAAAACCTTTTGCTTTGTATTCATCTAAAAAATTAAAAATAGGTTGTGGGTTTTCTCTAAATATATTTTTATATCTAGCTACATCATCTTGAACTTCTATGGGTAAGGTTTCGATAAACTTATCATATTCTTCTCCTAACGTTGCGTTAGGAACTGTTTTATTACTTTCTGAAAAGCTGCCTTCAAAAATTTTTTTAAAAAAACTTTCTTGTTCCATAGTGTCCTTAACCAACTATAGGCAAGTCGAGGACTATGTTGGTATCATATTGTTCGTTGAACTGTGTTACGTCACTCATAGTTTCTAAGCTAGCAAAGTCTGCCATGATCTGCTCACTAGAAGCTATTTTGTATAAATCTTTATCACTTACATTGGCTGCAGGTATTCTCTGTCTCATAAGATCGTACATTTGTTTTACGCTCATGGTGTTTTCTTTAGGAGCTTCTGGTTGCATTGTTTCTTGCATCATGGGTTCTGGTGTTCCTTCTTGATAACCTACTCTACCGCCTTCTGCTAATTGACTTTTAATTTTTTGAAAATCTTCTCTAGCATCGTCTATGTCAAAAAGTTGACCATCTTTTATACTTCTTTGGAATAAATAGTCTGTTTCGCTCATTTCTCTTAAAATTGAACTTTTTTGTTTTTCTAAATTTCTATATTGATCACTAGCTCTAATTGTTTTTTGCTCCGCTTCGCTTTTACCAGCTAAAAGATTTTTTTGAGTTTCTTCTATGTCTTTCGCAATTTCTATTCTTTTTTCAAATTCAAATTTTTTATTTCTACTTTGTTTTATTTTTTCTAAAGCTATTTTATCACTTAATTCACCTTCTGATTTTTTAAGGTCAATGGCAGGTAGTTTAGCTAAAGCACCCATTAATTGTTCGCTGCCCCCTATGTTTGAAAGAATGTTTAACACGTCTCCCGGTTTTCTAATTGTTCTAATGTCATCCATTTGACTTGCTAAAACAGAAAAAGGTAAAAGAGATCTTTGAGTTTGAAAAGCTTTATCTCTTAATTGACCTCTTTGTTTAATTAAATCCTCTAAAGATGTACCACTTTGATAGTTTCTTCTAACGTCACCACCCAATCTAAACATCGGTCTTTTCATTACTTTGTAGTTCATATTATAATCCAAATAGTTTGCCTAAACCAAACGCACCAATACCTGCTGTTAACGCAGATCCAAATGGACTAGGTGGCGCTGCAGGGATACCAGTAGTTGTTGTTACAGTTCCACCACCCGGTGTTAATCCAGTGATACCTTGACCTAATCTTGCTAATCTATCAATAGGTTCGAACTGTCTCATTCTCTCTGCTTCTCTAGCTGCATCTGCTTGTGCTTGTCTAAATGAAAAGTCTTGTTGACCAAGTTGTCCAACCATTCCAATATTTTGTGCTGCCAGGCTAGGTTGTAGTTGTGCGAAAGATGCTTGTTGTGAACCAAGACCTTGTTGAAGTTGTCCTAAATTACCGAACTGTGAAAACGCTTGTCCCGCTAATTGTTGCGCTTGTGTAAAACCTTGTTGGTTTAATTGTGCTTGTAATAAAGCACGATCTAAATCTGATTTTCTTTGATACTCTGCTAATTGAACTCCTTCTCTACCACCACCAAAACCACCTAACGCTACAGCTTGGTCTGAAATACCTTGTTGTCTTGCTGCAGCCTGTTCATCAAAAGATGCTAACGTAGCGTCTCTTACTGCTGTTTGATACGGAGATAAAAATTGTTGATACGCTGTTGGTCCAACCAAACCTCTAGCTGATGCAACATCTGTTCCTGCTTGTGTTGCTGCAGCTGATGCTGCATCTAAAAATGGTTGAAATCCTGCTATGCCGGTTCCTGTTCCTACAGTCGATACAGCCCCTTGTTGATCAAATCCTAAAGTTCCAAGTCCAGCTTGTGTTGCTGCTTGTTGTTGTGCTGCTTGTTCTAATGCGCCTCTTGAAACAACACCTGGTGCAAATGCAGCTGTAGCTAAAGGAGTTTTAACTTGATCTCTTAACGCCTCAAGATAGGCTTTCTGTCCTTCTTCAATTACTGGAGACGGACGTGTTATCTGTGTTTGTAATACTTCTTCAGCCATTATGCTCTTCCCATTGACTCTAATTGTTTCATTGTGTTGTACATTTTTTGAGCTCCTTTTTGAACACTACCACCACCCGCTGCTCTCACAGCATCTGCGGTAAATACAAATTCGTTTTTGCTAAGTCTAGCAGGCACGTCATCGGCCTTTTCCTTAGCACCGTATGGCATGAAGCCGCCACTATAACGCATATCTGCCTCAATTGGAAGCCCTCCTAGACCACTTTCTTGAGCCGTGGGCCTTGTTCCAAGGGCATAGTTTGTTCTCATCAAACCACCTGTAGCTGCACCACCTCTACCCATGTCATATATACTATCTAACGCTTTTTGTTTAGCTGATTCACGTTTTTTTTCTATTAATATTTCTCCCAACTCATTAAGTTCTGAAGATGGAAGATTAAAAAATGATGCTAAACCTTGTATATCGTCTTCTTTTAAAGCTTTTTGTAATACTAAAGCTTCTCTAGCTTTTTTAGCTGCTTCATCTCGTGAAAGACCCATTTTTAAAAATTTATTAAAAAGAGCTTTAATTTTATCTAATATTGTATTGGAAGATTTTGTATCATACATAAATCTTTCTTTTTGCATTGTTTGAAAGTCGTCTGTTTCTCTAGAATTCATAAAGTAATTAGATGGATTAACAAAATCTTTAAGTTTTGCGAAAGAAGCCATGTCTCTTGATTTTGGATCATTAGGAATATTTTTATCAGTGCCCTCTGCAAATCCAACCCTACCACCTTTAGCCAAAGTAGGTGTAACTTTAAAGTCGTCTGATGATAATGTAGACCAAAATTCTGCTGCTTCTGCTGTTAATGCATCTATATCGTTATCGCTAGCACCAGCTTCTCTTGCCTCTTCCTCTATCTGTTTAGTAGCTGTAGCTAATGATAATCCAGATGCTGCCATGGCTGCTATGTTTGCTTTTTTTAATGAACCATCAGTTTTACTAATTAATGATCCTTTTGTAATACCATACTTACCACCCGTACCAAGTATACCTTGTGTTGGCTTTACACCTTCAAATACTCCCTCAAATCTTCCCTCTGTATCAAATACATTACCACCCTCAACTCCTTCTCTGCCAAATAAAAATCTTTCTGCTGTATCACCAAATCTTCCAAGTTTACCGGACTCTCCAGCACCAGGACCGCCAAAAAATAATTGCCTCGCTGAAATACCTGAACCAAAATTTTGTGGTCCAAATCTAGTAAAACCTGTGGGTTTAAAAGCAGCTAATCCTTGACCACCTTGAAATCTAACACCAGGTAATAATGATCCGGCTGTAAGTATAGGATTAATTCTACCTGTTTGTTTTAACTGACCACCAATAGTTAAAGCAGCAGCTGCTGGTAAGCTATAAGGTGCAACAAAAGGTGCTGCAGCAGTCATAATACCTGCCACTTCTTTAGGAACTACCTTCCTAACTGTTCTTTTTATCTTCTTTAATAATCCCATAATATTGTTCTATTTTGTTTTTGGAAACAAATCAAGCGAAGGCATAATTACTTTAACATCTCTTCTAATCTCTGCTTCCGGCACTCCTTTAGTCTTCCACTCTTCTTCTGTTTTATATTCTTCACCTGTTTTAAGGTTAGATATAGTTGTTATAATCTTTTCTGGTTTTAATGTCTCCATTATGCTGTAACCTCTCTTGGCTGCACCTGTAATATTGAAGCTATGACGTGCAGCTCGTTTGCGTCAGAAGCCTGTACTTTTAATATCTCACTCTCTTCCATAACAAGGGGCTGAGTTAAAAGTTCTGTTGTTGTATTTGTGTCCACTGCCTTTGTTTTAAATAAACTAAATATATTAGAACTAGCATCAACTAAAGTGATTGTTATATTACAACTAGATCCAGCATCGTTAGAAACTAATATTGATTTTACCACAGCTACGTTTGCTGAAGGCACTGTGTACAGAGTGGTTAGGTCCGTAGTTGTTAAATCTGTTTTTGCGTTTATAAAACTATTTGCCATTAATTTAAAAAGAAGTTTTCAGCTTCTACTTCGTCCTTCAAGTCTTGTTGATACGTAGTGTTTAATTTATTGATGATACCGTCAATGTCTCTAGCTTGAGATTCTGATATTGTATAATCATACTCTACGCTAGGTCTTGTAAATGTTTGTACTATCTTTGCCATTACACTACATTATCTTTTAAAAATTGCTGATAAATTTTTTCTCTTTGTTCTTTTTTATCCATAAATTCATCAACCTTTAAATCTGGATTAAGAATTTTATCTAATAATTCTCTGTTTGTTTTACTAGAATCAGCCACTAGGTCAGATATGTCGGTATTATAAACAACAGGCTCATCAATAATATTTTTTCCATCTCTAAATCTTAGATCTATTACTGGTTTATCAAATCTAGGTTTATCAAAGTCAATTGTATTGGTTCCTTGTAACAAGTCATCTCCTTTTAAATTACCTAACATGTCTTGAAATTTTGATGTTCTAGCTAATCCTGAAAACAAAAGACCTAATGGACCAAATAAACTTGTTAGTGCTATGTTTGAAAGTAAGCCTCTTCGATTACTAGGGTCGCTAAGATAATTTTTAAACCCTGTTCCAAATCCTCTTATACGATCACCTACTTTATCTACACGACTACCTATTCCACCAAGAATATTTGATAGTATAGTTTCATTATCATCGTAAGGACCTTGACCTGCTTGAGATTGTGGCGGACTTACAACTGTTTGAAATCTTTGATCATAATAATCATTACCCCCTCCAGTCACTGCATCTGGTGCACTAACTGTACCGTAGGAATCATCTCTAGCAGCAAGATCTCCTGTTTGAAAATTTTTTCTAAGAAGTCCACCTTCCATTAACAATTGTCTTGCTATCTGTGCTCTAGTTATTGCCATTATCTTCTACCGTCCGATTGTACATCTAGTCTGAATGTGCCGAGCTTCCAATCTTGACCAGATCCTGTGTTTTCTACTTTAAGTGCTATTGCTCTAGCTCTTGCTCGTGTATCTACTTTAGTCGTTGATGAGCTAATTGTAAAGGGTCCTAATGAAGAACTTGCTGCTGTATCGTTTGAATAGTTTTTTAAATTCAACGTTATTTGTGTATTTCCTGTCTGAGATACAAAATCTGGTATAAATCTTCTTATCTTCATTAAGAACTCACCATCTCCTCTAAACGTAATTCCTTGATTTCTGTCCTGTGTGATATCAAAATCACCGGATGTTATGTTAGCTGTAACAGCAGTTATAGTACCATTTTTGTTTTGATCGGTCCCTGTTTCGTGTTCATAGTATGCTGTTCTACCCTCAGTATTGCCCACGACATCAAACGATGTATCGGTGCTAGCATCATAATCAAGAGCATGAGGTTTACCAAATACAGCTGAATCTTTCCACATAGTTCTATCTAACGTGCCAACAGTCCATACAGGTCTATTTGGTGTTGAATCAAAATAGTTATAGCAAACCATTTTATTAACAACAGAAGATGTTGATGATGGGTAAAACCACATAATCTCACCAAACAAGTTATTTAAACCTGCACTTATCATTTGATTACCAGATTCCATGTTAATGTCATCAAATACGAAGTCCTCTACTAAACATGGTAATGATTCTAATTTACCAGCGTATCTAAAGAATCCATTTTCAGATAACCAGTACGCTGCACCATCAACTTCTACAACTGCATTTTGTCCTGATAATCCACAGTTAGTTCCTGCTTGAGCAAAAGAAAAGGTAAAAGGCGAACCAACAAAACGCATTAAAAATAATGCTGTGTCTGTGTAAACATAAATAGAATCTCTACCTCTAATGGCTCCCATGATCTGTGATCCGTCGGCCAGTCTCTGTGTACCAGCTGTATTGGTTGCTGTTGGTGTGTACGAGTTAATATTTTCTTGATCCGAGAATCTAATAAACATATCGTCTTGAGTTGACTTTGTACCAATCGTAGTTTCTGTACCGAAGAATACTAAGTGTCTATCCGGTGTTGATACTACCATGTGTCTTGAAGCTGTAGGGGCTCCAGATATAATTGTGCATCTCGTGTCTGTAGCGTTTGATAGTCCAGAATCCCATTCAAAAACCTCACCGTCGTGAATTAAACAAATAGCTTTGTCACCAAAATTATCTAATGACCACATACCTGGTTCTAATACTAAGTCTCCAGATGCTGCTTCTCCCCAAGCTACGAAGTCTGAAGTATTTGTTACAGTGGCTCCATCGCTGTGTGCAGCTCTCGTTGTTCCTCTTACGGCTCTAGTAATTCCAGTTAAAGTTGTACCACTTGTAACACCAGTGTAAGATATTTCTTCAGTTCCTACTTTTATAAAATTTGTTCCTGAACTTGGAAACTGTGATGCATCAGCCAAAACAATACTGGTTCCTGATCCACCTGTTCCAAAAGCATTGTCACCTAAAGCACCATTCAAAGTTGTAGTTACGGCATTAGAGGCTTCACCACCCCAAGATCCTAAGCCCCAACCAAAACCTTTTTCTTGGACAGCAGATCCAACAGGATAATAATGTTGTACTCTAATACCTCCCGATGTAGTTGCTCCAGATCCAGATTCATTTGATGGCATTGTTATGGTTAAAGTTGTACTTGTAGGTACAGTCGTTACCATAAATTTTTTATCATCAAAATCAGATGCACTAAAGTTAGATCCAGTAATAGTTGTAAAATTATCTAAAAGAATAATATCTTGTGGGTTAATACCGTGTGCTGAGGAAAAAGTTATGGTTACAGATGCTGATCCGTTGGTCGTGGTAAATGCACTAGTAAGTGTTGTTGTAGATTTAATTGGGTGTATGTCGTAAAATACACCACCCGAGTAAGCGTATAAAATTCTGTTTGTTCCTATGATGGCGTATCTTCTACCTAAACTATTAACAAAATGGTGTAATCCTCTACCTGCTCCCGTTAGTTCATTCTCATTAACGTTCCCTAGCTGGCTCCAGCCACCTATTTTTTCTGGAACTCCATATCTAAAACGCACATTATCACAGTCTATCCACTGACTTTCTGCAGCTGTAGGTGTGATTTGTTTGTTTAAACCAGGTAAAAAGTTTATCTTCTGTAGCATAAATTACAAATTATAATAGAAAAACCTCTATTTCAACATTTAAATAAGGGAGTAGTTGTGGTGAAACTACTCCCTACTTCCTATATCATTGTTTAAACCATGCAGGAAGTCCTAAATGAGGGCGTCTGTCGAATTGATTTTTATCGCTCTTACTAGAAACTTTATTGTAATGTAAAAATACTTGAGCACAATCTTCTCCCTTAAAAGCCTCTCTCCAATGCTCTAAATCACACCCAGAGTAAATAAGCATGTCTCCTGGTTTTAAATTTATTTTAATTCCTTTTAATCCTTTTTTGCCTGATGGTTCTAAATATATTGGCCAAGGATCTCCGCCTAAATTGAGTGTAGTAGATACTTCACAACTAAATCTATCTTTATGTCTGTGTAAAATATCTCCGTTTTTATATATTCTTGCATATGAATATGTTGGACTTAATTTTAATTGTGTGTGTTTTTCCATGGCTGGTTGAACCGCTAATAATAAAGTTTCCATAGCAATGTCTGCGTAATGAGAATAAGTATTAGGAATTTGTTGGTCATTCCATATTCCCCATTCTTCAGTAAATTCAGATATATATCTATTTTTAAAAAGAGTTTTAGCCACCTGTCTCTTCATTAAAAAATAATTATATACAAAATCTGTTAAGTCAGAAGATATTATATTTTTAACAACGGTATATTTATTTTTTTTAAAACTCATAATTTTATTTTTAAATTTCCAGATAAAGATATTCTCTCACTATTAGAATAAAAAGGGTAGACACAATGTAATAATGTGGCTGGAAAAATAACCGCATCTCCATCCTCAGGTAAAAAATGATATGTGGATATATCTAAATCATTTGTATTTTTTACACTATTAAAGAACTCTATAGTTCCTGGTCCAGACGATACCCCTTCATATTTTTTATTTTCTTCTTTTATTTTTTTAGAAACCTTAGGATAAAATACAAAAGATAAATAGTTGCTATGAGTGTGGGGTGCAGCGAAATCTCCTTTTTGCATAAAATTAACCCATAAACTATCTAATTCCCATTTTTTAATGCGTTGATTTACATTCCATATAGTGTTGTATTTTTCGATGTATCCGTCAAAATAAGATCCAAATTGTTTTATAAAACCTTTTTGATTATCAAGAGTATATCCAGCTTCTAACATGTGGGGTAATCTTTGATGAAAAGTATAAGATTTGTTTTTAAATTTTTTTCCTTCTTTTAATATCCAATTACAATCTTCTTTAGTAATTTTAAATTTCATTAAAAAAGGACCCCAATATGGAAATATATATTTAAATTCTTTTATCATTTAAAAGGATATCCTAAATTCCAAACAACTAAACTGTGTCTTAAACCTTTTGTTACTGGTTTAACTCGATGCCACACAAAAGATGGAAACACAACTAAAGAACCTTTAGGTAGAATCTCTGTACAAATTTTTCTTGCACTAGGAACATCTGGATCTTGATTTCTAAAATCAAATTCTAATTCTCCGCCTTTATAATCTTTAGGATCTGATAAAGATACTGTTACCGATAACTTTCTTATCTTTCCGTTTTCATAAGGTTTTGCCCAACTATCACAATGCCAATCATAATATTGATCTTTTTTGTAAATAGTAAATTGACAGGACTCCGACCAGTCCCATTGAAAATTCCAACCAGTATCTAAATTTGCTTTTTTAATAAAAGGATGTATTTCGTTATATATCCATCTATCATCCATCCAAATAATATTAGAATCTCTTTTCTTTTTTAAATTAAACAATTCTTTTTTTGATAAAGATTTATTTTTATAAGGTTTTTCCCAACTATCGTTTCCTGTTACAGCTTGTTTTTTATCTTTTGCTCTTGACTTAGCTTGCTTAACTATTAAATCACACAGTCTTGAAGGTATGGCAGATTTACAAAACCAATAATAATTATTTAAATTCATACGTTGTTGTTAGAAAAATGTTTCTTTTTTTAGACATGTTTGGAGTTATAAAATATTTTAAAGTACTAGGAAACATAACAAAAAAGTTGCTTTTCATAGGTAGGAACCATCTTCGGTTTGCTCTACGATTAACATCATACTCAACAACAATTTGACAAGAGTGTTCTTCAACATCTATACCATAAACAAAAGTGTAGTCTGGAGAATTAATAAGATCTAAAGGATTTATAGTATTTCTTAAAAAAGATTGTTCTTTCTTTTTATAGATATTACCCCAATGTAATTTGGGCATTAAAGTTTTATTAAATTTAACATTAAAATGATCTGTTATATGATCATTAAGCCATCCTAATTCTTTTGAATAATCTACTTTATAATCTAGATAAGTATATTTTCTATCATCATCACTAATTCTTTTATTATCAATGTAAGACTCTAGAATATTGCTTTTTATTTCTGATCTTTTTATTTCAAAATGTTTTGGAGTTTTTATATTTCCCGAATACAAATCTAATTCTGAGAGCACCACTTTTTTCATATTTATACGTCTTGCATCGTATCACTTAAATCCCAGGTTTGTCCAGACTCATTCCACGTGTATACCCATAGATGAGTTAATGCTGCATTTTGTGAATTTTGTTCATCTGTAAAATCAGGTTTTGCAATCGGCGGTTCCCAAGAGGCAGTCGATAAATTTTTAGTCCAACTAGGGTAAGGTTGTTGCTGTATAAAAATATCGTTAGCTTCATCGTAAATCATACCTATACCAGCATAGTTACCTCTAAAAGGTGTTCCCCCTAATAGATGTGTATTTCTATAAGTATTATATGAAGTTTGTTTCCAATTTGGGTAAAAGTGTATTTTTTCTAAAAAATTTCTACCTCTCCATTCTTCTTCGACACCTTCGTCGCTTGAAGTATTTGCATTATCAACAACATGAACTGCGAGTACCACATTGTTTTCATCTAATTTTGCAAAGTGTGCCATAATTAAAATCCTTATTGGTATTTGTATCTTATTATTACTACCCCAGATCCTCCAGCACCTCCAGATCCACCGCCACCACCAGTATTTGCTTGTCCAGCCTGACCTGATGGTTGTTGATAACCCGTACCACTACCGCCACCACCTGGTCCACCTGATCCGCCACCACCAGCTGATGTGATTGGATAGCCACCACCGCCACCGCCACCAGCTCGTGTTACAGATGAGCCTGAAATTGATGTTCCCATACCGGCACCTCCAGGGCCACCAGCATTCCCTTGTCTGTCTGTTCCTGCCGCACCAGCACCGCCACCACCAGCTGCTGATCCTAAATTACCACCAGAGGGGGCCCTTCCTTGTCCACCAGGATTTCCTTGAGCAGGACTTGTAGGTGGTTGATTTCCATTACTACCAGGTCCGAATTGGTGCTCTCCACCACCGCCACCTGAACCGCCACTTGCGTTTGGACCGTATCCACCGCCAGCAGATGTAATTGTACTAAAAACTGAATTGGCACCATTTGTTCCCTCTGGACTTCCAGAAGTTCCGCCACCGCCAACTGATATTGGATAGCTTCCTGCAGCTAAAGTTATGGCACCTGCTCCACTTAATGGAGATTGACTGTAAGAATCGTTAGCTGCTTCTTGTTCTCTAAAACCACCACCACCGCCACCACCTGATTGTCCTGGTCGTGTTCCGCCACCACCAGCAACTACCATGTAACTAACTAAATTGTTTGGTTGAGGAGCGGGTCCGCCAGACGCAGCTATTGTAACAGCGAATGTTCCGTCCGCATTGAATGTGTGAATTTTATAATCTCCGTCAGTGCTTTCTGTTCCGCCCGTAGCCACTACGAACTCTGATGTCGGTTTTCCTCCGCTTCCGAAGCCTAAAGTTTTATATCCAAATCCAGTTGCCATTATTCTCCTTATGCGTCGTTAGCAGCATCTGTAGTAAAGAATAATTTGATTCCTAATAATTTTGCATCAGCTGTTAACGAATCTTCGGACACGTCTCTAGAAATTTGGAAGAATACGTCCTCATCTGTGCTAGGTGATCCAGCTATAGTAACTGCTCCACTTTCTGCTGTAACGTCTAAATCGTTTGCTGTACCACTGTGTGCTTTTGCTGTTGGTGCAACGGCTGTTCCAAACGCTACGTTTATTGTATCGTTGTCAGCACATGCAACACCTTGTAAGTCCCAAGATACAGTACCTGTATTTGTTGAGTCTGCTGTAAAGAAAGCTTGAAAAGTTACTGTGCCTTCATTCCATGATTTAGGAAATGCAACAGCAAATTGAGCAAACTCGTCAGAGTCTTTGTCAAAATCTAAAGTTTTAATTTCAGGTCCATTTGATAATTCTACTTGAGCAATATCTGCACAACCACTTGTAGTGTTAGGATACATGGCATTTGCAGGAACCCATATAGATTCTTTACCTGCAATTTTAATTGCTGCAGTGTTATCTCCACCATCTACGGCTTGAGCAACACCAGTACCATTAGGTGCAATAACGATGTTTCCATTTGCACCATCAGTAATTGTAATTGTTCCAGAATTTGTACCTGAGTTTGTGTCTAAAACTAGATTGTGTGCACCGCTAGAAGTTACTGTAGCGTCTGCAGCTCCAGTTCCAACAACAGTTTCTCCAGTTCCTTTTGGCTTGATAGCTATATCAATATTTGAATCATCACCTGTTGCAGATAATGTTGGGTCGTTTCCTGTAGCAGCATTTGCTATGGTAAATTCGTTTACCGCAGAACTTGTAGCTGTAACTTTAGCTAATTCAGCTCCGTTAGTATCCAAAATAGAAGTGCCAATTTTAGGAGATGTTAAAGTTTTGTTTGTTAAAGTTTGTGTTCCAGTAAGTGTTACATCACCAGATGGTAAAGAAATAATGTCTGGGTTTGTGCCATCGTTTGCAGATGCAAAAACAACAGCTGTTGCTGAAGGAGAAACTGTAACAGAATCTCCTGAACCTGAAACGTATTTAAATACTACGTTTTGAGAACCAGTTGTTGAATTTTTTAAAAAGTAAAAAGTTTGAACATCAATAGGAATAGTAACGTTTCTGCTTCCTGTTAATGTATCTGAACTGGTAAACTCTATCATTCTGTGTGCAAGAGTTGCACCTGTACCACCGTCTGTTACTGATAAATCTGTATCTCCAGAATTAGATACGTTTTGTTGTGTAAAACCACCTGAAATTTGTTCTATAAGTTGTAAATTTGTATTAGTTTTCGTCCCCCATGTTCCAGCGTTTTCGCCAGTTGCTTGAAGTTCGACACCTAAACCTGTATATGTTGAAGCCATTTATTTTCTCCTATGCTGCATCACTATAACTTGTATTTGAGCCAGTTGCAACATTTGTATACGAAGAATTTGAACCCGTGTCAATAGCTTCATAAGCTTGAATTCCGAAGCCAGAAGCAGTTCCAAAAGCAGCAACTTCAGCCGTTGCTGAAACCCCAGTTAATCCCATAACATCTGCTGGAACTAAAGTTCCAACTGCTGATGTAGCCGATACACCTGTAACACCCACAACTTGTGCAGAAGGGTCTATTGATCCCACAGAAACAGTTGCTTGTTGTCCTGTTGGAACTACAATTGGACTTGAGTTAATTGAAATAGATCCTGATGAAGATGTAGCTGATACACCACTTATACCTACGACATCTGCTGGTGAAATAGATCCAACTGCTGATGTTCCTACTTGACCAGTTAATCCCATTACATCTGCTGGAGTTAATGATCCAACAGCAGAAGTAGAAGAAACTCCTGTTAATGAAAATTCTGCACTTCCTATTATAGTTGGTGATCCAACATTAGAAGTTGATGATACTCCAGTAAGTCCCATTACATCTGCAGGACTTAAAACAACCATACCCCAACCTTGATTTTCACCCCAAGATTGAACGTTCCATCCTTGTCCACTTACAAAAGCTGTCATGGCATCAGGAGCTGTTAATTCAACAGCAAGTCCTGATTCACCCCAAGATTCAAAGTTCCAAGTATCTCTACCCCATCCTTGTTCAGGGAAAACATCTGGCGTTCCAAGAGAAACAGTTGCTGATTGACCAGTTAAAGTAATA
>CACEXE010000007.1 GCA_902563435.1 uncultured Pelagibacteraceae bacterium
TTCTATGTTTTATAACATCTGGGTGTTCTATAAAGTTAGAAGTAGACTCTACAACTCCTGGAATAATAATCTTATCTTTTGGCACTTTTATATTTTCAAATACTTCCCATTCATGGGCGTGTCTAGGGTTAGCAGATTCTATTAAATATTTACTCACATTAGCCTTAAAAGCTAATCCAATTATTTTATCTAAACCAATATCATGAGTATGAGGTCCTTCATAATTTCCCCAGCAAATATGCATTCTTACTCTAGTAGGATCTATATTAGATAATGAATTATTTAAAACTTCCACATGTTTGTTTGCTCTTTCCAAAAAATCTTTTTCTGAAATTTCCTTATAAATCATATGTCTTGATAATGCGAGATCTGGACAATCAATTTGAATAGATAACCCACTCTCAGTTATTTTCTCATATTCAAACTTCATTATATCTGACAGTTTCTCAAGATACTCATCATCGTTTTTATAAAACTTGTTGGGTAAAAAATTACATATAACTCCTGGAGATGGTGAGTTCATAAATCCATCATTATGTGTATTTTCTTCTAAAGCATTTTTAAAATTAAGAATATCTTTGTTAATTGAAACTTCATCCTTTATTTTCAATTCACTTGTACAACATGGTCTTTTATATGTTGGAGTACCACCTGATAGAATAAGTTTTTTTTTAAAAGATGGAAAATCATCTAAGTCTTTTGGAGCTTTTCTTTCACTTTCCCCAGAGAAACCTTCAACCCTATCTTTAATGTAAGTTGCGTAACTTATTTTTGACATTTCTCCATCGCTAACAGAGTCTATTCCGGTATTAATTTGCTTTTTTACAACTTCAGATACATTTTTTTTAACCACTGCATCAAAGCTGCTAATATCTATTTTTTCTTGATTATCTTTAGATGCAAGAAGACTGGAGAGTTCGTTTGATCTTGGTAAGCTACCAACATGTGTAGTTTTTATTTTAACCATGGTTCAATAATATTTGTTTCCATATAGCAACTTCATCAAATAAAACCCATTCTCTAATAATTGAGTTATTATTAAATTCAGCATGGTTAATACCCATTATAAATATTTTTTTATTTGATGCTTTACCATATTCATCACTTTCATTAGCATGTTCCCCTTCTAAAAACCATCTGACTGACACTCTCGGATTTTTCTCTGGCTCTTCTAAAAATCCAACATGCTCAATACTAAATTTTATATTTGTGAAAATTTTCTTAATGGAATTCCATTTTTCAACAATATCTTCTCTTCCGTGACCAAGTTTATTTCCTGGCCAAAACAAATTTGCAGCTCTGTCATAATCTTCATATTCATAACTTTTATTAAAGATATTACTTAAAACCTGCGTATATTTCTCAGCAATTGATCTATCTTTATAACTCTCTGCTTTATAATCTGAATTTTTATCAGAATTAGCATCATACAATTTACTTGAATTTGATACGCCTCCTTCCTTTTCAATCATTTTTCTAGCAAACTCCTCTGGGGAATAACCAATCTGTCTGACCATTGCTCCTTGATCTCTAACGATCCATTCATCATAAACTTGATTATTCTTACAAGCACAATCAGCAATAACCCTATAATAAATATCTTTACCAGTGGGTTCACCATAAAAACCTTTTCCAAGATGAGTTCCTTTGCTTAAAATTCTATGTGATGAGTGATATCCTATTTCATCATTTCCATTCCAAATAACGTCCTCACCTAATAACTGCCTGTTTGGAAATTCTTTTAAAGTTGAATAGGTTGCTTCTATAACTGGTTTGTTTCCATATGTAACACCAAATGGTGATCTAACAGGTATGTCATTGGTATAAAAGTCACCAATTGACTCAACATCTTTATTTTCCCAAATTTGTTCTGTGATTTTTAAAATAAAGTCTGGAAAATCTTTATATTTTTTATCAAAACCTCTCATTAGATGCTTGATACACAATTAAGATATGAAACTTCACTTTCATTAATCTCAATATTAACATTCACACCTAATGGAACTGAAATAGTATCTTTAAAATTTATTTCTTTTGATAAATTTTCCATTTCAATTTTCCAATTTCCTTTTTGTGAAAAAAGTATTGTAGGTTTATTAAAAACTAAATTTTCAACTCTCCCTTTTTTTGATTTGAAACAACTCAAACTAAAGCCTGTATCCTGTTTTATTATTGGATTAACAGACTTATCTTGAAATATGTTTCCTAGTATATGTGAAATTTTAATATTATCTCCAATATTTAATTCATTTTCAATTCTATTATTAAGAGTAGATATATTACTTTTTAATTGATCTAACTTGTAATTATTAAATTTTTTTATTTCATCATCAGATATAGGTTCTAATAATCTCCTGCCATTTGGTATTGCTTTAATGTTTAGATCGATTAGTGAATTATCATCTAAAAGTGCCATACCTGTCTTTTTTGCTCTCTCTAATACCTCAGGTATCCAAGTAACAATTCCTGGATCATCACCTCCTAGTACAACAAAAATTAAGCCTTCTTCATCACCAGCATTTTCAAATGCTCTAAACATATTTGTTGGCATTGAAATAATGTCTCCTGGATTTAAAATCGTTTCATCTTTACCCTCTGATCCCCAATAAAATCTCCATTTACCTGAATATATTATGAATACCTCTGCTGTTAAATGGCTATGTAAACCCGATCCATTAAAGGGTTTTGCTGATACTGCACCTAAATTAAAACCATGTGGTTCAGATATTTTTATTGATTGTTCAGCGTCTTCTGCGACACCTGGACCTAAAATAGAATAATTTTTTCTTTCTTTGTGTCCATCTAGCTTACCCTCAACAAATGGCAAACTACTAGGAATTAAATCTTTGAATTTTGCTAATCTAATATTCATATTTTTTTAATTATAATATTGTGATACACGATTATTTCCAATAAATAAATATATGCAAATAGAACAATTTGATACAGGACTAAAAACAAAAACTAATGTTCAAGACATTATTCTGTCACCAGAAAAAAATTTACAAAATAAAAATTTAATCCGAGGTTATCTTAATAAGATTATTACATCAGGTGTAAGTGAAATTGACAAGAATTTAGATGAAGCATTTATAAATGATGTAAAGATAAATAGTTTTTATCCAATAAATGAATTTGAGGGACTTAAAAATCTAAAAGAAAAAATCTTTATACCTTTATTTGAGGCTTTTCCTGATCTTGAAAGAAGAGAGAATATTGTTGTTGGTGGTGCTTTTAGAGACAAGGTTTTAGTAGGTTCATACTCAGTCCTTTCAGGATATTTTATAAAACCTTGGTTAGGAATAAAACCAAATTATAAAATGATTAATCTTAGATGTTGTGAAATTCATGAGCTCAAAGAAACAAAAATAGTAGAAAGTCATATCTTAATTGATGTGATGGATTTTTTAAGACAGTGTGGCATATCTTCGATCAATCCATCTAGAGGCTCTGAGGGAGCTTGGCTTCCACCTATAAATACTGATGGAGTAAATTTTTATGAAAAAAATATGGAGGTATCCAATTTTAATTTAAAACAAGCGCTCTCTATGAATAGAAGTCTTAATTTGAAACCTGAAAAAGAAAACTTATCAAATGAGGAATTAAAAAATAGATTATTAAATCATCCTCAAAAAGAATATTGGCATGATAAAATGATCTGGTATGGTCCATGTGGAATAGGTACTTCAAGATCACTAGAGGGGTTTATTGATATGCATCAATTACCTTTTAGAAAATCATTTACAGAAAGAGATTATTTTAAACTGGGTCATTACTGCGAGATAGGAGATGGAAAATTTTCTCTATGTGCAGGATGGCATAGTTTAGAAGCATATTACGGTTCAAATGATTGGCTTGGATATAAGGCAAATAAGCAAAAATTAACAATGCGTGTTATGGATTTTTACCATCATGATGAAGGAAAAATCCGTGAAAATTGGGTACCAATTGATATACTTCACATTCTAAAACAAATCGGCATAGATGTTTTAGATAATATTAAAGGCTAAAATGGCAAATATAAAATTTACTGGAGTACATAAATCTTTTGGCTCAAATAAGATTATTACAGACTTCAATTTATCCGGCAAGGATGATGAATTTCTTGTGCTGGTTGGGCCATCTGGATGTGGAAAATCAACTTTGTTAAGAATGATCGCAGGTTTAGAACAGATTGATGAAGGTGAAATATTTATTAATGATCAAAAAATAAATGATCTACATCCTTCCAAACGACAAACTGCAATGGTGTTTCAATCATATGCTCTTTACCCTCACATGAATGTTTATGAAAATATGTCATTCGGGTTAAAGATAGAAAAGAGATCTAAAGAAGAAATTCAAACAAAAGTCATGCAGGCAGCAAAAATTTTAAAGATAGAGGAATTGTTGGAAAGAAGACCCAAACAATTGTCAGGGGGACAGAGACAAAGAGTTGCAATTGGAAGAGCAATAACAAGAAATCCAAAAATATTTTTATTTGATGAGCCTTTATCAAATTTAGATGCAGCACTAAGATCAGAAATGAGAGTTGAGATTTCAAAATTACATAATCAAATTAAAACAAATATGATTTATGTTACGCATGATCAAGTAGAAGCAATGACTTTAGCAGATAGGATTGTAATATTAAATCTTGGCAATATTGAACAAGTTGGAACTCCAGATGAAATTTACAACAACCCAGCAAATATTTTTGTAGCTCAATTTATTGGAACTCCAAAAATGAATATTTTAGCTTTAAATAATGAAAATATTATTTCAGAAAATAAAATTAAGTTTTTAGGTAATGAAATCACTTTTGAAAAAATAAAATTTGACAAAAAAAAATATTTTTTAGGAATAAGACCTGAGCATTTTAACTTATCAATTGAGTCACAATTTAAATTTAAACCTAAAATTGATCTTGTTGAAAATTTAGGAAATGAGAAAATTGTATATATGAGTAATGACAATTTAGAACTTAGCGCAAAAATTTCTAGTCAGGAAGATTTCCAAAATCAAATTAATTTTGACTCAAAAGATATTTTTATTTTTGACGAAAACGGAAGAAGAATTTAAATTTTTTAAATATTATTGTTTCATTAATTATTTAATATGAATTGGGTTGTTGTTACAGTTATTGCTGCTTTTTTTCAGAATTTAAGGTCTTCATTTCAAAAAAAAATCAACAAAGATGTTTCAACTATAGCGTCAACATATGTAAGGTTTTCTTTTGCTTTACCTTTAGCATTTGTTTTGTTTTTTATATATTTCAGAGAAGTTTCTGTAATTAATGAAATACTTAATCAACCAGATTTCTTATTTAATGTAACTTTAGCATCAATTTTTCAAGTAATATTTACTTTTGTATTATTATATTTATTTAGGTTCTCAAATTTTGTTGTCGGAACTTCACTCAGTAAAACAGAGGTTGTCCAAGTAGCTATATTTGAATATTTAATATTAAATGAAAAATTAAGTAAGCTGGGCATAAGTGGAATTATAATATCAACTCTAGGTGTAATAATTTTATCTATTAAAGATTTAAAATTATTTCTTCAAAACATATTTTCAAAAACAACACTAATTGGACTAATATCCGGTTTATTCTTAGCTCTGAGTATTGTTTATTTTAGATCTGCTGCATTATCTTTAGAAAATTTTAATTCAAATTTTGAAAAAGTAATATCAACCTTACTTTTTGGATTATTAATTCCAACAATTATTTTAACGATTTACCTTTTAGTCTTTGAAAAAAAAGAGTTTAAAAAACTATATAATGATAAATACGACTGTATGTTAATTGGTATTGGAGGTTTTTTTGCATCGCTCTCATGGTTTTATGCATTCACTTTAATCCAAGCATCCTTTGTCAGAGCAGTTGGTCAAATTGAATTATTATTTAGTTATTTTTCATCAAAATATTTATTCAAAGAAAAAGTAAAGTTAACAGAAATTTTTGGTATTGTTGTATTTGTGATTGGTGTCACAATTTTATTGCTTTCTAGAGTTTAAAGCTAATTAGAAAATCCGTATTTTCTAAGTCTTACATCTCCAGTTCGAGCATGAGCTTCCATACCTTCATATCTTGAAATTCTTGCACAAGCTGCGCCCACTTCTTTAGTTGATTCCTTTGTCATTCTTTGGAAACTCAATGTTTTAATGAATTTTCCGACAAATAAACCGCCTGTATATTTTCCCGCGCCTTTTGTTGGTAAAATATGGTTTGTCCCAGAGCATTTATCACCATAAGCAACTGTAGTTTCTTCTCCAATAAATAATGATCCGTAGTTTTTTAATCGATCATGAAACCATTGAAGGTTTTTAGTTTGTATCTCTAAATGTTCGGGAGCATATTCATCACTGATTTTAGCCATATCTTCGTCTGTATCGCATAAAATAACTTCTCCATAGTCTCTCCAAGCTGCACCAGAGTTTTCTCTTGGTAAGTCTGGTAAATCCTCAATTAATTCTGGTACTCTTTTCATCACATATTCAGCTAATGATTTACTAGTAGTAAATAACCATGCTGGAGAATTGTAACCATGCTCTGCTTGCCCAACTAAATCGAAAGCAACTAATTCTGGGTCAGCTGTTTCATCTGCTATAACTGCAATTTCTGTAGGACCAGCAAATAAATCTATACCTACTTTGCCGAATAAAATTCTTTTCGACTCTGCAACAAATTGATTTCCAGGACCAACAAGCATATCTGCCGGCGCATTACCAAAAAGACCATAAGTCATTGCAGCAATAGCCTGAACTCCACCCAAATTCATTATTACATCTGCTCCACACAAGTCAGCTGTATAAACAATGGCAGGATGAACTCCAACCCCTGGTTTTGGTGAGCTGCAAACAATAATATTTTTAACACCTGCAACTTTAGCTGTGGTAACACTCATTACTGCGGAAGCAATATGAGCATATCTTCCTGCAGGTACATAACAACCTGCTGTATTAACAGGAATTAATTTTTGTCCAGCAAATAATCCATCTGAAAGCTCTACCTCAAAATCTTGGCCATAATTTTTTAATTGTGCTTCAGCAAACTTTCTTACTCTTTCATGGGAAAACTGAATGTCGTCTTTTGTTTTAGGATCTAAATTTTTTTTAATTTGTTCAATTTTTTCTCTTGTAACTACTACTTCTCCTTCATATTTATCAAATTTTTTTGATAACTCGATACATCCTTCTTCTTTTGTTTTCTCTATATCTTTTAGAATATTTTCTACAATCTCTCTTGTTTTTGTATCATCAGTAGAAGATGTTTTGGGTGATTTTTTTAAATAATTTATTGCCATGTCTAAATCCTAATTTAATTATTATTTTTTTTCAATATTCATTTAATCCAAAGCTACCACAGCTGCCGCAATAGATGCTAGCCTTGCTGTCGCATCATCTGATCTACTAGTAATTACCACTGGAACTTTTCCTCCTATAACCACTCCTGCCGCACACGCTCCCATAAAATAAATCATCATTTTAACTAGAGCGTTACCTGCTTCAACATTTGGAACTAATAATACATCTGCATCTCCTGCAACTATGTTTTTTATTCCTTTTATTTCTGCAGATTTTTTTGACACACTATTATCAAATGCTAGAGGTCCAAAAATATCTGCATTAAGACTTTCTCTTCCAGCTAATTCACATATTTCTTTAGCATCAAGTGAACTTTGCATGCTGTCTAAAACTTCTTCTGTTGCAGAAAGAATAGAGACTTTTGGTCTTGCTATTTTTATTCTATGACAAAAATCAACTACATTTCTTAAAATATGCATTTTTGTTTTAACATTTGGATTAACATTTAGAGCACCATCAGTTATTATTAGTGGTTTATCCTCTTTATCCAAAGTCATATGCCAAATATGACTCAATCTTTTTTTACCAATCAAATTATATTTTCGTAACAGAACTTCTTTCATTAAAATGTCAGTGTGTATATGACCTTTAACAATTATTTTGACTTTTCCATCACCAGCAAGCTTTGCCGCAATTTTGGCAGTGTTATTTTCAATTGGCTCATTTATTATTTCATATTCTGAGATATCGAATTTTAACTCCTCAGCAGTTTTTTTGATTTCTATTTCATCACCTATAAAAACAGGGATGATCAATTTTTCTTTTACGCAATCCATTATAGATAGCATAGGAAGTCTTTTGCCTGCATTTACGATTGCTGCTTTGGCTCCTCTTTTTTGGTGAGCAATATCAAGTAAATTGAATGGACAGACTGTTGATTTATCTGAAAGCATTTGAATTTATATATACTAAATTAATAAAAAAACTAATATAGTATTATTGATATAAGGATAAAAAGTGGAAGTAGTTACCAAAATAGCTCCGATCGCTCTAGCTCTTATAATGTTAGGTCTTGGATTAGGATTAACTGGACGTGACTTTTTAAGAGTAATCAATAATCCTAAAGATTTTATAATTGGCTTTGTATGTCAATTGATGCTTTTACCAATAGTTGCGTTTATAATTGTATTAATATTAGATTTACCAATTGAAATCGCTGTAGGTGTTATGATTATTGCTGCAGCTCCTGGTGGAGTAACATCAAATGTAATGACAAAATTTGCAAATGGAGATGTTGCATTATCAATCTCATTAACCGCTATAATAAGCCTAATTAGTATTATTTCTGTTCCTTTTATTATTTTTAAATCAGCAAATTTATTGGGAGTTACAGATATATCTTCTGATATCACCATGACTGGTATTGCATTAAAAATGGCTCTAGTTGTTACAGTGCCTGTCATTTTAGGAATGATTGTAAGGAAATTTGCAGAAAATTTTGTTTCTTCAAATATTTCTATAATCGAGAAAATCACAACTTTATTATTTGTAATTGTTTTTGCAACAATATGGATTGAAGAAAGAGAGAATATATTTAATTACTTAAAACAAGCAGGTTTTGCTGTTCTTGTGCTTAATATTATCATGATGGTGCTTGCATATTACATAGCCAAGTTATTAGCCACTGGGATAAAACAAAGAAAGTGTATTTCAATTGAGTGTGGACTTCAAAATGGCACATTAGCAATATTTGTAGCTACACAAATATTTAGTGACATTAGTTATATTATACCAACAGCAGCATATGCTCTTATTATGTATTTAACTGGCTTTATAATGATTTTTATACTTAGAAGATCTACTTAATATTTATTTGCCCGAATATCTTAAAGATTAAATGAGAAAGTGAGAGTACATTTTTCTCCTGCAGTTTAATGGTATCAGTTAATGTTTTGTCTTGCATGTTAACATTAAACAGTTTTTTTTTATTAACACTTATATATTTATTTTTTAGCAAATAATTTAATTTTCTAACAACAGTTGGTCTAGGAATATGAGTTATTTCTGAAATTGACATGGTATTTACACCAGTCTCAGGAACTATTATTTTGTTCTTTTTCCACTTTGAAAAGTTCCCTCCATTAGCTTCATAAGATTTTGTAACAAGTGAATGCCACATTATAACCATTCCAACTGAAAATATTTCAAGATCTCCCACTTGTTTTTTCCATCTATTTGTAAAAATAAAAATAAACTCTAAAAAAAAATACCAACAATATGTGAAATTATTTTTAATTTCATTTGAGATTTCATCAAATTGCTTAGGTTGATTAATTAAATTATTTTTTTCACATAACTCAGCAATCTTTGAAAGTAATGCACATAAATTTTGAAGAGTATTTTTAGGTTGAACCAGTCTAAAAGCCGATCTATCGATATATATCTTTTTGCCAATTTTTTTTAGTACACCAAATTCTTCTAAGCGGAGAATTTTTCTTCTAGCACTTTCTTTGGGAATAATTAAATTTTTTGATATTTCAATAATATTTATTCTGTCTAGTTCTAATGATTTGTCATATAAGAAAAAAGTATCATAACTTTCTACAAGTCCATTTTGGATATAATAATCAAAATCTTTATTTATAAGATAAAGAATTATTAAATACTTATCTATGTCTTGAAATGTTTCATATGATGAATTAGTCCACTCAGATAATAACTTGAAGTAAAAGGGAGCTATTTCATCAAAATTTTCTTCAATAACTTTTTGAATTTCTTTTTCACTTAATTGTGATGAGTTTTTAATCATTTTTCACAAACCCATTTTAGTCTTTTGACCCCATTTTGGACATCAAATAAAATTTTAATAACCCATTTCGGACACTTGGGAAATAGCATCAAAATTTATATATGTTTTAATAGTATTTATATGAGTTTGAATAGCCGAAAAAGAGCATCTAATGTTGAAATTTCTTCTCAATTAACAGGTGACGTAAATATTGATACCCCTCAAAAAGTAAATGTAGATGCTCTTAAACTCAGAATGATAAAAGAAGAAAAAAAAGTAAATTTTATAAATAAAGCTATTGTCGTATCACTTTTTTTTGGATTAGGAGTAGTTGGATATTTCGTTTCTATTTAACTTATATAATCAAATAAATAGTCTAAAAATTTGGGCATTCTCAACAATTATCAGTTATTGTAATAAATAATAATTAGTAAATAATAAAGAAATGAAACCATTTGCAGGATATTTAATTTTAGCTTTAGGAATTACAACAGGCATAGCTGCAAATAGTTTTGCAAAGATTTCAGATGGTTTTACAAAGCTGACACCAACTATTGCTTGTTTGCTTTTAATGAGTGTTACAATGTTTTCTTTGGCTAAAGCAATGTCAGTGATACCTGTCGCATTTAGTTACTCAACTTACAGCGGATTAACAGTTGCGGGTGTAGTTTTGTTTGGGATATTAAAATATAATCAAGTTCCTAATATTTATGGATTAATAGGAATTTGCTTAATTGTAACTGGGGTTATAATGGTGAATTATCTAGGACGAGCAGGATAATCATTTAATCTATTTCAATAGAACACGAATATCTTCCATTATATTATCCGGAATTTTAATTTCAGACTTATAATTCTTTTTATATCTTCTTAATTTGTTTTCTCCTGGATATAATATTTCTTTAAGTCCTTTTAATTTAGGAAGTTTTTTAATTCTTTTTATGTTTTCTTTTATTCTTTTTTTATAATTTTGTTGAAATAAGTTTGCTTTCATCACAATAAATAAATGACCAATATTTTGTGGTCCAGAAAAATCATCAAAAGGATCTTTCACTTTACCACCATGATTACCTCCAGTATAAACACCACTTAATATATCGACCATCCATGCAAGTCCTGATCCTCTAAACCCTGCTATAGGAAGCTGAACACCCTCAAGTGCTTTTTTAGCATCTGTTGTTGGATTACCAAATTTATCCAAAGCAACACCCTCAGGTATTTTTGAATTAGATCTTGATGCAACTCTAATCTTTCCTCTATTAATCATTGAGACAGATGTATCCAATATAAATGGAACTTTAGAACCAGTTGGCGATCCAAAGCAAATAGGATTTGTGCCAAATAAAGATTTTATAGCTCCATGTGGGGCAATAGCAGGCGGAGCATTAGTAAATACTAAGGCGATCATATTTTTTTTTACAGCTTGTTCAGCGTAATATCCTGACATACCGTAATGGCCACTGTTTTTAACTGCTACAAGTCCTATTCCTGTTTTTTTAGCATTTTTTATGGCTTTTTTAATAGCTGTATCTGCAGCAACAAATCCAATGCTGTCATCAGCATTTATATGAGTAACAGATGGGGAAATATTTTTTAGTTTGATTTTAGGCCTTGGATTAATAAGCTTTTTTTTGATCCGATCACAATACATTTTTAATCTAGATAATCCATGAGTTGGAGCGCCTACTAATTCAGCATTAATTATTGCATCAGCACAAATACCTGCATGTTTTTTTGAAAGTTTAAACTTATAAAATATTTTAATAATAGTCTTTTTAAGTTTATTTTTTTCCATCTTAAATATTTAAATCTTTATTAAAAAATGACCTTATATCATTAACTAATAAATCTGGCTCCTCAAGAGCCGCAAAGTGTCCACCTTTTTTCATTTTTGTCCATCTTTTAACATTAAAAATTCTTTTTACATACGATTTAGGCGGCCAGCTCAACATTTCTTTTGGAAATTCTGCAATAGCAGTAGGTATTCTAATTTTTTTAAAATTTTTTGGAAAAGGTCTTCCACCTTCTTCTCTTCTACCAAAATATATCCAAGCTGCAGAATTAAAAGTTTTTGTTAATATATAAATCATAATATTAGTTAGTAACAAATTCTTTGAGTAAACATTTTGAATATTACCTTTTTTTAAGTCTGACCATGAGTAAAACTTTTCTAATATCCATGCAGCAGTACCCACAGGGCTATCTATCATTGCATAACTTAATGACTGAGGTTTGGTTGCCTGTTGTGTCCTATATCCCTCTTGCATAACTTGCTCTTTAGCAAATCTTTGTTCCCATTTTTTTTCTTTTGAAGTTATTGCTCCTTTTGGGTGTCTCATATTTAAACAATTTACATGAATAGCTTTACAATTATGATAATGATCATGACCTAGCCAATTACAAACAGCAGAACCCCAGTCTCCTCCCTGAGCAAAATAATTTTTATAACCTAGTTTTTTAGTCATTAATTTATTCATAATTTTTGCAATTTTTTTTGGACCAATAGGTTTTTTTGGCGTTCCAGAAAATCCAAATCCAGGTAGAGAAGGTATTATTACATCAAAACTCTCTTCTTTATTTCCTCCGAATTTTTCAGGATGAGTTAGTTTTTTCACGATATGTAAAAATTCAATAAAACTTCCAGGCCATCCATGAAGAATAAGCAATGGATTTGGTTTTTTTCCACTACCATTTTGCTTAATAAAATGAATATTAATCCCATCTACATTAGTAATGTAATTGTTAAATTTATTGATTTTTTTTTCTTGTAACTTCCAATTAAACTTTGATGTCCAGTACTTAGAAATCTTTTTTAAATAAGCATGATTTGTTCCATGTAACCATCCATTCATCTGTTGGATATCATTAAATGGAAATTCCCTAACTTTTTTGTAGATATTATTTAAGGTCTTTATAGAAACATTTACCTTAAATTTTTTTATCATTAATTATTATATTATCCCTTTCCTCGCCAAGGAATAGTTCTATCAATTATTTTTCTTAAAGTTATATCAAATAATAATCCCAACATTCCCATAATAAAAATTGTTATCCAAATTACTTCATATTGAAAATATTTTTTTGCAACATTTTCAACAAATCCAATACCTGTAGTTCCAGCTAAAAATTCTGCTGCTACCAAAGTTCCCCAACACATTCCTACAGCGACTCTAATTCCAGTCAATATTTCAGGTAAAGAGTTTGGAAATATAACATGTCGAAGTATTTGTCTTTTAGAAGCACCTAACGAGTGTGCAGCATGAATTTTAGAAAGTTGAGTTCCAGATGCTCCAGCTCTGGCGGATATAATCATAATTGATAAAGAAACCATGAATAATAAAAATACTTTTCCAGTATTATCAATTCCAAGTACTGAAATTATAAGTGGAGCCCAAGCTAATGGGGGTACTGGTCTATATAATTCAATCAAAGGATCAAAAAATCCTTTAGCAAATCTGTTTAGTCCCATAAATAAACCTAATGGAACCCCTATAATTATTCCAAAAACCAATCCTAAAAATACTCTTAAGAATGAATCCCATATATGACCATAAGGAACAGGTATCTTGAATAGTTTAAAATCACCCGTAACTACTTTTAAAACTTTACCTTTAAAGTTTTCTTTAACTATCCCTTCGCTTGTATGAACAGGGTATTCGCCTGGTAAAATATCAGCAATCCAATCTGGTAAAATAAATCCTACTATTGAACTAACATCAATCATTTCTATCCAGAGAAGAGGTATATTTTTGTATCCAACATTTGGATTAGACATTAGGATAAATTTATTTAATGTGTCTGACGGTTTGGGTAACCATCTCCCAGAACCTTGTTCTGAGCAACTTGGACCACTCGCAACAATTGTTCCAGCTGGAAATAAAACAATATCAATTAATCTAAGACCAGCTTGTTCTTTTTCCTGAAGGTCATCAAATTCAATAATCGCTTTTTGCATTTCATTTAGTGCATTTGGAGGATAAATGCTTGCAAATTCAATTCTTCTTGCAATTTTGACTATATTTTTGGCGTAATCTGAGGCAATTTCCTCATTATCATCTAAACTTTTTCTATAAGTTTTAACTTCATCTTTCAGTTCTTTAATTGAACTTTTGAATTGTGGATTGTGATTTCTTAATTTAAAAAATTTATCATTAATTTTTTTCAGTTCCTCTGCAGCAGCTTGAAATTTTAAACCTTTTGAAGTTTCTGCAACAAACGGAACTTCAATAGTATTTTCTATAGTACCAGTTCCTGATCTAACTGTTGTTATGCCCCAGTTACCTTGTTCATATATTGCTTTTAACCGTTCACTTTTTTCAACTTCTGTTTCAAATGGATAATCTTCTTTTTTAAAATCTAAACTTAATTGTTTAATCTCATTTGTCATTTCACTTATTTTAATTTTAGTATCCATTTCAATTAAGTCCTCGTTAGTTAATAAAGGAATTAATTTTTTTGTTTTATTTATATATCCAACTAAAATTGTTTTTTGTTGATTGGTAAGATCTTTAGAATTTTGGATTTCAGCTGTTATTTTTTGAAGATTTTTATTTTCAATCTTTATGATTGATGTACTTTTGAACTCTCTTTCCTCTATCGGAAATTGATATTTTAATCCCAAAAGTGATTCATTTATTTTAGCAACCTGACATAATTCGTTTGCTGATTTTGGATAAAAACCTTTTGCTATGTCCCAAGAGTAATAAAGCCATACTAGTAATATTGCAGCGCTTCCAACAATAACCCAATGGGTTCCACCTTTAGCTCTTTCAGGATTTCCAAATACAGCATCAACTTTTTCAGTTTGTATTAATCTTCTGCCATACATAATACATCCAATTATAGATACAAAAATTAGTATGGTTATTATTTGAGTTAACATTTAATTTTCTTTTCCCATAATTTCTTCCTCCATATTCCAAATCATGGATAAAATTTCTTCACGCTTAGATGAAAAGTCTTTATTTTTTTTTATTTCTCTTAAATCTTCCTTTAAACCCATTTCAGCAAAAGGTAGATTGTATTCTTTATGTATTCTTCCTGGTCTTGGTGCCATTACATAAAGTCTTTCACCAAGTAACAACGCTTCTTCAACTGAATGAGTAATTAAGATGATAGTTTTTCCTGTCTCTTTCCAAATTTTAAGAACCAAAGATTGCATCTTCTCCCTAGTTAACGCATCCAGCGCGCCTAAGGGTTCATCCATTAATATTAAGTCAGGATCATTAATTAGACATCTTGCAAGAGCCACTCTTTGCTGCATCCCTCCAGATAATTGGTAGGTAGGAGTGTTGCCAAACCCTTTCAAACCTACAATTTCTAGCCATTCTTCAACTCTTTTAGCGGTTTTTATTGGATCTTCTTTTTTCATTCTAAGTCCAAAATCAACATTTTCAGCAACTGTTAACCACTCAAATAAAGCTCCTTGTTGAAAAACCATTCCTCTTTCAACTCCTGGACCATTAATTTCATTGCCAGCTAAAACAATAGAACCTGAAGTAGGTCTTAAAAAACCGGCAGCAATATTTAAAAGAGTAGTTTTCCCACATCCTGAGGGACCAAGAACAGTAAGAAGTTCTCCTTTTTTTAGAGTAAAATTTACATCTTTTAATGCGTGAACAGTTTCTCCTTTAGGAGTTTTAAAAATCATATTTAAATCTTTGGAAACTAAGTCACTCATAGAAATAACTTTATATAAAACTAATGTTAAAAAAAATAGGCGCTAAATAATTAGCGCCTATTAAATTTGTTTTACTCTTTATAAATTATAAAGGTAAAAAACTAGTATCAACGGCACCGCCTGGTGTTCCCATACCTTTTAGGAAACCATCAAGATTACCGCTCTCCATTGACTGTTTAGTCTCTTCTGGAGTAAGAAATTTAAATCCACTTAAAGTTTCTTTCATATCAGCAACTTTCATTTCTGAAGCTTTTGACATTGCGTTCATATCGCTTTTACCAGCTCTATATCTATCATTTGCTTCATGAGTTACTTCTATAAAAGTTCTAAGCATACCTGGATTTTCTTTCATAAATTTATCAGTTACAGATGTAATATCTATTCCTAAGATACCTGCATCTCTTGCTTCTTGTACTGTTAAAAGTCTAGAACCAACCGCAACTGCAGCTTTAATAGAATTTCCGCCAAATAAACATGCCATTACAACATCACCACTTACTAATGCAGCAGCACCTTCTTCTGGATCCATTTGAATTATATCCATTTTACTTCTATCAGCTCCAATAACTTTCATACTTTCGTCAAAGACATACTCAGCCATAGTTCCAAGTGGAACAGCAACTTTTTTACCTTCTAATTCAGAGCCGTTTGCTTTTGTAATTCCAGAAGCGTTAGATGTAACACAAGTTGTTCCGCCCATCCCATATTCCATTGCAATATCAACTAATTTGATAGGTGCATTAGATTTTACAGCATTGATAAAAGGTACTAAACCTTGAGAGTATGAAATATCAATATCTCCAGCTAGCATTGCATCAGTCATAGCTCCACCATTAGTGAAGTTTGTCCATTTTACTGGAACTCCTAGTGCTTTAGCAAAATTCTTTTTTTGCATGTCCTCTAAATTTGGACTTGGCCATTCTAGAAAGTAAGCAACTCTTACTTCATTTGCAGCAGCATTTGCAGCTGAAATAGACAAGTTAAGAGCAAATAAACTTCCTAAAATAAAGCTAATTAGTTTCTTCATTTTATCTCCTTAATTAAATTTAATTACCCTCATTTAAGTTCAATTTTAGATATATGTAAACGTATTTTGTAAGCACATTAATCAAAGGTGATTTAAAAATGTCTAAAATGGGTTCAACTTTGAGTTGTATTTGGTGTCACCTAATGACATACTTATGATGCAGAGAAATTATTTTCTATTTTTTTATTTTAGTCTATGAAAGAGTAATAATAACATTAGAAATTTTTATGAGTTCAGAAAAGCCACAAATACCAAATTCTTTAAATGAACATTGGATGCCATTTTCATCCAATAGAGATTTTAAAGCAAACCCTAGATTAATTGTTGAGGCAAAAGGTGTTTATTTAAAAAATCATCAAGGCAAGACACAAATCGATGCAAGTTCTGGATTATTTTGTAATCCATTGGGACATGGTAGAGAAGAAATAATTGAGGCAATCACAAAACAATTAAGAACAGTAGACTACGCTCAACCATTCCAACAAGGCTTTGGTGGATCATTTGAATTAGCAACAAGAATTTCAAAACATACACCAGGAAATTTAAATAGAATTTTTTATACTATTTGTGGGTCAACTGCAGTTGAAACAGCAATAAAAATTTCAGTAGCTTATCATAAAGCTAGAGGTGAAGGGGAACGATTTAGATTTGTAGGTAGAGAAAGAGCTTACCACGGTATGAATATCGGCGCAACCTCAGTCGGCGGAATGATCAACAATGTTAAAACATTTGCTAGTGTATTGATGCCGGGTGTTGTTCATATGAGACATACGCATTTACCAGAACATAAGTTTATATCAGGCCAACCAGAAACAGGAGTTGAAATTGCTGAAGACTTAGAAAGAATTTGCACAAACTTTGGATCAGAAAATATTGCAGCATGTATTGTAGAACCAATTGCAGGATCTACAGGAACTCTAGTCCCACCAAAAGGATATTTACAAAGACTAAGAGAAATTTGTGATAAGCACGGCATATTATTAATTTTTGATGAAGTTATAACTGGATGGGGAAGAACGGGCTCTCCATTTGCATCACAAGAATATGGTGTTACACCAGATATTATAACTATGGCAAAAGCTACAACAAATGGAATAAGTCCTCTGGGTGCAGTTGCATGCAAAGAAGAAATCTATGATACGGTAATGGATGGATCACCAAAAGGCTCTATAGAATTATTTCATGGTTACACATATTCAGGAATACCTGTTTCTGTTGCAGCAGGTTTAGCTGTTCAAGATATATTTGAAAAAGAAGATATATTTAATAGAGCTAAAAATTTAGCACCATATTTCCAAGAAGGTTTGATGTCGTTAAAAGATATAGACGTTGTTGATAACATAAGAGGTTATGGAATGATGGGTGGAATTGATATTAAAATGGATAAAAAACCTGGAGCAGCAGGATTTACATGCTTTAAACATTGTTATGATGCTGGAGTGAATTTTAAAGCAACAGGGGATTGTTTAATTATTGCACCAATGTTTATTTGTGAAAAAAAACACATCGATGAAATAATAGATAAATTAAGAACTGGGATTACAAATTATTCGAAAAGCAAAAAAAATTAATCCACTTATATGAAAATAGGTGTTCCAAAAGAAATAAAGTCTCAAGAAAATAGAATTGGCCTTACTCCTGAAAGTGTAAAAATACTAACTTCAAATGGAAATGAGGTACTAGTAGAAAATAATGGTGGTTTCGAAGCTGGATTTTATAATGAACAATATAAATCTGCAGGTGCAAAAATTTTAGATAAAGCTGAAGATATTTTTGATGATGCAGAAATAATCGTAAAAGTAAAAGAACCACAACCAAGCGAGGTAAAAATGATTAAAGAAAATCAAATTGTTTTTACATATTTACACCTAGCGGCTGCAAAAGAACTTACTAAAGGTTTAGTAAACTCTAAATCAGTTTGTATTGCTTATGAAACGGTTACTGACAACAACGGTAGATTACCTTTATTAGCTCCAATGAGTGCAGTTGCTGGAAGAATGTCAGTTCAAGCTGGTGCACATTGCCTTGAAAAAAATCAAAAGGGGAGAGGACTTCTTTTAGGAGGAGCGCCTGGTGTTGATCCTGGAAATGTAGTGATTTTGGGTGGTGGAGTTGTTGGTGAAAATGCAGCAATTATTGCTACAGGTATGAAAGCAAAAGTTCATATAGTAGATAAATCAGAGAAAAGACTAAACGAATTATCAAAAAAATTTGGTGATCTTATAATACCAAAATTGAGTGATGAAACTGATTTAGAAAAATTAATTTCAGAATGTGATTTATTAGTTGGAGGTGTTTTAATACCAGGTGCAGAAGCACCAAAACTTGTCACAAAAAAGATGCTTAAAAACATGAAAAGAGGATCAGTAATAGTTGATGTTGCAATAGATCAAGGAGGATGCGTTGAAACAAGTAAACCTACCACATTCGCTGAACCAACATACATTGTAGATGATATTGTTCATTATTGTGTAGCAAATATGCCAGGTGGTGTCCCTAGAACATCAACCATCGCATTAAATAATGCTACTCTTCCTTTTTTAAACAGAATAGCTAGTGATGGTTATTATAAAGCATTAAAAGATGATCCAAATTTCTTAGCTGGCTTAAATGTCCATAAGGGTGAAGTAACATACAAAGCAGTTGCAGATGTTTTCGGATATAATTATTTAAGTGCTGGTGAGGCTATAAATTAATTAATCAAACTAGTTATCTTTTTTTCAATATTTTTGCTTATAATTTGAACACCTTTAGGATTTGGATGCATCCCGTCCTCAAGATTTAGCTCTGGCTTTAAGGCAACACCTTCTAGAAGAAAAGGTAAAAAAGTTAAGCTATATTTATCAGAAAGGTTAGAATAAATTATATTAAATTTATCTCTGTATTCTTTACCATGACTTTCAGGAGCAATCATACCTGCTAATATAATTTTAATATTTTTATCAATTATAATTTTAATTATTTTCTCTAAATTTTCTTTTGTCTCTTTTGGCTTTATACCTCTTAACATATCATTTGCGCCTAAACCCAAAACCAAAATATCAATATTCTTTTCAGATAGAGTCCAATTTATTCTATTTAAACCTCCCGCAGTTGTATCACCTGAGACACTTGCATTTATAATTCTGACATTTAATCCATTATTATTTAAATTTTTTTGAAGCACTGTAGACAAATGGTCTTCTTTATTAAGTCCATATCCAGCCATCAAACTATCTCCGAATAAAACAACTTTATTCTCAGCATTTACCCCAAATGCAACTAGACATAATATAATTATTTTAATAATACATTTTTTAAACATGACTAAACTTCTTAAACTTACAGATGTGAACTTAAACTATAATACTGATAACAATCTTATAAATGTTTTACAAGATGTAAGCTTTGAAGTTGATTATAAGGAAACAATATCTGTGGTAGGAGAAAGTGGGTCAGGAAAGACAAGCTTAATAATGCTGATAGGCGGTTTGGAAAAAGCATCTTCAGGAAAAATTGAATTTAAAAACTTTGAGATTTCGAGTTTAAAAGAAGATGAGATTTCAGAGATAAGACGAAAGGGTATTGGCATTGTTTTTCAATCATTTTATTTAATTCCCAATTATACAGCTATAGAAAATGTGAGTTTAGCATTAGAAATTAATAAAATTAAAGATCCGATTAATAAAGCAAAAGAAATCCTAGATAAATTTGGCCTTGGAAAGAGGCTAAATAATTTACCTAGTCAATTATCTGGAGGAGAACAGCAAAGAGTAGCAATTGCACGATCAATTGTTATGAAGCCTGAATTAATTTTAGCAGATGAACCAACTGGAAATTTAGATAGTGAAAATTCTGAGCTAATCTCAAATATTCTTTTTGATTATGTAAAAGAAGAAAATGCAAGTTTAATTATGGTTACGCACGATAATAAATTGGCAAATCTTTCTAAGAGAATTATAAAAATTAAGGATGGTAAAATTGAATAAAAATCAAAATTTTGGTCTTTATTTTAAATATGCTCTTAGAGATTTAACAAGAAGTTATAATAAGATCTCAAGTATAATTATTACTCTTTTTATAAGTCTCTTTATTTTAAGTTCTATAATGACGATTGAAGATAGTCTAGAAAATGAACTTAATGAAAATGCAAAATTATTATTAGGGGGTGATATAGAAATTGACTACAACAACAAAATAGGTGATCAAATTAAAATAGATAAAATTACTAAATTTGCTACCGTCTCCCAAATGGTTGAATTTAGCACAATGATTTCAACTGTTAATAAAAAAATCAACAAAACGTCATTTACTAGAGTAAAATCAGTTGATCAATTTTATCCATTGTATGGAAAAGCACTCTATGAACCCAATGACGCTTTAGAAAAATTAAATCAGGTTGAAAGTTCAATATTAGTAAATGAAAATATTTTTAAAAATTTAAATTTAAAAATAAACGACATTGTAAAGGTTCAAGACAAAGAGTTTAAAGTTATTGGTATAGTTAAAGTTTTACCAGATATTGGAGGTGCCTTTGTATTTGGAGATTTTGCATTAACTGGAAAAAAAACTTTAGATAAGTTAGATTTAAATACCCTTGGTAGTTTTTTAAATTATGAATATAAAGTAAAATTTAACAAATCTGTTAAAAGTAAAGAGGGCATTAAAAGAGTAGAGAGCTTATTTAAAGATCAAAATAGAGTTAGATTAAGATACCCCGAAAACTCAGCTGGAGGCATTAGACGGATTGTTGATAATTTTTCACAATTTTTATCACTTGTATCAATAAGCGCTATGTTAATTGCTGGTATTGGTATAGCGAATACTCTTTTATCATTTATAAATCAAAAAAATTCGTCAATTGCAGTTCAAAAAGCAATAGGTGTATTTTCTGGAAATATAAAAACAATATATTATTTACAATTAGCTATCTTATTAGTTTTAATCACTGTATTTTCATATGGGTTAAGTTTTTTTTTAATCCCAATAGTCGATAAATATATTTCAGATGGCTTGGGTTTAAATATAGAAGCTAGTTTTTCTATTATAAATTTAATTATAGTTTTTTTAGTTGGAATGTTGGTAATGATAATATTTTCAATACCAACTGTTAATTCTATAGATCAAGTTAAAGCATCAAATTTATTTAGAAATGTATTTCAAAGTCTGCAATTTAATTATTCAGTGAAATCAGTAATAATTAGTATAGTATTATTGCTTATATTAATTAGTCTTTTTGCAATTAGGTCTTCAATACCATTTTATAGTGTTGCATATTTCGTATCATTTTTTATTTGTTTATTAATTTTTTATTATCTTTCTGTAACAATTATTCATTTATTAAAAAAATATAAAAATTCTAAGATTTCAGTAAAAATAGCGGTCAAAAATATAACTCAATCAAAAAGTATCACGCCCATTACAATAATGTCTTTAGGTCTTGGAATGACACTTTTGTTAACGCTGGCATTTGTAGGCTCAAATTTTAAAAGAGAAATTTCCAAATCTATTCCAGAAATTGCACCAGATTATTTTTTCTTAGGAATTCAAAATGATCAACGAGAAAAATTCGAAAAAATAATATTTGATTCTGATAATAAGTCAAAATTAGAGGTAGTTCCTATGGTTTCAGCAGGTCTTGTAAAAATTAATGGTATAGATCCTAATTCTTACATTAAAAATACTAATGACAGTTATTGGGTTATAATGAATGATAGAAGAATATCATGGTCAGATGAGATACCAAAAGATAATCCTTTAACACAAGGTAACTGGTGGGATTTATCAAGCCCAGACAAATTACAAATTTCTTTGGATAGCAAAGTGGCAAAAGATTTTGAAGTTAAAATTGGAGATATATTCACTCTCAACATTTATGGGAGAGAAATAGATGGTGAGGTAGTGAATTTTAGATTAGTTGATTATAGAGATCTTAGCATTAATTTTGCAATGTTGCTAAACCCTCAATTTGCAAATAAAATTCCACATGAATACCTTTCGACAGTAAAGTTTAATAATATTGGTAAATTCGATGATATTAATTTTCTAGACGAATTCCCCAGCGTTTCTATTGTAAAAATCTCTGATTATTTAAAAAAAGTAACTGATGTTCTCAATAAAGTATTTATAGCGGTCATTATAATTTCAACTGTTACAGTGATAATAGGATTGGTTGTAATATCCAGTGCGATTATAGTGCAAGGAAAAATAAAAACTTTCCAAAATTTAGTTTTTAAGATTTTGGGATTTTCAAAAAAAGAAATAATTTATTCATCTTTAATTGAATTTATAATTACATTTTTTTCTATAATTCTTTTCTCTACATTTTTTTCTATAATTTCATCAAAATTTATTATTGAAAATATTTTTCAACTTAAATGGCTATTTGAATTTGATATATTCTTAAATGTAACAATTACAGTTGGATTAGTAACAATGATATTAATAGTCTTTACAAACCTCAAGTATCTAAGTCCAAAAGTTTATCCGCTAGTGAGGAATGAATAAGATTTAATATTTTGTAGATTTTGGTTTTAAATAGAAGCTTTTAAAGCTTCATAAATTAAATCCTCTGTAGTTTCACCTATGCTTCTATAAACTTCCGTATCACCCTTGAAAATTAATAGAGTAGTTTGATAAAGCACATCAAACGAATTTGCTATATCTCTGTTTGTTACATCAAATGCAAAATATTCGATGTTATCGAATTTAATATCTAACAATTCACCATTTTTTTTTGCTTTTTGCAAAACTTTCATTTGATTTGCACAAGATCCACAATATTCGATCCAAGAACTGATAACTATAATTTTGCCCTCAGATTGGGCTTTGCTAAACAAATCTTTATCAAATGTTGTTTTCTTTTCCATGGAATTTGCAGCAAATGCAAAAAAACAAAAAATAAAAATCGAAAATATTTTCATAGAATTTACTAATTACATCCTGTAGCAAATAAAGAAAATAATTAATAGTGACACATGTGTTTGAGATTTAAGCTGAAAATTTAATAAAATTTCTTCTCTAGGCTTCAAACTACGAAGCCTAGTATTATAATTAACTTATAATAAGAGAGAGAAACTAAGTAGTATAGCATCAGTCATATTTTAGGAGCGCTAATAGTGAATAATAGCTATGTATAATTCAAATAGTTGATTAACATCTCTCTTTACTTATTTATCATTTAATATAAAAATTATTAATGGGGTGCCATATGGCTGAGAAATACCCAAGGAACCTGTCCGGTAATTCAGAAAGGGAAAAATGGATCAGATAAACATCTTAAATCAATCATCTGCAATTTTATTAACCCTAATTATTAGTATTATTTTTGTAATAGTTGGCCTTGTATATTCAAAAAAATTTCAAGGGTTAAACAATTATTTAGTTGCAAGTAGATCTGTAGGGACCTTTTCACTAACTACTAGTTTAGTTGCATCTGCCTTAGGAGCATGGATTTTATTCGGTCCCGCATCAGCAGCAACCTGGGGAGGAGTAGGGGCTGTTATTGGATATTCTTTAGGGACAGCATTTCCTCTTTTTGCATTAATTTATTTAGGAAAAAAATTTAGAGATAAATACTCAACAGGGAAATCTTTAATTGAAGTAATTAGATCAAGATTTGGCTCACAATTATTTAAGTTAATTTTGTTTTTATCAATTTTTTATATGACTATTTTTTTAATAGCAGAAGTTACCGCCGTTTCAATTTTAATTAATTACATTTCAGGAACTGATCTATGGATCACGGCATCTATTGTAATTGTCAGCTCACTTGTCTACACTTTGTATGGAGGGCTTAGAGCTTCAATATTTACAGATAATATACAATTCATAGTTTTTGGTTTGCTTTTAATAATTGCATTTTCTTATTTAATTTCTTTTAATTCTAATGACTTTAGTTTTGAGTTTGTAAAACAGAACAAGCCTCATTTGTTAAGTTCAGGTTATTTACCCAACTTCACTGCAGGTCTAACTTTTTTTATAGCTGTTGCAGCAACTAATCTTTTTCATCAAGGTAACTGGCAAAGAGTTTATGCTGCTAAAAATAATAAAGTTTTAAAAAATAGCTTAATAGTTTCTTTTATAATTATTATACCAATAGTATTCATGATGGGCTTTTCAGGTTTAGTTGCAACCTCCCAAAATCCAAGCGTGGTTCCAGACCTTGCATTCTTTTCTTTATTGTTAAAAGACCAAGCCATCTTTTTATCAATAATAATAACTATTTTAGCAATTTCACTGACAGTGAGCAGTATAGATACACTGGTAAATGCTATCTCTAGTTTGATTATTGTTGATGGAAATAAAGTTATAAAATTTAAAGGTAATTATTTAAAATTATCTAAACAAATTATAATATTTTTATCCTTGATTTCATTTTTTGTTGCATCAAAAGGATTAAGTATTTTATATCTATTTTTATTAGCTGATTTATTTTGTTGTGCAGCGGTATTAAGTGTATTTTATGGTTTTTATTCAAAATCATTTAATGAAAAAAATGCATATGTTTCAATTATAGTTGGTTTAATTGGTGGAATTCTATTATTTCCTAGTCCCGATTTCTCAAAATCAATACTTGTAGGAATAATATTACCTGCTGATTTTTTTCCAATATTTATCTCACAATCTTTGTTGTTTTGCTCATTTATTGTTGCAACACTCTTACCTATGGTTACGTGGAAATTGAGGTAATTTAATTTTTTTTAAATTTTTTAAAGGAGAAGTTTCTTGGTCTTTTTCTATTCTTAAATTTTTTCTTAAATTTAAATTTTTTTCTACTATCATGATTATCACCTTGTTTTTCTAAGTTATCAGTATGAAATTTTTTGAATTTTTTATTTTTAAACTTAGTTTTTTTTTTATTATTTCTCCTATCGTCTCTATTTCTACTATTTTTGAACGATTTACCTCTTTTTTTATATTTTTTATTTTTTTTGTTAGATTTTTTATTAAAAATTTCTTCTAATTTAAAATTTGGATTTATTAATTTCTGAATTTCTCTCCACATACCACGATCATTATTTGTTAAGAAGGTAAGTGCCGATCCTTCTTTTCCTGCTCTACCTGTTCTTCCAACTCTATGAATATAATCCTCAGGTACTTGTGGCAGATCATAATTTATTACATGTTGAATTAATGGAATATCCAATCCTCTAGCAGCAACGTCGGTTGCAACTAGAATTCTACTTTTGCCAGATCTAAAATTTCTAATAACTCTGTCTCTTTTACTTTGTCTTAGATTTCCATGAATTGCTTCTGCTGAATGAGCGTCATATTTTAATCTTTTTACAATTTTATCTGCACCATATTTTGTTTTAACAAAAACCAATATTGAACCTTGTCTCTCAACTAATTGATTGATTAATTCATGATATTTTTTATCTGGAGTTATTTGAAAAGTTTCTTGTTTAATTTTTTCTATTGGAGTTGAAACTGATCCAACTGAAATTCTTTCTGGTTTTCTCAGATATTTTTCAGAAATTTTTAATATATTATTTGGCAATGTTGCTGAAAATAATAATGTTTGATGTTCTTTTGGGATAAATTTTAAAATTATTTCAATTTGAGGTGTAAACCCCATATCAAGCATTCTATCAGTTTCATCTAAAACTAAGTAATTAACTCTTGATAAATTTAAGCTTTTTCTTTTTAAGTGATCGTTAATTCTGCCTGGTGTACCAACAATTATTCGAGCTCTTTTATTCAGCTGTCTTAGTTGTTTTTGCATACTTTCTCCACCAATTAAAAGAGCATTACCAATTCTTATATTTCCTAAAGTGAGTTTAGTTATCGTACCCATTACCTGACTAGCTAATTCTCTCGTTGGGCATATGATTAATGCCATTGCATTTTTGTTAATGATCAATTTATTTATAAGTGGAATTGTAAAAGCTAAAGTTTTGCCAGTACCAGTTTGTGCGGTTCCAAGCACATCTTTTCCTTCAAGTGCAATGGGTATTGCTTTAGATTGAATTGGTGTGGGTGTGATAAAATTTGAATACTTAATTGAATTCTTTAGTTTGTTTTCTATGTCTAATTCATTAAAGTTTTTCATGCTTGATTCTTTTAAAGATATATAGAAAATGCTTATATGTTCTAATGCCAATTACAATAAATCATTTATTTAGGACTTTATAATACCTATAATTGACATAAATTGGACACTTTGAAACTTGTAAGAAACCCATATAGTTAATATAATTAAATCAAATGCTATCTTTTATTTTGCCATTTATAGTACTGATTTTAGTAGTTGTTTTCATACATGAATATGGCCATTATTATTTTGCAAAAAAATATGGAGTTGGTGTAACAGATTTTTCAATAGGTTTTGGCAGAGAATTGATTGGTTGGAATGATAAATCGGGCACAAGATGGAAAATTTGCTGGATACCTCTTGGAGGTTATGTAAAATTTTTTGGTGATAGAAATGTATTTTCTCAAGCCGATCAAGAAGAATTGTTAAAAAAATACAATAAAGAGGATCAAGAAAAACTCTTTGTAACAAAACCATTATATCAAAGATCCTTAATTGTAGCGGGTGGGCCAATAGCAAATTTTGTTTTAGCAATATTTATTTTTTTATTCATATATATGTTTGCTGGAAAAGACTTTACGCCTGCAGTTATTGACGAAGTCCAAAAAGATAGTCCAGCAGAAGTAGCGGGAATGCAAAAAAATGATGTGATACTTGAAATAGATAACAATAAAGTTGAGAGTATTCTTGATGTTTCTAAACTAATTTTAATGTCAACCTCAGAGGTAGTTGATTTCAAAATTTTTAGATATGATCAAGAGGTATTATTAAAGGTTAAACCAAAAATTGTTGCAGGTGTTGATAATTTAGGAAATAAAATTAACAAAAGAATAGTTGGTATTAAACTAAGTCCATATAATAACGAAATAAATCATAAACGATTAGGGCCAGCAAATGCATTAATAGAGTCTGTTAAAGAAGTCTATTTTGTAACTACTTCATCTCTTAAATATATGGGTTCAATGCTTACTGGATCTGGAGATAGTTCACAATTAGGTGGACCAATTAGAATAGCAAAGATTTCAGGACAAGTGGCTGAATTTGGAATATTGCCATTTATTAGTATGATGGCCTACATATCGATAAGTTTGGGCTTAATTAACCTTTTTCCAATCCCCCTTTTAGATGGGGGTCATTTAATGTTTTATGCATTTGAAAAGGTTTTAGGAAAGCCATTAAGTCAAAAAACACAGGAAGGTTTTTTTCGAATCGGAATGTTTTTATTGTTAACTTTAATGTTTTTTGCAACATTCAATGACCTTAAAGATTTAGGCTTATTTTAAGGGGATTTTTTAACTTTAAAAAAAGCTTTATAAATCAATACTTATTTACAACTATATATTGTGGTAAATCTAATTAGAGACACAAAAAAATAGCTTGAATTATCAACGATTTTGTTAAGTATATAAACATAACCTTTAAAACCGGAGCTAAAATGAACAAAAAACAACTTATAGCAAAATTAGCAGGGTCATTAAATCAAAGTAAAGCTGATGCTGAGCGTACATTTGATACGATTACCAACACTATTTTGGACGCTTTAAAAGGCGACGATAATGTTAAAATTGCTGGTTTTGGAACATATAAAGTGGCTAAAAGAAAAGCTCGAATTGGTCGAAATCCAAGAACTGGAGAACAGATCCAAATCGCTGCTTCTCAAAAGGTAAAGTTTTTACCTGCAAAAGCGCTTAAAGAAGTTTTCAATAAATAAACTTTTAAAACAGCCTTTATTAAAAATTAGAATTTAATAAAGGCTGTTTTTTTATACAAGCATACGGTGTACTACATGCAAATACTGCATATCTCTTTTAAATAACAATCAATAGTTTTTAGTTTTATTAAATCTATAACAGCATCTTTAATTAAACGGAGGTGAAATGGTTAAACTTTTAAAAAGACTGGCTGGTCCATTAGTAAGTTTATTTTTCTTACTAAATATGACTAGTGCAGGTTATGCTGAAACTACAGTTTCAGCTGAAGTTGGTTTCATATTCAATACATTTCTTTTCTTGGTTTGTGGTTTCTTAGTAATGTTTATGGCAGCAGGTTTTGCCATGCTCGAATCAGGGATGGTAACATCAAAAAGTGTATCAGTAATATGTGCCAAAAATATCGGATTATTTTCAATAGCTGGAATTATGTTCTGGATGGTTGGATATAATTTAGCATACGGAATTCCAGAAGGTGGATACATTGGAAGCTTTACTCCATGGTCTGATGCAAGTGCAGTTGATACTGGTTATGCAGATGGATCTGATTGGTATTTCCAAATGGTTTTCTGTGCAACAACAGTTTCAATTGTATCTGGAACATTAGCTGAAAGAATTAAATTATGGCCGTTCTTTTTATTTGCGGCTATTCTATCAGGAATTATCTATCCAATCGTTATGGGTTGGCAGTGGGGTGGTGGCTGGTTGGCAGCTGCTGGTTTCTCTGACTTTGCAGGTTCAACGCTTGTTCACTCAACTGGAGGTGCAGCAGCATTAGCTGGAGCAATTCTTTTAGGAGCTAGAACTGGTAGATTTGATAAATCTGGAGCAGCTAAACCTATGAAGCCATTTGCAGCATCATCAGTGCCATTAGTAACACTTGGTGTATTTATTTTATGGCTAGGTTGGTTCGGATTTAATGGTGGATCACAATTAGCAATGGGAACATTTGATGACGCAGTAGCAGTTTCAAATATTTTCATTAATACAAACTTAGCAGCCTGTGGTGGTGTGTTAGCAGCTGGTGCAATAACAAGATTAATGTCGGGTAAAACTGATGTCATTCAAATGCTTAACGGAGCAATTGGTGGTCTTGTTGCAATTACAGCTGAACCATTAATGCCTTCACCGCTAGCAGCAATTCTTATAGGTGCGATTGGTGGAATAATAGTTGTCTTCGGAACTAAATTTTTATTCTCACTTAAAATCGATGATGTTGTTGGAGCAGTACCTGCTCACCTATTCGCTGGAATTTGGGGAACTTTAGCAGTTCCGCTAACAAACGGTGATGCATCATTCGGAGCGCAGCTTCTAGGAGTAATTTCAATCAATGCATTTGTATTTATAGTTTCACTAATAGTTTGGGGAATTATGAAAGGAACAATGGGTATTAGATTGAGTAAAGAAGCAGAAAGACTTGGTACAGATGTTACAGAGTCTGGAGTAATCGCATACGCAATAAGAGACTAAAGAATAACTATCTCTCTCTCTATAGTTGACAAAAGGCCCCTTAACTGGGGCCTTTTTTTTAGTAATTTTTTATGAAGTCTAAAACCTCTGCAGCATGACCCGCTGCCTTAACGTTTCTCCATTCCTTAATGATTTTATTTTTCTCAATAATAAAAGTGCTTCTTACTGTACCCATAAATTCTCTACCCATAAATTTCTTTTTAGCCCAAGCTTTGTAAGCTTTTAAACAGCTTTTATCTTCGTCTGCTAGTAGCTCGAATTTTAAATTAAGTTTTTTACTCCATTTTTCATGACTTTCTAAACTATCCTTGGATATTCCAAAAATAGTGCATCCAAGTTTATCAAATTTACTTAAAAGTTTATTAAAATCATTTGTTTCAATTGTACATCCACTTGTATTATCTTTTGGATAAAAATAGAGGATGATAAATTTTGATTTTATTTTACTTAATTCAACAGTTTTACCTGACGTAGATGATAATTTAAAATTTGGAGCTTTCATTTAATAACCTTTATTTAATTTATATAGTAATATTTTTAATTTCGTGTAATAAACATTTATGATAATAAAATCAGCATCAACTTTAGTCGCAGAAGCTTTAAAAGAGATTAAAACAATATCACCTGAGGAAGCTTTAGAAAAATTAAATAATGATACATGTAACCTTATCGATATCAGGGATGTAAGAGAACTAGAAAGATTAGGAAGAATTGAAAAGTCTTCTCATATTCCAAGAGGAATGTTGGAATTTTGGATGGATCCAGATAGTCAATATTTTAAAGACGGTAAAATAGATATGAATAAGGAAATGGTTCTGTTTTGCGCTGGAGGTCTTAGATCTGCATTAGCAACAAAAACTTTGCAGAGTATGGGTTTTAAAAATATTTGCCATGTAGAAGGTGGCTTTGGATCAATGCAAGTTTCAGGTTTTAAAGTAGTAAAGTAATTAAGTTTTTAATCTAACAAATTAATTCTTCTAGCGTAGAACATCCTTATTATCCAATAAATAACTAAACCTAAGGGACCAATAAAATAAGTTATTATTATTGGAATGAAGACTATGTATCTAGACATAAATAATTTTTGACTATCTTTCATTATCCATGCTCCACAAAATAAGTTTATTGCTAAAAAGTGAGTCCAAAACATTATCAAAAAAGCTTCAGCTTCAAAAAGATTTCTCAAGTCATACAGACCAAGGTACAATGTAAAATTATAATCAAAATCATATCCAGAAAAGTAGAAATAATAACCTAGATAAACATAGACAGCCGTTAAAATAAAAAATGGGAACACAGAAGTAACCAATAATCCACAAATCTTTGACTGTGGAAAAATAATCAGAATTAACCAGAAGGGTATTACACCTATATTTAACCACAAATAAATCATCTCAATGGTAAAAAAAGCTGCTATTTGTTCAATCATATTATTTTTATATTATATTAAATAAAACAATGATTCCCATAAAAAATAAAAAAAAGACTTTAGAAGTAACCGTTGATGAGATGACGAATTTTGCACTTAATTATGTAGAAAAATTTGCACCATCTAAACAACAATTAAGAACTTATTTATTAAAAAAATATCTAACATCAAGGACCCCTAATATAAAAAAAAACGATGTTTCTAATCTTATAGATATTGTTCTTGAGGATTTAGAGAAATCAAAGTTTATAAACGATAAGTTTTATTCAGAGTCTAAAGCAAAAAGTTTAATACAAAGAGGATCATCTATAAACAAAATAAGAAATTACTTAATGAATAAAGGTGTCGGTGAAAAATATATTAAAAATACAATTGAACAAATAAAAGATAAGAATGAAGATCAGGATTTTTTTTCAGCCATAAAAATCTGTAAAAAGAAAAGAATTGGACCATCAAGACAAGAGGATAATCGACCTTTGTTTTATAAAAAAGATATAGGAGTATTAGCTCGTTCAGGTTTCGATTTTGAAGTTTCAAGAAGAGTCATGGATCTTGAAAAAGATGAATATTTAAAAATAATTAATCTTCTTTAGTTTTTTTATTTTTTTCTTCTAAATAGTATTGAATTTTATTTCTTATATAATTTTTAACCATCACAAATACAATTAAACCAAATATTGATACAGATACAACTATAATTAAAATTATTCTTAATTGTTCACTCATTATAAATTTTTACTTCTCTTTAAAATTATACTTGGATTTTTAAAATCTTTTTTACCATAAGTAATTTCATTGCCATTAAAATCTGTTACTATTCCACCTGCGTTTTCAAGTATAGCGTGCCCTGCAGCTATATCCCATTCGCAAGCTCTTGGCTCAGCAACATATCCATCAAATTCTCCTGTAGCTATTACACAAAATTTAAGGGAGCTTTTCATTCGAACGTGTTCTGTTACTCCTAAATCTTTATGTATTTTTGCAATTTCAGGTTTAAGATTATTTGAATATGAAACTACTTTAATTGAACCTTTAGGAGTAATTTTCTTACAGTCTAACTTTATAGTTTTGTTTAAAGTAAATTCATATGATTGATTTTTTCCAAAGCTATAAAACATCCTTTTTTTTGCAGGCACATTAATTAAACCGGCGATAGCTTTTCCATTTAATATTAATCCAGCATTAATAGTGAATTCCTCACCATCATTTATATAGTCATATGTTCCGTCAATTGGATCAACTAGCCAGAAGTTGTTTAAATTATTTTTAGATTTATTGTGTGAAGTTTCCTCAGAAACAATTGGTATATCTGGCGTCAACTCTAACAATTTTTTTGTGATAATTTTATTTACCTCAAGATCACCATTGCTCACAGGGGTATTGTCAGATTTTATCTCTTTATTTAAACCTTTCTCTCTTAGTTTAATAGACAGTTCACCAGCGATTAGAAAAGTGTCAATTAAATCTTCGACAACACTCCTTATTTTACTTTCATCCATTATTATCAATTCTCTCGAGTTCTATATTATTTGCATTTATTACTTTTTTTCCAACATTTTGGAAATTAACAGTTACTTTGTTATTGATAATTGACTGAACTTGACCAATACCCCAACTTTTATTAGCTGGATTAATAACTTTGTCACCTGGTTCAAAATCTAAAATCATTTAATTTAACTTATAATGGAAATAAGTATAAATACCATCAAATGAATTTAGAAACTAACTCATTAGGATTTAATAAAAAACCGTCAGAAACTACAGTAGTGGTGGCCATGTCTGGAGGCGTAGACTCGTCAACAGTTGCTGGGATGATGAAGCAAGAAGGTTATAAAGTAATTGGGATTACTTTAAAACTTTATAATGATGGCAAAGAAGTTGCTGCTTCAAAACAATGCTGTTCTGGTCAAGATATAATGGATGCAAAAAGAGTTGCACATAAATTAGATATCGAACATAAGATTTTATATTACCAAGATAAGTTTAAACAAGGTGTTATAGATAACTTTGTAGATAGTTATTTAAAGGGTGAAACACCAATACCATGTGTACAATGTAATCAGACAGTTAAGTTCAAAGATTTATTTGAATTTTCTAAAGATTTAAATGCAGATGCTTTAATCACAGGTCATTATGTAAAAAGTTTAACTAAAGATAACTCAACAAATATGTACAGAGCAATTGACGAAAATAGAGATCAAAGTTATTTTTTATTTAATACTACAAGAGAGCAATTAAATTATATAAGATTTCCACTAGGTGGACTTCTTAAAGATAAAACAAGAGAAATTGCAAAAAATCTGAATTTAAATGTTGCTGATAAACCAGATAGTCAAGATATATGCTTTGTGCCCAACGGAGATTATGCTTCTGTAATAAAAAAATTCAAACCAGAATCATACAGAAAAGGAAATATTAAAAATTTAGATGGAAAAGTTGTTGGAGTACATGATGGCATAGTCAATTTTACTATTGGTCAAAGAAAAGGAATTAAAGTTTCAAATGAGGAGCCATTTTATGTAATTAAAATTGATGCTGAGAAAAATGAAATTTACATTGGTCCAAAAAAAGAGCTGGCAAGAAGTAATATAAATTTAAAAAACGTAAATTTACTAACAAATATAAATGAATTAGACAAAAATATATTGGTCAAAGTAAGATCTACTGGCAAACTTTTAGATGCAAAAGTAGATATAAAAGATAATGAAAATGTTAAAGTAAATCTTCTAAAACCAGAATACGGAATATCTCCTGGCCAAGCTTGTGTATTTTACAAAAAAGACCAATTTGGTCACAAAGTTCTAGGTGGTGGTTGGATTAAAGATTAAAAATTTTATTTCTTTTTATTTTTTTTTCTTGCTCTTCTCTTTTTAGAGCCCATTTTTCTACGGCCTCTATGTTTTTTTGGATATCCCATAATCTCCTTAGTTTTACTATTTTATTGACTTATTTGGTGGATATAGCATTGTCCTAAGTACATATCAAATTTTTTATGGATTATTCCTTTAAAACTTTTTTAAAGCATACGGCTAAAGATTTTCACAACCATTCTGTCAATCCACCAGTTGTAAGGGCATCCACAATTATTTTTAAATCAATGCAAGATTTAAGAAAAATGCAAAGAATGGCTTTAAAAAAACCATTAGGTGGACATTATGATTACGGTAGAAAAGGCACATCAACTACTTTCATATTACAAAAAATTCTTAACAGACTGGAGGAATCATACAATGTATTTTTAACTCCAACTGGATTTGGATCGGTATTTCTATCAATATTTAGTGTAACAAGACCAGGAGATGAGATAATAGTTTCAGATCCACTTTACAATCCAACTAGAAATTTAAGTGAAAATTATCTTAAAGAATTTGGAATTAAAACAAAGTTTTATAACCCTCATGATTTAAAGTCTCTAGAAAAAAGCATAACAAGTAAAACTAAACTAATTTACGTTGAGTGCCCTGGAAGTAATACTTTTGAATTTCAAGATCTAAAAAAAGTTATTTCTATTGCAAAAAAAAATAAAATATTTACTGCAATAGATAATACCTGGGCAACACCATATTTTTTTAAACCCATTAAATTGGGTTTTGATATGTCAATAGTATCAGCAACAAAATATTATTCAGGACATTCCGACGTGATGGGTGGAACTTTAGCTGTTAACAAAAAAGTATATAAACACGTCAAAAAAGCAGACGATGTTTTGGGTTTAAGATTAGGTCCTGATGATGCTTATTTAATAACAAGAGGCTTAAGAACCTTAGATATTAGATTAGATAAACATGAGTCTAATGCTAAAGAAGTCTGTAAGTTTCTTTCCAAAAGTAAAAAAGTAAAACTTTTGTATCCTTATAAAAAAAACTCTTTCAATTTTAGAATGTGGAAAAAATATTACTCTGGCTCATCAGGTCTTATGGGATTAATTATAAGATCTAAAAGCAGAAAATCTGTTTTGAAATTTGTAAATTCGTTAAAATTATTTGGTCATGGTTATAGTTGGGGTGGGTTTGAAAGTTTAGCATTGCTGCAAAGTGATATTGAGATGGGTGATAGAAAATTCCTAAATTTAGATAAAAATGAACACTTGGTAAGATTACATATAGGACTAGAAGACCCAAAAGATTTAATTGCAGATATTAGAAAAAGCCTTATGCTCGTTAAATGAGCAAAGAAAAATTTTTCACTAGTAAAAAGGCACTGGTTACCCTTATTGCAGCTTCATTAACAGTTATTTTTGCAATGGGTATAAGGCAAACATTCGGCTTATTTTTTTTTGATTTTAATACAGATCTGAGTATTTCTATCTCACATTTTGGTTTTGTAATAGGTTTGCAACTTTTAATGTGGGGAATCTTCAGTCCAGTTTTTGGTTTCATAACTGATAAATATGGAGGTGCAACAGCTATATTTGTGGGTTTTTTATTTTTTTTATCAGGACTATTACTTTTCTACTCAGGACTTAACACTGGACACTACTTTACTCTAACGATTGGAATATTGATTGGTATAGGATTAGGTGGTACTGCTATAAGTATCCCAGTATCAGTTGTTGCCAAACATTTTCCTGCTTCTAATAGAACAATAGCAACAGGTATTGTTACATGTGCAGGATCATTTGGTTTTTTTGTTTCACCTTTATTGGTTAGATACTCATTAATTGAAATGGGGTGGGAAATTACAATTTTATATTTTTGTTTTCTATTAGGAATTGGATTGATTGTTGCTCTATTTGTAAATACACCAAAAATTCCAGTTGGAAGTAGTAATTTAGATAACAATCAATCAGCATCAGAAGCTTTAAGAGAGGCTTTTGGAAATAAAAGTTTCATATTTTTAACTCTTGGTTTTTTTGTTTGTGGTTGGCATATTGCTTTAGTGGCTACGCATATCCCAACTTATATGATGGATAGAGGGCTACCCGATTGGACAGCAGCAATGATATTAGCTCTAGTTGGTGTTTTTAATATGATTGGTACAATTGGTGCAGGTTATTTAGCAACTAGATTTAGCAAAAAGAAAGTTTTAAGTGCAATTTATTTTTTAAGAGGTGTATCATTAATTTATTTTATATTTTTACCTCCAAGCGTATTTAATTGTATAGTATTTGGAGTAACATTTGGGCTTCTGTGGCTTTCAACTGTACCCCCAACTAATGGAATAGTGGGGCATATATTTGGAACAAAACATCTAGGTCTTTTATATGGTATTGTATTTGTCAGTCATCAGGTAGGATCCTTTCTTGGAGCATATCTAGGAGGAGTTTTTTATGAAATGCATGGTAACTTTGATTATGCTTGGTACGCATCTATCGCACTTTCTATTTTTGCTGGTGTGATACACTTACCTATAAAAGAGAAAACAATTGAACGAGTTCAGGCAGCATAAACTTAAGTTTAATAAATATTTAGAAAAACTTTATCAGTCAAATAAGCCTCTTATTATTTATAAAGTTGATGAGGGTTATAATATTTATACTGATTTTTCAAAGAAGATAACGCTTAACAAAAATAATATTACAAAATTTTTACATAGCTTTTCTTCGAAAAAATATAGAAAAGAAACTGACTTATATGTGGGATTTTTTGGTTATGAGATTTTATGTAGTCTTTTAAATTTATCTATAAAAAACCAAAAAAATTTAAAATTTCACAAGGGTATTTTTTATAAACCTGAAACTTTAATTAAAATAAGAAAAAAAATTACTATTCATTCAAATATAAAAAGAGCTCAATTCAATGAAGTCTTTCAAAAAACCAAAATTCTAAGCCCTTTTAAGCTCAATTTAGATTTTAACAAATATCAAAAAATATTTGATACATTTTCAAGAAAAATTAGAGAGGGTGAAACGTATCAAATTAAAATATGCACAAAGTACAAAAATAAATCTACAATTAATTCAGTAAATTTCTTTTGGAAACTAATGAAGATTAACTCTTCGCCTGAATCATTTATGATTAGAGATAAAGATTATTCAATAGTTAGCTGTTCTCCTGAAACTTTAATCAATCGAGTTGGTAATTTTATAAATACCAAACCTATTGCCGGTACATTAAAAAAAAATAAATATACAACAAAATCTAAAGCTCTAAAATTCTTTAGAAATAACATCAAAGAAACTAAAGAACATAATATGATTGTTGATCTTGAGAGAAATGATTTATCTAGAATATGCAAACCAGGTACAGTAAAAATCAAAAAACAAAAATATGTAGAGGAATATAAGCACCTATATCATTATGTGACTAGCATTATTGGAAAATTAAATCAAAAAACATCTGTTATAGAAATAATTAAGTCAATGATGCCAGGTGGATCTGTAATTGGTTGTCCTAAAATAAGAACATTGGAATTACTTAATTCACAAGAAAAGGAAGATAGAAATATTTTTACCGGGAGTTTTGGGTATATAAAATTTAATGAAGATATGAGGTTTAATTTAATTATTAGATCAATTTTAAATTTTAAAAATAGATCAGAAATATCTGCAGCATCTGGAGTTGTGTTGGATAGCAATCCAAAGAAAGAATTCAATGAAAACTTTATCAAGGCAAAATCACTTTTGGAATTATTTAAATGATTTATATTATTGATCATCAAGATTCATTTACTTGGAATGTAGTTCATCAATTTTCTGAATTTGACGAAGTATATTGCTCAAATTACTTTGATATAAATAAAAAATTATTGGACAAATCTAAAACGATAGTATTTTCTCCAGGACCAGGATCACCCAAGAATTACCCAACATCTATAAAGATTTATAATAAATACAAAGGAACAAAAAAAATTATTGGTATTTGTCTTGGTTATCAATTGATCCTACACAGTGAAAATGGGAAAATTATTCAACAAAAAAATATTTATCATGGTTTTCAATCGACTGTAAAAGTTGCAAGTAATCATTCTATTTTTAAAAAAAATTCAATTTTTAAAGTTGGCAGGTATCACTCACTTAAGTTAAAAGAACCTTTTAAGGCAGAAAACTTTAATATCACAATGAGATGTACTAAATCTGATATAGCAATGGGTTTCGAAAATACTCAAGATGATGTATATGGATTTCAGTTTCACCCAGAATCTTTTTTGACAAATAATGGTAAATTACTTATTAAAAAAATCTTATCAACGTAAAAACTTTAAAGAAATTGAGTTTGATGATCTATGGAACAAGGATGGAGTTTTTACAACAATGTGGATCTATAATAAGCCACCTAAAATTCTTTTTTTTAAAACACACATTGATAATTTAATAAAATCATTAAAGGCCTATAAGATATATGATAGAGGAATAAAAAGTAAAATATTAAAATTAATAAATAAAAATATAGATAAAACAAAACCTTATAATCATTTACTTAGAGTTGCTTTAAATAAAAAAACTATTTCAATATCTCTTAGAGACAGAGTCAAACTTAACAATAAATTTGGCATTAAATTAGTAAACTATGAAAGAGTGAAACCAGAATATAAAAACTTAAAATACAAAAAAATACTAGGATATCTATCTAAAATGAATACATCTAAAGAAGACATTGCTTTATGCGTAAAAGATAAAATATTTGAAACTGGAACTTCAAATTTATTATTTGTAAAAAACAATAAAATTTATTCACCAAAAAACAAATATTATAGAGGAACTAATTTTAAATTTTATGAAACAAAATTTAAAATAATTAAAAAAGATATTTATCTTAAAGAATTAAATCAATTTGATGAAATTTTATTAGTTGGTTCTGGCAAAGGTGTTGTTTCTACTAGTTATATTGTAGATAGCAATTGGAGGAGAAGAAAAAGCAAAATATTTAATTCAATGTACAAGACTTTTGAAAAAGAGTTTAAAAAAGAAAAATATATTTATAATTAAAAAATGAGAGATCCCAATAACCCATGTTTATTTTGCAATATATCCAACAATGATTTCGAACTAGAAAATGAATTGGCTTTCGCTAGTTATGATACTTACCCAGTTTCAAAGTATCATGTTTTAATTGTTCCAAAGAGACATGTAGAAAATTATTTTGATTTAAATAGTGAGGAAGTTCTTGCCTGTGATGCCCTTCTGAAAAAACTTAAGAAGAAGCTTGAAATTATAGATGATACAATCGAAGGATTTAATGTTGGATCAAACTCTGGTAAAACTGCAGGACAATCAATTAATCATTGTCATATTCATCTGATTCCAAGAAGATTTGGGGACGTTGACAACCCACAAGGTGGTGTTAGAAGCGTAATTGCCTCTAAACAACATTATGTGCGTAAAACCAAATAATAATTACGATTATAAGCTGTTGAAATGTCATTATATCGCGGTTGATCTATTTAAATAAGTGTACTAAAAATCTTAAGCGGAAGGAACAAATTCACAATGATATCAACTAATCCATTCTTAACACTAGCAGATACTGTGCCACCATTTTTGATGCAATCTTTTGTTATTTTAATGGGCTTACTAATTCTAGTTGGAACAGTTATGGATATTATCCATAAAAAAAATGTGAAGTATTTCTTTAATAATGCAAAAAAAGCAAAATTGTCAGCTACGAAAACCTTATCAACAGGAGAGAGAATATCTGTAATTTCAAAAACTATAGCGAGCGACATTGCTACTACATCAGAACTTGGTGCCGGTAAAAGAAGAGTCGCGCATGTAATGGGAATGTATGGAACTATACTTTTTTGGGTAGGTTCAGTTGTGATGATCTTCTTTTATACATCGCCAGGATCTACAACACCTACAGTATGGCCAATGATATGGCATATTGGAGCAGCACTAACTGTATTAGGAGGATCTTGGTTTTGGTTTTTTCTGAGAGTTGATGTTTATTCTGAGGCACAACCTTGGTTTAGAGTGATTAAAGCTGACTTATTCGTTTTAGCATTAATAGCATCATCTTTATTTGGTTTGATATGGTCTTATCTTCAATCACTAAATCTTGTTGGAAGATATGATGACATGGTTTTCTTAGCATTGTTTATTGCAGCAAATTTGGTTTTATTTGGTGGAGTATATTGGTCAAAATTTGCTCATATGTTTTATAAACCTGGTGCAGCACTACAAAAAAATTTAGCAGAAGCTGATGGTTCTAGAGATAATCTACCACCAGAAGCAGATGCACCCGAGCAATTTGGCTTAGGCATAAAAAGAGAAGAGCCAAAACACTATTAATATGATAATAATTAAACAGGAGAAAAATTAAATTATGTCAACTTTTGTATATATGACCCGTTGTGATGGCTGTGGTCACTGCGTAGATATATGTCCATCAGATATAATGCATATCGATGAAACAATAAGAAGAGCAAAAAATATTGAACCAAACTTTTGTTGGGAATGCTATTCGTGTGTGAAAGCATGCCCTAATCATGCAATTGATGTAAGAGGTTATGCTGATTTTGCACCAATGGGACACAGCGTAAGAGTTAGACGTGAAGAGGAAAAAGGAACTATTTCATGGAAAATAAAATTTAGAAATGGAACTACAAAAGATTTTGTATCTCCAATCACAACTAAACCTTGGGGAAAGTTTATTCCAAAACTTGCCGAGGGAGACAAACCAAATCAAGGAGAGATAAATTCTCAAAGACTATATACTGAGCCAGAAGGTTTAAATATTGATGGAGAACTACCATCAGTACCTAAAGAAACTTTCAAAAAGGGAGTTTATTATTAATGGCTAAACACAAAACACATTACGAGGATTGTGACGTTCTAGTAGTTGGAGGTGGAATGGCTGGAACCGGTGCAGCATTTGAAGCAAGGCACTGGGGAAGGGATTTGAAAATTGTTTGTGTTGAGAAAGCAAACATAGATAGAAGTGGTGCGGTTGCCCAAGGATTGTACGCAATTAACTGTTACATGGGTATGCAATGGGGTGAAAACCAACCGGAAGATCATGTTAGATACGCACGTAATGATTTAATGGGAATGGTAAGAGAAGATTTAGGATATGACATGGCGCGTCATGTAGACTCTACGGTTCACATGTTTGATGAGTGGGGCCTACCAATGATGAAAAATGAAAAAACTGGTCGTTACCTTAGAGAAGGTAAATGGCAAATTATGATACATGGTGAAAGCTATAAGCCGATAGTTGCTGAAGCTGCCAAGAAATCGGCTGACAAAATTTACAATAGAATTATGATTACTCATCTTCTAATGGATGAAGAAAAAGAAAATAGAGTAGGCGGAGCTGTTGGATTTAATATGAGAACAGGTGATTTTCATGTTTTCAGAGCAAAAACAGTTATTGTTGCTGCAGGTGGAGCATCTCATATATTTAAGCCAAGAGCTGTTGGAGAAGGTATGGGAAGAACTTGGTATGCTCCTTGGAGCAATGGTTCAGCATATGCACTTCCTATTGCAGCTGGGGCTAAAATGACTCAAATGGAAAATAGAATTGTATTATGCAGATTTAAAGATGGATATGGCCCAGTCGGTGCATATTTTCTTCATTTAAAAACTTACACTCAAAATGCTAATGGTGAAAATTATGAAAAGAAATGGTATGAGCAAACTAAGGAATTAGTTGGTGAATATATTGATCATCACCCGACACCAACATGCTTAAGAAATCACGCATTTATTCAAGAAACTATGGCAGGTGGAGGTCCAATTCATATGGTCACTACAGAAGCTTTTCAAGATCCACATCTAGAGACTGTTGGGTGGGAAAACTTCTTGGGAATGACGGTTGGTCAAGCGGTTGTTTGGGCGTCACAAAATATTGATCCAAAATACACAAATCCAGAATTAACAACATCTGAACCCTACGTTATGGGCTCCCATGCTACATGTTCGGGTGCATGGGTAAGTGGACCAGAAGATTTATCGCCACCGGAATATTTCTGGGGTTACAATAGAATGTTAACGATCGAAGGACTTTTTGGAGCTGGAGATACTGTTGGAGGAAGTGCACATAAATTTTCTTCTGGTTCATTCACAGAGGGTCGTTTAGCTGCAAAAGCTGCAGTTAAATATATTGAAGATCAAAAAGCCAATGACATAAAAGTTAGTGATAAACAATGTGAAGATTTTAAAACAGCTGTTTATAAACCACTTGAAAATTATACTGTTGGAAGAAATGAGATAACTGGAGGAACTGTTTCACCAAGCTATATTTCTCCAATTCAAGGACTTCAAAGACTTCAAAGAATTATGGATGAGTATGTTGGAGGAATAGCAACAAACTATATGACTAATGCAAACATGCTTAAAAAAGGCCTAGAATTACTAAAATGGCTTGAAGAAGATTTAGAAAATGTTGGAGCAGAGGACTATCATCAATTAATGAGAGCTTGGGAACTTAAACATAGAGCTTTAACTTCTCAGTGTGTAACAGAACACACTATGTTTAGAGAAGAAACTAGATGGCCAGGCTATTATTACAGAGGTGATCATATGAAGCTTGATGATGATAATTGGCACTGTCTGACAGTTTCTAGAAGAGATCCTAAAACTGGTAAGTTTTCTATGGAAAAGGTGCCTGTTTATCATATCGTAGATGAGAACGAGAAGAAAAAAGAAGCTTCTTAATTGAAAAAAATCATAAATGGCTCTTTTAGATAAATCCGACGAGGAAATTATTAAAATTGCAGAACCTATGTGGGCTAACTTGGTCAAATCTTCAAACATCAAAGATTATGGTGGCTTTACTCGAGATTTGTCTTCTCAAATGATGTATGGAGCTAATGAAGTCGAACTCGGAAAGCAATGGGCAAATAACGAGTTGATTTCAAGTTTAGCTGAAGGATGTAAAGCTATAGGCTGTCTAAGAAGAGGTCTTTACATAACAGTCTTATATAAACAGACTAGCACAAAGATCCCCGGAGACTTTTTGGGAAGACTGGTTCTCGGTGAAGAGGGAGACGAAGTTAAAGTCTTTGGTGCAACAATTTTCTAAATTTTCATAAATAAGATTTGCATTTAACTCAACTTGTGATATTCCGCAAGTATGTTTCAAATAATAAATGATAATTTAAAAAAACTTCCTTTATTCTTTGAAAATCAACTAAATAAAATAATTAAATCATTTTTATATCTATTTATCTTCTTTGCTTGGGGTATAATCCTTCTAAGTACTGCTCAGAATTTTATTTAATAACACTCATATTTATTGACTTTGTATTCCTAGAGGAATAATTACTTTACATGGAGTATTTTCTTCCAATCGCACAAGTCGAAATAAATCTACTTTTTATATTCGGATTAAGTTTAGTTGTAGGAATTTTGTCTGGTTTATTTGGGGTAGGTGGTGGATTTCTTATGACACCTTTTTTAATTTTTTTAGGCGTACCTCCTATTTATGCAGTTCCAAATGAGGCTAGTAATATTTTAGGAACCTCTGTATCTGGATCTACAACTCATTATCTTAAAGGAACACTTGATTATAAAATGGGTTTCATGATTGTAATTGGAGGAACTGTAGGAACAATACTTGGAATTATAACTTTTTCATATTTCAAAGATATTGGTAAGATCAATGTAGTTATCTCTTTAGCTTATATGTATATCCTTGCAATTTTAGGAACTTTTATGCTTATTCAGGGAGTTTCAGAAATTGATAAAGCTAGAAAAAAAATAACTGAAAGAAAAAAGCTACATAAACACTACTGGATACATGGTCTTCCTTTTAGAATGCGTTTTAAAAAGTCACAACTTTATGAAAGCGCATTTACACCAATAATAATAGGTCTTATAGTTGGTTTCATCGCTGCAATTATGGGAATTGGCGGTGCTTTTATTTTAGTACCAGCAATGATTTACGTTATTGGAATGCCTACTAGATTAATTCCTGGAACTTCACTTTTTGTAACTATATTTATAAGTGCGATCGTAACAATTTTACATGCTTTGAACTATGGAACAATAGATTTAATTTTAGTTACAGTTTTAATTTTAGGTTCAATAATTGGTGTGCAGTTTGGACAAAAAATTGGAGAAAAAATTGATAGCTCAGAGTTTAAAACAATTTTAGCAATATTGTTATTATTAGTTGGAATAGCAATTGCTTACGACACTTTTATTAAAGATGAAAAAACAGTAAACACTTTTGTAAATAATGCTGATAGTTTAGGGCCACTAAGTGAATTCATATTGAATTTTTCAAAAGATTTACCGATATTTTATGGTCTTACTTCTGTTCTTCTTGCTTTAGTACTTGGAGTCGGTGCAGCAATTATTAGAAGAATTTACTCTAATTGGGACGATAAAAGACTTGCTAAATTAAAAAAATAATTAAGCGCTTCTATATAATTTAGTCATAACGAACTCTTTATGACCTAGAGCTTCAGCGCAAGTTAATCTTCCATTTGCAACTCTTAAGGTTGATTTGATTAGCTCATCTCCGGCTTGACTTAGATTCATTTCTCTGGATAAAATTTTTGAAACATCCACGTCAATATGTTCACTCATTGTTTTTGCGGTAAGAGGATTTGCAGTTAATTTAATAACAGGTTCAATAGGATTTCCTATAATATTCCCTTGTCCGGTAGGGAATAAGTGAATATTAAAACCACCAGCAGCTTGTAAAGTAACACACTCTGCAGCAGCTGATGAAGTATCCATGAAGTACAATCCAGCACCTTTTGTTGGTTCCTCTGCCGGCTCTAAAACATCAATAAATTGACACCCTCCAATTTTTTGAAAATTACCAAATGCTTTTTCTTCGATTGTAGTTAATCCACCAGCAATATTTCCTGCAGTTGGTTGACTTTCTGATAAATCATCTGTTGCTTCTTTAAGAATGAAATCATTATAATCATTCCATGTTTTTTTAAACTTTGCTTGTGCTTCAGGTGTCTTACCTCTTTTTTCACAAACAGTTTCAGCACCTGTAAGCTCAGAAGTTTCGCCAAAACACAAATGTACACCAAATGGTTCTAATTTATCCATAAGATTTCCTACTGTTGGATTAGATGCTAATCCTGATGTTGTATCAGACTCTCCACATTTTACAGAAATCCATAAATCACTCATTGGACACTCTTCTCTTTGTTTTTCTGATGCCCACATTGAAAATTCTTGTGCCTTTTTCGAAACTTTTGCAATTGTATCTATATCACCAACACCTTCGATACTAAAACCCTCAACCGGTTTTCCAGTGCTCGCAATTGCGTCTACAATTCTTTTGGTCCATTTGGGTTCAATACCTACAACTATAACAGCTGCAACGTTTGGATTTTTTCCTGTACCAATCATTGTTCTAAAATGAAGTTCTAAGTCTGCACCAAACTGAAGTCTCCCGTAAGAATGAGGCAGTGCTATTGTACCTTTTATATTATTTGCTACAGCTTCAGCACATGCGTTAGAAATATCATCTACAGGAAGAATAATTACGTGATTTCGTGTTCCAGCACGTCCATTTTCTCTTTTGTATCCTAAAAAACTCTTTGGAATTTCCATTTGTTACCACTTTTTTGTTTTTACATTGTGAACATGAACATGTTCACCTTTTTTAATATTTTTAACTACTTTTCCAATATCATGCCCATATTTCAAAATAGTGTCACCTTCATTGAGATCAGTCATTGCAATTTTATGACCTAAAGGTATTTCGTCTATTGATTGTATTGAAACAGACTTATCATTTTCCATAATCCAACAATTACAATCTTGATCTGGGGTTATTTTCTCTATAACAACTACGCCTACGTTGTCTTTTTCATCGTGTATTATTATATCAGTATTTGACATTGTGACGATTTCTTTATTTGAAATTCGCTAAATCTTATATATTAATCGGGCACTTTGACAATTAAAAAAAAGAATTAGAAAGGCTGAACTATGACTAAAATGACAACTGAAGAAGCATTTATAAAAGTTCTTCAAATGCATGGAATTGAACACTCGTTTGGAATAATAGGTTCAGCTTTTATGGCAATTTCCGATTTATTTCCTAAAGCAGGAATTACTTTTTGGGATGTTGCTCATGAAACTAATGGTGGCTTAATTGCAGATGGCTACACAAGAGCAACTGGAAAAATGTCAATGGTTATTGCTCAAAATGGGCCAGGAATAACTGGATTAGTCACACCAATTAAAACAGCTTATTGGAACCATACACCTTTATTGTTAGTTACACCTCAAGCGGCAAATAAGACTATGGGTCAAGGTGGTTTTCAAGAAGTAGAGCAGATGAATTTATTTAAAGACATGGTTTGCTATCAAGAAGAAGTAAGAGATCCATCAAGGATGGCAGAAGTATTAAATAGAGTAATAGAGAAAGCATTTAGAGGTTCAGCACCGGCACAAATAAACGTACCGAGAGATTATTGGACACAGGTAATAGATATTGAGTTACCACCGATTGTAAGATTTGAAAGACAAGGTGGAGGAAAAGAAGCCATCGAAAAGGCTGCAAAACTTTTATCAGATGCAAAATTTCCAGTTATATTGTCTGGAGCAGGTGTCGTAATAGGTAATGCAATTGATGAATGCAAAATGTTAGCTGAGAAACTAGATGCTCCAGTATGTAATGGATATCAACATAATGATAGTTTTCCAGGAAGTCATCCTTTAGCTGTGGGCCCTTTAGGATACAATGGATCTAAAGCTGGCATGGAATTAATTTCAAAAGCAGATGTAGTTTTGGCATTAGGAACAAGATTAAATCCATTTTCAACTTTACCAGGATATGGAATTGATTATTGGCCAAAAGATGCAACAATTATTCAAGTAGATATGAATCCAGATAGAATTGGACTCACAAAAAAAGTAACAGTTGGTATTTGTGGTGATGCTAAAATGGTTTCTCAACAGATTTTAGAAAAACTCTCACCAACAGCTGGAGATATTGGTAGAGATGAGAGAAAAAACTTAATTCATCAAACAAAATCTGCATGGTTACAAACTCTTACCAGTTTAGACCATGAAGATGATGATCCAGGAACAGTTTGGAATAAAGAAGCTAGAGAAAGAGACTCTGATAGAATGTCTCCAAGACAAGCCTGGAGAGCAATTCAATCTGGAATGCCTGATGATGTAATTATTTCAAGTGATATTGGAAATAACTGTGCAATTGGTAATGCATATCCAACTTTTGAAAAACCTAGAAAATATTTAGCACCAGGTTTGTTTGGTCCATGTGGTTATGGTTTTCCATCTATACTTGGAGCAAAAATAGGATGTCCAGATACACCTGTAATTGGTTTTGCAGGCGATGGTGCATTTGGAATAAGTATGAATGAAATGAGCTCTTGTGCTAGAGAAGAATGGCCTGCAATTACAATGGTAATATTTAGAAATTACCAGTGGGGAGCAGAGAAAAGAAACTCTATATTGTGGTTTGATGATAATTTTATTGGGACAGAATTAGATCCTGAATTAAGTTATGCTAAAGTTGCGAACGCATGTGGCTTAAAAGGCGTAGCAGTTAAAACTATGGAAGAAACAACCAAAGCAATCAAACAATCATGTGAAGATCAGAAAAAAGGAATTACAACATTTATTGAGGTTATTTTAAACCAGGAACTTGGTGAACCATTCAGAAGAGATGCAATGAAAAAACCAGTGCAAGTTGCCGGTATCAATAAAAATGATATGAAACCTCAAAAATCGTTATCTGAGTAAAATATTTTTTTACATATAAATTTGTATCTTTGTTGTTAATATTTATATGAATGAATTTTTTATTATTTTTAAAAAAGTTTGTAATAGTCTTAAGTATTTATTTATCTTTAGATATAATTTTTTTTTACTTTTTACCAATAGATTTAAAATCTAAATTATATAATAACAGAGCTCACAGAATAAAATCTTTTTATTATCATCATGATCTAAGACCTATGGCGTCTTTTTATGATCATTGGGGTTATGAAAAATATCAAATATTTACAAATAATCTGGGATTTAAAGATAAAAGTAATAGAAAAATTAACTTTAAGAATAAAAATTTATTGTTTGTAGGAGATTCATTTACAGAGGGCGTGGGAATTAAATATGAAGATACATTTGTAGGTTTAATTGAGAGTAAATTGAAAGAAAAAAATGATAATATTGAAATTCTAAATGCTGGCGTACAATCTTATTCAACAAGTATTTATTTAGCCAAAATTCATTATTTATTAAATATTAAAAAATTACCTATTACAGATATTGTAGTAGTTATTTCTGGAGGAGACATATTTGATGATGCATATAAATATTTAGATGTCGATGAAAATTTTATATTAGATCATGTTGATCATAAAAATAAAATTGTAATTAGCTTAATTAACTTTTTTAAATCTAACACTTTAATTTATCAAGTTATATCAAGAATAACTCCCCCAAAGGTAATACCTGGTCTAATAAAATCTTTATTTATTAAAAAAACCTCGCCTAATTATAATGAAAAAGAAAATGAATTATTAAAAATATCAAATGATGAAATCTCAAAAATGAGCTTTTTGTATCTTCAAGACTATAACTATTTATTTTCCAAAGATGAGTTTGATAAGTGGGGAAAAGATGCAATTGATAAATCTATAAATAATTTAAAAGAACTTGCTAAAATAGTAGAAAAGAAAAATATAAATCTCAATATTCTTTATCTCTACGAACCAGTAATCATTTTAAGAGAGCCAGATATTGCAGTCTTAACTTACATAAAAGATAGTTTTAAAAGTTTAGAAACAAATAGCGTCAGATTCTTTGAACTAAATGATTATTTCAAAGGTTATAAGGATAAATATGAGGCTTATAAAAATTTATTTTTCATTAATGACATACATTTGAATAAAAAAGGAAATAAACTAGTTTTTGAAGAAATACTAAAAAAAATAAATTTTTAGATAATAATTCTATTAACTTTTAATTTTTAAAATATATAGTAAATTTTCAGTTTGTAGATTTTATGGATGTAAAATTAGATAAATGGTATCGACCAAAAATTGACAAGGAAGTTTTAAAAGAGCTTACAAGGAAATCTGATGCTAAAGGATTAATACACGTAAGTATTTATTTTGGTTTTCTCTCACTAATAGGATATTTGGCCTATTTTACATGGGGAACTTGGTGGGCAGTGTTTTGGTTTTATATCTACGGAAATATTTTTTGTTTTTGTAATCCTATTTGGCATGAGACAGGCCACAAAACCGCATTTAAGTCAAAGTTTTTAAATGAATTCTTTTATTATATCTCATGTTTTATGGCATACTTTGAGCCTACAAGATGGAGATTTACCCATTTTGTTCACCATGGAAATACATATTCAACTGAAAATCCTTATGATCATGAAATTGAATATGACAACAATCTAAAAGACACCCCTAAAAAACTAATAATGAATTTAATACCTTTTGGTGAGTTGTTGTTTTTTAAAAAAAGTATAGCTTATGAAGTTATTAAACATGCTTTTGGTGTAAAAACTAAAGTTATGATTGATAGTATTCCTGAAAATGCAAGACCAAGAGCTATTTTGATTTCAAGAATTTATGTTGGTATTTGGTTGTCTATAATTATTTGGTCTCTATTAATATCTTCATGGCTACCTGCGTTGTATCTTTTATTACCTCATTATTATGGAAAAGGATTACATAAATTGGTTGCCTTTACCCAACACGCTGGTTTAGCAAGAGATACAAAAGATCATAGATTGTCAGCAAGGGATATGAAATTGAACCCAATACTTAGCTTTTTATATTGGAAAATGGAGTATCATTGTGTACATCACATGTTCCCAACGGTTCCAGCTTATAATTTAGAAAAATTACATTTCCATTTAAAAGATCAGTTACCACAAATTAAAAATGGATTATTTGATACATATAAAGAGATAATACCTGCTCTAAAAAAACAAAGAAATGAACCTGATTATCATTTAGATATTTCTTTACCAGAAAAACAAGCCTCTTAATGTATAAAAATTATAAATTACTTTTATTTCTAGGAGCTGCAGCAATATTTCTTTATATTAGCGTTGGAAAATATGAAGAATTTACTCTTCAAAAATCTATTTCTGCATGCACGATTGCAAAAAGTAAATTAAAAAAAGAAATTTCACCTCAAGAAGCAAGAATTATCTGTGAGAAAGAAATTAAAAATCAATAGTGAAATTATTATTATTATTTGCGGTTTTTTTTACTTTTCTATCAGAAGTTAATGCCGCTAATACAAAATTAAGAAAATATGAAAAATACTCTAACCAAATTAAATGGAAGAATGTAAAATTTAATCTTCCAAAAGGTGAGTGGGTTTATTATTCAAAAGAGCGATTCAACTTACAAAATTTTAGCTTAGGTTGTATAAATTTTATAAATATTCAAAATAAAATAATTAATGGAAGTTTTACCTCGTGTTTTATAACAAGTGGCGGGAAATGGAGACAAGCACTTGGTGCTGAGCTTAGAAATGAATGGCAAAATAATAAATATGACAATTGTAATTTAAGACCTGAATATTTTTATGTGAAAGCCATATTTAAAGGAGCAAGTTCAAATTGTTTTGTAAGCCGTCATTTCGACCCAAACAAAGAACTCTATTTTCCTGACGATCCATCAGCTACATCAGGTGGATTAAAAAAGTATATAAAGGATAATTCATTAATATTACCAAAAATAATGTTGGGTTTTCAGAGTGTTTATTACTCTAACAAAAGAGATAAAGCTATTTCAATGCTTTTGGAAATAAATCCAGAGTCATATGGTGCTAAAGAAACATTATTTGAAACAGAAGAAAGTAGTGAATACCACAGAATTCACATAAACAATTATTCTTTAAAAAAAAAATTTTTTGAGGAGTGGACAAAAAAAATGTCAATTGAACATAGTTTTCTTGAAAATCAGCTTGAGGCATCAAATGATTTTAAATTAGATTTTAGTGATTTAAATGCTTCAATTCCAAATGAAAATTCGACTGGTTTTATAAATGAATTAAATAAACTAATTGAACTATATAAATCTGGAGTCTTAAATACTGAAGAATTTGAAAAAGCTAAGAAGAAAATATTAAATTAAAAAATTATACTGAATTTTTAGAGTAAACTTGGCAACCAAGTAGAAAATATAGGAAACAAGATCATTAATATTCCATAAATAACTCCAACTATTGTAAACAATGGAACTTCTTTAAAAGCATTAGCAGGATTCTCTTTTATAACTCCAGCAGCAGTATAAATTCCTACACAAACTGGTGGAGTAATCATTCCTATTCCAGCAAAAGCAACAAAGACTACATATAAATGAAGCAAACTTTGATCAAAAGATAATGTTAAAGCTGCAAAAATTGGAACTGTTAAATAAAATACTGGAACAATTTCAATAAAAGTCCCTAGAACTAAACATATAATACCTAGCATAGCCCAGAATAAATTTACACTTACGCCCATATCAGTAAAGTAAGTAATAATTTTTTGAGGTGCTTGAGTATAAGTAAGCACAACACTTAAAAAAGTAGCGGTTGCAATAATAGAAAATATAACAGCAGTAATTATAGCTGTATCTTTCAAACAACTTAATAGAGATGAAAATGTTAATTCTCTATAAATTAAAAATCCTATTGCTACAGCATAAACCCCTGCAATTGCTGCGGACTCAGATGGTGTTAAAAAACCTGCGTATATTCCTCCTAAGATTATAATTGGAGTTATTAAAGCTGGAAGTGCTGCAACAAAAGAACTTAATCTTTCTTGAAGAGTCGCCTTTCTATCTGCTCTTATATGTCTGCACTTAAATAAAACTAATAGAACCATTAAAATAAGAAGTATAATTCCTGGTATCACACCAGCTGCAAATGTTTTAGACACAGGGACATAAGTAAGTGCACTAAATAAAATAGCAGCATTTGAAGGAGGGATTAAAGCCTCAAGTAATGCTGCTGATGCAGCTAAGACAACAACAAACGGAGTAGGATAGCCTTGCTCAATCATTTTGGGCATCATAATTGTCCCAACTGCAGTAATTGCTGCTAATATAGATCCACAAAATGCAGCAAAGAAACCCATTGCAATAACCATTGCAACTCCCAGACCTCCTGGCCAATGTCCAACTAATGTTGTTGCAAATTTTACAAGTCTAAGTGCTGCTCCACCCTTAAGCATAGCCATACCACTAAATATAAATAACGGTACAGCTATAAGGACATGTTTTGTTAGGGCTCCGAAAGATACTTGAATTAAAACTGACCAAGGAAGGTTAAGTCCACCAATAGCAGCTATAGAACTACCTAAACCAAATACTAAAAAAATTGGAACAGAAATTATTAAAGCTACCAAAGATAATATGGATGCTAATGCGAACATTTAATTATTTATTAAATTTAAAATGTTATCAAATAATAACTCTAATGAGGTTAGAGCTAATATTAAGAAACCAACAGGGAATGCCAAAAACATCCACCATATAGGTATACTAATTTCGATTTCCATGACTTGACCTAAATTGAAATACATGATTGTTGCATCAAGACCAGCTTTAAAAAATATACAAGCAGATATAAGTGCAACTATATTTACAATTAAAAACAATATTTCCTTATACTTTTTTGATAATAAAGGAGTCAAAAAATCAACTTTTATGTGTTGTCCTTTTTTTAAAAGAGGTCCTAATAATGGAAATACTAACCAACTAACTAAAACAGGTGGTAATTCTATAAACCAAGCAAATCCAGTCCCAGTTATGAAACGTGTGGCTGCACTTAAAAATAATGCAGCAACCATGATAAAAATAATTAGCATTGCGAGAGTTAAAGAAGCCGAAGCTAAATAATTATTAACTGCTCGCAAAGCTTTCATTTTAATAGATTAAGCAAATAACTTATTCTAATTATTTTTTGCGTACTCTTGTGCTGCTTTTAAAGCATCAGCATCAATCATTTTAGCCATTGCAGGCATAACTTTATCTTTCATTAACTTATCAAATTTTGCTTTCTCAGCACCTGAAAGTGTTGTTACTACACCGCCTCTGTCTTGGAATTCTTTAAGTACAGTTTCACCATGATCCATAATTCTGTCTGTTGAAAGAGTTCCTACTTCTTTTCCCACATCCATAATTATTTTTTGTAAGTCTGCAGGCAAACTATTAAACCAAGTAGAGTTAGCCATGATGTATGCATCAGCATAATACTGATAAGGCTTTTGAGCGTATTTTAAAAATTCCCACCAGCTATATGCTTTTATGCTTCCTGGAGGGCTATTTATCGTGTCAATCATTCCAGACTGCAAAGCATTGTATACTTCGCCAGTTTTTAAAGATACACGGTTTGCCCCAAGAGCATCCCACATAGGTTCTTCACTTTTAAGAAGTCTTCTAGCCTTAAGACCTTTCATAGCATCAATACCTGTTAATTCTCGCGCACTTGAAATTGACATTACAGGTCCAACAGGATTGTACATGACTAAAGTTGAATTTGTTTTTTTTGTTAATTCACCCCAAATTTCTTTTCCTTTTGACGAATTTTGGAAAAAACCTCTTTGTTGTTCCCAGGAATTAAATAGTCCTGGAAAAGAGGCAACATTAAAGTTCTTATTAATTGGTGGAAAACTTACAACACCAACAATTCCCCCTAATTCAACAGCTCCTGAAGTTACTGCACCCATTACTTCTCTAATTCCAAAAAGTTGTTTAGATGGATATACCTCGATTTTAAGTTTTCCATTTGCTCTTTTATTTACTTCATCTGCAAAAATTTGAGCATGCTTTGCACTATGATGTTTTGGACTCCAATGAACAGATAGACGTCCAACAATCTCAGCAAAAGCTGCAGTTGAAGAAATTACAAATGTAATAACTAAGAAAAAGCTTACTAAACTTTTTGATAATATTTTTATTTTATTCATATTTTTCCTCTCTTTTTTAAAATAATCTTATTATTTTGAGTCAATTAAAACAATTAAAATAAAACTGCTTAAATTTGAATAATAAGGTCTAAATGTTATATTAATTGAAACCATGATTTATAAATTATCAAAAAGCCTTTTTGTGCTTTTTTTTCTACTTTTATTTTCAAATTATTCTTATAGCGAGACTAAAATAGATGAAGCTGTTGATAAAACTACAGATTTTTTAAAGTCTGTTTCGAAAAGGGGGCTAAATAAAAATCAAACAGCTGAATTTTTAAATAATTATGCAATTACACTTAAAGATGAAAGAACTGACGGGGAAGTAACATATATTTTCGATAGTGAGAATTATAAAAGATATAAAGATGGCAATATTATATCTGAAGATGGATGGAGATTTTCAAAATTAGGAGCTTTGAGATTATTTAATGGTGATGTAAAACTCACCTGGAAAATAAAAATTGGCAAAGAAAATTTAATGGTTATTAAAACAAAATTTCAACCAATTGGAAAAGAATATCCTTTTACATACAAGCAAAAAAATTTATTTTTTGATGAAATCCAATGAACCCAACTGATATTCTACTAAGTATTGCAATCGTTGGAATATATACAATTATTTATGTTTATTTAAAATCTAAATATGATGATAATAAAACAATCATAAAATTATTTGTGATTGGATTCATTTACGCAACAATAATTACTGGTATTCTTTATTATTTAATAAAATTTATAGCTTCTTAAAAAGTTTATATGAGACATAAATTGAAATTAATTTATTTCAAAATGAGAGCACTAGCAGAAGCTCCTCGTTTATTATTTCATTACACAAATATTGAATATGAAGATCTTATGTCATGGGATTATTATGATAAGGAATGGTCAGAGGTAAAACCTAATATCCCATTTAAACAATTACCCATGTTAGTTATAGATAAGAAGCATGAGATTTGTCAAAGCTTGGCAATTATGACATTTGTTGAAAATTTAGCAGGCATTAATATTACTGATTCAATATTAAATGCTAAAGCAAATGCTATCATGCAAAGTGCACAGGAACTTTTTATGCCTCTTAACCCAACAGTAAATTTTGCAACAGGTGAGAAATTTATAAAGAAAAAAGATGACATGATGCCATTTTTATTGTCAAGATTTGAAGATCTTGAAAAAGCCATGAAGAATAATGATAAAAAATTTTTTATCTATGATGAGCCTAGAGCATGTGATTTTGTTGCGTTTCATCATTTAGATTTATCTAAAATGCTTGATCCTAAATTAATAAAAAAGTTTCCTAGGTTAGAAAAATTTCTGGAAGACATAATGTCTATTGATAGCGTTAAATCCTATTTGGAAAATCGACCAGAATTGATTGATGTAAGTGTTGAACCAAAACTAGTAATTGATGGAGTTCCGCATCCAACAGGAGTCAAAAAAACCTAATTTTTTAATAGTTGATTGCATTATATAAAATTTATATAACTTTCAGAAATTTATGGCGGGGTAGCTCAGTTGGTTAGAGCGCGGGACTCATAAGCCCGAGGTCAGTGGTTCGATCCCACTTCCCGCTACCATTTTGAAATATGAAAAAACTTCTGTTTATTTTTCTTTCAACTTTTTTTTTAATTATAATAATAGAACTGTTTTTTCGAACTTTTATTTTGGTAGTTTCCAAGGAAATTGATGTTTTTAAATATGGTATAGATAAAAATGTTAAGATAGATGTTAAATATTTATCTAAATTAGAAATAGATATAATTAATTTAAATCCCCATCTTGGCCCTCTAATTCAAAATCAAGACAAAAAAACAAATAACCCATCTAGAATTTTAGTAATTGGAGGCTCTACATCTTATGGAAAAAATTGTTCTAATAAAACTTCTTACACAGATTTTTTACAAAGGAATTTTCAAAATGTATATTTTGAAAATGCTGCTGGTAATGGTTATAGTTCTGAAGTGTCATTGAGATGGATCATCAAAAAATTTCAAAATAGTCAAAATTATAAAGCTGTAATATGGGCAAATAAAGTTAATGAAAATAGAGTTATATACAGAGGTATTAATTATAGAAATTATAATAAAATGAAATATGAATTTATAAATTCCCCAAAAAGTGACTTTATAATTTTTCTTAAATCTATTGATAAAACTTTAGAGACAAAGCTTTCTTTTTATTTAATATTTAAAAAAACCTTACTTAAATTAAATAATAGAAGAACTAAGGACAGATTTTTTACAAAACCACCTAGTCAAGATGATTTTAAAAATGCAGCTTTAAATTACAGATTGAACACAATAGATGCTATTAACATATCAAATAATTTAAATATTGAATTTATTATTTTGCATTTATTAGATAATCCTTCAAAAAGATATGATTTATTGAATAACCTTTTAAAAAAAGAGGTAATTTTTATAAAGAAAAAATTTCCTAATATTAAATATATAGATTTGAACAAATATAGAGAAAGTATAAAAGATGAATATTTTTGTGATGAAATTCATCAAACAGATGACGGTAATAAATTTACTGCAAAAATACTATATGAGGAGTTACAAAAATTAGATCAAAATATTTTTAATTAATCATTTTTAAAAAATATTGTTACCTTTATTGCACCATATTCTCATCAACGATATTATTTTTAGAATAAGATCCTTTAGTTTGACTCAATATATATAGAAAGGAAAGAGATTTTTAATACAAGTATTTGTTTTAGATTAGGTGAGTAAGGTTTATGGCCTTAGACTCATAAGCCCGAGGTCAGTGGTTCGATCCCACTTCCCGCTACCATAATAAACTATCTTATAAATTATTGTTTAAGATTTATAATTCCAATAGAAGCAGTGCTTTCAAGAAACATAATAATTAATTTTTGATCACTTAAATATATTATATCTCTAATTCTTTCTCCAATATAAATTTTTCTTGGATCATCACCTAATGAAACATCTATTGAATAGAAATTTTCTTTATTATTATAAAATTTTTCATTTAATTTTAACAAAAATAATGCTTTTTCTTTTAATGAAGAAATTAATATTTCATCTTTATTAAAGTTAATAATCTGACTTATACCTATACTTGGATAAAATGAAATATGAGGTTCTTCAAATCCAAATTTTTCATGAGATTTTTTTAAAGGGTATTTTTTATATTTTTTTTTATTTGTGACTGCATTTTTTCCACCATAGTGATCTCCATAAGATGAAACAGGCCAACCATAATTTTTAATACTTATTAAAGGGTTGTTATTGATATTTATTTCATCTCCCCCATAAGGTCCGTGTTCACTAGTAATTATTCTTTTATTTTCCTGATCGAAAAACATACCTTGAGGATTTCTATGCCCCATAGATATTAGTTTACGGTTACCACTTTCTATGTTTATTAATAATATTTTTCCAAAAATAGATTTAACATCCTGACTTTTTTCTCTATGTCTAAATTCTCCGGTAGATAATAATATATTTTCATTATCAAAAATTGCTAATCTACCTCCACTTTGATGAGCATTAAATTCATTATCTATATTTTTTTTTAAAACACACTCATTAGGAAAAAAAAATTTTTTAAAATTTATCTTATCTAAGTGTAATTTTGCATATATTATAGAAATATTATAACAGTCTTCACTTAATTTGTTGGTAAATGACACGAATATTTTATTATAATTACGTCAATATTTATATTTGTTATAATTTTATCAGGTAATTTCTCATAAACTGGAAACAGCAGTCTATTTCCAAAGTTACTAC
>CACEXE010000008.1 GCA_902563435.1 uncultured Pelagibacteraceae bacterium
CAATTATGAAAATTGCACCTAAGAAATGATAAAATAAAATTTTTTCTTTGAAAATTATCATAGCCATTATTGCACCAAGAATTGGCATCAAATGAAGAAAAACTCCAGATCTATTAGCCCCAATAAGTTTTACACCTTTTATCCAAAACAGAAATGAGATTAAACCAGGGAAAAAAACAACATAGAATAAAACTAAATAAAAAGAAGATTGTAATTTGATTACACTGCCCAAACTATAATCAATAAAATACATCGGAATAAGAAAAATAACTCCAAATGTAATAACAACCTGCAAAAGAGAAATTGGAGATAGATTGAATTCCTTTTTTTTCAGAAGCGCTGAATAAAGAGACCATGCAAACATTGCAATTAATGCAAAAATGTCTCCTTTGTTAAATGACAAATTTAATAAATTATTTAAATTTGCTTTTGTTATTATAAACAAAACACCTGTAAGTGAGAGAAATACTCCTATTATTTGAAATAAATTTGTTTTCTCAATTTTAAGTAAGAATGAAAATAATATAATCATAACTGGTACCGTTGAAATCATAAGTACTCCAGTAATAACTTGGGTATGTCTCAGAGAGTAAAAAAGGGCTGAATTAAAAACAGTCACAGCCAAAATTCCCAATAATGAAAATAAAAAAATATTATCTAATATAATTTTTTGGTTATTTAATAATTCTTTATAAGTGAATGGAAGCAAAACTAACCAAGCCAAAAACCATCTATAAAAATTTAATGATATCGGAGGAATATCAATAATACTTGCAGCTTTTCCTACTATAAAGTTGCCTGCCCAAAATAAACAAGCTAAAACCAAATAAAGAGACGCTAAATATAAAGGGCTAAGTGTTTTCATGAAAAGAATTTAGTAAATCTGTCCTATAGTTTATTGCTTCTTTTATATTCTTTTCCTTAACATGACCAAAACCTCTGATTTGATCAGGTATTGAAGCTATTTTAACTGCTGTTTCGTAGTTTGATTTATTTATTTTTGTTCCTATGCCAGTAATTGTTTGCTTGTAATCTCTTATTAATTCTCTTTCCTTTTTTCTTTCATTTAAATAACCAAATGGATCAAACTTTGTGCCTCTTAAGAATTTTAATTTACAGAGCAGTTTAAACACACTAAATAACCATCCTCCAAATTTAATTTTTATTAATTTCCCATCAACTTTACTTTTTTTACTAAAAATTGGAGGGGCTAAATAAAAATTATAATTAAAATTACCTTCAAAGTTTTTGTTTACATCGTCTACGAATTTTTTATTAGTCATTAATCTCGATACTTCATACTCGTCTTTGTATGCCATTAATTTGAAATAATTTTTTAAAACTGCAGTTGAGAATTGACTACCGTTTCCTATATTTTTATCTATCTTTCTTGCATAGCTTACGAGATCTCCAAATTTTTCAGCATATTTAATATTTTGGTAATCTTCCAAAAACTTAAATCTATTCTTATATTTTTCCTCAAAACCCTCTAGAACTTCTGGCTCATCTTTAATTATATCTAAAACTTCATCTTTTAAATTTTCATAATGTCTTCCAAATCTGAATGCATCAATATTATCTTTTACACTTGCACCATTTAACTCAATTGCTTTTTCAATTGATGAAGCTGAAATTGGAATTAAACCTGATTGATATGCTACTCCAACATTAAACATATTTGATAAAATTGAATTTCCTAAAATCTTAGATGTAATTTTATTTGATGATATAAACTTTATATTTTCTTGACCTGCTATGTTAATTAAACTATCTCTCATTTCTTCAAAAGGTAAGTAAAAATTTTTATCCCTTGTAAAATCTCCAGGCATAACCTCATCTGTATTAACTATTAACTTTGAAATTTTTTTATCTAAGGTTTTTATTATTTCTAAGTCATTTGATACAAGTAAATCAAACCCCAGAAGTAAGTTAGTATCACCATAAGATAATCTTATGGCTCCAACATCTTCTGGTTTTTCAAAAATTCTTAAGAAACTTTTAACAGCTCCACCTTTTTGAGCTAATCCTGTCATATCTAAAACTCCTGATCCTTTTCCATCTATTTGAGCAGCAGTTGCAAGCACAGCTCCAATTGTAACAACTCCTGTTCCACCAATTCCAGCAATCATTATCCCAAAAGATTTATTAATTTGAGGTAATTTTGGATCATCTATCTTTGAATTTATTTTATTAATTAAATTATCGTCATAATTTTTCTTAAGTCTTATGTCTCCCTCAAGACTTACAAAGCTTGGACAAAATCCATCAACACATGTGTAATCTTTGTTACAAGAAGATTGGTCAATTTGTCTTTTTCTTCCGTATTCAGTTTCAACAGGTGCAATAGAAACACAATTAGATTGAATTCCACAATCTCCACAACCTTCGCATAGGTCTTTATTAATAAAAATTTTTTTCTTAGGCTCTTCTAAGATGCCTTTTTTTCTTCTCCTTCTTTTTTCAGCTGCGCAGGTTTGATCATAAATAATAACAGTTGTTCCATTAATTTTGCTCAATTCAATTTGAACATCTATAATATTTTTTCTGTCATAAACTTTTGAATTTTTCGCAAAACCTCCTCTATCACTATATTTTTCAATTTCATCTGTGATTATTGCAATTTCTTCAACACCTTCTGCTTCAAGCTGTTTAGACATTTGCGCAACTGTTGGTAATCCGTCTAATGCTTGACCTCCTGTCAACGCGACAGCATCGTTATACAAAATCTTAAATGTCATTTTAGTTTTTGCTGCAACTGCATGTCTTATAGATAGAATTCCTGAATGAATGTAAGTCCCATCTCCCATATTTTGAAAAACATGGTCAGTATTGCTAAAAACAGACTCACCAACCCAAGTTGCCCCCTCTGATCCCATTTGTGAAAAGCCTTCATTATCTCTTTCCATATGTTCCACAAGGTATGCACAACTGATACCTGTAATTGCTCTACTACCCTCTGGTATTCTAGTTGAAGTATTATGAGGGCACCCAGAGCAGAAATGTGGAACTCTTTTTAAGGAGATATTTGAATTAGTTTTTTCTTTCAAAGACTTTAACTTTTTTGAAAGATTATGTACTTCTTCCGGTAAGTTAAGGTAATTAATTATTTCAGATATTTTTAAACCGATTTCTCCTGGGTCTAAAGCTCCAGAAGAAACAAATAAATCATTATTATTTTCATCATTTTTTCCAACTACTTTTATATTTAAATTTTTATTAAATAAAATTTCTTTAACTTGTGTCTCAATGATTGATCTTTTTTCTTCAACAACAATGATTTTTTCTAAATTTTCCGAAAATTTTTCAATTATTGTTTCCTCTAATGGCCAAGGCATAGCAATTTTAAGAAATTTAATTCCTATTTGGTTTGCAACATCTTCATTTATTCCTATTTTTTCTAGCCCTAATTTTGTATCTAAAAAAGATTTTCCAGTGCTTATTATTCCAACTTTTGGATTCTCTGAGTCGAAAATAATTTTATTCAAATTATTTATTTTACAAAATTCTTTTACATATTTTATTTTATGATGGTGTAGTCGATATTCTTTTTCTTGAGCGGTATCTTTAAGTCTTATATTTAAACCTTCAGATGGATAGTTTTCACTTGAAATATCTAATAGATTTAACCTATTTTCATCTAAGTCAACTGTTGCTCCTGAGCTTACGTTATCATGAACACACTTTATCCCTATCCAACACCCGCTTTTTCTTGATAATTCGATTCCTATTATTCCATAATCTAATATTTCTTGAACACCACTTGGATTAAAAAAAGGTATCATCGCATCAATCATTGCAAATTCACTTTGATGAGAGGTTGTTGAGGACTCACATATATGGTCATCTCCCATTAAAGCAATGACGCCTCCAAACTTTGAGGTACCTGCCAGATTTACATGTTTTAATGCATCTCCTGCTCTATCTACTCCTGGCCCTTTACCATACCATATCCCAAAAACACCATCGTATTTATCTTGTTTTCTTAAATTTACTTGCTGCGTGCCCCATAAAGAAGTTGCAGCAAGTTCCTCATTTATACCTGGTTGAAAATAAATATTATTTTCATTCAAATATTTTTTATTTTTTAAAATCTGCTGATCGTAGCCACCGAGAGGAGATCCTCTATAACCAGAGATATAACATGCAGTATTTAAGTTTTTTTGTTTGTCTCTTCTTGCTTGAACAATTGGAACTCGAACAAGAGCTTGAGCACCAGTTAAAAATCTAGTGCCTTTACTTAATTTATATTTGTCTTCAAGTTTAATTTCCACACTATTTAACTTTTTTAAGCAAATCTAACTGAACTGTAAGGCTTTAAATCCATATTAGTATTTTCATTTGCAATCATACCAGACACTATTTTTCCAGAAATTGCACCTAAAGTCCATCCTAAATGATGATGACCAAATGAGTAAAATACATTTTTATAATTTTTTGATGGTCCAATTATTGGCAAAAAATCTGGCAGTGTAGGTCTAAACCCTAACCACTCATCTTTGTGCTCAGGCAAACCGTCAAGCATATCCTTTGCATTTAAAATTAAGTTTTTGATCCTGGATTTTGATAAAGCATTTTCTAAACCGCCAAACTCCACAGTACCAACTACTCTTAAACCTTGATCCATTGGTGACATTCCAAACCCTCTGTTAGAATAAACCACTGGTCTAGAAATTAAATGATCAAAATCTTTAAAATGAACATGATACCCTCTTTCGGTATCTAGTGGAATATTTTCATGAAGTTTATCAGTAAGTTTTTTTGAAAATGCACCACATGCAATAACCAATTTATCAAAAACAAATCTCTGGGTTTCCGATCTTAAAACAGGTTTTTCCTCATCAAAATTCAAATCTTGGATATTTAGTTTTAAAAACTTTCCACCTTTTTTTATAAAATTTTCAAATAGCTTTATTAATATTTTTTTTGGATTTCTTGCATGTCTTGCATAATCATAGAAAACACCTCCATGATAAAATGGTTTTAAATTTGGTTCCAAATCATGTATTTCTTTTTTATTAACCACTTGTTGTTTAACACCTAGATCGTCTCTAATTTTTATTTCTAATTCTCTACTTTTTAAATTTTTTTCATTCCAGACATATAAAATTCCATTATTTTCAACTAAACCCTCTAGATCTATCTCTTCGAATAATTCATCATAAGCCAGTAATGATTGATCTAAAATTTGATGCATATTTTTTGCGGTATGCATCATTTTATCATTAGTACAATTCATTAAAAATTTTGAAAACCAAGGGATCATTTTTGGAACATAATTCCATTTAAGTGCCAAAGGTCCTCTTGAGCTCATAAGCATTGATGGAACATCACTTACAATATCTGGTCTGTTTAAAGGGACTGATGCATAAGGAGAAAAATGACCTGCATTACCATAAGAAGCTGCATTTCCAGGTTCATCTCTATCGAACAAAATTACTTGATAGCCTTTTTTTTGAAGAAAAAGAGCATTACAGACTCCTTGAATTCCTGCTCCTATTATACCAATCTTTAAAATTTTTTCTGACACAAAAAAAATATAGTTGGTGTGATAAATTATAATAGATGTTATTTGATCGCGGTGGATAACTCTTTACAATATCTTAATTGCCGATCGGATCACGACTATAAATTTTGCAGCTCATTACGATACCTAAACCAAGCATTATTGATAACATAGATGATCCTCCGTATGACATGATAGGAAGTGGTGCTCCAACTATTGGCAATAACCCAACTACCATAGCTATATTTACAAAAATATATAAGAATAAAGCAGATGCAAAACCATAACAGTATAGTTTTGCAAAAAATGATCTGCTAGAAAAACCAATCTTTATTATTCTATAAATTAATAAAACGTACAATAAAATTAGAACCATTGAACCAACAAAGCCAAATTCTTCAGAAAAAAGAGTAAAAATAAAGTCGGTGTGTTTTTCAGGTAAGAATTCAAGATAACTTTGTGTACCTTGTAAGAAACCTTTACCTAACAATCCTCCTGAACCAATTGCGATTTTAGATTGAATTATTTGATAACCTGCACCCAAAGGGTCTCTGTCTGGATTAAAAAAAGTTAATATCCTTGATTTTTGATATGGTTTTAAAATTGAAATTACAAAAGGTAATGAGACTAACAATATTAATCCTGAATATATAAAATATTTTAAATTAAGTCCTGCTAACCAGATAATGGCCAACCCACTCCCTGCTATTAAAATTGCTGTTCCTAAATCAGGTTGAGTTATAACTAAATAGCAAGGTATCAACAAAAGTATGATTGGTTGTAATAAATATTTATAACTTTGAATATCTGAGCTTTGAATACGATGGTAATATCTTGCAAAGCAAACTATTATTGCAATTTTCATCAGTTCTGAAGGCTGAAGGTTCATTATAAAAAAATTTATCCATCGTTTAGACCCTGACGCTGAAATTCCAAAAAAAATTACAAGTAATAAAAGTAAAATTCCTATAATATAAAAAATATATGCCTGCCTATACCAAAATGAAACTCTTACAAATGACAGAACTAAAAACATAAAAAAAAATACTAGAAATCTAGTTAGATGATTTTTAGTATAAAAAGAAAAGTTTCCACTTTCTGTAGAATAAATTGAAAAAACACTGATTGAACCAATTATAGCAACAATTATTATTAAAAAATAATCAACAGCTTTCAGTTTATCAATAAATGAATAGCTAGTAGAATTTAGTGACGTTGAAAGTATCATGCAATATTTTTTAAATCTTTTCTAATTTTTTCTCTTAATTCATGCCTATCTAAAATTTTTTTTATTAATTTGTTTGCGAGTGGAGCAGCTGCCTTGCTACCTGATCCTCCATGCTCTATTAAAATACTAAGGGAATACCTTGGTTTATCATAAGGCGCAAATGCAATAAATAAAGCATGATCTCTACTTTTATATTCTATCTCTTCAAGGTCTAAATCAAGTTCTCTATCTTGATCAGTAATTCTTTTAACTTGAGAAGTTCCAGTTTTACCAGCAAACTTGTATTTATCTTCTTTGTGCCTAGATCTGAAGGAGGTTCCAAATTGTTCATTGGTTGACCCATACATTGCATCTAGAACAAACTTTAAATTATTTGGATTTCTATAAAGTCTTTCATAGTATTTAAATTCATGATCTTTCAAAATATTTTGACTTACAGATTTATTTTTTTCAATTTCAATTTTTGATTTAATAGTATCTAAATTTATTTCTTTATCATAAATTAAATTTGGCTTAATTTTATAACCTCCATTAGCCAACTGCGCTGTCATCAAACATAATTGAAGTGGAGTAGTCTGAATATAACCCTGTCCTATTCCAGTAATTACAGTTTCGCCAAGATACCAAGACTGTTCTAAAACTTGTTTTTTCCATTTCGTTGACGGAACAATTCCTTTTTTTTCTTCTGAAAAAAAATCTTCTAAGACTTTTGAGCCTAGGCCATATCTTTTTGCAATTAATGAGAGCTTATCTACGCCTAAAAGTCTTGCGACTTCATAAAAATAAATATCACATGACTGTTTAATAGCATTTCTCATACTCATCCACCCATGACCATTTTTTTTCCAACAATGATATCTTTCCCCATACAATTCATATGGATGATCATGGCCTTTACAGTTTACTTTAAACTTTGTGTCTATTATCCCATATTCTAGTGCAGCAAGTGCAACTAAAGGTTTTATAGTTGATCCAGGAGAATATAATCCAGCTAATGATTTATTTAATAAAGGTCTTAACTTATTATTTTTAATTTCATTCCAATCTTTAGTACTTATTCCATGTGTAAACTTATTAGGATCGTAGGTTGGGGAAGATGCCATAGTAATTACTTCACCTGTGTATATATCCATAACACATATTGAGCCTGCCTGATTTTTTAATAACTTTTGAGCCAATTGCTGAATTTCCAAGTCTATGGTCGTTCTTAAATTTTCACCTTGAGTTTCTTTATTATAACTTATTTCACTTATTTTTTTTCCTGATGCATTTACTTCATATCTTTTAGTTCCATGATTTCCTATTAAGTCACTATCTTTTGAATTTTCAATACCAATTTTTCCAACTTTTAAACCTGGTACAAAGTTTTCCTCTATTTTTTTTTTATTTTGAATATCTTGAGTTGTTGCATCACCAACATAACCAACAACATGTACTAAATCATTTGAATAAGGGTAATATCTTGAAGTAGACAAAACTGGCTTAGCTCCATCCAATTCATGTAAGTACAAATTTAATTTAGAAAATTCGTTCCATGATAAATTTTCAGAAATTATTAAAGTATCCCACGGCTTAGACTTTTCTTTCTTCTCATATATTTTTTTAATTTCATCATCTTTAAGACTTATAATATTTTTAAGTTTAAAAATTGAATTATTAAAATTGGAAACTTCTTCAAGAGATAAATGAACTTGATAAACTCTTTGATTATCTGCAATAACATTATTAAAATAATCAGTTATTATTCCTCTTTGAGGCGGAGTTTTCCATTCTCTAATTCTATTTTTGTCAGATAAAACTTCATATTTTTGCTTTTCAGAAATTTGCAGATTATATAATCTTGAAGTAACAATCCCAAGTAACCCAATTTTTGCTGCAACTAAAACAAAAAGTCTTCTACTTATAATTTTATTTTTATTTAAATTGTCAGTTTTTTTTATCATTCTTTTTAACTAGCACCATATTATCTATCCAAATAAATATTTTGAAAAATATAGGGTAGATTAAAAATGTAACGAATAAACCCAATATTAAACTTTCATAGACAATTGGAATTTTAAATATTGTTATTAATATAATGTAATTTACTGAACCTACAATTAAAATTGCTATGAAAAATGATATCCAATCATAAATTAAATTGTATATGATTGTTCTATTTCTTATAAATGCTCCAATCGCAGATAATAATAAATAATCTAGAGAAGATATTCCAATTGGCAAACTTTGAACTACATCATTTATAATACCTGCAAGAAAAATTAATCCATAACCTAGATGCTCTGGTTTTTTTAAACTCCAAAAGAAAACAATTATGTAGCTAAAGTTTACGATAAAATTATAATTTTTATAAATAATATTAATATTTAAACCTAAAATTACCACTAAAAATAAAATTAAAGTGGGTAAACTTGTAATTGTCTTAGAATAAATTCTGTTAGCAAATAAACTCACTTTTTAAAATAAACCTTAACAAATTTAATTTGATCGAAATCTGCAAAAAATTTCACATATTTTTTGTTATTTATAATAGTTATTTTGCCTATGGGTATTCCAGAGGAAATTACCCCATCAGCTCCTGAAGTATAAACAATATAACCCTCTTCGACTTGATCTTTTTCAGGCAGATACTCAATGTCACCATTAAATTTACTTCCATTCCCTGAAACTATTGCGCTGGTTCCATTAGGTTCAATTATTACTGGTATCTTACTATTAAGATCATTTATTAATAAAACTCTCGAGGTTAAGTAATTAACTCCAACTACCTTACCTATAAAATATGATCCACTTCTCACACCTGAGCCTATTTTAATATCATGTTTGAAACCTTTATTAATCACAATTGATCGTAAATATGGGCTCTTCTGATCTAGTAAAATCTTAGTTAAATGATAATTATCTGAAAAGAGGTTTTTTTCTTCAATCAGTGCATTAAGCCTTAAATTTTCTTCTTTTAAAAATTGATTTTCAAGTTTTAATTCTTCAATTTTTAAATCAATAATCTTAAGTTGTTTATTTTCTTCATAGATTTTTAAAAGATCACTAACACCGTAATAAGCATTTTCTAAAGATAAAAATGGTAATGATATAACATATGAAGTTTTAAAAATAGTATCTTTGGCTACTGACCTAAACTGATTAATAGGTCCTGTTTTAAAATATTCTAATGATAGAACAATTATGGATACTACAATTAAGGTTAAAAGTGAAAATTTTCGTCTATTACCTTTATTCAAAAAAATTGAACGAGCAGATATAACCAAATCATCTCTGCCCATTTCTCTAGACATTTTGATTAATACTCAGATAAGACTGATGAAAAAGTTTCCTCTTGGTCTAAAGCTTTACCAGTTCCAATTGCAACACAAGATAAGGGATCATCAGCAACATTTACAGGAAGTCCTGTTTCTTTGGAAAATCTTTTATCTATATTATTTAAAAGAGAACCACCACCTGTAAGGGTTAAGCCCATATCAACTAAATCAGCAGATAACTCTGGTGGAGTATTCTCTAAAGCTTTTTTTATTGCAGATACTATATCTTTTAGAATTGGATTTAGTGCTTCTGCAGTATCTTCTTCTGAGATATTTACCTCTTTGGGAGTTCCAGATCTTAAATCTCTACCTTTAACTGCATATGTATTATTATTTGTTGGAATAGCTGTACCGATATCCTTTTTGATTTTTTCTGCAGTACTATCGCCAATCATTAAATTGTACTCTTCTCTCATATATTCTTTCAGAGAATTATCCATTGCGTCTCCAGCTACTCTTAATGACTCGGAGTATACGACTCCTCCTAAAGATAAAACTGCAATTTCAGTTGTGCCTCCACCTATATCAACAACCATTGACCCAGTTGCTTCGGATATGGGTAGTCCAGCTCCTACTGCTGCAGCTATTGGTTCCTCAATTAAGTTAACTTTACGAGCTCCCGCTGCAAGTGCGCTATCTTGAATTGCCTTTCTTTCAACTGGTGTTGAACCAGTTGGCACGCAAATTAAAATTCTTGGATTAGCTAATGTTTTTTTATGAACTTTTTTAATAAAGTGTTTAATCATTTCCTCTGTGACAACGAAGTCTGCAATAACACCGTCTCTCAAAGGTCTGATTGCCTGAATATTTCCCGGTGTTCTTCCAAGCATAGTCTTTGCTTCGTCTCCAACAGCTAAAACAGATTTTTTTCCTTTATTGTCTACAACTGCAACTACTGATGGCTCATTCAGAACTACTCCTTTGCCCTTTAACACTACAAGCGTGTTTGCTGTACCAAGATCTATCGCCATATCTTGACTCCATAATTTCTTTAAGTTGCTGAACATTGCCATTTTTATATACCTTTCATCTTTTGATTTTCAAAATTTTGATTTTCTATATTTGTCCCTGGTGCTGTTTTATCTCTTTTTATAATCATTTTATTAAGTGAATTTATATAAGCATTTGCAGATGCAACTAATGTGTCAGTATCTGCAGCTTGTCCTACAGTTGTTTTTCCATTCTCTTCAATTTTAACACTTACTGTGGCTTGAGCATCTGTCCCCTCTGTAACAGCGTGAACTTGGTAAAGTTGCAAGTTTACCTCATGTGGGTAAAGTTTTTTTATACATTTAAAAATTGCATCAACTGGTCCGTCACCTGTTTCAGATGCTTTTTTAACTTCACCAAAAACGTCTAGTGTCATTTCTGCTCTTTGAGGTTCACCAGTGCCAGCAAATACTTTCAAAGATTTCAAATTAATAGCACTTACTTTGTTATCTGTTATTAAACTATCATCTATTAAAGCGATTATATCTTCATCATAAACATGTTTCTTTTTATCTGCTAAGATTTTAAATTTTGCAAATGCATTATCGACAACATCATCAGTAAGATCTGGATATCCTAGACTGGTTAGTTTATCTTTAAATGCATGTCTCCCGGAATGTTTGCCCATTACAAGAGATGTTTGTTTAACACCTACACTTTCGGGCGTCATAATTTCATATGTTTGCCTATTTTTTAACATTCCATCTTGATGAATTCCTGCTTCATGAGCAAAAGCATTTTTTCCAACAATAGCTTTATTGTACTGGACAGGAAAACCTGTGGCATTTGATACTATCTTTGATGCTTTACTTAGAAGAGTAGTTTCAATTCCAGTTTCATATGGCATTAAATCAGGTCTTGTTTTCATAGCCATCACAACTTCTTCAAGAGCTGCATTTCCAGCTCTTTCTCCTAGACCATTTATAGTACATTCAATCTGTCTAGCTCCTGCCTGAACACCTGCCAAAGAATTGGCAACTGCCAAACCTAAATCATTATGACAATGCGTTGAAAGAATTGCTTTATCTATGTTTGGAACTTTATTTAACAAAGTTTCAATAATTTTTGTAAATTCAGAGGGTATAGTGTATCCAACTGTATCTGGGATATTTATTGTTTTAGCACCACATTTAATTGCTAGTTCTACAGTCTTACACATATAATCCATATCTGTTCTAGTCCCATCTTCGCATGACCATTCCACATCATCGGTAAAATTTCTTGCATAAGTTACATTTTGTTTTATTGCTTCATAAACTTCTTCTGGTGATTTATTAAGCTTATGCTTCATATGTAGAGGACTGGTTGAAATAAAAGTATGAATTCTAAATCTTGGAGCATGTTTAAGAGCTTCATAGCATCTATCGATGTCTTTTTTTGAATGTCTTGCTAAACCTGCAGGTATTGATTTTTTTAATATTTTACTGACTTCGGTTACAGCTTCAAAATCTCCTGGAGATGCAATTGGAAATCCAGCTTCAATAATATCTATTCCTAGTTCATCAAATACTCTAGCTATTTGGATTTTTTCTTCCAAACTCATTGATGCACCAGGAGACTGCTCTCCATCACGCATAGTAGTATCAAAAATGTATACTCTGTTATTATCAGTCATTTAATTAATTTAAGCTCAAGTATCATACATGCTCACGCTCAGATTGCAAAATAAAATGGCTATTTTAGAACAAATAAAACAATAATTTATCTACTTCTTATCGCTATCAACAAGTTTCTTTTTTGAAATCCAAGGCATCATAGCCCGAAGTTCAGCACCAACTTTTTCAACCGAGTGTTCTGCTAATTTGGCCCTAGTTGCAAGAAAGTTTTTTTGACCATTTTTGCATTCATCCATCCATTCTTTTGTGAATTTACCAGATTGAATTTCTGCTAAAACTTCTTTCATTCTTTGCTTAGTTTCATCTTTTTTAATTATTCTTGGACCTGACTGATACTCACCATACTCTGCTGTATTTGAAATTGAATAATTCATATTAGCAATTCCTCCTTCATATATTAAATCCACAATCAGTTTCACTTCGTGAACAGTTTCGAAATAAGCCATTTCTGGTTCATATCCAGCTTCAACTAAAGTTTCATATCCATTTTTAATTAATTCAACAAGCCCACCACATAAAACTGTTTGTTCTCCAAATAGATCGGTTTCTACTTCATCTTTAAATGTAGTTTCAATTATTCCAGACCTACCTCCGCCAACAGCAGATGCATATGACATTGCCAAATCTCTTGCTTTACCAGAACCATCTTGGTGAACAGCAAATAAACAAGGAACTCCACCACCTTTTTCATATTCACTTCTTACTAAATGACCAGGTCCTTTTGGGGCAACCATAAATACATCTAAATCTTTTCTAGCTTTTATAAGATCATAGTGAACATTTAAACCATGAGCAAACGCAATTGATGTTCCTTCTTTAACACGTTGCTCTATATGGTTTTTATATATTGATGCTTGTAATTCGTCTGGAGTTAGAATCATAACTACATCTGCCCATTCTGCAGCATCAGATAAATTCATAACTTTTAAACCTTTAGACTCAGCTTTTTCAATACTTGATGAACCTTCTCTTAAAGCTACCACAACTTCTTTAACACCACTATCTCTTAGATTAAGCGCATGTGCATGCCCTTGACTTCCATAGCCAAAAATTGCCACTTTCTTATCTTTTATTAAATCTACATTAGTATCTTTTTCATAGAACATTTTCATAATTTCTCTCCTTTAATTTTTAATTTATTTAAATATTTCTGATCCTCTTGTCATAGCAACTGCACCTGTTCTTGAAACACTCACTAAACCAAATTTTTTTAAATTTTTTGACATAATATCTATTTCTCTTCTTAAAGCTGTAATTTGTATAACATTTGACTTATTTGTTTTATCTAATATTACTGGGTTAAAATTTTTACAAGCTTCAAAAGCTTTATTTAATTTACCATTGTTTGCAACAAACTTAAACAATGCCATTTCTTTAAAAATAACATTTTTATCTTCTCTCTTAAAATCTGCTACTTTATGAACTGGAACTAATTTTTTTAATTGAAGTTTAATCTGATCTACTACTTGTGGTGTACCGGTAGTTACAATTGTTATTCTTGAAATATTTTGCTTCTGATCGACCTCAGCAACTGCAAGGGACTCGATATTGTAGCCTCTTCCAGAAAATAAACCAACTACACGAGCTAAAACTCCAGCCTCATTATCTACCCATACAACTATAATATGAGTATCAGGCTTCTGTTTTTTTCCAGCAAAACTATATGCTGATTTTGAGCTAGCCATTAAACCAGTGTTCTACCCTTTCCAGTAATCTTTTTTTCTTTTTGATCTTTAGGACCAAGTAACATTTGATTATGAGGTTTTCCAGAAGGTATCATTGGAAAACAGTTTTCTTGTTTATCTACAAGGCAATCAAATATTACTGGTCGATCTGTATTTAACATTTCAATAATCTTATCATCTAATTCTTCAGGTGTTTTTGCTCTTATGCCTACACAACCATAAGCCTCTGCCATTTTAACAAAATCTGGCAATGCAGCTGTATAACTTTCTGAATAATTTTTATCGTGTAATAATTCCTGCCATTGTCTTACCATTCCCATGTATTCATTATTTAAAATAAATATTTTTATGGGTAAATTGTATTGCACTGCAGTAGACATTTCTTGCATAGTCATTAAAACAGAGGCTTCTCCAGCAATATCAATAACTAATTTTTTAGGATGTGCAATCTGAACTCCAACAGCTGCAGGTAAACCATATCCCATTGTACCAAGACCCCCTGAGGTCATCCATCTATTTGGTTTATTGAACTTATAGTGTTGAGCAGCCCACATTTGATGTTGGCCTACTTCAGTTGTTATATAGGTATCTTTATCTTTGGTAAGTTCATACAATCTTTCAATCGCATATTGGGGTTTAATAGTTTCTTCACTACCAATGTAGTCTAATGATCTTTTAGATCTCCATTTCTGAATTTGTTCCCACCAATTAGATATTTGAGATTTATTTGACTTATAAAAATTTTTTTTTGATTTTTTAAAAGTTTTTAATGTTGTTGTTAAAACCGATTTAATATCTCCTACAATTGCTAGATCTACTTTTACATTTTTATTTATAGATGATGGATCTATATCAATATGAACTTTTTTAGATTTGGGAGAGAACTCATCAATTTTGCCAGTAATTCTATCGTCAAATCTTGCGCCAACGTTTATCATTAAGTCACAACTATACATCGCGTTGTTTGCTTCATAAGTACCATGCATACCTAACATTCCTAAAAATTGATTATCGTCAGCAGGGAAACAACCCAGACCCTGCAAAGTTGAGGTTATTGGAAAACCTGTTGTATACACAAGTTCTCTTAAAAGCTCACTTGCTTTTGTTCCTGAATTTATTACTCCACCTCCAGTATAAAAAATTGGTTTTTTTGCTTTGCTAATTAAATTAATTAATTCATCAATATTTTTTTGTGAATAGTTATCATGAGATTTGCCATTTAATTTTTTATTATTTTTAAAATTTTTGTATTTAGATTTTTGAAATTGAATATCTTTAGGTATATCGACTAAAACAGGTCCTGGTCTGCCTGTTGTTGCTACCTCAAAAGCTTTATGCATTATTTCAGCTAAGTCATTAACATCTTTGACTAACCAGTTATGTTTAGTACAAGGTCTAGTAATTCCAGTTGTGTCGCATTCTTGAAATGCATCGGTACCAATTAAATGTGTTGGAACTTGTCCTGTGATGCAAACTAATGGGACAGAGTCCATGTAAGCGTCTGTTAAGGCAGTAACAGCATTGGTGGCTCCAGGACCTGAAGTTACTAACAATACACCTGGTTTTCCAGTTGATCTTGCATAGCCTTCTGCGGCGTGCCCTGCGCCCTGTTCATGTCTTACTAAAATATGTTTTATTGAGTTAAAATTTTTTAATTCATCATATATTGGAAGGACTGCTCCTCCCGGATAACCAAATATGTGACTAACATTTTGATCTTCCAAACATTTGAATACTATCTCAGCTCCTGAATAAAATTTTGGCATTCAGCCAATCTAGCTGAAGTTGTACTGATTGGTCAAGTTATTGTGAGGATTTTTATAATTTTTTTATAAATTTTGAAAGAGCCTCAGCATCAAATTTTTGCCAATCTCTCATTTGACCTCTAGACCAAGTTCTCTGTCTTTTAGCGTATTGTCTGGTTTTTATAACAATATTTAGTTTTAAATCTTGCATAGAAGTTTTTTTATCAATAAATTCTTTAATCTCTCTTATTCCTATAACTTTGAAGATGTTATTATCACTCCTCAAATTAAGCTTTAAAAGATCCTTAACTTCTTGAATAGCTCCATTTTTCATCATTTGATCTACTCTTTTAGAAATTTTACTGATTAGTTCATCTCTAGGATAATCAATATTAATCTTAATAAATTGATCATTTCGAAAAGATGGTTTTGTTTTCTTATACCATTCAAAAATTGATTTCTTTGTAAATGAAATAACTTCATAAGCTCTGATAGATCTTTGAAGATCAGTAGGATCAATCTTATTTTTTACTAATGAATCATTTTTTAAAAGTTTTGAATAAAATTTTTTTTGACCTAAACTAATTTGCATTCGTCTTATTTTATTACGAAAAGAAATTGGTATATTTGGAATTTTAACCAAGCCATCAGTCAGCGCTTTGAAATAAAGACCAGTCCCACCAACTAAAACTGGTATTTTATTTTTATCTCTAATTTTTTTTATATTTTTTTTTGCTAATTTTAACCATTCGCCAGATGAAAAATCTTTTTTAACAGTTCTAAAACCATATAAATGATGTTCTATTTTTTTTAAATCAATTTCCGAAGGTCGAGCAGTCAATATCTTCAATTCTTTATAAACCTGCATACTATCTGCATTTATAATTTCCCCATTTATTTTTTTAGCAATTTTTAATGCAAGTTTAGATTTGCCTGATGCTGTAGGACCTGAAATTAATATTATTTTGGACTTAAGGTCCATTTGGTTATTTTAATTTAACACCAACATATGTTCTTTGATTTTGGTTATTATATATTGCAATCAGTAAGTTGTTTTCATCACTTCTTAATTTCAATTTTACCACATTATCAAGATCACCTATTGTATTAATTTTTTTTCTATTAGCCTCAACAATAACATTATTTACTTGGAGATAATTAATTGGACTATCTTTATCTATTTTTGTGATTACTACTCCACTTGTACTTTTTGGAAGGTTTCTAGCCTCAATATCATCTTTACTTAATAAACGAACATCGATTTTTAAACCTTCAATTCTTCTCACCTTTGGTTTTTCAATTACAGGTTTTTGTGCTTTAAAGTCCTCGGATGTTTCTAATCTTCCAAGAACTATTTCTTTTGTAATTTCTCTTTTATTTCTCCAAACTTTAACAATTACTTTTTTTCCAACATCCGTTTCAGCAACAATTTTAGGTAGTTCTTTCATCTCATTAATTGGTTTTCCATCAAACTCTAAAATTATATCACCAGGTTTAATTCCTCCTTTATCTGATGGACTATTATCAGCAACACTAGCAACCAGAGCGCCTCTAGGTTTATCTAAGTTTTCTGTATCTGCTATTCCTTGATCTACTACTTGAATTCTAACACCAAGCCATCCTCTTTTTGTTTCTCCAAATTCTATTAATTGATCAATAACTTTTTGAGCACTATTAGATGGGATAGCAAATCCTATTCCAATTGATCCAGACTGTCCAAGTATAGCTGTATTTATTCCAATGACATCTCCATTCATATTAAATAACGGTCCACCTGAATTTCCTTGATTTATTGAAGCGTCAGTTTGAATATAATCTTCATATCTTGAAAGTCCTATGCTTCTATTTCTAGCAGAAATTATTCCTGCTGTTACTGTGCCTCCAAGGCCAAATGGATTACCTATTGCAATAACCCAATCTCCTATTCTGGCTTTATCTGAGTTGCCAAATTTTACCGGCTTAAATTTTTCGTCAGAATCTATTTTTAATACTGCGATATCCATACCTGCATCAGCACCAAGAACCTCGGCTTTATAATCTTGATCTCCATTTACTCTGACAAATATATCTGATGCTCCTTGAATAACATGATTATTTGTTATTACAATTCCATCTTCATTAATTATAAAGCCTGATCCTAATGCACTTGTTTGTCTTTGTTGAGGAGAACCAAACATATCCTCGAATGGTGAACCTGGTGGAAATTCAAATGGCAAAGGATTTGATCTAGTCGTAACAGTAGTGGTAGTTGAAATATTTACAACTGATGGCATTAATCTTTCTGCTAAATCTGCAAATGATGATGGAATTTCCTGAGCTTTGGAAATTGAAAAATAACTTATTGAAATTATTAATATTGATAAAATTTTGTAAATATTTTTCATGACTTTGAATACCAAATAATTATAAATCCTATAATTGCAAATACCAATCCACCTGCTCTCAATTGTTTATCAGCCACAGCATCAAGTTTTTTTAACATATTTTTCATTTTTGATGGAAATAAGGCATATAAAACACCTTCAATAAATAAGAAAAGACCAAATGCTATGATCAATTCTTTCATGTTAACTAAAATTATTATTTTTCTTTATTTCCAAAAAACTTAAAAAATTCACTATCAGGAGATAATATCATTGATGTTTCTCCACCAATTAAAGCATTTTGGTAGGCTTGCATTGCTCTGTAAAAACCAAAAAATTCAGGGTCTTGTCCAAATGCATCAGCAAAAATTTTATTTTTTTGGCCATCGCCTTCCCCTTTCATAATTTCTGATTTTTTTTGAGCGTCAGCAAGAATAACTGTAACTTCCTTGTCTGCTGTGGATGTTATAGTAACTGCCATCTCAGCACCTTTTGCTCTAAATTCTTTAGCTTCTCTCTCCCTCTCAGTTTGCATTCTTCTAAAGATTGCATCACTATTTGCTTGGGGTAAATCAGCTCTTTTGATTCTTACGTCAACTATCTTAATACCAAAATTTTCAGCTTCATTATTAACACCTTGTTGAATTAAAGCCATTTGTTTTGATCTATCTTCAGATAATAATGTTTGTAGTTTTTGTTGACCTAATACATTTCTTATTCTCGAATTAATAATCGTTGCTAATCTTGATCTCGCAACTCTCTCATTTCCTACAGATATATAAAATTTTAATGGATCAATTATTTGAAATCTTGCAAATGCATCAACTATTAGACGTTTTTGATCAGATGCAATAACCTCTTCAGGTGGAGTATCTAAATTTAACACTCTTTTATCTAAAAACACTACGTTTTGAATAAAAGGTAACTTAAAGTTTAAACCTGGCTTTAAAATAATTCTTTTAGGATCACCAAATTGTAGAACTATAGCTTGGTTTACTTCTTTAACTATAAATATTGAAAAGAATAGAGTTGCTCCTATTAAAATGATTATCGGTAATATAAATTTTCCAGCTTTCATTAGTTTGTCCCTGATTTTAGCTCTTGTAAAGGAAGATATGGAACAACTCCAGATCCTGAGTCTTTATCAATTATAATTTTATTAATATCAGCAAGAACCTGCTCCATTGTCTCCAAATACATTCTTTCCTGCGTAACTTCTTTTGCTTTAGCGTACTCAGTGTAAATTGATAAAAATCTACTAGCTTCACCTTCCGCCTTTGCAACAACTTCTTTTTTATAAGCTTCAGCAGCTTGTAAAATTTTTGCAGCTTCTCCACGAGCTCTTGGTATTACATCATTTGCATAAGCCTCTGCTTCGTTTTTCGATCTTTCCATATCAGCTCTTGCAGCTTGTACATCTCTAAATGCATCTATTACTTGATCTGGTGGGTCAGCTTTTTGCGTTTGGACTTGTGTAATTTGTACTCCACTCTCATATTCATCAAGTATACCCTGAATAATGTCTTGTGTATCTCTCTCAATTACCGCTCTTCCTTCTGTCAAAATTGGTTGAATATTTGATCTCGCAATTACTTCTCTCATTGCAGTTTCTGCTGCAGCTTTAACTGTACCCTCTGGATCTTGGATTTTAAAAAGAAAATTACCAGCATCTTTTATTACCCAAAATACTGAAAAATCTATGTTAACTATATTCTCATCACCAGTTAGCATCAAGCTTTCTTCTGGAACATCAGCAACACCACCACCTTGACCAAATCCACTATCTCTTTCTGATCTAAAACCGATGTCCATTCTGTTTACTTTTGTAACTTTAGGAGTTAACACACTCTCAATTGGGAATGGAAAATGATAATTTAATCCAGGTTGAGTTGTATTTACAAACTTTCCAAATCTTAAAACCACACCCTGTTCATCAGGTAAAACTCTATACAAACCGCTCAATGCCCAAATTACAGCTAAGATGATCAAGCCAAGTATAATTGGTTTTTTACCACCTTTACCACTTCCAGTAAATTTATTTATAGTATCCTGTAATTTTCTTATTGCCTCATCTAAATTAGGAGGTGTTGGGCCTCTTCTGAAACCTCCACCATTTCCACTTCCTCCACCACTTCCTGGAGGGCTTCCCCATGGGCTTTGATTTTTGTAAATTGTCATTATGACATTCTATATAGTGTCTTTGTGAGCAAAAACAAGGTAAGTGTATTTTTATGAATGATAAAAAGGTAGGTCTTAGTGACACAATGAAGGCAAAAACTGAGCCAAAAACCTTCAAAAGAAACCCAATTCCAGGCACTAAATTTACAATTGCAATATCTAGTGCAAAAGGTGGAGTTGGTAAATCTACTTTTGCTACAAATTTAGCTCTAGCCTTAAAAAAAGTTGGATGCAAAGTAGGAATTTTAGATGCTGATATTTACGGACCATCTTTACCAAAACTTTTTTCTATAAATGAAAAGCCAGGTAGTGACGGTCAAACTTTAAAACCAATTATAAAGTATGAAATTCAATGTATGTCTATCGGTTTTTTAACAGATGAGCAAACGCCAATGATCTGGAGAGGGCCAATGGTTACTAGTGCTATTAAAACCTTTACTCAAAAAGTTGGTTGGAAAGATTTAGATTTCATTATTGTTGATATGCCTCCAGGTACTGGTGATACACAACTAACTTTTGCACAAGAGATTAGTATAGATGGTGCAATCATAGTATCAACTCCTCAGGAAATAGCTCTTCAAGATGTAAAAAGAGGAATTAGAATGTTTGAAAAATTAAAAGTAAATATTATTGGATTAATTGATAATATGAGTCACTTTATTGGAGATGATGGAAAAAAATATGCAATTTTCGGAGAGAATGGTGTTGAGAGAACAGCACAAGAATTTGACAAAAAATTTTTAGGACAAATTCCAATAAATTCTGATGTTGGAAAATATGGAGATATGGGAATTCCTATTGTTGAAAAAGATCCAGATCATGAAATTGCAAAAATTTATTTAAAATTTGCTGACGAAATCAAACAGTCTTATCTTTAATCTCGAAAGCTTCCATTAGTTCATTCCACTCTCTTTTTGAAAGACCAGATTGTTCTAAATTTATTTCTTCACCTTTCAATAATTTTTTGAATAATTATTTTTCCTTTAGCAGATACTTCAGTGCCCCCTACTCTATAATCCATAAATGCATCATATGTAATTGGAACCCATCTCTTTAATGTATCTAACATTATGTCTGCATATATTCTAATCTCAAATTGAGCGTGATGATCAGCTCGCAATCTTAAAAAATTCATTAGATTTAATAAGTCAGTTTTCCAATACCACTGGGTATAAGTGTTTAAAGTTAAATTCATTCTAGCTAATTCCCTAGCTAATCCTTTTTTATTTTCGTCAATTGTTGATCCATCAAATCTTTGATTAAGCATAGTTTCATAATTATCATATGTTCTTTCAGCGTCATTTTTTAAAAGTTGTAAAACTTCTATTGCTTGTTTTCCTTCAAGCACATCACCCCTACCTTGTCTGTTTGCTATTGATTGAGCTGCTAAATTTTGTGGATCAGGTAAATAAAATTCTTTATCTAAAATTGAATATCTTGCTGAGTATTCGTTAACATTGGCTGTACGATGTCTAATCCATTGTCTTGCAATAAATATTGGAAGTTTTACATGGTATTTAATTTCACACATTTCGAATGGAGTGCTATGCCAATGACGCATTAAATACTTTATCAATCCACTATCTGTTGAAACTTTTTTAGTTCCTTTTCCATAAGAAACTCTAGCTGACTGAACAATAGAACTATCATCACCCATGTAATCAATGACTCTTATAAACCCATGATCTAAAGCTGGGATAGCCTCATATAATACTTTTTCTAATTCAGGAGCAGTAACTCTCTTCGTCAAATTCCTTTGAGATTGTTGTTCTTTTATATCTTTTATTTGCTCTTTAGTAAGTTTCATGAATAAATTATTGAATCTTCTCAAATTGGTTTTATATTAATAGTGTTGGTTTTCCAACTATGACGATAAACGAATTTCGTAATAACCATTACGGACGTGGGGGCAGTACCCACCACCTCCACCATTTTCAACTTAAGGGGGTGAATTAGGATCGACGGGTGTCTAAAAGTTGTTCTTTCGTTCGGTATTGTTCCGCCGTGATGGGCTAATTTATAAATGCTAACGAAAGTTATGCACTTGCAGCTTAATTAGTTTACTAATTAAGTTACGGGGTTTGGGGCACCTGGCAACAGAACGCCCCTTTTTTCACATAAAATAGAAATAAATGGTGCGGCCAGAGAGAATCGAACTCTCATGAGCTAGGCTCACACGGCCCTCAACCGTGCCTGTCTACCAATTTCAGCATGACCGCAAATTGTGCGTCAGATTAAATGAATGACAATTCTATTTCAAGTTGATAAGTTTTTATTATGGAATTCACAACTCAGGTTAAAATTGCTACTGATCCTATTTATCAAAAGGTTTCTAAATCAATTCCTGAAATAGAGTGGGCAACTCATGCACCTTACATTTATAAAATTAATAAACTTAAAAAAGAGAAGAACGCAGTAATACTTGCTCATAATTACCAAACTCCTGAAATATATCATGGTATATCTGATTTTTCAGCAGATTCGTTAGCCTTAGCAATTGAAGCTTCAAAAACAGAGGCTGATATAATTGTTATGTGTGGTGTACATTTTATGGCGGAGACTGCTAAATTGATGAGCCCAGATAAGAAGGTTTTACTGCCAGACATGAAAGCTGGTTGCTCTTTATCCTCATCTATAACTGGTGAAGATGTAAGAAACTTAAAAAAACAATATCCTGGTGTTCCTGTAGTTTCATACGTTAACACATCTGCAGATGTTAAGGCTGAAACTGACGTTTGTTGTACATCAGCAAATGCTGTTAAAATTGTAAACTCTTTAGGTGTAAAAAAAGTAATTTTCTTACCTGATGACTATTTAGCAAAATATGTTGCTTCTCAAACTGATGTAGAAATTATTTCGTGGAAAGGTACATGTGAAGTTCATGAACAATTTAATGATGAAGAGATTAATGAAATAAGAAAAAATAATCCCGGAATTAAAATTATTGCTCATCCAGAATGTCCTCCTGATGTAATAGAAGCAAGTGATTTTGCAGGCTCAACAAGTGGAATGATTAAATACGTAAAAGATAATCAACCTAAAAAAGTTATGATGGTTACAGAATGCTCAATGAGTGATAATGTTCAAATTGATAATCCTAATGTAGAATTTATTAGACCTTGCAACTTATGTCCTCACATGAAAAGAATTACACTGCCAAAAATACTTGATTGTTTAGAAAATGAAACCAACGAATTAATAATGGACCACGACACAATTGAGAGAGCTAGGAAATCAGTAGAGAGAATGGCTGAAATAGGCAGATAAATTCTGTGCCAAAAATTCAATTAAGTAAAAATTTTATCCGATCAACCTGTAAGTTAGCTCTCAATGAAGATCTATATCCTTCAGGAGATATTACAACAACTCTATTAAATAATAATTCAATTTTAAAAGTTAAACTAATAAGTAATGAAAAAGGTATAATAGGTGGAATAGAGTTTGCTAAACAAACATTCAATTTATTAGACAGAAATATTAAATTTAATATAAAAAAAAAAGAAGGATCAAAAATTACCAAAGGGTCTGTGATTGCTGTAATTGAAGGTAAAATTAAAAATATATTAATTGGAGAAAGAGTTGCTTTAAATTTTCTCTCTCATATCTCTGGTATCGCAACTAAAACCAATAAATTTGTTAAAAAAGTAGGTATGAAAACAAAAATTTGTTGCACTAGAAAAACAATTCCCAATCTAAGAGTTATTCAAAAATATGCCGTAAAACTAGGAGGTGGTACTAACCACAGGTTTAATTTAAGTGACGAATTTTTAATAAAGGATAATCATCTAGCTTCATCAAAGAAATTTGAGGAAATAGTTAAAAAGGCAATTAAAAATAAAAAAAAAAGAAAAATTACTGTCGAAGTTGACACCTTAAAGCAATTTAAAAAAATAAATGGACTTAATTTTAATACAGTTCTGTTTGATAATATGAGTCCAAAAACTCTAAGGATGGCTATTAAATCTGCAAAAGGTAAATATGAAACTGAAGCCTCTGGAGGAATAACTTTAAAAAATGTAAAAAAACTAGCTGCAACAAATGTTGATAGAATATCGGTAGGTGAATTAACACATAGTATTCAAGCTTTGGATTTAAAATTAGAGATTTAATTTTTTCTTATTTGAGCCTGTGCTGCCGCTAGTCTTGCGACTGGAACTCTGTAAGGAGAACAAGACACATAATCTAATCCAGTTTTTGCACAAAATTCTATACTTTTGGGATCTCCACCATGCTCACCGCAAATTCCAAGTTTAATTTTTTTGTTTTGTTTTCTTCCTTTGTCAGTTGCAATTTTTATTAAGTCTCCGACTCCTTCATCAATTGATACAAAAGGATCAATGTCAAAAATTTTGTTCTCAATATAGTCGTTTAAAAATTTACCACTATCATCTCTACTAATTCCAAATGTAGTTTGAGTTAAATCATTAGTTCCAAAACTAAAAAATTCAGCGTGTCTAGCGATATCTTTTGCCTTTATCGCTGCTCTTGGTAATTCAATCATTGTTCCAACTAAAAAATCGATTTTAATTTTATTCGCATCTTGAACTTTTTTTGCAACCCTAATGACTAAATCTTTCATAATTTTTATTTCTGCTTCTGTTGAAACTAAAGGTATCATTATTTCAGGCATTGTTGATTGAATTTTTTGTTTTTTACATTCCACTAAAGCCTCAAAAATTGCAGTACACTGCATCTCATAAATTTCAGGGAATGAAATTGCTAATCTACAGCCTCTATGACCAAGCATGGGATTTTGTTCATGAAGTTCTGAAATTCTAACTTCAAGTTCTTTAACGGGAATATTTAGTGAAACTGCAACATCATTAATTTCATTGTTACTTTTTGGTAAAAATTCATGTAGGGGTGGGTCAAGTAACCTCACTGTTACTGGCAAGCCTTTCATTATCTTAAATATTTCAATAAAATCTTTTTTTTGATGTGGTAATAACTTTTTGAGTGCATTAGATCGATCTTCAATTGTTTTTGATAATATCATTTCTCTTACTGATAAAATTCTTTCTTCGTCAAAAAACATATGTTCAGTTCTACACAAACCAATACCCTCTGCACCAAATTCTCTAGCAGTTTTGCTATCCAATGGTGTTTCTGAATTAGTTCTAATTTTTAATTTTCTAAAATCATCAGACCAACTCATTATTTTTGAAAAATCACCTGATATTTCTGGTTTAACTGTTTTTACCTCACCACTAATTATTCTGCCTGTTGAACCATCAATTGTAATTATTTCACCCTCTTTAATTACTTTATTTTTAGTTTTGAATAATTTATTTTCATAATCAATTTCTATTTCACTAGATCCAGAAACACATGGTCGTCCCATCCCTCTAGCAACTACTGCAGCATGACTTGTCATACCTCCTCTTGAGGTAAGTATTCCTTTTGCCGCGTGCATACCATGTATGTCTTCTGGTGAAGTTTCTACACGAACTAATATTGTACTTTGCATCATACTATTAAGTCTTTCAGCCTCTTCAGATGTGAAAACAACTTTTCCACTTGCAGCACCTGGTGATGCGGGTAAGCCTGACCCAATTACTTCCAATTTCGCTTTCTCATCTAAAGTTGGATGTAGTAAAGTGTCTAAAGAACTTGGTTCTATTCTCAATATTGCATCTTTTTTAGAAATCAATTTTTCTTTAACCATATCTACAGCTATTTTTACAGCAGACTTAGCTGTTCGTTTTCCAGAGCGTGTTTGAAGCATCCAAAGTTTTTTATTTTCAACAGTAAACTCCACATCCTGCATATCTTTGTAATTTTTTTCTAACTTATTTAGAATATTTTTTAGTTGCTTGTATGTCGCTGGCATTGCTTCTTCCATTGACTTAATAGTTTCTTTTGATTCAACTCTAGCTTTTTTTGTAATATGTTGTGGTGTTCTAGTTCCAGCAACAACATCCTCTCCTTGCGCATTTATTAAATATTCTCCGTAAATATTTTTGGCTCCATCTGATGGATTTCTAGTAAAAACTACACCAGTTGCACAATCATTTCCCATATTTCCAAAAACCATTGATTGTACATTAACTGCTGTACCCCAATTAGATGGTATTTGATTTAATTTTCTATAGACTTTTGCTCTATGACTTTCCCAAGATAAAAAAACAGCGCTTATAGCTCCTACCAGTTGTTCTTTGACATTTTGAGGAAAATCTTTTTTTGTTTTTTCTTTTACGATATTTTTAAAATCTTTTATTAAAGCTTCCCAGTCATACTCATCTAATTCTGTGTCTAATAATACTCCTTTTGTTAACTTATAGTTCTCAATTATATCCTCAAAGTGATAACCTTCGACACCCAATACAACATTAGAATACATTTGAATAAAACGCCTATAACTATCATTTGCAAATCTTAAATTTGAAGTTTTCTTTGCAAGTGCTATTACCGTATTATCATTTAGACCTAGATTTAAAATTGTATCCATCATACCAGGCATAGAAACCCTAGCTCCAGATCGCACAGAAACTAGAAGAGGATTTTTTATATCTCCAAATTTTTTTCCTGAGTCTTTTTCAATAAATTTTAATTCTTTATTTATTTCATTAAGTATTTTTTTATTTAATTTTTTTTTATTCTTATAAAATAAATCACATACCTCTGTAGATATTATAAAACCGGGGGGTACAGGTAGCCCCATTCTTCCCATCTCAGAAAGATTTGCGCCTTTGCCACCAAGAATATTTTTTGGAAGTTTGATTTTTTTTATTTTATTTGATTTAAAATTAAATATTAATTTTTTCATACTATGCTTCTATTTTTGAAAAATTAAAATAGTTATCAAAAGTTTTGCACAACATATTTAATAATTCTAATCTATTTTTTTTGATTATTATATCTTCATCATTAACAATAACATTATCGAAAAAATCGTTTACCTCGTTCTTGATGCTTGATAAAATTTTTAGACTTTCCTCATAATTTTCGTCTTTTCCAACACTCAAAAAATATTTTCTAATATCATTTATTTTTTTATATAATTTTTTCTCGTAATCATTTTTAAATAAACCGGGATCTGCAAAACCAAGGGATGCAATAGATATTTTTTCTTCAGTATTTAATATATTTGAAGATCTTTTGTATGCTGCAATAGTTTCAAAACCGATTTCTTTTTTAATATTTTTATTTAAGCATATAGATTTTTTATAAGCCTTTAATAAATCATCCAATCCAAGCAAAAATGTTGAGCTTTCAATTAAATCTAGTCTTACTTTTTTTTCTTTTAAATAATTTTTTAATCTTTCAATTATGAAATCACTTAATTCGTTTTGTATCTTTTTGGTATCAAATTCATAGCCCTGATCTCTATATAATGAACAGGTGTAAACTATTAAATCTTTTAGTTTGATTTTTATTTCATTTTCAACAATTAATCTGACAAGACTTATAGCCATTCTTCTTATGGCATATGGGTCTTTTGAACTAGTAGGTTTAAGATTAATTCCAAAAAAACCTACTAGGGAATCTATTTTATCACTTAAAGATAGGGCAACACTGTACATTTTTTTTGGTAATTTACTTTCCATCCCGTTAGGCAAATATTGTTCAGATACAGCAAGACAAACTTCTTTATCAAATCCTTGAAACTTTGCAAAATGACCCCCAACAATACCTTGGAGTTCTGGAAACTCTCCAACAAGATCGGACATTAAATCAACTTTACAAATTGATGAGGCTATTTCAATTTTATCTTTACTAATTAAAAAATCATCAGAAATTAATGATGATAATTTTCTCATACGTTGAATTTTGTCAAAGTAGGAACCTAAACCTTTAAAATAATTTATATTTTTTAATTTATCTACTTGTTTAACTAAATTTTGGGTTTTATTTTTTTCCCAAAAAAACTCAGCATCGCTTAATCTTGCTTCAATCACTCTCTCATTTCCTAATTTAACAAACCCTTTAGTGTCTTTTATATCTGAAACTACAAAAAAATTATTTGTAAGATTATTTTTTTTATCAAAAGTTGGTAAATATTTTTGATGGCTCTGCATAGTCGTAATCAATATTTCACTGGGTATATTTAAAAATTTTTTGTCAAAATCACAAACAATTACCACTGGCTTTTCAACTATATTTACTATTTCATCTAAAAGCCTATCATTCTGTTCGATTTTTAAATTATTTTTATTAATTATTTCATTAATCTTATTCTGTATTATTTTTTTTCTTAAATCTTGATCAATTAAAATACCTTTTTGTTTAAAAAATTTTAAATACGAATTAAAATCGTTAAAAATTTTCATACCTTCTTCTAGTGATTTATCTATAAAAGTCTTATTAGAACTATTTATGTGGTTAAAATTAAAATTAAGTGGTTTTTTGTTAAATATTGCTAAAATGGATTTAAGAGGTCTTCCCCAATAAAGATCATAATTTGCCCATTTCATTGATTTGTTCCAAGCTATCTTTGCTAAAATTTCACTTAAATTTTTTTCTAGTAAATCTGAAACCTTTATTTTTAGAGATTCTTTTTTAAAAAAATAGAATTCACCTTTTTCAGTACTTTTTTTAAATATTTTCTCTAATTTTGTGTTGTTTGATCTAATAAATCCCTCTAATGCTTTCTCAGGAGCATTAACATTTGGACCTCTAATTTCCTCTGAGCTTAATTTAATTTCATTAGGGATTTTATCAACACGTAGGACTAGTCTATTTGGCGTTGAATAAACATTGAAATTTTCGTTGAATTTAATTTTGTTTTCAATAAAAAAATTTTTAATGTTTTTTTTTAGTTCATTCCTTGCGTTTATTTGAAGCCTCGCAGGAATTTCCTCACTAAATAGCTCTACAAATAATTCTGACATTAACTTTGGCTTTCAATCCAAACTTTTCCAATTGATTTAGTTAGTTCCCTTATTCTTGCAATATATTTAGCCCTTTGTGCTACACTAATCACCCCTCTTGCATCTAAAATATTGAAGACATGACTACATTTTAAACATTGATCATAAGCTGGAAGAGAAATCTTTTTTTCAACTAATAATTTTGTTTCTTCTTCGAGCATTTCAAATATTTTAAATAAATTATCAGTATTGGCATATTCAAAATTATATGCTGAAAATTCTTTCTCTGACTGATGAAAAACATCTTTGTAAGTAATTCCCTCATCATTCCAAATTAAGTCAAAAACACTTTTTTTGTTTTGAATAAACATACACAATCTCTCCAATCCATATGTAATTTCAACAGATACAGGTTTACATTCAACTCCAGCCATTTGTTGGAAATAGGTAAATTGTGTAACTTCCATTCCATCACACCAAACTTCCCATCCAAGACCTGCAGCTCCTAATGTAGGACTTTCCCAGTCATCTTCAACAAACCTTATATCGTGTTCCTCATGATTAATACCTATTGATGATAAACTATTTAAATACATTTTTTTTATTTCTTTTGGTGAAGGTTTAATTAAAACCTGAAATTGATAGTAATGCTGCAATCTATTAGGGTTTTCACCATATCTTCCATCAGTTGGTCTGCGCGATGGTTGAACATATGCAGTTTTCCATGGTTTTGGGCCAAGTGATCTAATAGTGGTTGCTGGATGGAATGTCCCAGCTCCTACCTCTAGATCGTACGGTTGTAATATTACACAACCTTTTCTAGACCAGTACTTTTGTAAGTTAAAGATTGTATCTTGAAAAGATAAAAATTTTTTTTTTATTTTAGAGACCATACCTTTGCCAGATTGATCTTTCTTCTAATAAACTGATTATTTTATCAGTATAATTTTCAGAAGATGATAGCTTTTTTGATAACCACCCTTTACTTTTTCCAAATTTCTTGATTTCTATATCTTCACCATATTTCTCTCTTAATATTTGCTCTGCATTTCCCAAACCATCTATTAGTCCTAATTCTTTTGCTTTTTTTCCTGCCCAAAATTCGCCAGAGAAAAGTTCAATACCAGAGTTTTTGTTTAGTTTTTCTTTTCTACTATCCTCAACGACGTCTATAAAATCTTGATGTATTTCTAATTGAATATTTTTTAAACGATTAATATCTTCTTCTTTTTCATCCATAAAAGGATCTAGGGTATTTTTATTTTTCCCTGCAGTGTAAACTCTTCTTTCAATTCCAATTTTTTCAATTAAATTTTTAAAACCAAATGATGAAGAAATAACCCCAATAGATCCTATAATTGAACTTGAGTTAGCATAAATTTCGTCACCAGCACATGAGATAAGATATCCACCAGATGCCGCCACATCTTCAGCAAAAACAATTACTTTTTTTTTTGTTTTCTTAGATTGTTCTTTAATTAGTTTGTAAATCAAATGTGACTGCACAGGAGATCCACCTGGTGAATTAATTGTAATTGCAACAGCTAAAGCTTTCTTTACTGAAAAAGCCTTTTTTATTATTTCTTCCTCACTTGAATATTCTATTCCTTGTCTGAACCTTCCAACATTACCTATAACTCCTGATAATCTAAGGTGACTTATAATTTTTTTTTTTTTAAAAAATGAGAACATTAGAATTGTTATAAGTTTTTTTAATATATTATAAACCCTAGTTATAATTAAAGAATAAGGTGCGTCAATTGATAAGTATAATAATAAATTGGATATAATACTTTTAATATATGGGAACTGTTATACAGCTAAAAAAACAAATTAATAATTCTTATGTTGATTTAAAAAGTTCTGTTGACGACAAGTTGATTCTAGTTGAAGAAAAAATTAATTCTAGACTAGCGAGTAAGGTTGACTTAGTTCAAAAGATGACCAAGTATCACCTAAAAACTGGTGGAAAAAGACTAAGAGCACTATTAACCTTACAATGTGCTAAAGTTTGTGGATATAAAAAAGGATTAAGAGACGTAAATCTTGCCGCTTGTGTAGAACTTATACACGCAGCTACTTTAATGCATGACGATGTAATAGATAGTGCTGACATAAGAAGAGGAAAAAAAACACTAAATACAATATGGGGAAATCATTCCTCAATTTTAGTAGGTGATTATTTGCTAAGCAAATGTTTTGAAATGATGGTAGAGGACGGAAATTTAGAACTATTAAAACTTTTGGCAACTACATCGTCTGAAATTGCACAAGGTGAAGTTCTACAGTTACAACACAATAAAGAAATAGATATCTTAGAAGAAACATATCTAAATATTATTTCATCCAAAACTGCATCTTTGTTTGCAGCAGCAACTAAAGTTGGAGCAATTATTGCTGAAAAAGATTTAAAATATAAAAATGCATTAGAGTTTTATGGAAAAAACTTAGGACTTACATTTCAGATAGCAGACGACACTTTAGACTACAATTCTGAATTAAAATTATTTGGGAAAAATATTGGCAATGACTTTTATGAAGGTAAAGTGACTTTACCTATAATTTTACTTTATCAAAAAGTTGATAAGTTTGAAAAAGAAAAGCTAAAATCTTTTTTTGAAAAAGATATTCGTGAAAAGCAAGATTTAGAGTATGTACTAGACCTAATAAAAAAAAATAATATTATTAATGAATGTTATAACAAAGCAGAACATTATATTAATCTAGCTTCTAATTCTTTGACAGTATTTGAGGAGTCTGAGGAAAAAAATATATTAAGAAGTTTAACATCTTTTAGTATCGAAAGAAATTTTTAAGGACTTAATAATACTTTTTTCCATTTTTCAGTTTTTTTAATATATTTTAATCTTTCATGAATTCGATTCTGTCCGTCTAACCAAAATTCAATTTCTTTTGGTTTAATTCTCCAACCAGACCAATATTTGGGTCTCGGTATCTTATTTTTTTTCGGAAATTTTTTCTTAAATTCCTCAATAGACTTATATAAATCTTGTCTAGCTTTTAAAATAGAACTTTGCTTTGAGGCCCAAGCACCGATTCTGCTTCCGTAAGCTCTTGAATTATAATAATCATCAGCTTCTTTTTTTGATACTTTGGTGGCATTACCAATTATTCTAATTTGCCTTTGCAAACTTTTCCAGTGAAAGCACATCGAAATTTTTGAGGTTTTTTTGATGGCTTTGCTTTTATCACTATTGAGGTTTGTATAAAATACAAATCCATTTTTATCAAAATCTTTAAGAAGTACCATTCTTACTGTTGGAAACCCATTTTTACTTACAGTTCCAACTGCAAATGCATTTGGATCATTAATTTCTGTTTTTTTTGCTTTATTGAACCATTCTTCAAAAAGTTTTATTGGATTATTATGTTCTTTAAAGCAAAGATTTAGTCCAAGTGAGTTTTTTTCGTTCATAATTTTAAAAAAATAACTTATACATTAAAATAATGTCATTTAATACTTTTGGAAAGCTATTTAGATTTACTACCTGGGGAGAATCGCACGGTCCAGCCATAGGATGTGTTGTTGATGGCTGCCCTCCAAATATTCCAATAAAAGAGAGCGATATACAAAAAGAACTTGATAAAAGAAAACCGGGACAATCTAAATTTACAACTCAAAGAAAAGAGGATGACAAAATTAATATTTTATCTGGTGTTTTTGAAGGCAAAACAACTGGGACTCCAATTTCCCTTATAATTTATAATAAAGATATGAGATCTAGAGATTATGAAACAATAAAGAATAAATTTAGACCAGGACATGCAGATTATACTTATTTTAAAAAATACGGAATACGGGATTACAGGGGTGGTGGAAGACAATCTGCCCGTGAGACTGCTGCAAGAGTTGCAGCGGGTGCTATTGCAAAAGTTGTTTTAAAAAATAAAATAGGTAAGAAATATCAAGCTATTGGTGCTGTTACGCAATTAGGAATATTAGGATGTGACTTAAAGAAATGGAAAGATAAAACAATTTCTAATAACCCATTTTTTTGTCCTGATAAAACTGTGATTAAACTTTGGGAGAAATATTTACTCGGGATAAGAAAAGCAGGATCTTCATGTGGAGCAATTATTGAGGTTAGGGTAAGAGGGATTCCTTTGGGACTTGGAGCACCAATATATTCAAAATTAGATATGGATATTGCAGCCGCAATGATGAGCATTAATGCTGTAAAAGGAGTTAATATTGGATCGGGAATGAACTCGGCTATGTTAACTGGTGAGGAAAACTCTGATGAAATTTTGAGAAAAAAGGGCAAAACAAGTTTTAAATCAAATAATGCGGGAGGAATTCTTGGAGGAATATCTACTGGACAAGAAATAAATGTTTCATTTGCGGTAAAACCAACATCATCTATTTTGTCATCAAGAAAAACAATCGATAGGTTTGGGAAGAATACAACAATATCTGTAAAAGGAAGACATGACCCCTGTGTTGGAATTAGAGCAGTTCCAATAGGAGAGGCTATGATGCATTGTGTAATTCTTGATCACTATTTAATGAACAAAGCTCAGAATAAAATCTAATTAGATTTTTTAATTAAAACTTTCGAATTTAAGGTATCTAAAATTTTATTTTCAATACCATTTGAGTCTAAATTAGCAAACTTATACATAAGCTCTGGTTTATCATGATCAATAAATCTATCAGGTAATATCATTGATCTAAATTTAAGATTACTATCTAGTAAATTTTTTTCACTTAAAAATTGGCTAACATGAGATCCAAAACCCCCGATTGAACCTTCTTCTATTGTAATCAAAACCTCATGTTCTGTTGCAATTTGCCAAATGATGTTTTCATCTAATGGTTTTGCAAATCTTGCATCAATAATAGAGATATCAATTCCTTTTTTTTTTAAATTTTCGGAGGCCAAAATACACTCCTGTAATCTTGCTCCAAAATTTAAAACTGCAACTTTTTTTCCTTCTTTAATTATTTTTGCTTTACCCAACTCAATTTTCTCAGTTATTTCAGGTAATTTAACTCCCACACCATTCCCCCTTGGATATCTAAAAGCTGATGGTCTATCGTTTATATCCATTGATGTATTTATCATTCTTACAAGCTCGGCCTCGTCGCTTGCGGCCATTACCACAAAATTTGGTAATGTTGAAAGGTATGTTATATCAAAAGATCCAGCATGTGTTGGGCCATCTGCACCAACTAACCCCGCTCTATCGATTGCAAATCTAACAGGCAAAGATTGTATTGCTACATCATGAACGACTTGATCGTAGGCTCTTTGAAGAAAAGTTGAATATATTGCAGCATAAGGTTTGTACCCTTCGGTAGCCATACCCGCGGCGAAAGTAACCGCATGTTGCTCGGCTATCCCAACATCAAACATTCTTTCTGGAAATTTTTTTCCAAATAAATCCATTCCTGTTCCCGATGGCATAGCTGCAGTTATACCAATAACCTTGCTGTCTTTTTCTGCATGTTTAATTAATGAATTGGCGAATACTTTTGTATAAGAGGGAGTATTAGATTTTGACTTTACTTGTTCTCCTGTTTTTACATTAAATTTCGAAACACCATGAAATTTGTCTTCTGATTTTTCAGCAAAGGAATAACCTTTTCCTTTTTCAGTTTTTACGTGAATTAAAATTGGTCCATCATAATTAATATCTTTCGCATTATTAAATACTGAAACCATTGAGTCAATGTCATGGCCATCTATTGGTCCAATATAATAGAATCCCATAGAATTAAATAATGTTCCACCAGTGACTGCAGATCTTAAAAAATCTTCAGCTTTTCCAGCTTGATTTTTAAATCTTTTTGAAAAAGCAGATATAATTAATTTTAATGTTTCTCTAAAACTAAAGTAAACTTTTCCAGATAAAATTTTTGCTAGATATTTTCTCATAGCACCAACAGGTTTTGCAATTGACATATCGTTGTCATTTAAAACAACAATCATCTTTGTTTTGCTTCCACCTGCATTATTCATAGCCTCATAAGCCATACCAGCACTTATCGCTCCATCCCCTATGACCGCAATTACATTGCCTGATTTATTTGATAACTTATTAGCTACTGCTATTCCTAACGCAGATGAAATAGAAGTTGAACTATGAGCGGCACCAAATGGATCATACTCACTTTCTGATCTTTTTGTAAAACCTGATAATCCCTCACCTTTTCTAAGAGTTCTTATTTGTTTTTTTCTACCAGTTAATATTTTATGTGGATAAGTTTGATGTCCCACATCCCAAACTAATTTATCATGAGGAGTATCGAATATATAGTGCAAGACAACTGTCAGTTCTACAACTCCTAGTCCAGCACCTAAATGCCCTCCTGTTTCAGAAACAACGTCAATTAATTCTTGTCGAACCTCGTCTGCCAAAATTTTTATATCAGATTGAGATAGTTTTCTCACATCATCAGGGAAATTAATATTGTTAAGAAATTTATAATTATTGTTCATGTTGTTCTATTTAAAATATAATTTATTGTTTCCCTAAAATCGTCACCTTTTTTGCCAAAAATTTTTAAACTTTTAAATATTTTTAATTTAAGGTTGTCTGCATATTTAATAGTATTATCAGTACCTAGTAAACTTATTAAAGTAGCTTTTCCCATTTTAAAATCTTTTTTCGTTTTTTTTCCTGCAATAGATGTTTTACCCCTTAAATCTATCAAATCATCAGCAATTTGAAACAATAATCCAATTTCATTACCTATTTTATTAAACCTATTCAAATATTTTGTTTTACCAGACATTATAATTGGAGCAACACAACAAAAACTAAATAGCTTTCCAGTTTTTTTGATTTGCATATCTATAATTTGTTTTTTAGTTTTTTTAGTTTTTTCATAACTTAAATCTAAAAATTGTCCACCAGCGATACCTGTATGTCCCGAACTTTCAGAGAGCAAGTTTATAAGGTTTATTTTTTTTTGTTCATTTAAATTTAATCTTTTTTCACTTAGAATTTGAAATGCAATGGTAAGTAAAGAATTACCAGCAAGGATTGCTGTTGACTCACTAAATTTTTTGTGTGTAGTCAATTTTCCCCTTCTCAAATTATCATTATCCATGCATGGCAAATCATCATGTATTAGTGAATATGCATGTATACACTCTACTGCTGCTGCAACTTGCAAAATATTTTTTTTATCTACTTTGAATATAGACCCAATATCAAAGAGTATTTTTGATCTTACTTTTTTGCCTCCTGGTAAAAGTCCATAAAGCATTGGTTTGATAAGCTCAGTTTTTTTTTGTTTAGAAAGATATTTGTAAAGATAGTTGTTAGTTATATTAACTATTTTATTTAACTTTTTTTGCATTTTTATTTGATTTTATATCTTTAATTTTAAGATTTGTTTTATCAGATATCTCTTTAAAATTTTTTTGGAATTTTTTTTCTATCTGTCTATTAATTTTTAATAAATTTGTATAATCTTCAGATGTATTTTCAAGATTATTTTCATTTTCTAAATTTTGAATAATTTCGTCAGCTAAATCAGTAAGCTCCTTTAATGATTTTGACGCAATATCATCTGGCAAATTTTTTTCATTCATATATTAGTTGGTAATATTATATGAAAAAGAGTGATTCAAATATTAAAAAAGCAATAAAATACTTAAATAACAATGAATGTATAGCGATACCTACAGAAACAGTCTATGGACTGGCAGGAAATGCATATTCTGATAAAGCAGTTTCTAGAATATATAAATTAAAAAAAAGACCTAGTAACAATCCTTTAATTGCTCACTATTATAGTCTTAATGAATTAAAAAAAGATTGTGAAATCGATAAGAATTTTATTAGGCTTTATAAAAAATTTTGCCCAGGTCCAATATCATTCGTATTAAAATTAAAAAAAACAAGCAAAATTTCAAAAATTATTACAAATAATTCAAATTCAATTGCAGTAAGATTTCCAAGTCATCCTTTATCTAGACAACTATTAAAAAAAATTAATTATCCACTTGCAGCTCCTAGTGCAAACATTTCAACAAGTATAAGTCCAGTTTCAAAACAGGATGTATTTGATGAATTTGGTTCTAAATTAAAGTTTATCTTAGATGGTGGTTCCTCAAAAATAGGTTTAGAATCAACTATCATAAATCTTATTGGAAAACCTTATATTTTAAGATTAGGGGGAATAAATAGTAGATTAATCTATAAATTAATTAATCAATTGGAAAATAAGAGTAAAAAAAAAATTAAAATTAAAGTTCCCGGTATTAGCAAATTACATTATTCACCTGGAATACCTGTGAGACTAAATGCCAAAAAAAATTTTCAAAATGAAGCATATATCCTGATAAAAAAAAGAAAAAAAATTAATAAAAACTATTTTTATATAAGCAAGACAAGTAATTTAAATGAAGCTGCAAAAAATTTATATAGGACGTTAAGAAAAATTAAAAAAAATGGGTACAAAAAAATTGCTATTGAAAAAATACCAAATATTAATATTGGTGAAGCTATTAATGATAGAATTTTGAGAGCATCAAAAAAATGAAAAAATTAATTGAAGTTAAGAACATTAAAAAAGATTATGGAAAAAAAGAAGCAGTTAAAGGTATATCATTTAATGTTAGGGAGGACGAAATTTTAGGTTTACTTGGACCTAATGGATCTGGAAAGACAACAACTATTGGAATGTTGTTAGGCTTACTTAAACCTACTAGCGGTCAAATATTTATCAACAATCTTAAACTTGAAGAAAATAGAATTGAAATTCTTGAAATGATAAATTTTATATCACCTTATATTGAGCTACCAAAAAAACTTACTGTGAAACAAAATTTATATGTTTATTCTAAACTTTATAAAGTTAAAAATATTAAGGAAAGAATTGAGTATTTGTCAGAAAAGCTAAGAATAGGAGAGTTATTAAACAGTATTACTGGAGAGCTTTCATCAGGTCAAAAAAATAGAGTAAGTTTGGCCAAGGCCTTAGTTAATGAACCAAAAGTTCTGCTGCTTGACGAACCGACTGCTTCTTTAGACCCAGAGGTAGGAGATTTTGTTAGAACATTTTTGGAAGAATATAAAAAAGAAAAAAAAATTTCGATACTTTTAGCTTCTCATAATATGAATGAAGTCACACGCTTATGTAAATCTGTATTAATGATGAAAAATGGTGAAATAATAGACCAGGGAAAACCTGAAGATTTGATTACAAAACATGGAAGAGCAAATTTAGAGGAAGTCTTTTTAAAACTATCAAGGAGTAAAAGTGAGTTTAACTAGAATATACGGTTTATTTTTAAGGCATTTTTATCTAATCACTAGATCATTTCCTCGTATATTAGATCTAGTTTACTGGCCATCTATTCAAATTACATTATGGGGATTTATATCTAATTTTTTTGCAACACATACAACTTATTACAATAATGCAGTTGGCGTAATCCTTACTTGCGCAATTCTTTATGATTTTTTGTTTAGGACAAGTATTGGTTTCAATATGCTTTTTTTAGAGGAAATTTGGAGCAGGAATTTCACTAATCTTTTCATAGCACCAATGAGAATTGGCGAGATTTTAACTTCACTTGTCATAACTGCACTGATTAGATCCTTAATTGGCCTTGTTCCTGCAATTTTACTTACATCTCCACTTTTTGGAATTTCAATTTTAGATTTAGGAATATTTTTATTTTTTCTTTTTTTAAGTCTTTATATTTTTGGAATCACACTTGGTATTTTAGTTTCGTCAGGTTTGCTTAGATTTGGTCCATCATTTGAAAATATTGCATGGTCAACAATGTTTTTGCTGGCACCCTTTGGATGTATTTATTACCCAATAGAAACTCTTCCAGAAATATTTCAAAAAATAGCTTACGTACTTCCATTAGTTTATATATTTGAAGAGGCTAGAAATATTTTGATTAATCAAACAGTTAATATCGAAAATGTTTATTCTGCATTTATGTGGAACGCTTTTTATTTCTTTCTCTCAATTGCTTTATTTTATTATTCGTTCAATGCTGCAAAAAATAAAGGGACTTTGATTAATATGGGTGAATAATGGTGCGCCCGCAAGGAGTCGAACCCTGAACCTCCAGAGCCGAAATCTGGCGCTCTATCCAGTTGAGCTACAAGCGCATATTATATAATTATATCAGTATGAAAAATATTATAAATATAAAAGTTAAAAATAAAGAAAAAAATTTAAGAATAGATATTTTATTATCCAATCAGGATAATAAATTAAGTAGGTCAAGAGTAAAAAGTTTAATTTTAGAAAATAAATTAAAAATTAATAATATAATCGTTACTGATCCGTCCAAGAAAATTAAATTAAATGATGAAATTTATTTTGAAATTTCAGAACCAAAAAAAGAGACTCTTGAGCCATTTAAATATCCTCTTGATATTGTCCACGAAGATAATGATTTAATAGTTATAAATAAATCTGCAGGAATTTCTATGCATCCTGGGCCAGGAAATTATGACAACACAATTGTAAATGCTTTGATAAATTATGATAGTAGAAATTTATCAAATATTGGAAACGAACTAAGACCTGGAATTGTACACAGGATAGACAAAGATACATCTGGATTAATAGTTATTGCGAAAAATAATATTTCACACGAAAATTTATCAAAACAATTTTCAGATCATTCTATTTCTAGAGTTTACCTAGCTTTAGTCTGGGGTAAAATAAGACCTCAAAATGGAAAAATAGAAACTTTTATTACTCGAAGTTCAAGAAACAGACAAAAGATGGAAGTATCGTCTAATAAAGGAAAAAAGGCGGTGACTAACTATAAAACTTTAGAAATATTTAACCATGAAAAGATTCCAACATTTAGTCTTATTGAATGTAAACTAGAAACTGGAAGAACACACCAAATAAGAGTTCATTTGTCATACAAAGGTAATAATATTTTAGGAGATAAAAAATATAAAAAAAAGTATAAAAAATTTATAGGTATTGATAGTGAGCTTGAAGATAGTATAACTAGACTTAATAGGCAATTTTTACATGCTAAAACTATTGGCTTTAATCATCCCAATAATAATATACGACTTGAATTTACATCAAAATTACCATCAGATTTAGAACAGATTTTAAAAAAACTAAGAAATATCAAGTAATAAAAGTATTGTAAAATTTTATTTATTTAATAAATAAATACTTCAAATGAATAAAAATACATACAACTTACCAGCACTTTCAAATGAAGGTGGATTAGCTGCTTATCTTGCTCAGATTAAGAAATTTCCAATGCTTGCAGCTGAAGAAGAGTATATGTTAGCTAAAAATTGGCAATCAACTGGAAATATTAAATCAGCAGAAAAACTTGTAACTAGTCATTTGAGATTGGTTGCAAAGATAGCAATGGGTTACAAAGGTTACGGTTTGCCTCTTAACGAGATGATCTCTGAAGGAAATGTGGGATTAATGCAGGCAGTAAAAAAATTTGAGCCAGAAAAAGGTTTTAGACTTGCAACTTATGCAATGTGGTGGATTAAAGCTTCAATACAAGAATATATATTAAAATCATGGAGTTTAGTAAAAATAGGAACTACGACAGCACAGAAAAAACTTTTTTTTAACCTAAAAAAAATTAAAAACCAAATAGCTCCTCGATCAGAGGGAGATCTAAGAAAAGAACATGTTCAAGATATAGCTAAGAGACTTTCAGTAAGTGAAAGTGAAGTTGTTTCAATGAATAGAAGACTTTCAGGAAAAGAACAATCCTTAAATGCACCAATAGGTGAAGATGGAGATGAGTGGCAAGACTGGGTAGTTGATAATGAAATGGATCATGAATTAAAAATCGCTCAAAAAGATGAGATGGAACAAAGAAAAGATTTACTTCAAGACTCTATTAAAATTTTAAATGAAAGAGAAAAAAAGATTTTATATTCAAGAAGATTAACTGATAATCCTATAACTTTAGACGAGCTAAGTAAAAAATATAAGATAAGCAGAGAAAGAGTAAGACAAATAGAAAATAAAGCTTTTGAAAAACTTCAACAGCATATGCTTAACTCCGCTAAATCAAAAAACTTATTGCCAGCAAATTAAAGGTTAAAAGGATCTTGAATTAAAATTGTATCATTTCTCTCTGGACTTGTGGAAATACTTGAAATTCTGGCCTCAACAAACTTTTCTAATTCTTTAATATAATTTTTTGCATTTTCCGGCAGCTCTTCAAATTTTTTTATACCCACTGTTGAAGATTTCCAACCTTTAAAAGATTTATATATTGGTTTAGCCACAAATTGGTCGTCTACTGAAGCTGGGAGGTAATCATATTTTTTACCATTTATCTCATAGGCGATGCACATTTTAATTTCATCTAGTTGATCTAGCACATCTAGTTTAGTTAAGGCAATTCCATCAATTCCTGAAATTTTTAGAGTTTGTCTTACAAGGACACCATCAAACCAACCACATCTTCTCTTTCGACTTGTGACAGTTCCAAATTCTTTTCCTCTTGTTCCAAGTAATTCACCAATTTCATCTGTCAGTTCTGTCGGGAAAGGACCTTCACCAACTCTTGTGGTATATGCTTTTGTAATGCCTAAAACATAATTAATAGAGTTAATACCACAGCCTGAACCAGTCGCTGCAGAGGAAGCAACAGTATTAGAAGAGGTTACAAATGGGTAAGTACCATGATCAACGTCTAAAAGAACTCCTTGAGCTCCTTCAAATAATATTTTTTTATTTTCGGATTTAAATTCATCTATTTTTTTCCATACTGGCTGTGAAAATTTAAGTATTTGTGGCGCAATATTTAATAGATCATTTTTTAATTGCTCTTTTTTAAATTCAGGTTTTCCTAAACCTTTTCGTATAGCATTGTGATGATTTAATACTACATCCAATCTTTTATCCAAATTATTTTCTGATGAAAGGTCCATTACTCTTATTGATCTTCTACCAATCTTATCCTCATATGCTGGTCCTATTCCTCTTCTTGTAGTCCCTATTTTGGATTTGCCTGCTGCGTCTTCTCTGATCTCATCCATTTCTTTATGAAATGGTAAAATAAGAGTCGCTGCTTCAGATAAGATTAAATTGTTAGAATTAACTTCAACATTTTTAGATTTAATTTCATCAATCTCTTCTAATAATGCCCATGGATCAACCACTACTCCGTTTCCAATAATAGATATTTTATTTTTCCTAACTATTCCAGATGGTAAAAGTCTTAATTTATATACTATACCATCTATAACAAGTGTATGGCCGGCATTATGACCACCTTGAAATCTTACTATTACATCAGCTTCGCTTGATAGCCAATCAACAATTTTACCTTTTCCTTCATCTCCCCATTGCGAACCAACTACAACTACATTTTTCATCTAAAATTTTTTTTTATTTGAATACTATTTAAATGGTTTACAGGACCGTGACCTTTCCCTAAATTTGGTTGTGTTCTTAATGAATGATTTACATATTTAATTGCCATTTCACAAGATTTCTTTAAAGTTTTTCCACATGAAAAGTATGCAGTTATAGCACTGGAAAGGGTACAACCAGTTCCATGGCTATTTTTTGTATTTATTTTCTTATTTTTAAAAATTATAATTTCTTTTTTATTAATAAATACGTCTTGAATATTTTTATAATTTAAATGACCACCTTTAATTAAGACATTTTTTGCACCTAATTCTATAAGATATTTACCTGCTGAAATTACATCCTGGATAGTTGAAATCTTTGAATTAGTTAAAACTTCAGCTTCAGGTATATTAGGTGTAACTAAGTCTGCCTTGGATAAAAGTTTGTTTTTTAATATTTTAATAGCTGGGTCATTAATTAATTTTTTTCCACCCTTAGCCATCATCACAGGATCTAATATTATTTTTTTTGCTTTTATCTTTATCAAGGATTTTATTACTGAATTTATAACATCTTTTGAATGGAGCATTCCTATTTTAATAGCATCTGGCTTAATATCTCCTGCTGTAAATTCAATCTGATTAGAAATTTCTTTACTGTTCAAAGGAATAATTGACTTAACACCAGTTGTATTTTGAATTGTTATTGCAGTTATAGCTGTCATGGCATATGAACCAAGCGATGTAACCGTTTTAATGTCTGCTTGTATACCTGCACCTCCAGAAGAATCTGAACCAGCAATAATTAAAATTTTAGATTTTATTTTCAAGTTAGATAATTGATTTTTTTACAATATTAATACATTTCGAAAGCATAGTTCTATCTACAGTTTCACACATTATTCTTACTACTGGCTCTGTTCCAGATTTTCTTACTAACATTCTTCCTTTTCCCTTTATTAAACTATTTGCTTTTTTAATTGCATTTTTGCACTTCAGATTATTGATTATTGATTTATCTTTTACTTCAACATTTTCTAATTTTTGAGGAGTGGGTATAAAATTTTTAAATATTTCACTCGCTTTTTTACCTTTCCTCATAGAAAAGAGGATTTCTAATGCTACTAATAAACCATCACCAGTAGTTGCAAATTTACCAAGGATAATATGACCAGATTGCTCTCCCCCCAAGTTAAAATTTTTTTTCTGCATTAATTCTTTTACATATCTATCACCAACTTTAGATCTTAAGAACTTTATTTTTTTTTTTGTAAAAAAATTTTGTAATCCGTAATTGGACATTAAGGTACCTACAACACCGCCTTTTAAAATTTTTTTTCTATTCCACCTTTCACCTAACATTGCTATAATTTTATCACCATCAATAATATTACCCTTTTCATCACAAATAATTATTCTGTCTGCATCTCCATCTAAAGAAATTCCAATGTGAGATTTATTTTTTTTTGTATGATATTTAATTTTATTTGGATATGTAGAGCCACATTTATGATTAATATTAAATCCATTAGGGGAGGTTCCTATTTCGTGGACTACCGCACCCAATGATCTAAATAATTGTGGTCCTACTTTATATGCAGCACCATTAGCACAATCAATTGTAATCCTTAAACCTCTTAAATTAAATTGTTTAGGAAAATTTTTTTTTATTATTTCTATGTATTTTTTCGACCCACTTTCCAATCTTTTAACTCTTCCTAATATTTCAGGATTTGATAGTTTTCTAGATATTTTGGAGTCAATTAATTTTTCTATTTTCTTTTCTATTTTGTCAGACAATTTTAATCCATCTGGTCCAAATAGTTTTAAGCCATTATTATCATAAGGATTGTGAGACGCTGTAATCATAATTCCCATATTGGCTCTCATTTTTTTTGTAAGCATTGCAAGACCATTTGTTGGTAGTGGACCAAAAGTGAAAACGTGCATTCCAGCTGATGTTAAACCAGATACTAATGCTGGTTCCAGTGTATATCCAGATAATCTTGTATCTTTTGCAATTATTGCTATCTGCTTGGTTTTTTTTAGGTTTTTAAAATATGTACCCGCAGCCAAACCAAACTTAAAAAACATATCACCATTTATTTTATCTCCATTTACTTTTCCTCTTATTCCATCTGTGCCAAAATATTTTTTTATCATTAATTAAAATTTATTTTTTTAAAAACTTTAATTCCCTGGTTAACTTCATTAACATCATGAATTCTAAGTATTTGTACTCCTTGTAACATACTAAAGATACTTGAAGATACAGTCCCACCTATTCTCTCTATGCTATCATTATCTCCAGATATGTCTTTTATAAATCTCTTTCTTGAAATTCCCAACATTACTGGCAGTCCTAAGGAATGAAAAATGGAAATATTATTTATTAGGGTAATATTATGTTTCATATTTTTACCAAATCCTATTCCTGGATCTAAAATAATGTGATTATGTTTAATTCCTTTTTTTCTTATTAATTTCAATTTATCTTCAAAATAGTCATAAATATCCAGCAAAACATTTTTATAACTTGGTTTTTTTTGCATAATTTCTGGAGTACCTTTCATGTGGTGGACAACAAAAGGTAATTTACTATTTTTTAAAAAATTAATTGTTTCCTTGTCATAACTTAGGCCAGAAACGTCATTAATTAGATTTAGTTTATATTTGAAAGCTTTTTTCATTACAAAACTTTTTCTAGTGTCTAAAGAAACAAATATCTCTTTTGATTTAAAATAGTCCATCACTTTATTTACTCTAAGCCACTCTTCCTTTTCAAGAATTTCTTTAGATCCTGGTCTTGTAGACTCACCTCCTACATCAATTATCTTTGCACCATCAACTATTAATCTATTAATCTGTTTTATCGCTGAAACTTTTTTATTAAATTTACCACCATCAGAAAAGCTATCTGGTGTAATATTTATAACACCCATTAAGATTGGTAAATTATCAAATTTTAATTTAGGAATTTTTTTAGCCTTAGATATATTATTTATATCAATTAAAACTTTTTTTTTAACCTTTGGTGGAAGATTATTAATATTTTTTATATTTATTTTTTTTTTATTAGTCCTGGTAATTATTTCAATGGTATCGAAAGATAGTGATTTATTACCACCAATAGGAATTGATTTTTTTTTTTTAACGTTTTCTTTAGATATTTTATTATAAAAAAAATTACACGCTCTTGTGTAATATTTCTGCATTAAATTTTAATGAACAATCTTTGGTTTCAAGCCCATTGAACCTAAAGCAGAACTTTGATCATCTTCTTCTACTTTTAAATCTTCTTTATTTTTTGGATATAAATTTTTGTTTACTATGTCCTCTATTTCTTTACCCGTCAATGTTTCGTAAGTAAGTAGAGCTTTTGCTAATTTATGTAAATCATCGATTTTTTCAGTCAATACTTTTTTTGCTCTATCATAACCCTGATCAACAAATTTTCTTATCTCAGTATCAACTTTTCTCGCCGTTTCTTCGGACATATTTTGTTGTCTTGCAACTGATCTTCCAAGAAAAACTTCTTCTTCATTTTCTCCATAAGCAACTGGACCAAGCTCTTTACTCAATCCTGCTCTCATAACCATAGCTCTTGCTCTTTTTGTCGCTTGCTCTATATCGCTCGCTGCACCCGTGGTTACCTTTTCATCTCCAAATATAATTTCCTCAGCAACTCTACCTCCCATTGCTATAGCCATTTGTGCATGTAGTTGTTCTCTTGTTTGAGACACTTCATCTCTTTCAGGAAGTTGCATTACCATTCCTAATGCTCTCCCTCTTGGAATAATCGTTGCTTTATGTATAGGATATGCTGCTTTTTCATTTATAGTTACTATGGCATGGCCAGCTTCATGATATGCAGTCAGTTTCTTCTCTTCCTCACTCATTACCATAGATCTTCTTTCAGATCCCATCATTACTTTATCTTTTGCTTCTTCGAATTCCATATAGGTAACTATTCTTTTATTTTTTCTTGCAGCTAATAATGCAGCTTCGTTTACTAGATTTGCTAGATCAGCACCAGAAAATCCTGGTGTTCCTCTTGCTATCGTTCTTAAATTTACATCTGGTGCCATTGATATTTTCTTCGCATGCACTTTTAGTATTTTTTCCCTTCCAAGTAAGTCAGGATTAGAAACTACTACCTGTCGGTCAAATCTACCTGGTCTTAATAAAGCAGGATCAAGCACATCAGGTCTATTAGTTGCCGCAATTATTATTACACCCTCATTTGTATCGAAGCCGTCCATCTCTACAAGTAATTGATTAAGCGTTTGCTCTCTTTCGTCGTTACCACCACCTAAACCTGCACCTCTACTTCTTCCCACAGCATCAATCTCATCGATAAATATTATGCATGGTGAGTGTTTTTTACCTTGTTCAAACATATCTCGAACTCTTGAAGCTCCAACACCAACAAACATTTCTACAAAGTCTGATCCAGATATTGTAAAGAATGGTACTCCTGCTTCACCTGCTATGGCTCTTGCTAACAAAGTTTTACCTGTGCCTGGAGGTCCAACTAAAAGACACCCACGAGGTATCTTTCCTCCTAGTCTACTAAACTTTTTAGGATCTTTTAAAAATTCTACAACTTCTTCAACTTCTTCCTTGGCTTCCTCAACCCCAGCAACATCGTTAAATGTCACTTTACCTTTTAATTCATTCATCATTTTGGCTTTTGATTTTCCAAAACCCATCGCTCCACCTTTGCCACCTTGCATCTGTCTCATAAAAAATATCCAAACAGCAATTAAAAGAAGCATTGGAAACCAGGACAAGAGTATCCCAAATAATGAAGGCATTTTTTCTTCTAATGGGCTAGCTGAGATACTGACACCTTTATCACTTAATTTTTGAATTAAATTTGGATCATCAGGAGCATAAGTGTTAAACATTTCTCCATTGGACATTACTCCTTTTATATTTTTTCCTTGAATTTCTACCTGAACAACTCTTCCATTATCTACTTGTGTTAAAAACTCAGAAAATATTATGTTATTTTTCTGGTTTACTGATCCCTGTGGATTCTTAAACATATTGTATAGTCCTATAGTCAAGATGACTATCACTGCCCACATAGCTAAGTTTCTGAAATTCATACCTATAAATTAAGAATTATTATCAATTTAACAAGTGTCAATTTGTGCCAATTTGGATGAATTCTAGCTTTTTTCTGGATAAATAATGACTGAATTCTCAATTTTTTGAATTATACATCCTGAAAGTGTTTTTTTTGAATAATTATTAATAGATCTTAAATATTTAATTAAGTTCTCAACCTTTACACCTCTAGCAAAACTGTCTTTTTTTCCAACTTTTTGAATCACTTCTGAAAATGATCTAAAGACTATTTCATCTGGTTGTCTTAGAAAATCAACTTTTAAAATAATTGTTTTTGTGGCTTTCAAGTAACTTGAATTGTCATTAATATTTTTTTGAACATAATAATCTATAGCATAATTACTTTTACTTAGGTTATTAAGTGATAATTTAAAATTATTAAATGTTAATCCATCTTGCTCTAAATTTGAAATTAATTTCCTCACTTTTACTCTTAAAAATTTATCATCTAGGTTAGAAGGATCGTTAACATTAAAATTAAATGTTTTTTTAGAAATGTATATGAGATCTTTTTTAGGTATATCAATTAATGGCCTTAAAATAAAAATTGTGTCATCAAGCTTTACTTTAGATTTAATTTTTCTAAATGAAATTAGACCTTTTAAACCTGAACCTCTTAACAATCTTATAAAAAAATTCTCAATCAAATCATCTGAGTGGTGTGCAGTTAAAATCATATCAATATTTTTGATTAAACTTTGTTTTATTATTAATTCGTATCTATTGTCTCTTGCAAAAGATTGAACGTTTGTTGATATTTTTCTTTTTTTTTTAATAGTTAGTATATTACTAGAAATCTGGAATGATTTTAGTTTTTTTTTTACTATGTTGGCCTCTATAGTAGAGTTCTTTCTCAGTTTATGGTCTACGATAAAGAAGTAAACTTTTTTGTTATTTTCTATAGAGTAACATTTAGCTAAAAATGATAATGCCATACTGTCTATTCCTCCTGAAACAGCTACGCAAAAGCAGTTTGGAGTGTTGTGATTTGATAATTTTTTTTTAAAATGTAAATAAATTCTTTTTATTCTTGGATCATCTAATTTTTTGGAATAAAAATTACGAATTTTCCTTTTTACACTCAAATTCTTTTTCTTCATAATACTTTGCTTTTTGAAGTACAGATTGAGTTGCATCAGGATATTGTTTTTTAACTCCAGCAATCATCAAGCATCCTTGATCTTTCTCTCCCATCTGAACCAATGATACTCCTAGTTTCAACAAATTTTCAGGAGCAATTTTACTTTTTGGATACTTTTGATAGCCTTCCAAATATGCGGTGGCAGCATCGGTATACATTTGCCTTATTCTGTATGTTTCAGCATACCAATATTGTGCGTTGCCAGACAATTCGTTGTCAGGATGAGTCAATACAAATTCTCTAAATGCTTTTTCAGCGTTAGTATAATCTCCAACTTTTAAAAAATTTCTTGCAAATTGATATTGCTCTTTAGGACTAGCATCAGGCAAAAGTTTTTCTTCTACATTAAAAACTTCTGAGATTATTGTTTCGGTCTGCTCAACTGTCTCTATTACCTGAGTATCATCACTAGTAGTCATATCTTTGTAAGATACTTCTCCCAGTGATTGTGGCTCTGATGATCCAGGAAGTATTTTTTTTTGAGTTACGACTTCATTTGTGAATGTTTGCTCAGTTTTAGGTAAAGAAGTAAGAGAGTTATTATTTTTATTTATAACAGAGCCTTGCTCAATTTGTTCAAACCTTAATTGATTATTTTGTTGCACCTTTGAAAGCTTATTAGAAAGTTTATCTAATTTAAAATTAATTTCTTCAAATTTATTAGTTAATTCCTGAAATTGCATCTCGATTTCACTTAATTTTAATAAATGTTTTGTTAACGCTTGCTCAGACTCTTTTGTTGACGCTTTTTGATTTGTATTTGAAGCAGAATTTTCAGAAAATGATTGGGAGTAAACTGCTCTTTCTAATGTTCTAAGATCTTTTTGAATATTTTCTAAAATTTCTCCCACTTCTTGATCCTGGGAAAATGAAACACTTATTGAAAAAAATAAAAGTGAAATAAAGTTAACAAAAATTAACTTAATTAATGATCTCATAAAAACATATGTAGATATAATAATGGCAAAAAGAAGACCCCTACATTTTTAAAGTAAGGGTCTTTATCTAAATTTATTTTAATTTGCTTTTACTGTTACAGATCTTCTATTTTTTGACCAAGAAAGAGGATTAGAACCTGAGTCTACTGGTCTCTCTTTTCCATAACTTAAAACTTTAATTCGGTCAGAAGAAACACCGTAAGTCATTAAATAATCTTTTGCAGCGTTTGCTCTTCTCTCACCTAAAGCTAAGTTATATTCTCTTGTACCTCTCTCATCCGCGTGTCCTTCAACCACTACTGTCACATCTGGGTTTTGTCTCAACCAAGCAGCTTGTTTTCTTAAAGTTTCTCTAGAAGCTGTTGTTAATATTGTTTCATTTGTAGCAAAGAATACTCTGTCTGGAACTCCGCTCGCAAGCTCTCCTACAGTATCAGAGCCTATATAAACGTCGCCCTGCATTAACGCATCTAATTTTTCAATTGGATCTGCTTTTTGAGTCTCTGCTGCTTTAGTCGTAGTAGATGACTCTGTTGTTGTTTTTACAGATTTCTTAGTTGCGCATGCGGTAACAATTAGACCAAATATTACAACTAGAAATACGTTTTTAAAAATTTTGCTTAGATTCATTTTTGCTCCTTCAATAGAATATTATGAACTTAATCATGTAATTAGATGTTTTGTCCAGAAAAATCAACCAAATTTAACAAAATCTTAAATTTTCTTTAATTTCCTAATAAAGAGGACCATGATGGGTCAGAGCCATCCGTCTCCGTTGGCACCAACCTCTCGTTGTATCCAGTTAAATCAATTGACCATAATTTTGCTGAAAATCCCTGTCCTTTATCGTCAGTTTTTGTCTCTCTATAAAAAATGATTATTCTTCCATTTGGAGACCATGAAGGTGCCTCTTGATAAAAATTTTCTGTAAGCAATCTTTCACCTGTTCCATCAGTTCTCATAACTCCGATAAAAAATTTACCTTTATGAAGTTTTGTAAAAGCTATTAAATCTCCTCTAGGTGACCATACTGGCGTACCATAAATTCCCTTTCCAAATGATATTCTTTTAACTTTTGATCCATCGCTTCTCATTACATAAATTTGCTGATAGCCACTTCTGTCAGAATTAAATGTAATATATTTGCCATCAGGCGAGTAAGAAGGCGAGGTATCTATAGATGGATGGTCAGTTAATTTTTCTTGTATATTAGTCTCTAAATTTCTAACCCAAATTTCTGAATTACCATCTTTTGCTAAACTCATTATAATTTTTTTTCCGTCTGGAGAAAATCTTGGGGCAAATGTCATTCCAGGAAAATCTCCAACAACCTCTTGCTTGCCTGTCTCAATATTCAAAAGATAAACTCTAGGCATATTTCTAAAGTATGAAAGATAAGTTACCATTTGATTTGTTGGATTAAATCTTGGGGTTAATACCAGCTCATTCCCTAAAGTTAAATATTTTGTATTAAATCCATCTTGATCCATTATTGCTAATTTTTTTACTCTTTGGGTTTTGGGTCCCTCTTCTGCAACATATATTATTCTTGTATCAAAATAACCACTTTCACCAGTTAGTCGCTCATACACCTTGTCTGAAATTTTATGTCCAACTCTTCTCCAGTTTGTTGGAACTGTGGTTAAAGAGAAGCCATCGACCATTTTTGCTCCTAGAATATCCCAAAGTTTAAATTCAATTTTGATATAATCATTATCATTAATTGTTTTAAAAGTAACTTTCCCTGTGATTAAAACTTGAGATTTAATTAAAGCCCAATCTTCGAATCTTGGTTTTAAATGTGCGATATCTGGCTTTTGCAAGAATGACTCTTTATCTAGAGTATCAAATAATCCAGTTTTACTTAAATTATTCTCTATCACTTTTGAAATTTCTAATCCTAAGTTATCTATATCTAAATTATTTTTAATTTTTTCTTTGGAGATTTCATCTGCAAAGAAAGGAGAAATAGAAATTGGTAAAGGATCAAGATTTCCTCTTGTTATATCAATTTCAACAAGTGAATAAGATATGCTAGGCTTTAAAATTAAACAAAAGACAAAAAATAATAAAAGTTTATTTCTCATCCACCCATCATTTCTATTGGATTAAATCTTAATATCATTGTTTTCCATTTTTCATAACTTGTTGTTGGAAGATTTTTTATAGGGTTACAAAGTCTAATCGCTCTAATTACACTTTGGGCTATTTGATAAAAAGCTCCTTCACCAGGTGTATTCATTCTGACATGATCCAACATTTCAAAGTTTTTTACAATTCCATTCTTTTCTAAATTTAGTTTCACAGTAACTAGTAAATCTTCACTATATGGCAACCCAGTGGGTACAGACCAACATGTGTAAATTTGGTGTCTAACTGCATATTCAGTAGTTACACTCAATTTAGATAGCTTCATAGACTTATCATCAGATTGTGTAATTCCCTCTGCCTTTTTTTTAACTTCTCCTATATTCTCATATTGCTTTGCAATTAAACCTTTAATTTTGGTAACATCGATGTCTTTTTTTTCATATTCCGACTCTTGTTTTGCCTTTTCATCTTTCAAAGGTTTTTTAATTTTTGCAAATTCTTTTATCACTTCGTCATTTTCAATTTTTTTTTCAATTTTTTTTCTTTTTTCTTTTTCAACAACTATTTTTTTATCCTCTTTTGAAGGTTGTTGTTCAGTTTCTTGTTTAGTTTCTATTTTTTCTAACTTTTTATCAGGTAATGGAACAGCCTCTGATTTTTCTAGCTTAACTTTTTCTTGTTTTTTATCAGGAATAGGTACTTTTTTTGATTTTGATAAATCAATTTCATCTTTTTGATTTTCAAATTTTACCTTCTTTGTTTCCTCTTTTTTTATTTCTTTTGGTGGTGCTTGCTCTGATAGTAGTTTTTTATTATCATTTTTTGCCTTTTCGATAATTTTTGCAGCCTTTGGTGCATATGGAATATTTGTTTTCTCAGATATTTGTATCAATTCAACGGAAACAATTGGCATTAATTCTAAAGGTTTTTTAACAACGAATGGAAGTGCAAATATTGTAGCAAAAAAAATTGTCCCATGAAAAATTACAGAAAATAACATTCCAAAAGAAAAATCATTCAATATACTTTTAAAACCACTAACTGAAATTTTTTTAAGCAATACTATCTCTCTTTGTATGGCTCAGATATTAAGGCAACTTTAGTGAATCCTGACCCTGAAAGTTTACCCATTACCTCTAATACTCTTCCATAGTTAATTGTTTTATCACCTCTAACATAAATTCTTGTATCAGTTCTATTATTGGACACAGCTAAAATTTTTTTAATTAAGTTGTCAAACTCAATTTTTGTCTCTTGAATAAAAACTTCACCTTTAGAATTAATAGTTAATGTGAGAGGCTCACTTTCCTCAGGAAGAGTATCAGCTGAGGTTTCAGGTAAATCAACTTGTACTCCAACAGTAAGCAAGGGTGCCGTAACCATAAAAATAATTAAAAGGACAAGCATTACATCAACGAAGGGGGTTACATTTATTTCACTCATTGGTTCTCTTTCTGAGCGCTTTAAGTTAAATGCCATATTAAATTATTGAAATAAATCTTTTTGAAAAATTTTCTAATTTTTGTGAATATTTTTTAGAGTCATTGCCAAATTTATTATAAGCAATTACGGCTGGTATTGCAGCCAATAAACCTAGAGCAGTTGCAAATAATGCTTCAGCAATTCCAGGGGCTACAATAGCTAAACTAGTATTTCTTGATATAGCAATTGATTGAAAAGAATTCATTATTCCCCAAACTGTTCCAAATAATCCAATAAACGGTGCTGTAGATCCTACTGTTGCAAGAAAAGTAAATTTGTTGTTAACAACATTCATTTGCTTTTCCATATTTACTTCCAATATATTTTCAAGTCTTTGGCTTATATTTGTTTTTGATCTTGATTTCATCACAGCTTGCATTGAGTCTTTAAATAATTGGGCCATTGGATTGTCTAATGCTGCAGGCAAACTATTATAAAATGTTTCTGCAGACTTAGACTTCCAAAATCTTTCTTCAAAATCTTCAGAGTCTTTATTAATTCTTCTAAACATTACGATTTTATCGAAAATTATCGCCCAGGAATAAACTGAGCTAGCTATTAGAATGATAATCACAGATTTAACGATAAAGTCAGCTCTCAAAAATAAACTTAAAATTGAAAAATCTGTATTGCTTGCTAATCCTACTGCTTGAGAAGTTATATCTGCATCCATTTAATTGATTTCACACTAAAATGTGTCATGAATTTGTCTTTAAAAGTAAGCTTTTTTTTATTTTTCTTGTGAATTTAGATGATAATTGGCAATTAATATTGCATCTGCTTTATTAGTATCTTTTTTTCGAGATAACATTGATGAAAACTTAGGGAACATTTCAATTGCTTTAACTCTGCTCGAATCTTTTTGAGAATTTATTAAATCATAATACTTTTTCCATTTGGCCGGCCTCACAAAAAAAATTGGTAGTTGCATTGCAGCACAAACACCTTTCAAAACTCCAAATGATTGTCCAAAATTAAACATACTAGTAACACCTTGTCCGGGCATTGCTGAAACCTGCTCTACCACTACATTTATATTCTCAGATTTGTGGTTTTGAATCCTTGAAGATATTTCGTTAAATATTTGGCTACCATTAATTTGCTTTTTATTTTTATTACCTGATGCCATAGTAGGCATGTCAATTACATCCTTTAATTCTCCATCTTCAAAAAAACAAATTGCACCAGTTATTCCAGGATCTATTCCGATTATTAACATAAAATTAAGTTAAATTGCATTTGTAAAAACATTTTGAACATCATCATCTTCTTCTAAAATTTCCAAAAACTTAATCATTTTTTCTTTATCTTCATTATTTAGTTTAATTTTATTTATAGGAACCCACTCTATTTCTGTAGATACAAAATTGGAAATTTCTTTCTCTAATATATTTTTTACATCGTATATCTCTTCTTTATTAGTGTGAATTTCATAGTAATCATCATGAAATATACAATCATTAGCTCCAGCATCGGTTGCTAGATTAAAAACTTTTTCTTCCTCAATTTCTTCTTTTCTTATTTTTATAACACCTAATTGAAGAAAATTGTGTGATGCAGAACCTTGTGTACCAAGTCCTCCACCATATTTTTGAAAAATTGTTCTGAGATTTGACGCACTTCTATTTTTATTATCTGTTAATGTGATAACTACTATTGCTGTTTTTGATGGTCCAAATCCCTCATATCTGATATTTTCAAAGTTAGTGTCTGCCGCTATTGAAGATTTATCAATAGCTCTCTCGATATTATCTTTGGGCATGTTTGCTGATCTGGCAGCTTGAATTGCAGATCTTAACCTCGAATTCATGTCTGGATTTTTATCACCAAGTTTTGCAGCTACTGTAATTTCCCTTGATAGTTTTGAAAAAATTGCAGATCTTTGTTTGTCTGCCTTTCCTTTTTTATGTTTGATACCTGCCCAATGAGAATGACCTGCCATGATTTAATTGTCTTTCTGAAGTTGACCACCGAATATAAACTGACTGATATTTAATGCCAACCCATTTTTCGGATTAGCTTCAATAATTGCTCCACAAAGTGAGGCTTCTCCCTCAGCTGGATAGTGTTTAATGGAATCTCTTTTGTAAAACCTATTAATAGAATTTTCAGCATTCATCCCAATAACAGAATCATAATCACCACACATTCCAGCATCTGTTAAATATGCAGTTCCCTTATTTAGAACTCTTCCGTCGTTTGTAGGTACATGAGTATGGGTACCTACTACAAACGTTGCATGACCATCAAATACATGGCCAATAGCCATTTTTTCGCTAGTAATTTCACCATGTAAGTCAACTATTAGAAAATCATATTTTTCTTTTTCTGTATTTTGATCTAGAAACTCTTTGCTTTTTATAAAGACATCATCACATTTTTTCATAAAAATATTTCCCATTAAATTTAATACTCCGACTTTATAGCCACCAATAGAATCGTAAATACCAAATCCATTACCTGGAGCATTATTTGATAGGTTTAATGGTCGTAGAAGTCTTTTTTGTTTTTTAATTAATTCGAATGTTTCTTTTTGATCCCAGACATGATTACCAGTGGTAATAACATCAACTCCACAACTTAATAATTCATTGACGATATTCTCCGTTATGCCAACACCTTCTTTTGCGGCATTCTCACCATTTACTATAACAAAGTTTATTTTTTCTGATTTAATAATAGTAGGTAAAAATTTTTTTACTGCACTACAGCCACTGTTTCCAACTATATCTCCTAAAAATAAAATATTCATTAAAAAATTTTTTTATCTGTTAAAATATAATTTAACTTTTGATCAAATTTATTTATAGGGATTTTTGTAATTTCTTGAAATGAAAAAGCAAAACCAACTGTGATAATTTTTTTAAACTTAAGAATTTTGCAAATATATCTATCATAAAATCCACCACCATATCCTAGTCTAAATTTATACCTATCAAATCCAATAAGGGGTACAATCAAAACATCTGGGATAACTTTTTTTTTAGTATTTGGCTCAGGAATTCCTTGCTGGCTTACTCTAAGTGAGTCTTTAAAAGACCATTCGTAAAAATCCATATTATTATTTTTCTTAGTAATAGGCAAAGAAATTTTAAAATTATTCTTTTCTAAAATTTCTAAAACATCTAAACAACTGATCTCACTATTTACAGGATAATAACCGCCAATATTAATATTTTTTTTTAAATTATATTTTTTTAATATTTTTTTAAATCGAACAAAAGATATAGTCTGATCTAGAAAATTATTTCTTCTAGTATTAATTAATTTTTTTTCTTAAAATTTTCTTAGACACTTTTATTATTGGATCTTGGAGTCTGGATCGATTCTTTTAATAAAATTTTCTAATTCAAGAGTGGTCTTTTCAACCAAAGTTTCATAATTATTTTGATTGATTTCGATTTCATTCTTGAGATTGTCCTGATTTTTACTTAATTCAGAAATTTCTTTTTCTTTTAAATCTCTGTAATTATAAACTAATAATTTAAGTTCTTTGAATTTTTCAGTAATTTTATTTATTTCTTTTTTTTGAATATCTATTTTTTTTTTAGTTTCGTAAT
>CACEXE010000009.1 GCA_902563435.1 uncultured Pelagibacteraceae bacterium
GAAAATTAAATTCGCTATTACATTTATATCAATACTTTTTTTAACTGCAGGATGTCAAACTATTCAGAATAAAACCGACGAGGTTGTGGAAAAGGAAAATAAAAAATACGGTTTATTTGTTGGTGGAGATGTTAATAAAATGAAATTAGAATTAGGGGCTCCTAACGAAGATATGGTCAATGATACAGGCAATGAAGTTTTAATTTATAAAACAAAAAAATACGGTGTACCCTGTGAACGAAGATTTGAAGTCAATGCTAGCGGAACTATTATCGCTTTCAGTTCTAGTGGATGTTTTTAAACTTGTGGGGCAAACCCCACAAGCAAGGTTTAAATTATTTACTTAATATCAATAAGTCTTTTTTTCTTATGATCTGGTAAAATTCTTTCACAAGCAATTGTCAAAAGACCGTCCTTAAGTTCAGCTCCTTTTACTTTTACATCATCTGCAATAGTAAAAGATCTCGCAAATTGTCTTTGTGATATTCCTTTGTGAATTATTTCACCATCTACATTTTGATCATCAGACTTATTAAGCTGTTTAGTTCTAACAGTTAATATATTATCTTCGAACTCAACCTCGACATCTTTTTTATTAAAACCAGCTAAAGCAACTTCTATTGAATAGTTGTCTTTACCAGTTTTTCTTATGTTATATGGTGGATAATTTGATTGCATTGTCATGCCACCATTACCAAGCATACTTTCGAATTGGTCAAACATATCATCGAAACCAATAGAAAACGGTCTTAGTGAGTTAAAGATAGATAGATCCTTACTTGTCATATTTACTCCTTTTTGTTTAAGCAAGTTAATTTATGTAAGCCCCAATAAGGCGGCTTACAATAATTATATGGTATTTAATTTTAAAATTTCAATGCAAATAATGTTAATATTTTTCAGTAATTTTCAAAGCAAAGCTATAATCAATGGCTATTTCTTCGATTGCGCCATCCCTGCCTGATTTTCCTCCATGACCAGCATTCATTTCAGTTTTTAATAATAATAAATTATTATCTGTTTTATAGTCTCTTAATTTTGCAGTGAATTTTGCAGGTTCGTCAAATAGAACCCTATTATCACTTAGACTTGTAGTTATTAAAATATGAGGATAATCCATTTTTTTGATGTTGTTATAAGGAGCATATGAATAAATATAATCAAAATGATCTTTATTATCTTTTGCATTTCCAAATTCATCAAACTCCCCAACTGTTAAAGGCAGTGAATGGTCAAGATTAGTTGTTAATGAGTCTACGAATGGAACAGCCATTATTACTCCTAAAAACAGTTCTGGAGCTTTATTTATAACTGCACCCATAAGTAATCCACCTGCAGAACCACCCATCCCTATAATTTTACTTTTTGAAGTATATTTTTTTTCAATCAAATATTTTCCAACAGCTATATAATCTTCAAAGGTATTTTTTTTATTTAAAAGCTTTCCTTCTTTCCACCATTTCATCCCTCTTTCCATTCCACCTCTAATATGTGCTGTTACCCAGATTATATCTCTATTTATTAAACTTAATCGGGTAGAAGAAAATCCTGGAGACATTGAATTTCCATATGATCCATAACCGTAAAGTAAAAGATTTGATGAACCGTCCAAAATAGTATCTTTGTGTCTTGTAATAGTTAAAGGAACCATCCTTCCATCATGAGATGGGCACTCAAGACGCTCCACAATATAATCATCTGGATCGTGTCCAGATGGAATTTCTTGTTCTTTAACAAGTTTCTTATCTTTCGATTTTAAATTATATAAAAAAGTCTTCCCTGGTGTTTTAGGTGATGAATACGATAAATATACATTGTCTGTGTTTTTATCTTTTTGAGTTAATGATATACTTGGAACAATTACTTTTTCGTCGCTAAAAATAATCTCTTCTTCTTGACTTGTCTTTGGATCACGTAAAATTATTTTTCCAAGTGCATTAGATGTTTCAGATCGAATTATCCAATTATTTAAAAATACTAAACCTCCTATCAATACCTCATCTTTTGCATTAACAAATGGCTCCCATTTTTGTTCAACTAAGTTATTACATCTATCGATCTTAAAATCTTCAGCATTTTCATTAGTATGTTTATAAAAATAGTCATCCCAAGAATTAATCGAGTATATTATTCCCCTTTTTCTCGTTTGGATTAATTTGGGATTTGGATTATTTTCATCAACTTCAAAGTAATATTGTTCTGAAGTATTATGGTCAGAACTTGTAATTATGAAATATTTCTCATCTGAACTAAGGCCAATCCCAACAGTGAATGCTTCGCTTTTTTTCTTCAAAAATCAATAAATCATCTTTTGTTGCCGATCCAATTTCATGTCTATAAATAGTTCTAGGCCTATGATGTTTATCTAATTTTGAATAAAATATATATTTATCATCCAAACTAAATTCGATGCTACCACTCGTTTCCTCAATTTTTTCAGTGACTAAATTTCCAGATTTTATGTTTCTTATATAAATTGTATAGTATTCAGATCCTTTTAAATCTAAAGAATATCCAAGATACTCATCATTAAAGCTTACCTCTAAGTCACCTAAACCAAAATATTCTGTTTTAAGTTTCTCCTTCTCTTTATCGCCGTTCCAAATTTCTTCAATTTGATCTTCGCCAATTTTTTTTCTTAATTTAATCGAATAATTTCCTTTTGCTGTGGTTTTAGTCCAATACTCATAGTTTTTGTCTTTGTAAGGGAGTGACTCATCATCTAGTTTGATTCTTGCTTTAATTTCATCAAAAAGTTTTTTTTGGATTTTTTTTGTACCTTTCATTTGGTCAGAAAAATATTCATTTTCATCTTCTAAATATTTTCTTACCTCAGGCAAAAGTTTTGAGCTATCTCTTAAAACCTCAAGAATATTTGGTTGATGAATCCAACTATAATCGTCTGTCCAAGACTTATTGTGACAAGATTTTATTTCAGGTTTCTTTTCAAGCTGTGGTAGTTTCATTTTAAATTAAATTAATATATGAATATTTTTTTTATAACACTGATTATTTTTGTCGTTGTATATGTCCTTCTAACTTGGTTTGCTAGAACTTCTGCTAAAAAAATTTCAAGATTTATAAGAATATTAATAATTATTTCTGCGATAGTATTGGCTGTTATAATGGCTTATGCGGGAAGGTATATATTTTCATTACCTTTTGTGCTTGCAATCTTACCGTTGATAAAAACAAAAGCTGGAATATCTTTATTTCAACTTCTTAGATTGTGGGGACTTTTCAGAGTTTTAAGAAATTCAGGTAGATTTAATTTTAATAATTTTAACCAATCTGTAAACAAACAGAGCATATCCTTAGATGAAGCATATAAGATACTAAATTTAAAATCTGATATAAAATATACCAAAGAACAGGTCATGAAATCTTATAAGTCTATTATGAAAAAAATCCATCCAGACGTAAGTCCAGAACTAACTAGACTTGCATCGATAGTAAATGAAGCAAAAGATATTGTGATAAAAAATATTAGTTAATAATTGATTTAAATTTTTTAAAAATCTTTTCTGGATTAATTTTTTCTTTACCCCTTGAATTATGTGAAACAAAATTCATACCATCAGGGATTATAGGATACATATTTGAACTATAGCTGCCATACAATAAGGGTGTATCACTCATTAAAACTATTGTAGGAACGCCTAAAGCAGCTGATAGGTGACTGAAACTTGAATCGTTACATATAGCTATTCTACAATTCTTTATAATTGGCAAAATTTCAGAAATTGAATTATTATCCAAAGGAACACAAATTTCTTTATATGATGACAATATACTGTTAAGTATTGATTGTTCTTCCTTATTTTTGCCTGTCGCTAAATAAAACATACAGTCATAATTTTTAATAGCTAGTTCTATGAATTTTTTAAATTTATCAGCTGGGATTCTTTTAGAGGGACCAGAGCCACCTATTCCAAGTAAAATATTAATTTTATCTTTTGAAATTGAAAGTTTTTGGGCAGCTATTTTTATTGAACTTTCATTAATTTTTATTTGAGGATTGCTTTCTACTTTTAAATTTATCTTATCTAACAATTTATTTGCAGCATCGATAATGTGTTGTTCTTTTTTCTCAAATAACGGGTACTGATATATATTTTTTATCCCCGCACTTTTACAAACAAGTCTATATCTTAGCGATGAATTAAAAATAAAAACCTTATCAAATAAATTTTTTTTTATTTCATTTTTTAATTTGAAAAAACCCAATATACCACTGTGCTCATCGTTTTGATTATCCCTTTTTAAGTAAATTATATTTTTTAAAAAATTTAAATTTTTTGTATATTCTTCAGCTTTTGTACTCTCTTTTGCTAAAAGAGTAATTGGTGAATTATATTTTTTAGAGATTGCTTCTATAAAAGGTAAGAAAATTACCATATCTCCAATACCCATACGATTTTGTATAACAAGTATATTCATATGTTTTTATAACCTTTACTAATTTGAATTTTTATATAAATTTTAACAATGGAACAAATTAAAGGTGTATATGCTGCTGGTTTATCAGTTTTAGATAAAAATTTAGCATTAGACATTAAAAATACCATTAAACACGCTGAAAATGTCATTGATTTAGGATGTCACGGTGTTGTTTTTTTCGGGAGCACCGGACAGTCCCAACTAATATCCTTAAGTGAAAAAATTCAATTAATTAATGAGCTACCTAAGAGTAGATATAAAAGTAAATTTATAATTGGAACTGGTCTCAATTCTTTAATCGATACAATAAATTTAATGAAAATTTCTAAATCTATGGGTTTTAATAATTTTTTAATAATGCCACCGGCTTATTATAAGTATGGAGACGAAGATGTGATCAATTTCTATTCTAGAATCATTAAAGAGATTAATGATTGTAAAATTATTCTATATAATTTTGAAAAACTTTGTGGATATAAATTTAGTGTTCAATGTGTGGTAAATTTGGTTCAAAAATTCCCTGATCAAATTATTGGTGTAAAGGATAGCAGTTATAATTTATTTGAAACTTTGAAAATTAAAAATTTTTCAATTTTCCCAGGTTCTGAAGCAAAATTATTAAAAGGTCTAGAATTGGGATGCCATGGTATAATTACTGCAACAACAAATGTTACAGGTCACTTAGCTAGAAAAATTTATGATAATTTCCACAATAATCTAGATCTATCATCTAATCAAAATTTGTGTGATGTAAGGAAATCTTTCGACAAATATAACTTAATTTCAAGTCTCCACACTCTTATGGCAGAAAAAAATTCAATATACGGATATCTTTTGCCTCCATTAAAATTATTAGAACAAGCAGAAAAAAATGATTTATTATCAAACCTTGAAAAACTAAATTTTAATATGGAGATATTAAAGGCGGCATAAAAATGAGTTTAATAAGTTTTTTAAATAATTTATTTAAGCAGGATGGTTTTGAACTAATAGACTCAAATTCAAAAAAATACGTTATAGGCAATCCAACAAAAGATAAACCTATCGTAATTAGATTTCTTGACCAAAAACTAATGCAAAAGTTACTTATAAATCCTGACTTATATTTTGGGGAAGCTTATATGAATGGATCTCTAGTAATAGAAAACGGTACACTTACAGATTTTTTAGATTTAGCTTTTAAAAATATTGGTAGAGGGAATATTAATTATTATGGAGCGGTAATAAAAAAAATAAAAGGTACGTTTGGATATCTTACGAATTTAAATAAAATAATAAAATCAAAAGAAAATGTTGCACATCATTATGATATATCTGAAAAACTTTACGATTTATTTTTAGATAAAAATAGACAATATTCTTGTGCTTATTTTAAAAATGATAGTGATACTCTTGAACAAGCTCAAAACAACAAGATTCATCATATTATAAAAAAGCTAAACATCCAGCCAAACCAAAAAGTTTTAGATGTTGGTTCAGGATGGGGAACATTAGCATTAGCAATAGCAAAGGAGACAAATGCTAGTGTTACAGGAATAACATTGTCTGAAAATCAATTTGAATATAGTCAGAATAAAGCGAAAGAAATGAATTTATCAAATCAAGTAGACTTTAAACTCATTGATTATAGACAATTAAATGAGAAATTTGACAGGATTGTGAGTGTCGGAATGTTTGAGCATGTTGGTAGAAATTTTTATAGAACATATTTTAATAAAGTTTTTCAGCTTTTGAATGAAAAAGGAATAGCACTAATTCATACAATTGGTTCCTCTATGCCTCCGAGAGATCCACAACCATGGATACAAAAATATATTTTTCCTGGTGGTTACACGCCTAGCTTAAGTGAGATCTCAAAACCAATCGAAAAGTCTGGTCTTATAGTGTCTGATATCGAGGTACTTAGAATGCATTATGCTCATACTCTAAGAAATTGGAAAGAGAGATTTTTATCAAAAAAAGATACAGTTTTAGATATGTTTGACGAAAAATTTTTTAGAATGTGGGAATTTTACTTAGCTAGTTGTGAAATGGCATTCAAATGGGGAGATCAGGTTGTATTTCAATTACAATTAGCTAAAGATAATAGTTCTGTTCCTAATACTCGGGACTATATTTATTAAAATATTACTGATAACTTAATACCAGTATTAATGAAAAAAAATAAAAAAAAAAAGGTTAATAAGAAAAAAAAAATTAGCAAAATTACTTCAAAAATAAAAAAAAAAGTAAAGAAGAAGAGAAAAAATCTTAGGATTAAAAGAAAAAAAAATACAAATAAAAAGTTAGTTCTTAAAAAGAAGACTAAAGATAATTTAATTACAAAGGCAGCAAGAGTAGAGGAAAATATAAAATCAAAATTAAATGTTAAAGTTAAATTTGACATTTTCGCAATTGATAGGGGTATCTCTAAATTCTTTAATTCTATTGATGGAAAAATTAATGAATTTAAATCTCAAAGAAAAGAAGAAAAAAGAAGGTTAAAATTAATTGAAATTGAAAAAAATGAAAGAGAAAAAGAAAGAATAAAAAAACAAAAGATATTACAAGAGGAAAAGCAATTAAAATTAAAAGAGCAACAATTAAAAGATGAAGAAAGAATAGAAAAATTAAGAGCAAAAGACTTAAAATTATTTTTAAGAAAAGAACAAGCTCTTTTAAGAAAAGAACAATCAGAGAGACAAAAGAAATTTTTACAAGAATTAAAAATTCAAAAACAGATTGAAAGATTTAGAATAAGAGAGGTAAAAGAATTAGAGAAACTTGAAAAAATTTCTTTAAGAGAAAAAAGAGAAGATTATGGGGAACTCCAACAAAGAATAGAGAACTTAAAAAATAAATATAGATTAATAAGAGATCAAAAAATTAGAGAAAGAGTTGAGGCACTTGGCGTTAAGACAGATGAAGCTGATGATAGATCTGCATTACTTCAAAAAGAAAGAGAATATAATTTAGCGAGACAAAAAATTGAGTTTGCTTTAGAAAGTTTTTATAGAAGTGCGAACAGCCTAGTTTTCCAATTAAACAAAAGATATATCACAAGACATATGTCTATTTTTAGATGTATAGATAAAAGATTTGAGACAGGAGAAATTTTTATCAAATGGGACGAGTCTACAGACGACGAGTGGTTAATTTTAATATATATAAAGGATAATTCACCCGATAAAGGAATAATTATAGAAGATAAGACAAATGAGGAAAAAAATATGTCTCATGAGTTTAGAGCAAATGAAATATTTAAAGCCTCAGACTTGATGGTAGACTCTCTCACTCAGCTTATTTCAAAGAAAAGGCAAAAACAGCAGTAAGCTATATTTTACTCATTTACGTAAACCGAAACTCCTCTAGAATTAATATCTACGTCAAATTTTTTATGAAGAGGAGGGAAAGCTCTCTGTGAACAATCAAGTCTGTCACATGTTCTACATGATACTCCAATAGGTAATTCAGATTTTTTGTCACTGAGATCTAAGTTTTCAGTATATACAAATTCTTTCGCATATTTTGCTTCACAACCAAGACCTATTGATAACATACTTTTTTTTTGTCCATACCTTCCAACGCCCTTTTCGACAGTTTTTGCAATACAAACATATTTCTCTCCATTAGTCATTTTACTAACTGCTGCTTGAATAACACCTGGTCGTGAAAAAGCTGAATAGACATTCCATCTTGGACAAGCTCCTCCGTATCTTGGTATCTCTATACCTGATAATGAAAATCTTTTAGAAATATTTCCAGCAACATCTACTCTTAAAAAATGAAAAGGTATTCCAGGAAGTTTTGGATCTTGTAAACATGTTACTCTATGAGCTACCTGCTCAAAAGAGGTTGCAAATGTATTTTGTAAAAGTTCTAAATCATATTTTAATTCTTTACATTCTTTATGAAAAAGAGCGTATGGCATCAATATTGCTGCGCCACTATAATTTAAAAGTGCTACTCTTGTTAATTTTTTAGACTCTTCAGTTGGAAAATTAAATGTAGTAAGGTATTCATCAATTTCTTTTGATGCTCCTTCTTGTGAAATTTGTGCTGCAGCAAAAAGTTTTTTTGTTTCAAGTGAAAGATAATCAGATAATAGCAATTCTTTGTCTTTTACTTTATATATCTTTGAGAATGGTTTTCCTTCTTTAGGTATTACATCTTTTACAGTTATACCATATTCATCTTTTAAAAACTGACATAAGGCAATATATCTTGTTCTATTATTTTGTTTTACTCTATCAAAAATTTGATTTGCAAATTCTTCTAATTTTGGAAAAAAATTTTTATTTTCTTGTAAAAAATCTGAAATTACTTCTCCAGGAAACGCGTTTTTTCTCCCGTCAATAATTTTACCTGAAATATTTTCTAATTTGTTAAAAATTTCATGATCTTTTTGTTTAAAGTTATCACCTAGTTTAATTAAAGCTTTTGCAATTTTTGGATTTGTATTAACTAAATCTTTTACTTCTGGTCCAAGAATATCAAGATCCTCAAAAAGTTCATCACCCAACAATTCAGAAATATTATTCTCAAGATTTATGTCTGTTTTGCTTGTAAGATCGGAAAGCTCTATTTTAAGTTTATCACAAACCTTTAAAAGTAAGTCTCCATCAATTTTTCTTTTTCCACTCTCTATTAGATTTAAATAGCTTGGTGAAATAGACATTTCTTCTGCTAATTTGTTAGCCTGAATTCCTAATTGCCTTCTAAAAGCTTTGATTTTTGGACCAATTTTTGTATCAATTTGACTCATTTTACTATTTGTAAATTTTGTAAATTTAAATTTACACAAAATTATTCAATTTTACAAGCAAAATCAATTTAATTGTAGATTTTGTAAATATTGTAAATTATAAAGTTTACATGGAAAAAAACAAAATTAACAACATCGAAAATAACTACCAAATTACTAATAAAGAAGAGCATTCTGAGCATAAGTCAAAAGGTATTTACATTAGAGACGATCATTGCGATTGGGGATCTAGCGGAATGAACGAATTTACTGAGGAATACAGCTCAAAATAGTCATTGGTCATTTCTAGTCATTTAATCGAAAGAGAGGGGTTTAAGTGTCAGCTGAGAACATTTCATACGATTTACAAAGATTTTCAGGTATTAAAAGAGATTATACTCCTGAAGAAGTTGAAAGATTAAGAGGTTCAATCAGAATTGAGTATTCTATGTGTAAAATGCAGTCCCAAAAGCTTTGGAAACTGCTTAATACAGAAGCTTATGTAAATACCCTTGGGTCACTTTCAGGAAATCATGCAGTTCAACATGCAAAAGCCGGTTTAAAGGCAATTTATTTAAGTGGTTGGCAAGTTGCAGCTGATGCTAACAGTGCTGGTGAAATGTATCCTGATCAATCTTTATATCCATATGATAGTGCACCAAAATTAGTTGAGACAATGAATAATTCCCTAATTAGAGCTGATCAAATTCAACATATGGAAATGATAGATGGTGATATGGATAAAAGTAAGAGAACTGATTACATGTTGCCAATTATAGCTGATGGTGAAGCAGGATTTGGTGGACCACTAAATGTATTTGAATTAACTAAAAAATTTATTAGAGCGGGTGCTGCCGGGGTTCATTTTGAAGACCAATTAGCTAGTGAGAAAAAATGTGGTCATATGGGTGGAAAAGTTTTAGTTCCAACTGGAACAATGGTTAGAAATTTAAAGGCTGCAAGACTTGCTGCTGATATTGCAGATGTACCATTAATAATTTTAGCAAGAACAGATGCAAATGCTGCAAAATTAATCACAAATGATTTTGATGATAATGATAAACCATTTTTAACTGGCGAAAGATCACCTGAAGGTTTCTTTTATGTTAAAGACGGAATTGAGCAGGCAATTTCTAGAGGTCTTGCTTATGCACCATACGCAGATTTAATTTGGTGTGAAACTGCTACTCCAAATTTAGAAGAGGCAAAGAAATTTGCTGATGCTATACATGAAAAGTTTCCTAGTAAAATGTTAGCTTATAATTGTTCTCCATCATTTAATTGGAAGAAACATTTATCTGATGAAGAAATTGGATCATTTCAAAGAAAAATTGGAGAAATGGGATATAAATTTCAATTCATTACATTAGCAGGTTTCCACACTCAAAACATTGCAATATTTGAATTAGCAGAAAAATATAAATCAGAGGGTATGACGGCTTACTCAAAAATTCAACAGCATGAATTTGCTAGAGAAAAAGATGGATACACAAGCGTGAAACATCAAAGAGAAGTTGGTACATCGTATTTTGATGCTGTTTCAAATACAATAAGCTCAGGCAAAAGCTCAACTACAGCAATGGAAGGCTCAACTGAGTCAGAACAGTTTTAGATGATAGATTAATGTTTACTAGTGGTCTTCTTTTAATAGTAAGCTATCTTTTATTTAAATATACAGTTCAATGGATTCAATATTATAATCAAACTGATCCTAGGATGCCCGACTCAATATGGCGTTATACTTGTGACTATAAAGTTATCGGCATAAGAGATATTTGTGACCTGGATGATAAGCCATTTGTAAGACAAAGAAGAAAAAGAGATAAAATTGTTACAATAATGTATTTTATTGTAGTCCTTGCTTTTGTATTTTCGATGTATTTTATGGCGAGTTTATTAGGACTAATTCTTTAATTTTTGAATCTTATCCCATGCTGAATTAACAGCTCTCATTTTAGCTTTACTCTCATTTATTACTTCTTGCGGAACACCTTTACTTAATAAAAGATCAGGATGATGCTCTTTGCTAAGTTTAATATAACGTTTTCTTATTTCTTCGAGTGAGTCGTTAGGCTTGCTCTCTAAAACAATATAAGGATTAAGTTTGTCTGATGACTTTCTGCTTTCTTTAATTCCGTTAATTTTAGCTTGATTTAATCCAAAAATTCTTGCTATATCCTCTATCATTATTAATTCATTTTCACTTATGTGTCCGTCGGCTTCAGCAATATAAAAAAGAGTATTAATTACTTCCTCTAATACATTCATATTTCCTCTATAAACTTCTGCAATTTGTTTTGCATATGGTTCATACCCAGTAATTTCCTCTTTAGCTTTATTGAAAATTTTACCAACCTGATCTAATTCACTTTCAGGTATTTTTAATTTATCTTTAACTGCAATTAATTCTTCACGACTAACCTGTCCATCTGCTTTACTTAGCTTTGCTGATAAAACTATCAAAGAGAGTGCAAATATTTGTTGTGGCTGTGCAAAAGATCTAAATCCACCACTTGATCTGGCTCTTGACATTTTTCCACCGATTAAGGATCCTAAAAGCATACCAAAAGGCCCACCAATTGAAAAACCTAGCATTCCACCAATTATGCTTCCCCATATTGCCATTACTCAAAACTCCTTAATCTATATTCCCAACTACCCATTTTATTATATGTTACTTTTAATATTAAATTATTTTCTGGATTATACCAAACATCAAATTCAAATTTTTTTTCATCAGAAAGACTTTCATCATTTGATTTAATATTAAAGTGTTTAGTTAAATATTCTTTACCATTAATATCAATTTTTTCATCTCCTATTAAACTCACAGTCTGTTTTTTTATACTCCCAGATAAAGGACTGATTTGTTTATTAGCTTTTAAAATTTTATGGTTCCACCAATTCCCAATTGTACAATCTAAACTGGCTTCACCCTTGTATGATGATCCGTCTATAATGAATTTATTTATAGATTTATCATAATTTAAATTTACATATTTCTCCTTATCATTTTGAAAAGTATTAGATTTAAAAAAAACTAATTTATCATCTTTGTACTTTTCTATTGTCTCACTTAATATCGAAAAAACTGTTATGCCGAATAACTCTACTTTAAAATTAGTATAATTTTTTACTACAAATAAATTTTTATCAAATTCAAAGAAGTAGTTGGTGCTACCAATAACTTCATTATTTCTTAGAACATCCATCTCAATTTTTTTAAGACCTTCATAATGATTGCTATGTGCCATCACTTTAGAAGCAAACATAATAATTATTGATAGGATAATAAATTGTTTCATTTTCATAGATTTTAGTTAAAGAAAGTATAAATAATAGCGAAATATATGTTCCTTACTATCAAAAATATTCCTAAAGTCTCATGGAGTTCTCACGAGACTTTTAATTTAAAGCCAAAATTGTCTACCTTATTCTTCCTTTGTTTTGGTCTAATATTATTCGGTTTTGGCGAAGCCTTAGTCGTTATTTCATTTATTGGCAATTCTCCATGGACTGTAATGGCACAAGGAATTTCGATTAATTCAGGATTATCCATTGGAATTGTAACTTTTATAGTAAGTGTTGTCGTTTTATCTTCATGGTTTTTTTTAAAACAAAAACCTGGTCTAGGTACCATATTCAATATCGTGATTATTGCAGCAATGTTAGATATTACAATTGCATTAATACCAACCCCTGAAACTTACATTATGAAATTATTAATGGCTGCAGGAGGCGTTATGATAGTTGGAGCGGGGAGTGGTATTTATTTAATAGCTAATCTAGGTCCAGGGCCTAGGGATGGTTTAATGACTGGTTTACAAAAAAAAACTAATCTACCGATTGCTTCTGTGAGAGCCTTTATAGAAATTTCTGTAGCTTCAGTTGGGTGGTACTTGGGTGGAACAATTGGTGTTGGAACTTTGATGTTTGCTTTTGGAATTGGTCCTTGTATTGCTTTTAGTTTGTACATTATTGATAAAATAATGAACTAAGTAGCAGTATTTTGTTTTTCGCTTCTTTTTCTTTCGTTTGGGTCTAGAATTGCTTTTCTGAGTCTACAAGATTTAGGTGTAATTTCTAACGCTTCATCAGTATTAAGTATACTTAACTGTTCTGCAATCGACATTTGTCTTACAGGTGTAAGAACAATATTTTCATCAGTACCTTGTGTTCTCATATTTGTAAGTTTTTTTCCTTTCATAACATTAATTATCATATCACCTGGTTTAGGAGCTAAGCCAACAATCATTCCTGTATAAACTGGATCATTGTGAGTGACAAACATTTCTCCTCTAGCCTGTAAATTAAAAATTGAAAATGCAACAGCTTTACCCTGGTCCATGGAAATTAAAGCACCATTTCTTCTACCCTCCATGTCTCCCTCAAAATCTCCGTAAGACTGAAAAATTCTGTTAATAACACCTGTTCCTTTTGTTAAAGTTAAAAATCTACTTGTGTATCCCATTAAACCTCTTGTTGGCGCATGAAAAATTAGTCTTTTTTTATTCTTTCCAGTATCTTTTAATTCAATTAATTTACCCTTTCTTCTATTCATAGAGTCAATAATCCTTGATGAATATTCTTCATCTAAATCCATAGTAATTTCTTCAATGGGTTCTAACTTTTTTGAATTTTCGTCAGTTTTAAATAAAACTTTAGGAGGGCTTACAGTCATCTCAAAACCCTCACGTCTCATTTGTGTTAGTAATATTTCGAGCATTAATTCTCCTCTTCCACTTATCTCAAATGCATCTTTATTTGCGTTTTCTGAGAAAGAAATTCCAACATTGTTTTGAGCTTCTAAAATTAGACGATCTCTAATCTGGGTACTTGTTAATTTTTTACCCTCAGTTCCTGCTAATGGTGAACTATTTACTGTTATTTTTATCGACATTGTTGGTGGATCGATCGGTGTTGCCTCAATTGGTTCATTTACCTCTAAATCACAAATAGTATCTGCTACATTTGCTTTTTCTAATCCAGCTATAACTACGATATCTCCAGCTTCTCCAACTTCAATGGGCACTTTTTTTGTACCCTCATATCTAAAGATCTTTGTAAGTCTACCTTCATCTACTTTTTCACCTTTTAAATTTATTGCTTTAATTTGCTGATTTGATTTTGCAGTTCCTTGTGAAATTCTTCCTACTAAGCTTCTGCCCAAAAAGTTATCAGCATAAAGTAGCGTCGATAGCATCGCAAATGGTTTTGATCTATCAAATTGAGAGGGTTTTACATGATCCAAAACTAAATCTAATAGTGGATTAAGATTTTCTCTTGGTCCGTCAATATCTTTACATGCCCAACCAGATCTTCCACTTGCGTATAATACTGGAAAATCTAATTGCTCTTCATTAGCATCTAAACTAACAAATAAATCAAATGTCTCATTTAAAACCTCGTCAGCTCTTTGATCAGTTTTGTCTAATTTATTTATTACTACAATTGGTTTTAATCCCTGTTTTAATGCTTTGCTTAATACAAATTTGGTTTGAGGCATGACGCCTTCTGCAGAGTCTACTAACAATAATGCACCATCTGCTAAACTTAAAACTCTTTCAACCTCTGCTGCAAAATCTCTGTGACCAGGAGTATCAATAATATTTATTCTAGTATCTTTCCAATTAATCGAAGTTGGCTTTGCAAGAATTGTAATTCCTCTTTCTTTTTCCAGCTCTCCAGAATCCATTAATCTTTCATCAACTACTTCGTTGTCTCTAAAAGAACCACTTTGTTTCATCAAATTATCAATCAGTGTTGTTTTTCCGTGATCAACGTGAGCAATGATAGTGATGTTTCGAATATTATTATTCATGGTTGAGGCTCTTATACATTTATACTTTTAATTGAAAACAAAAAAAAAGGGCAGAATAATCTGCCCTTTTTAAATTTTTTAATTAGACTTTTTGGGTTACATTCCCATGCCGCCCATGCCGCCCATGCCGCCCATTCCTCCTGGAGGCATTCCTCCAGCAGCAGCATCCTTCTCTTCAGGTTTATCAGCAACCATTGCCTCAGTTGTTACTAATAATCCAGAAATTGAAGCCGCATCTTGTAAAGCTGTTCTTACAACTTTAACAGGATCAATAATACCTTCTTTAAACATGTCAACGTATTGTTCTGTTTGAGCGTCATACCCTTGAGAAGATTTATTAGCTTCTAAAAGTTTGCCTACTATAACTGAACCGTCGACACCAGCATTTGTTGTTATTTGTCTTATGGGAGCTTCTAAAGCACTTTTAACAATTTCAACACCTGCTTTTTGATCTGAACCTTTAACTTTTAGTTTATCTAGATCTTGCGAAGCGTAAAGAAGTGCACATCCACCACCAACAACTATTCCTTCTTCAACCGCTGCTCTTGTTGCATTTAAAGCATCTTCAACTCTGTCTTTTTTCTCTTTAACTTCTACCTCAGTTGCACCACCAACTTTGATAACTGCAACACCTCCAGCTAATTTAGCAAGTCTTTCTTGAAGTTTTTCTCTATCATAATCTGATGAAGTTTCTTCAACTTGTTGTTTAATTTGATCACATCTCGCTTCGATGTCTGATTTTTTTCCAGTACCACTTACAATGGTACTATTTTCTTTGTCAACTTTCACTCTTTTAGCTGAACCTAGATCAGTAATTTTAACATTTTCCAATTTTATCCCAAGATCCTCAGAGATAACTTGTCCACCAGTTAAAATTGCAATGTCCTCAAGCATAGCTTTTCTTCTATCTCCAAAACCAGGAGCTTTAACTGCTACAACTTTAAGTCCACCTCTTAATTTGTTTACAACTAAAGTTGCCAATGCTTCACCTTCTACATCCTCTGAAATTATCATTAAAGGTCTTCCTGCTTGAACCACAGCCTCAAGTAAAGGAACCATTGGTTGAAGATTAGTTAATTTTTTTTCATGTAAAAGAATTAATGGATTCTCAAGTTCTGTTGTCATTTTTTCAGCATTTGTAACAAAGTATGGTGATAAATATCCTCTATCAAATTGCATTCCTTCGACAACATCAAGTTCTGTCTCAATACTTTTTGCTTCTTCAACAGTTATAACTCCTTCGTTACCAACTTTCTGCATAGCCTTTGCAATCATGTTTCCTATTTCTTTATCTCCATTAGAAGAGATAGTTCCAACTTGAGCGATTTCATCACTATCTTTTACTTTTTTGGCTGATGATATGAGAGCATTTCTTACATGCTCTACTGCAGCATCAATTCCTCTTTTAACGTCCATAGGGTTCATACCAGCTGTAACATACTTACAACCCTCTTTTACAATAGCTTGAGCTAAAATAGTTGCAGTTGTAGTACCGTCACCAGCTTCATCATTTGTTTTACTTGCAACTTCCTTAACCATTTGGGCGCCCATGTTTTCAAATTTATCATCTAGATCGATTTCCTTTGCAACTGAAACGCCATCTTTTGTTGTTCTTGGTGCACCATATGCTTTGTCTATAACGACATTCCTACCTTTTGGACCAAGAGTAACCTTAACTGTGTTTGCAAGGATGTCTACTCCCTTCAGCATTGCTGATCTAGCATCTGAATCAAATTTTACTATTTTTGCCATTATCAAACTCTCCTTTTTTTTTAATTTTATTTAGAAGTAGAGATACCCATAATGTCTGACTCTTTCATTATGCTGTATTCTTTACCATCAATTTTAACTTCAGTTCCTGACCATTTTCCAAAAAGAACTTTATCACCAACTTTAACATCCATTGGTATAATTTTTCCATCCTCAGTTTTTGATCCACCACCAACAGCAACTACTTTGCCTTCTTGCGGTTTTTCTTGTGCAGAATCAGGGATGATAATTCCACCAGCAGTTTTTTCGCTGCTGTCCAAAACTTCGATTAGTACTCTATCGTGTAACGGTTTAAACTTCATATTTACTCCTTTAAATTAGTTTTCATATAGATGCATGTGACGATTATTTCAAGATCTGGCCACAAATATATAAATGAGAAAATTCAAGAATTTATTAGATTTTTAAGCTATATCTGAAATATGAGTAAAAATTTAGATGAATCAGGCTTAAAATCAATATTCAGAGAATATGACTTATTCTTCATAGATATCTGGGGCGTAGTGCATAACGGAATAAAGCTCTATGAGAATGCTGTCAAAGTTTTAAATGAATTATCTAATAACGAAAAAAAATTCATATTATTGACAAATGCTCCAAGACCGAACCTAACAATTATTAATACTTTAAAAAAAATGGGGTTAAATAATTTTTCTCATACAGTTTTTACATCTGGAGAAGCATCAAAAAGATATCTTTTAGAAAATTTCAATAATAAAAAATTTTTTCACTTAGGACCACCAAAAGATTTTGATTTATTTAAAACTTTTGAAAATAATAAAGTGCTTAATATAGATGACTCAGATTATTTATTATGTTCAGGTCTTTTTGAAGAATATGAAGATAACCTAGGGTATTATAAAAATCTTTTATCAAAACATATTACAAAAAAAATGATATGTACTAACCCTGATTTAATAGTTGATCGAGGTGACAAAAGAGAATATTGCGCAGGCTCTATTGCAAAATCATTTGAAGAAATTGATGGCAAGGTTATTTATTTTGGAAAACCATATCCACCTGTTTATGAAATAGCAGCAGATGTAAAAAACAAAAAAATATTATGTATTGGTGATAATTTAAATACAGATATAAAAGGCGCAAACATACAAAATTTTGACTCATTACTTATTACAGGTGGTATACATAGACAAGAAATTTCAAAATCATCAATTGAAAATGTACTTAAAAATTATGAGGCAAAAATTGACTATTTTCAGAAAGAATTAAAATGGTAAATAAATTAAAGATTTTTGACAATTTTAATATTCCTAATAAATTTAAAAAATCAATTGTCTTAATTGGTAACTTTGACGGCTTACATTCAGGACATCAAAAATTATTTAAGTTAGCTAAAAAATATAAAACAAAATATAAATCTAAAGTAGGCGTAGTTACTTTTGATCCTATTCCAAAAATGTTTTTTAATACAAAGATTAAAAACTATAGAATATCAAATTTTAATCAAAAAGTTATTTATTTAAAAAAATTTGGTGTTGATTTTGTAATTAATAAAAAATTTGACAAAAATTTTTCCAAAATTACTTACTTTAAATTCATAAAAGATATTCTATCAGAAAAACTTAGATCAAAGTTCATATTTGTAAGCAATAATTTTAGATTTGGACATAAAAGAGAAGGAGATGTAGCACAGCTTAAAAAATATGAGAATGATTTTGGTTATAATTTAATAAATCCAACACCTTTGATGAAAAATAAAAAAATAATTTCATCAACAATAATTAGAAAGCTGCTTGAAGAGGGAAAGTTATCTAAAGCAAATACTTTTTTAAAAAGAAACTGGGAAATTGAGGGAAAAGTTCAAAGAGGTAGAATGATGGGTCAAAAAATTGGATTTCCGACCTGTAATATAGATATTGAAAATTATGTTATAGCAAAACCTGGTGTTTATGCAGTAAAAACGAGAATTAATGATAGAAGAAAATTCTATAAAGGAATTGCTAATTTAGGTTATAGACCCACATTTAATCAAAAAAAAATACTTTTAGAGGTAAATATTTTTAATTTTTCAGGAAATCTTTATAATAAAAAATTATCTGTAGAATTTTTAAAATTTATAAGAGGAGAAAAAAAATTCAAAGGTATCAGTGATTTAAAAAATCAAATAAAAAAAGATATTTTAAAAGCTAAAAAAACATAATGAGCAAGGAACACTTAAATTTACCTAAAACTGCTTTTTCCATGAAAGCAAATCTACCAAATAAGGAACCAGAATATTTAAAATTTTGGGATAAAATCAATCTATATAAAAAACTAAGATCTCAAAGTAAAGGAAAAGAAAAATTTGTCTTACATGATGGACCTCCATATGCAAATGGGAATATACATATGGGTACCGCCCTAAATAAAATTCTAAAAGATATAATAATTAAATTTCATCAAATGGATGGCAAGGACTCAGTTTATGTACCTGGATGGGACTGTCATGGATTACCGATTGAATGGAAAATTGAGGAACAATACAAAAAAAATAAAAAAAATAAAAATGATGTGCCTATTATTGAGTTTAGAAAAGAATGTAGAGATTTTGCAAGTAAGTGGATTAATATTCATAAAGACCAATTTAAAAGGTTAGGAGTAATCGGAGATTGGGAAAACTATTACTCAACTATGAGTTTTGATGCTGAAGCTCAAATTGTAAGAGAACTTGGAAAATTTTTAAAAGAGGGTAGTTTATACAAGGGCTACAAACCTGTACTATGGTCAACAGTTGAAAAAACAGCTTTAGCAGATGCAGAGGTTGAATATCAAGATCATGTATCTGATACGATATATGTGGCCTTTCCAGTTAAAAAAACCAATATTAATGAATTAATTGGTTCTAATGTAGTTATCTGGACTACGACTCCATGGACGATACCAGCCAACAGGGCATTAGCTTATAACCAAAGTCTGGATTATGTTTTATGTGAGATCGATAATAAAGATATATTACAAAACGATAAGATAGTTATTGCAAAAGATCTTTTGCTATCTGTTGTAAAAGACACCCAATATAATATCAAGATATTAAAAGAATTTAAAGGAAAAGAATTTAACGGAACTATTTGTAGCCATCCATTTCATAAAATTGGTTATGACTATAATGTTCCAATGCTCGAGGCAAGATTTGTAACAACTGAACAAGGAACAGGAATTGTCCATTGTGCGCCAAGCCATGGACCTGATGATTTTAATTTATGTATCAATAATGGAATAAAAGCAATTGAGACAGTTGATGACGACGGAAGGTACACAAAACACATTCCCATATTTGAAGGAACTCACATTTTCAAAGCAAACGTTATTGTTATTGAAAAGCTAAAAGAACTAAAAGCTCTTTTAAATAAAGGTAAATTAACACATTCTTACCCACATTCTTGGAGGTCTAAAGCTCCTTTAGTTCATAGAGCAACACCCCAATGGTTTATTTCAATGGAGAGTCATAAACTAAGAGACAAAGCACTTAAAGCAATTAATGACACCACTTTTTATCCCAGCAAAGGAAAAGAAAGAATTAAAGCAATGATCGAGACTAGACCAGATTGGTGTGTTTCTAGACAGAGAGTGTGGGGGGTTCCTCTTCCAATATTTATTTCAAAAAAAAATGGAGAAATTCTTATCGATGAAGAGGTTTTTGAGAATATTGCAAAAATTTATGAGAAAGAAGGCTCAGACTGTTGGTTTGAAGATAATTTTCAGAGACTGCTTGGAGATAAATATAAAGCAGAAGATTTTGATAAGACTAGTGATATTGTAGAGGTATGGTTTGATAGCGGATCAACACATTCTTTTGTTTTAGAAAAGAGAGAAGATTTAAAATGGCCTGCATCAATGTATCTAGAGGGTTCAGATCAACATAGAGGATGGTTTCACTCTTCACTGCTAGAGTCATGTGGAACAAGAGGTAGAGCACCATTTGAAAGCATTTTATCTCATGGGTTTGTTGTTGATGGAAAAGGGCTAAAAATGTCTAAATCGACTGGAAATGTAATAGCTCCAGAAGATATTTTAAAAAAATATGGCGCTGATATACTTAGAATTTGGGTTGCCTCATCAAATTATGCTGAAGACTTAAGAATAGATTATTCAATTTTAGACCAACACTCTGAATCTTATAGAAAAATTAGAAATACTTTTAGATATCTTTTAGGAAATATACAAGACGAATATTCAAAAGTAGATTTTGATAAAATTGATTTAAATAATATTCCTGAGTTAGAAAAGTATATGCTTCATAGATTGTATGTGATCGATGAAAATTTTAATCAATATTTTAAGTCCTACAATTTTCATAATTTATATAAAGAATTATTAAATTTTTGTACAGTAGAACTCTCAGCATTTTATTTTGATATTAGAAAAGATCTTCTTTATTGCGATCCAAAAGATTCAAAAAAGCGTTCTGATTGTATTTTGATACTAAAAGTAATTTTAGAATGTTTATTAAAATGGTTTGCTCCAATCTTATCATTCACGACTGAAGAAATTTACCATTTAATTTATAAGGAAGATAATAATGGAAGTATTCATCTACAAAAATTTGTTAAAATTCCAAATCAATGGAAAAATGAAGAATTAAATAGCAAATGGGATAAACTTAAATTAATCAGAGATGAAGCAAACATTAGCATTGAAAGTAAAAGAGCTGATAAAATTATTGGTTCAAGTTTAGAGGCAAATATTGAAATAAAAATCAAAGATAAAGCCATGTATAGTTTAGCTCAGAACCATGATTTCTCTGAGATTTGCATAACATCTTCTGCTTCAATATTAAATGATAACAATTTAGAAAAAGAAATTGAGATCACTAGTTCAAAAGCTGTTGGGAATAAGTGCCCAGTTTGTTGGAAAATCAGGGAAAATATTTGTGAAAGAGATGGTAACTGTCATCTTTCATGAAAAGTGAGAATATAAAAAAAGTAGTAATTAGTATATTTATCTTATTATCCATTTTCTTCTTAGACAGAATATCAAAAATATTTATTCTAAACATATTAGAGGAAACTGGACGAGTAGATATTTACATAAACTCATTTTTAAATTTTTATTTAGTTTGGAATAAAGGAATAGGTTTTGGCTTATTATCTTCGGATCAGGATCTTTTCTATGACGCAGTTACTATTTTAATTATTTTAATTAATTTTGTGATAATTTATTTATTATTTAAGGAAAAAGGACTAAAATATTATTTTTTAATTGTTATTTTAGGAGGCTCATTAGGTAATCTATTTGATAGAATATATTATAGAGCCGTTCCAGATTTTTTTGACCTAAATTATAATGGTTATCATTGGTTTATTTTCAATGTAGCTGATATATTTATAACAATTGGAATTATTTTTCTTATTCTAGCCGAATTAATAAGTTATAAAAAAGTAAATGAATAAATTCTTTAAATTTTCTAAGTTATTATTACTCTTATTATTTTTATATTCATGTGGTTCAGTGGGAGAAGCTTTGCAGGGGAAAAAAAGATCAGACCAAGGAGATGAATTTTTAATCGATAAAAAAAATCCACTGTCTATGCCACCTGATTTTGATAAATTACCCAAACCAGGGGAAGCTAATGTAAAATCTACTAAGGATATTGAAAATGATCAATCTAATATAAAAAATTTACTTAAGAATACAGATGATGAAAATGTTTCAAATTCAGATGAGTCAACATCTATTGAAAGTTCCATATTGAAAAAAATCAAATAAAAAATGTTTTCAAAAAACATAATATTTAAAAATTTCAACTTAAAAAGAAATATTAAAGATACTAGAAAAATAAATAAAATTTTAAAAAAAGAATTAATTTTAAGTGCTAATTTACTTAATTCATTTACCAATAATTATAAATATAGTTTTAAAAAAAATATTATTAGGAAATATAAAAATTACAAAAATATCAATTTAATTGGTATGGGTGGATCAATATTAGGTACCGAGGCAATCCATGATTTTTTAAAATTTAAAATTAAAAAAAAAATAAGATTTTTTAATAATTTAAATAATCAAATTAAACTTGAATCAAATAGTAAATCTATAAATATAATAATTTCTAAATCAGGAAATACCCTCGAAACAGTGTCAAATTTAAATTTAATTCTTAAGTCTCAAAAAAAAAACAAAAATATAGTAATTACTGAGAATAAATCTAGTTTTTTAACCTCATTAGCTAAAAAATTAAAAGCAGAAATAATTGAACATAAAAACTATATTGGAGGAAGGTATTCTGTATTGTCTGAAGTAGGAATGTTACCTGCTCAATTATTAGGATTACATGACGTAAAATTTAAAAGATTTAATAATTTAATTAAAAATAAATCTTTCCTAAACTCATTAGTTAATAATGTAAGTTTTATATCAAAATGTATTTCAGAAGGAAAAAAAAATTCTGTAATTTTAAACTATGATGAGGGTTCAGAAAACTTATTTAAGTGGTATCAGCAACTAACAGCTGAGAGTTTAGGTAAAAAAAATAAAGGTGTATTTCCCATTATATCATCTATGCCAAAAGATAATCATAGTTTACTGCAATTATACTTAGACGGACCTAAAAATAGCTTTTTTACATTTTTTGGAGTTATAAATGAAAAAACAAACAAACTAGATAACAGTAATTTATTCGGTAAATTTTCAAATTTAAAAAATAAAAGCTTAATTCAAATCGCACAAGCTCAAAGAAATGCAACTCAAATAGTTTTTAAGAAAAAAAAAATACCATTTAGAAGTTTTGAAGTTCAAAAAAAAAATGAAGAAAGTATAGGAGAGCTTTTTTCTTTTTTTGTATTAGAAACAATTTTGCTTGGAAGAGTAATGAAGGTAAATCCTTTTGATCAACCATCAGTTGAATTAATAAAAACTGAGACTTCAAAAATACTTAACTAAATTAATTTGCAAAAAAATATTTTTGATAAACCATAATTTTTTTCTTCTATTATTTTAAGATATTGTGAAATTTTATCATCTGATTTCTTGTTTCTATGTATGATTAATATAGAATTCATGTCTACAATTTTAAGTTTTTTAATTTGATCTATTAAGCTTTTCATCTCTCCATCCTTAAAAGGGGGGTCTAAAAAAATTATATCAAATATCCTATGTTCAAAGTTTGAACCTTCTAAATTATAAGCACTATAATTGTACACTTTACTTTTATTTTCTAACTTTAAGGTAAGGATATTCTGTTTTAGGATCTTTAATGAATTATGGTAATTTTCAAAAAAAAATACTTCAGAAGCTCCTCTGGACAAGCATTCAATTCCAAATGATCCAGTTCCAGAAAATAAATCTAAGACTTTTGCATTAAATATTTTTGCAGATACTTTGTTTGAGTGATCTAGAATATTAAAAATTGACTCTCTAACCATATCTTTTAATGGTCTGGTTGATTTATCTAATGGATTTGATAATTTTTTTCCTTTTAATTCTCCTGAAATAATTCTCATTTATCTATAATTCTAAAACCAATATCTTTTCTATAAAAACCATTTTTCCATCCTAAATTTTCAATTTTATTAATCAATGACTCTCTTGATTTCTTTAAATCCTCAGAAATATTTACAAAATTAAGTACACGTCCTCCTATTGCATATACTTTATTATCAATCAACTCAGTCCCAGCATGGTAAATAAAAGTATTATTATTCTTTGGAATTTTCTCTAAGTGAGGAATTTCTAAATTTTTTTTATATGTATCTGGATATCCATTAGAGCAAAGCACAACGCACATACTTTTTTTATTTTTCCACTTTATAGTTTGATTTTCTAAGTTTTCTTCACAGCAAGATAAAATTAATTCTAAAAGATCCGAGTTTAATAAGGGTAAAATTGTCTGACATTCTGGATCTCCCATTCTTACATTATATTCAATCAGATATGGTTTGTTCTCTTTAATCATAAGACCGACATATAAAAATCCCTTATATGTTTTTCCCATTTCCTTAATTGCCTTAAAAGTTGGTTTGACAACACTTTCAATAATTTTTAAGTCCAAATCTTTATTTATTAGCCCTGAAGGAGAATATGCCCCCATACCACCAGTATTTTTGCCTTTGTCACCTTCACCAACTCTTTTATGGTCTTGAGCAGTATTGAATTTTTTAAATGTTTTTCCATCAGATATTACAAAGTAGCTCATCTCTTCACCTTGTAGGAATTCCTCAATAAGAACTTGATTAGCTGTACCAAATTTTCCATTAAAAATTTCATCTACAGCATTTTTTGCACTATCTGTATCTTCGCAAATATAAACACCCTTACCTGCTGCTAAACCATCTGCTTTTACAACAATAGGCTTGTTTGCTTTTTCCAAATAGTTGTAAGCATCTTTAACGGAGCCAAAAACACCAAATTGAGCGGTTGGAATTTTATATTTTTCGCATATTTTTTTTGTAAATATTTTAGAACCCTCAAGTTGTGAGGAAATTTTATTAGGTCCAAATACTTTTATTCCTTTATTTGTAAGAAAGTCGACGACTCCATCAACAAGAGGTTTTTCTGGTCCTACTATTACTAAATCTATTTTATATTTATCAACAAAATTCTCTAATTTATCAAAATCATAAATATCGATATTTACATTCTCAGCAATAAATTTAGTTCCAGCATTACCTGGTAAGCAATATAATTTAGTAAGTTTTGGAGATTTTGATATTTGATCTGCTATAGCATGTTCTCTTCCACCATTTCCAAGAATTGCAATTTTCATATATTAAAATATATATCCTATAAACCATGAACAAGTTAGCAAAATTAAAATATCTTCCGAATAATTTTGAAATAATGGAAGAGGGTGATCATGTGTTATGCGCAATTTCAGGGAAGAAAATTCCGTTAGAAAAATTAAATTATTGGAATGTCGACGAACAAGAGGCTTATTATTCTTATATTGAGGCTTCAGTTAAAAAAGATAGCAACTAAATTATACTTATTTTTTCCACCTATCGTGCGTCCAAATCCATTGATCTGGATTTTTTAATATCATTTTTTCTAAAATTTTATTTAAATGCTTAGAAATTTCCTCATTAGATTTTTCTGAATTTATTACAATTGGTTGTGAAACATACATTTTGAAATAGTGTTTTTTATTTCTCTCTATATAAATTGGAACTATTTCACACTTATATTTCTTTATAATTTGTGCAGGTATTGTTGTAGTTGAAGCTAAATCTCCAAAAAAATTTATTTTAATCCCTTCAGTAACCCTCTGATCAATCATTAATGCAATTGAGTTACCTTTCTTAAGATTTTCCAATATTTGCCTAGTTCCTGTCCTTCCTTTTTTTATTTGACTCTTACAAATATAATTTTTTCTAATGTGCTCCATATCTTTATTTAAGAAGATATTATTTAAAGGTCTATATATTGCAGCTAAATTAATCTCTGACTTTTCTATTTGCATAGCCATTAGTTCAAAATTATTAAAATGACCTGAAATGAATACTACAGGTTTATTTTTCATTTTTATTTTCTCCAAATTATCAATCCCTTCAATTTCAATATAATTTGATAGATTATTATTTCTAAAATCTTTTAAAAATGGATATTCTGCCAAAATTCTTCCATAATTACCCAACACATTTTTTGCAAATTCATTTTCGGATATATCAATTGATATTTTAGATTTTTTTAGATTTTCAATTATAGATGTTTTTTTTCTAAAAATATTACCAAAAGTTTTTCCAATATAAAAACCTAAATCTGATGAAAATTTATATCCAAGTAATTGACAAATTATAAAAAAAAATTTTATTACAATAAATTCGATAAAATAAATTATTTTTTTCATAATCTTTCCTTAAGAAATTTTGTAAATTTAATTTTATTTTTAATTTTTAACTTAATTTTTAAATAATCTATATTTTTTCTATTTCTTATATTTAATCTTTTGTAATCTTTTTCAGTCGTAATGATTGCTAATTTATTATCAGATGCAATTTTTTTGATTTCGTTAATCTCTTGATTTTTAAAATTGTGATGATCAGGAAATATAAATTTTTTTGCTATATTAAATTTATATTTTTTAAGTGTTAATTCAAATTCTTCAGGATTCCCAATACCACAAAAATATAGATATTTCTTTTTTCTGTCAAATTTTCTTAAATTAATTGGAAGATAATTTGAGTAAAAAATATGGTTATTAAATTCTTTTAGGATTGAAAAAAGACTTTTGTTATTTTTTTCACCATTCAAAAAAATTGCACTGTAATTTCTCAGAATTGATAAATTTTCTCGTAAAGGGCCTGCTGGTATTAACAGTCCATTTCCAACCCCATAACTTGAATTAAAACATGCAATAGAAATATCATAATTTATAGTTTTATCTTGCAAACCATCATCCAGGATAGCCAAATTAAATTTTCTTGTATTTTCGGCCTTAATCAAACTTATTTTCCTATCGTTATCACTAAAAACACTTCCATTAAGTTTAAGCAACTCTCTCTCATCTAGTTGGTTAATATATTTTTTTTTAATAAATACAGTTTTGAATTTTTTTTTTAAAATATTATTTATCTCAATGCTAAGGGACGTTTTTCCCGTTCCACCTACATAAATATTTCCAACACATATTGTCTTAATTTTATAATTTTTTTTTAATAAAAAATTTTTAAAAGAATTTATAATAAATGTAATTATTGAAAATGGAATTAAAGACAACGAAATTAAATTCTTATTATTCCAAAATAGTGGTTTTATTATCTTCATTTAGATAAATCTTTTAATCTCAAATATATTTTTATTTATTATTTTATTACCTAAATTATTCAATTTATATTTTATTTTTTTATTTTCTGAATAATTAATTTTTTGAAGAATAAAATTTTTAATATTTTTTACTGAATTTATTTTATTTGCAATTTTTAAGTTACTTAACATTTGATAGACTTCTTTAAAATTATCAACATGTGGACCATATAAAATATAATTTCCCTCACGGGCAGGTTCCAATGGATTTTGTCCACCATGCGAAATCAATGAACCCCCAACAAATGTTAATTTTGATAGTGAGTAGAATTTTGAAGCATCTCCATAAGTATCTACAACATATATATCAGTATTTTTTTTTAAACTTTTGGAAGATGTGTGAAGCTCAGAATTTAATCCAATCTTTGATAACTCATTGGTTATCTCTTCCTTTCTATTGATATGTCTAGGTATAATAATAGTTAATAAATTTTTTATTTCATTTTTTAATTCTTTATGAACTTTGCCAATAAATAATTCTTCATTTTTGTGTGTACTAGCTGCACACAAAATATTTTTTCTAATAAATTTTTTTTTTAAACCAGAAGTATTAAAATTAGATAGTGCAGCTCCATAAAATTTAATATTTCCCGCAATTTTTATATTTTTTGTTCCAAGAAGTTTTAAATATCTTTTCGTTTCATTATTTTGCGGTAATGCAACACTTATTTTTTCAAATATATTTCTTGAAAAATTAGGAAAATTTCTCCACCTATTAAATGATTTTTTTGTTATTCTTGCGTTAAGAAGTATTAAGGGAATTTTTTTTTTGTGCAAATTATTATACATATTTGGCCAGATCTCTGACTCTACAAATATAGCCAATCTTGGTTTCCAATGATAAATAAACAATTTAGTAAGAATATTTAAGTCAAACGGATAGAATTGGTGAATTGTTTTTTTAAATTTGTATTTAGATAAAATGTAAGAAGAACTAATTGTTGAAGAAGTAATTAAAATTCTTTTGATTTTACTATCTTTTTCAAATCTTTTAACGATTGGTATTATACTTAATATTTCCCCAACACTCGCTCCGTGAAACCATATTGTTCCATCCACAAAATTTTTTTTTGAAAAGAAACAAAACTTTTCTTTAAATCTGATTTTGTCCTCTTTTCCTAAAAATATTCTAATTAACAAGATTATTGGTGAAATTAATAATATTATTAATAAAAAAATATTATAAATAAAAAACATTAATTTTTGTTTATCTGCTTATTGTAGAAGTTCTTATATGTTTCAGATTTTTTTAAAAGCTCTTCATGATTTCCTGAATCTAAAACATTACCTTTATCCATTACATAAATTTTATCTGAATTCAGAATTGTTGAAAGTCTATGAGCTATAACTACTGTCGTTTTATTTAATACCAATTTATCAAGTGCTTTTTGAATTTTTTCTTCAGTTTCAGAGTCCAGTGAGGATGTTGCTTCATCTAAAAGAATTATTTTGCTATCTTTTAAAAAAGCCCTAGCGATTGACAATCTTTGTTTTTCACCTCCTGATAATCGAACTCCATTTTCCCCAATCATTGTTTGATATTTATTTTCAAGCTTATCTATAAAATCTTGGCACATAGATTGTTCTGCAGCTTTATAAACTTCCTCATCTGTAGCAACTGGTTTTGCATATTTAATGTTATTAAAAATTGTATCATCAAATAGTGTTACATTTTGATCAACTATTGATATTTCTTTTCTTAGAGAAAATAAATTAACATCTCTAATATTTTGCCCATCAATTTCTAAAATTCCAGATTTTGGATCATATAATCTTGGAATTAAACTCAATAATGAGGATTTACCTGATCCGCTTTGACCAACCAATGCAGTCATTTTTTTTCCATTTATTTTTATGTTAATATTTTTAAGAACTTTATTTTCTAGATTAGAAGAATAATTGAAATTTACATTTTTTAATTTTATATCCCCATTTTTAAAAACAATTTCTGATTTGTCTTTATTTACCTCAATCAAATTTTTAACATCAATAATTGGGAGTATTCTTTTTCCAGCCGACATACCCTGGCCAATGCCTACATTAATAGTAGCTAATGACTTTACTGGTTGATAAGCTAACATCATTGCTGCTAAAAAAGAGAAAAAATTATTCAAGCTTAATTGATCGTTCATAATTAGTTTCCCAGAGTAAAATATTAATAAAGCAATCATAATTCCTGTAAGAATTTCCATAATTGGGGTCGCTCTGATGAATATCGTGGATATTTTTATCGACTTTTCTTTCAAATCATTAACAAATTTTTCCGATCTATTTTCCTCAAATTCCTCTCTTTGAAAAATTTTAATAATTTTATGATTTTTAAATAAGTCAATTAAATATTTATTTAGATCTCCAGATTTTTCTTGAGCCTCCGTTGCTACCTTACCCATTCTTTTGCCCAATTTTTTTGCAGTTATAGATGCTAGTGGAATCATAATTATAGCTATTAACGATAATCTCCAATTTTGTGTGAACATAACTGTAAGTAGACCTATTAAAGTTAGACCATCTTTAAAAAAATTCAAAAACGAGGTACTTAGCATCATTGTTATTTGATTAACATCAAAGTTTAAATTTGAGATATATTTTCCAGTATGCTTATTTTCAATGTATTCTGTGTCTGCCTTAATAAAAGAAGTAAGCATATTCATTTGTATTTTTTTCTTAACTTCCTCAGCAACATTTATCATTAATACTTTGGCCATATAAAGAGAAATACCTTTAGTAGCAAATGCAATAATTATAAAAAAGGGAATAAGCAACAATAGACTTTGGTCTCTATTCAAAAAAATTTTATCGATAGCAGGATCTAATAGCCATGCTGTAGCCGATGTACTTGCTGCAACTAAAACTGAAAAAAAAACAGCTAGTAAAATTTTATTTAAGTATTTTTTGGTATAATCTTTATAAAGTCTTTTTAGTATTTCAATATTTGTCATTTAAATTATTTTTCCTATTAAAATATTTAAAAAAACTATTAATCCTAGAAAATTATTACTTTTAAATTTTTGTAAACAATGATTTGCATCATCCACATTGAGATTTCTTATTTGATAAATTATTAAATGTAAAAAGGTTATTATCAATGTTAGGAAATATAATATTTTAAAATCCATTAATACTCCTATTATAAATAAAGAAATAAAAAAAAATGAGTAACATAAAGAAATAAATATTTTTGGGTTCTTTTTAAATTTTATAGAGGTAGATTTTACTCCTATTATCTCATCATCTTTTATATCCTGATATCCATAAATAGTGTCGTAACCCAGTGTCCAAAATATGGCTCCAAAATAAAATATGATTGGAACAATAGATATACTGTTATTTATAGATATCCAGGCGAGAACAAGCCCATAATTAAATGTAATTCCTAGAAATAATTGTGGCCAGTAAGTGAATCTTTTCATCAATGGATAAGTAAATGCCAAGGGCATAGATAATAGTGCCATTAAAATTGTGAGTTTATTAAAATTAATCAATACTAAAAATGCTAATCCACATAAAACGAAAGAGTAAATTATTGCAAGCTTTACAGAAACTTTACCTGATGCAATTGGTCTATTTTTTGTTCTCTCAACCTTTTTGTCAAAATTTTTATCTACTATGTCATTTACAATACAGCCAGCAGATCTCATTAGCATTGATCCAAGTAAAAATAGCAAGGTATAAAAATAAAATTTTTCTACTTCAGAATTAAAATTATAAGCAATAGTGAGACCCCATAGACAAGGCCAAAATAAAAGCATGTATCCGATTGGTCTATCTAATCTTGTAAGTTCAATGAATAATTTGATGTTTTGCATAACAATTTACTTGTAAATAGCAAAGCAGAGTCTCATAATCAAATTGATTCGAATGAATATAGATTACACTGTTACTGCATTAATGTTTCCAGCAATACCGCTTATAATGAGCGTATACAGTAATAGATTTCATACCTTGAGTGGATTAATTAGAAAAATTCACGATGAGTACGTCTTTGAAAAACATACTCCCCCAGAGTGGAAAGATCAGCTTATAAATCTAAACAGTAGAATTGGAGTATTAAAGTTTGCAATCATGTCAGCAGCATTTGGCTTTCTATTTAATATGCTGACTGTATTTGCTCTTTATTTAGAAAGTTTAATTGTTGCCAGAGTAATTTTTGGAACTTGCTGTTTGTCTATGATGATTTCAATTATATTTTTTATTAGAGAAATTCAAATTTCTACTAAGGCTTTAAAGCTCCATCTTTCTGATATGGATGTTCAGTTTAAGGAATAATTACTGCTGGGCCTGTAATTTTTCTACCTTCTAAATCTTTATGAGCTTGAACAGCATCCTCTAATTTATATTTTTTAAAAACTTCTATTTTTACATTTCCTGATGAAATTTGTTTAAATAACATGTTGGCCGCTTCTTGTATTTCTTCACTATTAGTAAAGTATTGATTCATTGCAGGTCTAACGAAATAAATACCCTTAGGTTGCAAAGATTTTGAAACAATAATTGGGTCAAGTGGACCTGATGCATTTCCAAATGAAACCATTGTCCCTCTTAATTTTAAACATTCAATGGATTTATCATATGTTGTTTTTCCTACACCATCATAAACTACTGAAACACCTTTACCGTTTGTGAGTTCCAACACTTTTTTCGCAAAGTCTTCCTTAGAATAGTTTATAACTTCATCGCATCCATACTTTTTTGCTATCTCAACTTTTTCATCACTACCAACCGTTCCAATAACTTTCAGTCCCAAACTTTTTGCCCACTGACAAAAGAATTGTCCTACACCACCTGCCGCTGCATGAAATAAGACAGTTTCATCCTTTTTTGGAACATATGTTTTGTATAACAAATAAAATGTTGTCATTCCTTTAGTCATTGCACTCGAAATTTGCACTAAATCAATATCATTTGGAACTTTTACAATATTTTTTGATGTATAATTTCTGTGAGTGGAGTAAGCTCCTAAAGGAGCTGCAGCATATGCAATTTTATCCCCAACTGAAAAATTAGAAACATTTGAACCAACTTCTTTAATTATACCTGCTGCTTCCATTCCAATCCCAGTTGGCAATTGAAGAGGGTATAAACCCGACCTATGATATGTATCTATATAATTTAAACCAATTGAAACATGCTCGATTTGAACCTCATCTGCTCCGGGTTTTTCTAAAGTTATATCTTCTAGTTTAAGAACTTCTGGTCCACCGGTATTTGTTACTTTAATAGATTTCATTTTACAAATGTACCTTTATGATAATCCTCGACTGCTTGCAAGATTTCTTGTTTAGTGTTCATAACAAATGGACCACCTCTAGCTATTTGTTCACCTATTGGTTTTCCAGCAATTAGAAGAAACTTAGCATCAGTTAAGCTAATAACCTTAAGTTTGTCTCCCTTTTCTAAAAGAATTAATTTTGAATTTTCAACTTTTTGATGTTGCTGATTTCCAATTTTTATCTCTCCTTCAATTAAATAAATAAATGAATTGTGGGTTGTTGGTAAATTGAAATTAAACTCTTTGTCTTTATTTAATTCTACATCAAAATATACAGGCTCAACATTATGTTTTTTTATAGGTCCTTCAGCTTTTTCAAATTTACCAGCAATTACTTTTACAATTTTTTCATCATCTTTATATGATTGCATCTGCTCCGCATCTATGTAGATGTAATTAGGTTTGCTCATTTTAAGTTTAGCTGGCATGTTGATCCATAATTGAAATCCATGTAGCTTACCTTCTTTCATAGCTGGCATTTCAGAGTGAATTATTCCACTTCCTGTTTTCATCCACTGAACATCTCCTGCAGTCATTCTACCTTCGCCACCTGTACTATCTTTGTGTTCAAAATCTCCAGCTAACATATAAGTTACTGTTTCTATTCCTCGATGAGGATGAGGTGGAAAACCTGCTATATAATCTTCACTATTTTCTGATCCAAATTCATCTAGCATTAAAAATGGATCAAAGTAATTTGGCTCTACACCAATACTTCTTTTTAATTTAACTCCAGCCCCGTCAGATGCTGGCGTAGGTTCAATAATTTTTTTTACCTCAATATCTGACATTTTATTTTTAAAATTTCTTATCTAAACTAAAATCTTGAGTTCCATTTATGAATATAAATAGAAACCCACCTGCTAATGCAATATTTTTCAAAAAAGATCCTAATTGCATCTGGTCCGAAAAATCGTTATGAAAAATTACAGCTGTAGCAATACAAAATAGACTTAATAAACCTGCCGCAATTTTTGCTTTATAGCCTAATATAATTAAGATAGGTCCAACTATCTCTAAAATTATTGCTGGTATAATTAAAATTCCTGGTATTCCAAAACCCTCCATCCAGCCGACTGTTCCATCGTAATTACTAATTTTAAAAACACCATTAAGAAGAAATAAAGCTGAAATTAAAATTCTAGCAGCAAGATCTAAAACGTTTGTCATAATTTTAAAATAATGACTTGTTTAAATAATATCAAGCAAGTGTTTAAGATTATTTATCTGATTTTCAGGATAGTAATCTAGATTATCAAAAATATTGTTATTTCTATTTACCCAAATAGCATTAAAACCATAATTACCACCCCCAGAAACATCCCATGTATTTGCGCTTAAAAAAACTACTTCATGTTTTTCAATCTTATATTTTTTAACTGGAATATCGTATACCTTTGAGTCTGGCTTAAAAATACCTACTTCTTCTACTGAAAAAATATCATCAAAAACTTTTAGATTATTACTGAAGACCAATTCATTAAGAAGGGAAGGAGTTCCATTTGAAAGTATTGATAGTTTGTAATTTTTTTCTTTTAATAATTGTAGAGTTTCTTTTACTTCTGGATAAGGGGAAAGAATTTTATAAAGATCAAGTAATTCACTTTTCATATTGGGATTAATATTAAAAACTTTCATTGATTTATCTAAACTATCCTCAGTAATTTTCCAAAAATCTTTATGTCTTTTCATTAGACTTCTAAGCCAAGTATATTCTAGCTGAGTTGTACGCCAATAATTTGAAAAATTTTCCCATTTGCTGCCAATTTTATCTTTACATTTTTCTACTGCAGAATTTACATCAAATAAAGTTCCATAGGCATCGAAAATTATTGCTTTAATATTTTTCATAAATTACTTTCTTAAAATGAGTAATATTAGAATATTTTTTCCTGAAAGTTTATCACTTAATTTTAATTCTTGTCTTGAAAAATCACAATCACACTATTTAACAAAAGTAATGAGAGTTAAAATCGGTGAAAATTTTTCACTATTTAATAAAAATGGTGAGTGGTTAGCTAAAATTAATAATATCAGTAGTGGTAAAGTTGAATTTAGTATTCAAGAAAAATTAAGAAATAAAGAATACCCAATAGATATTTGGTTGGCATTTTCGCCAATTAAATCAAATTATTCAAATTTCATGGTACAGAAGGCTACTGAATTGGGTGTAACTAAATTTATTCCAATTATTTTTGATAGAACTATTGTCAGAAAGATTAATTCTGAGAGATTAGAAAAAATAATTATAGAGGCAACAGAGCAGTCAAATAGAATAAATCTCCCTTCTTTAGAAAAACCTCAAAACTTGAAAAGTTTCTTAAAAAAAAATGAAAATAAAATAGATTTAATTTTTACCGACCTAAATTCTAAAAATAAAAAAATTGATTTAAATAAAGACAGAAGTAAATCATTGTGTATTATAATTGGACCTGAGGGTGATTTTTCAGAACAAGAAAGGAATAATATTTTAAATTTTAAAGGTGTAAAATCATTTAAAATAAATGAAAATATTCTCAGATCAGAGACAGCAGTAATATCGTCAATATCAATACTTAGTTATATTTTGAATTTATAAATATTTGTTAATTAATTTGATTGATTTTTTAATATCGTCTCTGTGAGAAATTTTAGCAATATATTTTCCATCTTTAAGTAGGATCACAGGGGAGCTGTGATCAACATTGTAATCACCATTTTCAAAAAAAATCTTTTGACTAATTATTCCCCATGATTGTGACAATAAAAAAATTTCACCTGGATCTCCTGTGATTCCAACAAATTCGTTATCAAAATTTCTCAGATAATCTTTAATAACTTCTGGAGTATCTCTTTTAGGATCAACGCTAATAAAAAAAACTTTTAAATCTTTTTTTTTATTTTTCTTTATTCTATTTAATGCGATATCGATTTTATTTAAAGTCATTGGACAAATATCAGGACAATTTGTAAAACCAAAAAAAATTGCAGTTAAAGGTCCATCAAAAGATTTTTGAGTTATTATATTATTGTTCATATCTTTAAGCTCAAAATCTGAGCCCTTAAATGCTGCGACTGATTGGTCTTTTTGCTCTTTCATAGAAAGAAATACTGGAAGCATCAAAAAAAAGAAGATTGTTAAACATCCAGTTAATACTGCAATTGAGGTTTTGATTTTCATTATTGTAAAATTATATATAGGAACTATATAAACATTATGTCTCTATTAAAGAAAATTTTTGGCACATTAACTGAAAAACCTTGGGAACAAGATCAAGCAGTAATTGATAGTGGCCACTCTGGAAAAACATTTGAAATTTCAAATCAAATGTCAGCCGTTATTATAATTTTTGGAGTAAGTACAACTTTATTTAGTTTAATTTTTACTGGCTATCTTTACTCACTGCCTCCTGAACAAGATACAACTTTTATATTGAAGACAAATTTACTTTGGATAAATACATTAGTCTTAATTTTAGTAACAATATTTTTTAATAGAATAAGCAAAGATTTAAAAAATGGAATTACAAACACAATAAAAAGAAATTTAATTTATGTAGGCGGTCTAAGTTATATATTTTTATTTCTACAGTTAGCTTTGTGGTACCAACTTATGAAATCTGGAAATTTCGTTTCAACTAATACATATTTTTCATCTTATTATTTCTTTACTGCATTACATGGTATTCATCTTCTAGGAGGCCTCTATTTCTGGGGTAAAGTAAGTTCAAAAATTTTTAAATTAGATGAGAAAGATTATAACAAAGAAGAAAAAAGTATTAATGCTCTTTCATTGTACTGGTTATTTTTATTTATAGTTTGGCTAGTTTTCTTTACAATAATGTTTGCATACAATGATACTGTTATAGAATTTTGCAAATCTTTGATTGCATAGTTCATATAAATAAAACTAACACTGATCCAAACACTGCAATTATAATTAAAAGTATATTTACTGATCTAAGATATCTTTTAGTTTCAGGTTTTGTCTCTCCTTTCGAAAATCTTCCTGCACCTAAAGAAATTACAAAATAGAATACTAAAACCAAAGCAAGAATTGTTATTAAAATACCTAATTTACCAAGCATAAATATATTGATTATATTAGTATAATTAATATGTTTTATGACATTTTGTCATAGGTATTTATAGGATTATTCTTCTATATAAGCCTTATGCATGCAGGAATAATTTTTTTATTAGTAATCATTGGATCTGTCTTATTTCATATTTTTACCCCTTGGTATTGGACTGATATAGCATCTAACTGGGGTGGAATGGATGATACTATAACTCTTACCTTTTGGGTAGGTGGAGGAGTATTCGTAGCCGTTTGTCTATTTATGATCTACTGTGTTTTTAGATACTCACACAAAGAAGATAGAAGAGCAGAATATAAACCTGAAGATAAAAAATTAGAAAAAATCTTAACATGGGCAACCACCTTAGGAGTTGCTGCTTTACTAGCACCTGGTCTTATTATATGGAATCAATATGTGAATGTTCCAAAGAATGCAATTGAAGTTGATGTGATGGCATGGCAATGGGGATGGCAATATAGACTACCTGGTGCAGATGGAAAATTAGGAACTACACAAGTAAGAAACATTGCTGACAATAATCCATTTGGTATCAACCCAGATGATCCGTTTGGAAGAGATGATATAATGGTTGAGAGTGATGTTATAAATTTGGAAAATAATAGACCTGTAAAAATTTTATTGAGATCAGTAGACGTGCTTCATAATTGGTATGTTCCACAATTTAGAGCAAAAATGGATGCGGTTCCAGGAACGGTAACTTTCTATTGGTTTGAACCTAACAAAGTAGGTGAATACGAGGTGTTATGTGCAGAGTACTGTGGTGTTGGACACTACGCAATGAGAGGTGGTGTTGAGGTCCAAGATAAAGCTGACTATGAAGTTTGGCTAAGCGAGCAAGAAACTTTTGAGCAATTATCTGCCAGATATGAAAAATTAAATGTAGATGGGAACAAATTGGCCAAAAAATAACAATTTATTAATTTAAAAAAAAATATATATAGAGGATAAAAATATGTCAGACGAATACGATAACAACAAATCATATCAAGCTCAGTCATCAGAAGTAATAGATGGTTCAACTGGTTCTGTTAATCCAGATATAGATTATGTAAGACCAGCAGAAGTTGGTGAGCAAGATTTATATCATGGACATAGTTTTATCGAAAAATGGGTTTTTTGCCAGGACGCAAAAGTTATTGGAGTACAATATTTCTTAACAGCAGTATTTACTGGAATTGTAGGTTTAATTTTATCTTGGTTAATGAGACTTCAATTAGGTTTTCCAGAATTAGCAGGTTTCATGACAGCAGAACATTATTATCAATTTGTAACTATGCATGGAATGATCATGGTAGTTTATTTTTTAACTGCACTATTTCTCGGAGGCTTTGGAAATTATCTAATTCCACTCATGGTAGGAGCAAGAGATATGGTTTTCCCATATGTCAATATGCTTAGCTTCTGGATGTTCTTTGTTGCAGTCGCAGTTTTAATGGCAAGTTTCTTTGTTCCAGGTGGACCAACAGGAGCGGGATGGACTTTGTATCCTCCACAAACTATTTTGGAGGGAACTCCAGGATCTGGCATGGGAATACTTCTAATGCTTATTTCTTTATCTTTATTCGTAATTGGTTTCACAATGGGTGGACTAAACTATATGATTACAATTCTTCAAGCTAGAACTAGAGGAATGACTTTAATGAGAATGCCTTTAACAGTATGGGGTATTTTTACAGCAACTGTACTAGCAATGTTAGCATTTCCAGCATTACTAGTTAGTGCAATCATGATGACATTAGATAAAGTTTTACAAACAAGTTTCTTTATGCCAACAATATTAAAGGCAGGAGAGGTTCTTGAATACGGTGGAGGAAGCCCAATACTTTTCCAACACTTGTTTTGGTTCTTTGGACACCCTGAAGTTTACATTGTTGCATTACCTGCATTTGGAATAGTTTCTGATTTAATATCTGTTCATGCCAGAAAAAATATTTTTGGCTATAGAATGATGGTTTGGGCGATTGTAGGTATTGGAGGTTTAAGTTTCTTCGTATGGGCTCACCACATGTACGTTAGTGGAATGAACCCTTGGTTTGGATTTTTCTTTGCAACAACCACTTTAATTATTGCAGTTCCAACCGCCATGAAGGTTTATAATTGGATACTTACTTTGTGGAGAGGAAATATTAGAATTAATACAGTAATGTTATGGTGCTTAGGATTTATCGTAACATTTGTTAATGGTGGAATTACTGGAATATTTCTCGGAAATGTTTCTGTTGATGTTCCATTATCTGATACATATTTTGTAATAGCCCACTTCCATATGGTCATGGGTATTGCACCATTAATGGTTATCATGGGTGCAGTTTATCATTGGTTCCCACTAGTAGCTGGAAAAATGTTGCACGAAGGTCTAGGAAAATGGCATTTCTGGATTACGTTCTTAGGAGCGTATTCAATATACTTCCCGATGCACTATTTAGGTTTTATTGGAGTTCCAAGAAGATATTTTGAAATGTATGATAGTCCGTACATGACGTCTGCAGTTGGTATGAACGAATTTATAAGTATTGCAGCATTTATAGTCGGTGCAGCACAGTTTATTTTAGTTTTCAATATCATTAAAACATTAAAAACAGGTAAAAAAGCTGAACAAAACCCTTGGAAAGCGAATTCGCTTGAATGGTATACATCTACTGTTCCACCAGAGCATGGTAACTTTGGTGAAAGACTTCCAGTTGTTCACAGATGGCCATATGATTTTAGTGTTCCAGGAGCAAAGGATGACTTTATCCCACAAACAACAGCACCTAGTGAAGTAATACACACAGAAGTAGAAAAAACTTAAGAGAAATATAATGTCTGAACAAAAAATAGACGGCTTCGAACTTAAACCTGGGTTTAAGGGCATGGCTTCTGACACTGGTTCAGACCAAACGATGTTTAAAGGTGTGCATTGGGGCAAAGCCATGATGTGGATCTTTTTATTGAGTGATACTTTTGTATTTAGCTGTTTTTTAATTTCTTATATGAAAGGGAGAGGATCAACCATTGTTGATTGGCCTAATACGAGTGAGGTTTTTTCTTTATATGTAGGAGGTGTACCTGTCCCGCTTCTACTGATTGCGATAATGACTTTTGTGTTGATCACAAGTAGTGGAACAATGGCTTTAGCAGTTAAATATGGTTACGAAAAAAACCGTAAAATGTGTGGTTGGCTAATTCTAGCTACTGCTGTAGGTGGTCTTACTTTTGTAGGAATGCAAGTTTTCGAGTGGTCTAAACTAATTCATGAAGGTGTTAGACCTTGGGGAAATCCTTTTGGTGCATCACAGTTTGGCTCTTTCTTTTTTATGATAACAGGTTTTCATGGTTTCCATGTCTCTATTGGAGTAATTTTTTTATTTATTTACACTTATAAAGTTTTTGCTGGTCATTATGAGAGCAAAAAAAGAGGCTGGTTTACTAAAATGAAAGGGGATTATGTTGAAATTGAAATATTAGGTCTTTATTGGCACTTCGTAGATCTAGTTTGGGTTTTCATTTTCGCATTTTTCTATTTGTGGTAAAATAAAATATGGAAGAGACTAACAAAATGGAAGAAACAACAAAAAAAGAAGAGCAAACAAGTACTCAAAAGATAGGAATTTATCTTTGGATTTGGCTGCTGTTATTTGTTCTAAGTTTTTTTTCGTACATGGTTGACTGGTACCAATTTCAAGGAATGTTGAGATGGTCATTAATATTATTCTTTATGTTTCTAAAGGCAGGGTTAATTATGGCTTTTTTCATGCACTTATTTTGGGAGAGATACGCTTTAGTAAATGTTCTGTTATGGCCAATGACAGCAATTGCCTGTTTTATATTTTTAATGACTGCAGAATTTAAATATACACTATTTTCAAGATTCTTTTATTTTGTAGTAGGGGGAGCTTAAAATGGACGCCTACGGATATTTAGCTTTTTTTTTAATTTTATTTGTTTTTTTTATTTATATAGTTTGGTTTGGTTATTCAGTAAAAGTTGAAAACCAAAAAGAGCAAGGTGATAAAGTCACAATAAATCCTTATGATCAAATACCTTTAAGTAGAAGATTAATTGATAAGAAAAATAGCAAAGTGGGTATATTTGATCTTGGAAATCATATTTTAATAGCAGGCGTTATATTACTTGTAATATTTGTTTCACTAAATGTTGAGTAATAGTGACTGCAAATACAATTAAAAAAAAATCAGTTTCTATAAGTTTTTTTTCTTATTCAAAATATTTATTGTTATTGATGAAACCAAGGGTAATGTCTCTGGTCATCTTTACTTGTGCAGTTGGATTATTAACAGCTCCTTCATCAGTTTCTTTTATAAATTCAATAATTGCAATCTTCTTTGTAACTATGGGAGCAGGTGCTGCAGGTGCATTGAATATGTGGTATGAAGCTGATCTTGATAAATTAATGACAAGAACATGCCTTAGACCAATCCCAACTGGAAAGGTGAACAGGGAGCACGCATTATTATTTGGAACAATATTATCTATAGTATCTGTAGTTGGACTTTATTACTTTTCAAATTTAACATCAGCAATACTATTATCTATTACAATCGCATTTTATGTTTTTGTCTATACAATTTGGTTAAAAAGAAAAACTCCACAAAATATCGTTATAGGAGGTGCATCAGGTGCATTACCTCCAGTGATAGGGTGGACTATTGCTACTAACTCTTTAACAATAGAACCGATAACATTTTTCTTAATTATATTCTTTTGGACCCCGTCTCATTTTTGGGCACTCAGCCTTTATAAAGCAGAGGATTATCAGAAAGCTAAAATTCCAATGTTACCTATTACTAATGGTATTGAGGAAACTAAGAAAAATATATTTATTTATTCTTTGATAATGCTCCCAGTAGTAATCTTGCCTTATTATATTGGTTTTGTAGGTGAAACATTCTTAATAGTTTCATTATTGCTTACCTTTTATTACAACTATGTTTGTTATGATCTTCTTAAGTTTAAAAAAAACAAATTTGAAATAAAGAAGGCTAAAAAGGTATTTTCTTACTCAATTTTTTACTTATTTTTGCTTTTTGTCTTATTTTTGGTAGACCAGATTATAAAATAAATAATCCTATTTATTTTATAGGAAAATGGTAAAAAAAATTCATGAGATACGTAAGCACAAGAGATAATTCAAAAGAATACAGTTTTGAAGATGTTTTCATCAAAGGTTTAGCTGATGACGGTGGACTTTATGTACCTACATCTTTAAAAAAATTCAGCTCAGATGAATTGTCTGAGCTTAAAAATCATAATTATAATGATTTATCTACTAAAATAATAAATCAATTTTCATCAGACTTTATTTCAAAAGATGATCTTTCATCATTAGTTAAAAAATCTTATTCAACTTTTAGAGAAAAAGAAGTTGTTAAAATATCAAAAATTGGAGATCTCAAATTATTAGAGTTATTTCATGGTCCTACATTGGCTTTCAAAGATGTGGCAATGCAGTTTATTGGTAACTTATATCAATATTATTTAAGTAAAAATGATAAAAAAATTAATATTGTTGTGGCTACGTCAGGTGATACAGGTGCTGCCGCTATAGATGCAATTAAAGGCAAATCAAACTTAAATATTTTTGTCTTACATCCTAATAATAGAATTTCTCCAGTACAAAGAAAGTTAATGACAACAGTTGAGGATGAAAATGTTTTCAATATTGCAATTGATGGAAATTTTGATGATTGTCAAAATATTGTTAAGCAAATGTTTTCGGATTTAGATTTTTCTAAATCAATAAATATGTCAGGGGTTAATTCTATTAATTGGGCGAGAATAATTGCACAAGCTGTTTATTATTTTTATACTTATTTCAAACTTGATAGTGATAAACCTATATCTTTTTCTGTTCCCACAGGAAACTTTGGAGATGTTTTTGCAGGGTATCTTGCAAAACAAATGGGATTACCAATAGATAAACTTATTGTTGCAACTAATGAAAATGATATTTTGCATAGAGCAATCTCAAATGGTGATTATGTTTCAAAAAAAGTAAAAGAAACACTTTCTCCAAGTATGGATATCCAATTGGCAAGTAACTTTGAAAGACTAATTTATTATGTAAATAACTCTAATTCTGAAATTACATCAGATATAATGAAAAAAATTAAACAAAATGAATACAAAATTGATAAATCAAATTTAGGTATTATACAAAAAGATTTTGTTTCAGAAAGTTGTAATGAAAATGAAACTTTAGAAATTATAAAGAAAAATTTTGAGAAAAATAATATTATTTTAGATCCGCATACTGCAGTTGGAGTAGGTGCTGCACACAAGCTATCATTTAATGATTGTGTTGTTTTGTCTACTGCTCATCCATGCAAATTTCCAGCTGCAACTGATAATGCTATAAATAAACATGAAGAACTACCTAAAGAGCTTCAATATGTTCATGGTAAAGAGGAAAATTTTCAACTATTAAAAAATGATAAGGAAGCAGTAAAAAATTTCGTTAAAAGTAAATTATGAAGCTAAAAATTACTGATCAAATCCCAGATACAAAAATCTTTCATTTAGTTGATGGTGAACCTAAGGAACAAAATATTTCTGAGATATTAGGATCAAAAAAAATAATATTATTCGGATTACCTGGTGCATTCACAGCTACATGCTCTAAGTTTCACTTACCGGGTTATGTTAAAAATACTCAACAAATCTTAGATAAAGGTATTGATAAAATATTTTGCTTAGGTGTAAATGATCCATATGTGATGAATGCGTGGGGAGATGCAAACAATATTGGAGAAAATATAATTATGTTAGCTGATCCTTATTTGTCATTTACTAAGCTAATCGGTGCTGAAGTTGATAGAAATTCAAAAGGTATGGGAATGAGATCAAGCCGTTATGCAATGGTTATTGAAAATCTTAAAGTGCAAAATATTCAAGAAGAAGAAGAAACTAAAAATTGTGGAATATCCTCAGCAGAGGGAATTTTAGATATTATTTAGTAAGAAGGGCAGTTCTGTTTCCAGGTGCCCTTTTAAAAATTTGCAGCTTCTCTAGCGATCAAATCTACTTCATTGTTTAAAGAGTCTGTAGAGTGACCCTTTATCCAAATCCATTTTATTTTAAATTCATTAGTCAAAAGATCCAATTCAGTCCAGAGGTCTTTATTTTTTACAGGTTGTTTATTTGCAGTTTTCCAACCATTTTTTTTCCAGTTATTTATCCACTCTGTTATTCCTGATTTTACATATTTAGAGTCTGTGAGAATCTGGACATTGCTTCCTTTAGGAATTTTTTTAAGAGCTTTTATTGGAGCAATTAATTCCATTTGATTATTTGTGGTATCTTTTTTGCTACCCTTTATATGGGTTTTCTTTTTATCATCTATAATAATTGCAGCCCATCCACCATTTCCTGGATTACCCAAGCACGATCCATCAGTATAGATTTTTATCATTTGCCATAATCCTTAAAAGAATTTAATTTTCTATGATAATTTAACTTATCTAAATATTCTTTTGGATCTTTTATTTTTATCAATGCCTTTTTTGGAGTATTTAGGTAATCATATGATCTTGTAAGAAGATATCTTAAAGCTGATCCTCTACATAAAGTATTAAAATTACTCTTTTCTTTGGAACTCAATTTACGAATTGATTGATAGCCTCTTAATAATTGAGCAGACTTGTTTTTGTCTAAAACAAACACTTTATTTCTTTTTTTAAAACATAAAGCATTCACACATGTTGCTAATTCATATGCCAAGAAATCATTTGCTGAAAAATAAAAGTCAATAAATCCATAATATTTATTTTTATAGAAAAAATATTATCTATAAAAAGGTCACTATGAATTATTCCATTGGGCATACTCTTTGGCCATTTTTTTTTAATATCAAATAAATCATTCTTCATAATATTTATTAAATTACTTGAAAGTTTATTAATTCTTTTATCTATTCTCTTAAGCAACGGCCCCCAAGAATTAACTGATAAAGAATTTTTTCTGTACAAACTTAATTTCTTTGCAGCCATATGTAATAAAGCTGCATTTTTTCCCACGGCGTAGCAATCTTTGTTTGTTAAATTGATTTTATCCTTTCCTTCAAGAAAGCTTACCAAACATGCAGTTTTGTTTTTAATCTTAAATAAATATTTACCTTTTTCATTTTTAATAGGCTCTGGACATTTAATTTTTTGTCTAGATAAGCCAAACATTAGGTCCATAAAAAAAGGTAAATCTTTTTTTTGAACTCTTTTTTCAAAAATAGTCAGTATTATTTTTTTATTTTTTGTTTTTATTAAGTAATTAGTGTTCTCAATACCTTTTTTTATACCTGAAAATGATAGAATTTTTCCTGTTTTAAAGCTTTTCTCTATTAAGCTTAAATCACTATTATTAATTCTGGTATATACAGCCATTAATTCAATTTTCCTGGGATTTTAAATGTTACGTCTTCTTTAACTATTTCTACCTCTTCAATTTGTACAGTAAATTCTTTTTTAATATTATCTATAAATTCTTTAACCAAAACTTCAGGAGCCGATGCGCCTGACGAAATACCTATAATTTTGCATTTAGAAATTTTCTCAATGGGAAAAATACTTTCTGAATGAATTAATTCAGCATCACTACAACCATTATTTTTAGCAACCTCAACTAATCTTACTGAATTTGAGGAATTTCTACTACCTATAACAAAAAAATTATCACAATCTTTTGCTATTTTTTTTACAGCTGCTTGTCTATTTGTCGTTGCATAACAAATATCATCTTTCTTAGGTTCGTGAATATCTGGAAACCTTTCTTTTAAAACATTTATGATATCTTTAGTATCATCAACAGAAAGAGTAGTTTGAGTTATATAAGCAAGTTTTTCACTTTGCCCTCTTTGAAACTTTTGTGCATCTTCGATTGTTTCTATTAAGTCAATTTTTCCATCTGGAAGTTGACCCATAGTTCCAATAACTTCAGGATGATTTTTGTGACCAATAAGTAAAATGTGTATATCTCTCTTATTTAGATTTTCTGCCTCTCTATGAACTTTCGAAACTAAAGGGCATGTAGCATCAACGAAAATCATATTCAAATTTGTTGCTTCCTCTGGAACTGATTTTGGAACTCCATGGGCGGAAAAAATTACTGGCCTTGTTTTATCTTCAATTTCATCAATTTCCTCAACAAATATTGCACCAATTTTTTTTAAGCCATCTACTACGTGCTTGTTATGAACTATTTCATGTCTTACATATACAGGGGCACCATATTTTTCTATGCTTTTCTTCACAATTTCAATTGCTCTGTCAACACCAGCACAAAATCCTCTAGGAGCTGCTAAAAGTATTTTAATATGATTATTTTTCACTCTCGTGCTTTCTAAAAAAAGGGATTAAAAAAACAATACATGCAACTAGAAAAAAAAGACTTCCAAACATAGCCCAAAAACTTCCTACACTTGATATGATAAAACCTAATGCAGAAATAATGAATAAAATCCAACCAATTAAATTAATATTTTTATTGCTCATTTTTTTCAATTAAATATTCGAGCAATATATGTGGAAAAGTTAATGAGGCCAAACCAATAAAAATAACCTGATATATAGTTTCATTAAATTCGTTATAATTATTCAGAATTAATATTGAAATAATATATCCTAAAATTGTCAAAATTGTTAGTGGAAGGGCTTTTTTAATGAATATTGGCAAACCTTTTGTCAAATTTTTATTTATTTCTCTAATCAAAGAAATTGAGTGCCTAATAGAATGTAAAAAGCAAAAGTAAATCGTAAAAGCAATTATTGGATTAAGAAAATAATTTAGCATTAATATTGATAAATAATCCATTAATAATAATGACTTTGCTTCGATACTTTTGTTTAACGATAAAATAATTCCAGAAATTAAAGATAGTAAGATAAATATGAATAATATCTCATTAGATATTATTAAATTATTTGAAATATAAAAATTTAATGTTTCGAATATTGCTAGTGTTTCCTCTTTATGGAAAAACAAGGGTGATGTAATTATTAATGATCCTTTTAAAAAATAAATTAATTCAAACTTTTCTTTTTGATTGATAAATTCAGAGTCCTCTTTACCAAAATGATAAGCAGCTATAATTAAAAATAAGAAAAGTAATGATTTTGGAAATATTAACCAAATCAATATTATAAGTGCACCAAGAAGCAAATAGCTCAAATAAAAAATACCCATTGATCTATATCCAAAATATTTAATCAGTTTTTTACCTTTAATATGATCCAGAGAACCATGAGATATTCCAATTGTTAAAATAAGAAACAATGAAATTAGTAAGAAACTTCCTTCTCTCAGATATTTTATTCCAGATAAAAGTATACATAAATTAAAAAAAATTAAAGAGTGGTAAAAATTAATTCTAATCATTTAATTTAAAAAGTGCTCTTATAAAAATCCATTTAGGCATTTTTAATATTATTGATAAATCTTCAAATAAGTTACTTCTATTCGACAAAAATTTTATAACAGTATTAGATTTATTATTAAACATCCTAAAAAAAATATTCGGCATTTTGCTTGGATTATTTTTAAGAACTTTTAAAAAAATATTATCAAGAAATTGATATTTTTTCTTAATTTGAAAAGTTTTCAATTTATCAATATTTTCAATATTTTCTCTTATATATTTACTTTGTTCTTGAATATTTAGAAAAGTATAACCAGTGCTTAACCTTGTCATACCACCAGCTGTTCCAATATTAATTTTATTTTTTACTTGGTCAATTATTGGGTAAAAAAGAGGTATAGCACCCACTTCTTTGTATGTAATCTTATAATCTTTTATTTTTAGATTATTCTCAATATATTCTTTAATTTGCTGATCATAATCTTTTTGGGAATCGTCATTCATTTCTGATAACCATGTTGTTTCAACTAATGCTGTCTTTTTCGAATATGGAAGTGTATAAAAAAAATGAACACTTCCTCTCTGTTCACAATCAAAATCCATTAGATTCATCATTTCTTCATCAAAAAATTCCTTTTTTGTCTCTATTTCTACCCCACAGAAATGTTGCCAAAGACCAGAGTTTTGATTATTTAAATTTGGGACACTATTAAATACCAAGGAGTTTTCAAAATTTATATTTTGATCATTTTTGTGAAAGGAAATATTTTTATTTTCTTTTAATTTGTTGTTAATCTTCTCATAAAATAACCCACTATCAATACTTTGATAATGATAATTATCGCACTCTAGATGTCTGGTTTTTTGAGGCACATTTATGGAGAAATGTTTCCAATTTTTTTTTACACAATCCTCAAAATTATGTGGGAATGTTTTCCAAAAAGACCAAGTTTTATCTTTTTTATATTCATCTCTTGGCTCAATAATAGCTAAAGTTTTATTTTTTAACTTATTATTGATCTCTAATTCATATGCTAAAGATAATCCTGCACAACCACCACCAATTATGATAAAATCAAAATCTTTCATTTAAATTTATTTCCTCACTAATTAATTCGTGTTCTTTATCTCTAAGGTGATTATGGTTTTTAATCAATGATAGTTTAAGCAAGTCATATATAGATAATAATGTTTGCAATATTTTGCCACTATTACTAACAAAAATTTTACCTGATTGGTTGTAATCTTGAATTGTTTGTTTCTTAATAATATTTTTACCAATTTGCCTATAAACTCTTCTTGCTACTAAAATTGAAAATCTAAGATTTAATGGAATATCCTTTATTGAAGAAAAGCTACTATCATAAAATAAATCTGCAGTTGCCAATGTTTCTTTTATGGCTTCAAAATTATGTTTAATATAAAACCTTTTATTTTTAGAATCTTCTATTACATCTCTAGAAATATTTGTAAGCTGCATTGCTATACCTAAATCTATAGCAGATTTAAGAGAGCTAGAGTTTGTAACATTTAGAATTTTTGCCATCATTAATCCAACAGTCCCCGCTACTCTATATGAATAAATTAACAATTCCTTCTTTGAACTTAATCTTACTTCATTTTGAATATCAGACTCCACACCATCGAATAAGTCTTCTACAATTTTTGTGGAAATATTATATTCACCCATTAATACCCACATATTTTTAATTATATGGTTCTGAAATTCTTTATTGATAAAATTATTTTTGAAGTTTAAAAATCTTCTTAACTTAACATCAATTATACCTTCGTCGTCTGCTATATTGTCTAAAGTTCTACAAAAATCGTATAAATTAGAACATTTCAAATAAGTTTCTTTTGGAAGAAAAAAACCAGCCCAATTAAATGATTTTGCATATAGTGATAGAAAACTCTTTTTCTCCATTACAAAATTTTGTCTAAGACTTTTGCTGAAGATAGTACTCCTGGCACACCTGCTCCAGGATGAGTACCTGCTCCAACAAAATATAAACCATCAAAAATCTCTGATTTATTATGAAATCTAAAATAAGCTGATTGGGTAAATTTTGGTTGAATAGAAAAACCTGAGCCATATTTTGTATTTAATTCTTTCTCAAAATAATCAGGAGTTAAGTAAAAATCCTCTACAATATTTTCACTTAAATTAGGTAATAAACTTTCCTCCATCTTTTTAATAACTAAGTTTTTCATTCTATCTCCCTCAATAGACCAGTCTATGCCAGATTGGTTATTAGGAACTGGCACCAACACATAAAAACAATCATGATTATCAGGTGCCATCGATTTATCCGTAGCTGTTGGTCTATGTAAATAGTAACTAATGTCGTCATTTAATTTTTTATTATTAAAAATATCATCCAAGTGTTCCTTGTACTTATCTCCAAATTTGATTGTATGATGTTCAACATCGTCGTAAACTTTTTTGGTTCCAAAATAATAAACAAACAAACCCATTGAATATTCCATTCTTTTCATTTTCCAATTAAAAATAGAATTACTATTATTTGTATTTGCTAATTTTGAGTAAACTGCAGGTGGATCGGCGTTACAAATAACATTATCTGTTTCTATTCTATCTCCATTATTTAGTTCAACCCCAGTTATTTTATTTTTATTTGATATGATTTTATTTACTTCAAAACCTTTTAATATTTTTATATTTTCTTCATTCATTAGTTTTTCCATGCCATTTATTATTTGACCAGTACCACCCATTGAATAATGAATTCCCCACTTTTTTTCTAAATATAAAATTAATCCGTATATTGATGTTGTTGTGAATGGATTACCACCTACCAATAGAGGATGCATACTAAGTAATCTTCTTAATTTTTCATCTTCAATATATGAGGAAACCAAACCATAAACAGATTTATAACTCTTTAGATTAAATAAAGAGGGTATTTGCTTTAACATAAAAGAGGGTTTATCAAACGGGACATCTGATAGTTCCGTAAAACCTTTATCAAAAATCTTTTTTGTAAAATTAACTAAATTTTTATACCCGTTAACATCTTTTTCGTTGATCTTTTTTATTTGATTAACCATTTCTTCTTCATCACCAGAATAGTCAAACTTAAAACCATCTTCAAAAACAAATTGATACCAAGTTTTTAAAGATTTTATTTCTAAATAGTCTTTTGAATTCTTGTCAAAAAGCTGAAATAATTCATCTATCAAGTAGGGCGCTGTTATCACAGTTGGACCACCATCAAATGTAAATCCATTTCTTTTAAAGACTCTTGCCCGTCCACCTAAATCTTCATGTTTTTCAATCAAAGTTACATTATGGCCTTTAGCTTTTAACCTTAATGCTGCAGCCATACCACCAAAACCTGATCCTATCACTATCGAATTCATAATTTGGATTTTATATTATTTTAAGAAAATGTAACGTAATTTAGTTATGAATTAATTTTTTTTAATTCAGTCTTTGCTTCTTCAAGATTTTTTTCAAATAGATTATCTAATTTAGATTTATCAACTGTAGTTGTTATTATTTTTTTTACAGATCCTAGGGCAATTTTAATAGAAGTATCTTTGATTTCTTTAATTGCTCCCTCTTTCATCTGATTAATTTTTGTTTGAGTTAAATTCTTCTTTATTTCAGAAGATTTATGAAATTTTTCATTCATGCTTATAACAAGTTGTTCAGACTCAGCTTTAGCTTGATCAAGGATTTTTTTGGACTCCCCTTCAACAGAATTAAGTTTAGTTTGAGCTTCATCTAAAAGTTTTTTTGACTCAACTCTTAACTTTTCACTTTCATCTATTTCTTTTTTTATATCTCCTATCATTTTTGTTAGGAGATTGTTTATATTCTGAGGTATTTTAAAATATGTCAATAGACCTATAAAAATAAAAAACGATATAGCTACCCAAAAAGTTGCATCAAACATCTTTTCTCTCTCTGTTTATTTTTGATTCGTCTCCTACGATTGCTGCTATGCTGCTACTATTTACTTCTTCACCAATTAGCTCTTTTATTAACTCAGCTGATGTTTCAGCTGCTATTTTATTTATTTTTTCCCCTGACTTCTGCTTTAAATCAGACAATTCCTTTTCTACTTCACTTATTTCTTCATCAAGATCTTTCTCTAATGCAGCTCTTTTTTTATTAATATCATCCAAAATCTTTTCTCTAGCTTCATTAAAGTAACTTTTAGCTTTAAGTTTGCTGTCTAAAATAATCTTTTCATATTCGTCAATTTTTTTTTGACTTTCTTCTTTTTGTTTATCTGCAGTCTCAATATTTTCAAGTATTTGAGATTTCCTAGTTTCTAAATTATCGCTAATCTTAGGTAATATAACTTTCGTCAAAACAATAAAAAGTATTCCAAACGTGATGATAAGCCAGAAGATTTGAGAAATCCAAAACTCTGGATTAAGTTGAGGCATACCACCACTTTCAGCGGCAAATACTGTATTAAAACATGCAAAGCATGTAACGAATAATAAAATAACTATTTTTTTTAACATTAACTAAAATGCAAATAAAATAATCAACGCAACTACTAGTCCAAACAATCCTGTTGCTTCAGCTAAAGCAAATCCTAATAATAAGTTAGGGAATTGTTTTTGAGCTGCAGATGGATTTCTCATAGCACCAGATAAGTAATTACCAAAGATAATTCCTATACCAACTCCTGCACCTGCTAGTGCGATAGCTGCTAAGCCTGCTCCTATCATTTTTGCTGCTTCTAATTCCATTTTTCCTCCTTTTTTTATTAATGGTGTAGATTTAATGCATCATTTAAATAAATGCATGTTAAAATTGCAAATACATACGCTTGAAGAAAAGCAACTAGTATCTCCAAACCCGTAAGTGCAACCGAAAAACTAAGTGGAAGCCATCCACCTACAATTCCTAAGCTTATAACAAAGCCTCCAAATACCTTCATCATAGTGTGACCAGCCATCATATTAGCAAACAATCTTACAGATAAGCTAATTGGTCTACTTAAATACGAAATAATTTCAATAACAACTATTAGTGGAAGTAGAACCATTGGAACTCCACTTGGTACAAACAATTTCAAATACCCCAATCCATGTTTCATAAATCCAATAATTGTCACTCCAATGAAAATAAATGCTGCCAATACAAATGTAACTATAATATGGCTTGTGACTGTAAATGCGTAAGGTATCATTCCAAACATGTTACAAAAAAGTACAAACATAAATAATGAGAAAATAAACGAAAAGTACGGTTTTGCTTTTGATCCTGCTGTGTCACTAATCATTTTGGCGACAAAGGAATAACTTAATTCTGATAATAATTGTAATTTATCAGGTATTAGGGTTTTTTTCTTTGCTCCTAGATTAAAAATTATCAAAATGGCTAAAGAACTAATAACCATAAATAAACTTGCATTAGTGAAAGAAATATCGACTGAGCCTAACTTTATTTCCGGACCAATTCTATAAACATTGAATTGGTACATTGGATTTGATGCCATTGTATTCTCTTATTTTTTTTGCATTTTTTTTGCCGATTTAATCACATTCATAATTCCTGCAATTACTCCTACAAAAAAAAATATTAAAATTAACCAGGGCTTAGTACCAAACCAATTGTCTAAAATAAACCCAATAATTGTCCCAACAGCTACGGCTGCAACTAATTCAGTGCTCATTTTAAAAGCATGACCCATTCCAGATGTTGACGGCTCTTTGCTCTCAGAATATTTGGATTTTGCTCTATTTTTTGCACTTTTAAGGCGAGTTTTAAAATCTTCTTCTTCCATTAGCCTAAGCTACCATGCTCTCAGCTTTTTGAAGGTCAACAGCAACTAGTTGACTTATCCCTTTCTCTGGCATTGTGACCCCATATAATCTATCCATTTTTGACATAGTTAACGCATGGTGGGTCACTATTATAAATCTTGTAGAAGTAATCTTTGTCAGTTCATTTAACAGATTACAAAATCTAGTTACATTTGCATCATCTAGTGGAGCGTCTACTTCATCTAAAACACAGATAGGTGAAGGGTTAGTTAAAAATACTGCAAATATTAAGGATAATGCTGTTAAAGCCTGTTCACCACCTGAAAGCAGGGTAATCGACTGAAGTCTTTTTCCAGGAGGACTTACTAGCATTTCCAAACCAGCATCTAGTGGATCATCAGAGTCTACTAGTTCTAATTTTGCACTTCCTCCATTAAACAATTTCGTGTACACCTCATTGAATTTTCTATTCACTCTCTCAAAGGCGTCCAATAATCTTTCTCGACCTTTTTGATTAAGTTCCGTTATGCTTTCCTTTAATTTTAATATTGCTGTAACAAGATCTTGTCTATCTTGTTCCATTTTTTTTATTTCAGTTTTATATTTTTCAGTTTCATCATCTGCTCTTAAGTTAACAGATCCAAGTTTTTCTCTTTCTCTCTTTTTTTCATCTAGTAATTCTTCTTGAGTGACCAAGTCAGGAAATTCAGCGTCTTTTTCAAGATTTGAATAATTAAGCATATTGTCTTCTTCAACATTTAACTCTGTCATAACTCTTTCTAAAAGGTCATTTCTTCTTTTATTTAAACCTTCAATCGTTGCTCCAGAACTTGCTTTCTTTTCTCTAATTTCAATTGAATTTTCTTTTGTGTTGTTTAATTGGTTTCTAATTTCTGTAATATTATTATCGATTTTTTCAACTAAAATTTCATTCTCATTTTTTTCATTTTCTGAAATCCTTAAGTTTTCAGAAATTTTCCCTTTTTTTTCTGCTTGAGACTGAGGTTGTTTTTCCAGAGCATTCAATTTTTCTACAAGCTTATTTTTTCTTGTGTTGAGCTCATTAACCATCTTTTCAGAATTAGTTAAAAGATTTTGCCAGCTTTCAAATTCTTGATCAATTATACTTATTCTCTCTTTTCTTTTGACAGACTCATTTTTTATGTTTTGATTTTTACTGTAAGTTTCAGCATAATCGTCCTGTAATTTTTTTATTTGATCACTTTTTGATGTTAGAGTTGAAATCACATCATCATTCTCAACTTCTTTAACTTTCAAAATTAAATATGACAAGTCAATTATACATTCATCTAAAATTTTTATTGTCTGATGGTTTCTATTTTCTGAAATTAGTTTTTTAACTTCTTCGATTTTACTTTTTATGTTGTTAACAATTTCATTATTTTTTTGTAAAGTTTCAGCACTAAAACTCTCTAATAATTCATCCATTCTATCTTGTTCACTTTTTAATTTTGATTTAGAGTTTTCTAGATCTTGATTGGAAAGTTTTTCTGTTTCATAATATTTTGAGTCTGTATCAATTAAGTTATTTCTCTCCTCTTTTAATCTTTTTTCGTTAGAATTTGCGTCAATTACTATGCTTTTTTCTCTATCTATATCTTCATCTATAACTTTTATAGAACTTTTAATTGTATCTATTTCCTCATTTATTCTAGTACTTTCCTCATCTAAAGCTTTCAGTTCAAGGTTTAACCTTTGAATCTTAGATAAATTTTCAATATTTTTTTGTCTTATTGGCTCAACTCTTTCAAGTTCATTTTTAATTTTAGTTTCTAATTCTTCAATTTGTTTATTAAATTCTTCTACTTTCCCATCTGCCTCATCATTTACTTCATTTTCTAAAGTGATTTCTTTATCAATTTCTAGAAGTCTTAAATAATAAAGCCCAGCCTCAACTTTTTTTATTTCTTCGGAAATTGATTTATATTTTGCAGCTTCCTCAGCTTGTTTTTCTAAATTTGCTAATTGTTTTTCTTGTTGTCTTCTAAGTTCGTCAGCTCTCTTTAAATTATTTTCTGCTGCTCCTAATCTAATTTCTGCTTCATGCCTTCTAACATGCAAACCAGCTATTCCAGCAGCTTCTTCAAGTATAGCTCTTCTATCAGATGGTTTTGCTGTAACTAATGCCCCGATCCTGCCTTGACTGATCAATGATGGTGAATGAGCCCCCGTAGATAGATCTGCAAAAAACATTTGCGCATCTTTAGCTCTAACTTCTTTGTTGTTTATGTAAAACTTTGATCCTTTATCTTTCTCAATCTTTCTTCGAATTTCTATTTCTTCTAGATCATTGTATTGGTGTGGTCCATCTTTGTTATCATTGTTTAAACTTAAAACTACTTCAGCAATATTTTTTGATGGTTTATTTGATGTACCTGAAAATATTACATCCTCCATTCCAGAACCCCTCATACTTTTCGCTGAAGTTTCTCCCATGCACCATCTAAGAGATTCAACTATGTTTGACTTGCCACAACCGTTAGGCCCAACAATTCCTGTAAGGCCTTTTTCAATTAAAAAGTTAGTTTTCTCTGCAAAAGACTTAAAGCCATTTAATTGGATTTTTTTAAACTCCATTCAATGACTTATATCAGTTTTTCTATATATTTTTTTAATTTTTTATAGTTGGATGTATTTTCGAACTTTTCACCATTGATTATAAGTGTTGGTGTTGCCTCTATTTTGTAGTTTTTAGCTCCGTTGATTCGGTCTTCTAAAATAAAATCTTCAATTTTTGAGTCTGCTATACATTTATTAAAATCTAATTTAAAATTTGATTCTTGAATTACCTTCTTTAGATTTTTGTTGAGATCTTCAATAGTGCTTCCTCTTACCCAGCTACTTTGATTTTTATATAAATGATGAAGTATTTCTGAATTTCCATCGTTCTTACAATGAGCTATTTTTGATGCATTAAATGCAGCCATATCTAATGGAAAATTTCTAAATTCGATTAAAATTAAACCTTTATCTATAAAATCAGTTTTTAAGCTCGGGTAAACATTTTTATGGAAATCTGCACAATGACTACATGTTAAAGATTCAAAAACTATAAGTTTTACTTTTGCATCGACATTGCCTTCAGTAATCGATTTAATATTTGCTTTAGCATTATGTATTAGAAAAAATAATGAAATTATAATTGTCTGTATTAGTATTTTTTTCATCTTGATTTAAATATTTTATTTAATTCTAACAAAGATTTTTTGATTTTATCATTCTTAATATTGGTTATCTGCTTAATATTTTTGCTTTTTGTCGCATTATTTATTTTGTTTTCTTTAATTTTTTCAAACTCTCCCTCAAAAGTTTTTAATTTAATATCATCGACTACATTATAACCAAAAAATATATTAATTTTTTTTATTATTTCTTTCTTAGAGTATTCTAAATCTACTTCATTTCCTCTTTTTACCATTATATTTAAACAGCTCCCATTTAATTTAGAATTTTTATATGATCTTGGGTAGGATACATTAAATAATTCTCTGCCAACAAGAAATTTCCAATTATCCAAAGTATTTGAATAAATTTGACCTTTTTTATTCAATATCCTTTTGGCTTCTTGGGGCAAAGTATCTTTAAAAGATCTTAGTCCTTGAACAGATTTAGTTCTCTGCTTAGTATTATATTTAAAATTCATATGACAAGTCAAAACATACCAAATAAAATTTTGAATTGGTACGATAATAATAAAAGAGACCTTCCTTGGCGAAAAAAAGTCTCTAGAACTCAAAAAGAATATTTTACGCTAGTCAGTGAATTTATGTTGCAGCAAACACAAGTGAAGACTGTAATACCATATTTTGAAAATTTTATTTCTAAAATCCCAGATTTAAAAAGTTTATCAAGAGTTAGAGATGCTAAATTGATGAAATGTTGGGAAGGATTAGGGTATTATTCAAGAGCC
>CACEXE010000010.1 GCA_902563435.1 uncultured Pelagibacteraceae bacterium
GTATTTTTTTAACTTTGAAGATTTCCAAATTATAGGTGCAAGTCCTGAGATACTTGTCAGACTTAGAGATAATAAGATAACTATTAGACCTATAGCTGGTACAAGACCTAGAGGCAAAAATAAAAAAGAAGATAAATTTTATGAAAAGGATCTTTTAAAAGATAAAAAAGAGCTTTCTGAACACTTGATGCTTCTTGATCTTGGAAGAAATGATACTGGAAAAGTTTCTAAAATTAACTCTGTTAAAGTAACTGAAAGTTTTAAGATAGAGAGATATTCACATGTAATGCACATAGTCTCCAATGTTGAAGGTGTATTTAATAAAAAATTTGGAAAATTTGACACATTATTAGCTGGTTTTCCTGCTGGAACAGTATCGGGTGCTCCTAAAATAAGAGCTATGGAAATTATTGATGAATTAGAGACAACTAGGCGAAAAGTTTATGCTGGTGGTATTGGTTATTTTTCTGCAAATGGCGATTTTGATACTTGTATTGCACTTAGAACGGCAATTTCAAAAGATAAAAAATTTTATGTACAGTCTGGAGCAGGAATTGTTGCTGATAGCAAACCTATTAATGAATTTAAAGAAACAGTTAATAAAGCAAAAGCTTTAATTAAGGCTTTGGAGTAAAAAGTATGAAAATAATTTTAATTGATAATTATGATAGCTTTACATTCAATTTATATCACTATCTTTCATCCTTTGCTAAAGTTGATGTTTTAAGAAACGATAAGGTAGATCATCGTTATATTTTAAGTAAGGGATATAATAAAATTGTTATATCTCCAGGTCCTGGAAATCCTAATCAATCTGGGAATTGTTTAATGATAGTAAAGAATTTGTATAAAAAAATGCCAATACTTGGTGTTTGCTTAGGTCATCAAATCATTGGTCAAATATTTGGTTCTAAGATAATTCAAGCTAAAGAACTTGTGCATGGAAAAACAAGTAATATTATAAATAAGAAAATTGGTATTTTAAAAAATTTACCAAAAAAGTTCTCAGCTACCAGATATCATAGTTTAGTAATTGATAGAAAATCCTTATCTAAAGATTTAAAAATTACATCTAGTACATCAGATGGGACAATAATGGGTGTTATGCATAAACAACACAAAATCCATGGAGTTCAATTTCATCCTGAAAGTATCAAAACAAAATATGGTTTAAAAATTTTAGAGAACTTTGTAAAAGAGTAAAAATGGATCATTTTTTAGAAAAGCTCAAAAATAAAATAAATTTAAATTTTGATGAGAGTAAAAATGCATTTAAGATTTTAATGAATGGTGAAGCTAGTGATCAACAAATTTATGATTTTTTAACTTTATTATCAGATAAAGGTGAGGTTTCAGATGAAATAGCTGGTGGTGTATATATATTAAGAAATAAGTCAAAAAGAGTAAAAGTTGAAAACTGCATTGATACTTGTGGTACCGGTGGAGATGGAAAAGATACTCTAAATATTTCAACAGCATCAGCGTTGTTGTTAGCAAGTATGGGTGTTAAAGTAGCAAAGCATGGAAATAAAGCAGTTTCATCAAAATGTGGGTCAGCTGACGTTCTTGAAGCCTTAAATATAAATATCAACTTAGAACCAAATCAAATCGAGGAACAGATTAAAAATGAAAATTTTGGCTTTATGTTCGCTCCAAATTATCATTCTGCAATGAAATATGTTGGTCCAACAAGAAAAAAAATAGGAAAAAGGACTATTTTTAATATGATAGGTCCATTAAGCAGCCCAGCACTTGTTGAAAGGCAGGTAATTGGTGTTTTTGATAATAAACTTCTAAAAGTTTTTGCAAATGCACTAAAAAATTTAAATTTAAAATTTGCGTGGATTGTAAATAGTGAGGATGGTCTAGATGAAATATCACCTTACGCCAAAACTAATGTTGTGCAATTAAAAAATAATGAAATATCTGAGTTTACAATTGATCCAAATGAGTTAAATGTCAATGCAGATAAATTTGAAAATTTAGTAGGAGATGATGCTAAATTTAATTCTGGTAAAATTTTAAATATTTTTCAAGGGGAAGATAGTGATTTTTCAAAAGCAGTATGTCTAAATGCATCAGCAGGATTAATAGTTTCTGAAAAATATGATGATTTTAAAATTGCTTATAATTATACCAGAGGATTTATTAAATCCGGAGCTGCATTCAAATATTTAAAAAATATACAGAATGTCTAAAAATATTCTTCAAAAAATAATTGATCAAAAAAAGATTAAAATTGAAAAATTAAAACTTGAAATTGATATAAAAAGCTTGTTGCATAAAATTGATGAGAATAATGTTTTTTTTGATTTCAAAAAGAAAATACAAACAAAAAACTCAGAAAATAAAATATCCATAATTGCTGAAATAAAAAAAGCGAGTCCGTCTGCAGGTATTTTGATAAATGACTATGACCCGGTTAAAATTGCCAATATATATAATTCTAAGAACGTCACTTGTTTGTCTGTATTAACTGAGGAAGACTTTTTTTTAGGAAATCTATCTCATATCTCTGAAATTAAAAAAAAAATTAAATTACCCATTCTTTGTAAAGATTTTTTTGTTGATAAATTTCAAGTACCTTTAGCAAAAAGTTACGGTGCTGATGCAGTCCTCATTATATTAGCCGGTATTTCTGAAAAAACTGCTGATGAAATTTACGAGGAAGCTTTAAGGTATAATATGAGTATAATTGTAGAAGTTCATACAATTGAAGAGGCAGAAAAATCATTTAAATATCCTGATGCTTTAATTGGTATAAATAACCGAAACCTAAAAACTCTTAAAACTGAAATAAATACAACTTATGATATATATAATGTTGTATCAAACCACTCTTCCCCTCTAATTTCTGAGAGTGGTCTAAAAACAAAAGATGAATTGCTTGATATAAAAAACAGGACCTCAATCAGCACTTTTTTAATTGGTGAATCGCTTTTAAAAAACTTAGAAAATAATAATATTTTTTCTCTTTTATAGGAATTTTCCTCTATTTATCTTGCTTTTTAGCTGTTGTATAAATTGAGGAACTTTTATAGAACATTGATGTACTTAATTTGTTCTATGTTAACAAAAAAACAAAAAAACCTACTTCTCTTTATCAACAAAAAGTTGAGATCTACAGGTGTGTCCCCTTCCTATGAGGAAATGAAGGAGTCATTAAGTTTAAAATCAAAATCTGGAATTCACCGACTTATTAGTGCATTAGAGGAAAGAGGCTTTATTAAAAGATTAGCCCACAAGGCTAGAGCATTAGAAGTAATTAAGTTACCTGAAACAGCATCTGCAAACGATATTTATAATAGTTTTTCTCCAAGCGTTATTAAGGGAGGATTAGATGAGGAAAATTTAAATAAATCAAATGATACAGAAATACCTGTTCTAGGAAAAATCGCTGCAGGAACTCCAGTTGAAGCTATACAGAATGAAGTTTCAAGAATTCCACTACCAGCAAACATTGAAAAAGATGGAGAATTTTTTGGTTTAAAAGTTCAAGGAGATTCTATGATTGAAGCTGGAATTAATGATGGTGATACTGTTATTGTTAAAAAAACAGATACTGCAGATAATGGAAAAATAGTAGTAGCTTTAATTGATGATCATGAGGCTATGTTGAAAAGAATTAGAAGAAAAGGTAAAACAGTTGCATTAGAAAGTGCAAATAGAAATTACGAAACAAAAATTTTTGGCCCTGATAGAGTGAAAGTTCAAGGAATTCTTGTATCTTTATATAGAAACTTTCAATAAAATAGTTTAAATAAATTCCATGAAAAAAGTAGCAACTAGATTTGCTCCTTCTCCGACCGGTTCTCTTCACATTGGCGGAGTAAGAACAGCTCTATTTAATTGGTTATATTCAAAAAATAAATCAGGTAAATTTTATTTAAGGATAGAAGATACTGATAAAGAAAGATCTAAAGAGGAATACAAAATTCAAATAATTGATTCTCTAAAATGGATGGGAATAGAGCATGATGGTGAAGAGTATATTCAATCAAAAAAGATTGTTGAACACGTAAGTATTGCTAAAAGGTTATTAGAAAATGGAAAAGCCTATAAATGCTATTGCAGCGCAGAGGAAATAGAAGAACAAAAGAAAAGAGCTAAACAAAAAAAAATTCCTTATGTGTATAATCGAAAATGGCGAGATATTGCTGAAGATCAAGCCCCAAAGGATATAAAACCAGTTATAAGATTTAAAAGTAAAGTAGAGGGTACTTCTACACTAAAAGACTTAGTTCAAGGAGACGTGGAGATTCAAAATAATACTATTGAGGATTTTGTTATTTTAAGAAATGACGAAACACCGACATATAATTTATCTGCATCTGTTGATGATCATAATATGGAAATGACTCATATTATTAGAGGAGATGATCATAAAATTAATACTTTTAAACAAATACAGATATATCAGGCACTAGGTTGGGAAATTCCACAATTTGCTCATATACCTCTTATTCATACAATAGATGGTAAGAAGCTGTCAAAAAGAGACAATGCTTCAACATTAGAAGATTACTCTAAAATTGGTATTCTACCTGAATCACTTAGAAATTACCTGCTAAGGTTAGGATGGTCTTATAAAGATAAAGAAATTTTTAATTTAGATGAAAGTATAAAACTTTTTAATTTAGAAGGAATAGGTAAATCGCCGTCAAAACTTGATATGAGCAGAATTCTTTCTATGAATGAATATTACATTAAAAATATTGAAGAAAATATATTGTACAAAAAGTTAAAAAAATATTGTGAGATGTATAAAGATAAAATTAAAGAAGAAAAAGAGAATAAAATAAAGAGCTCTTTAACATTTTTAAAAAATAAAGCTAAAACACTTGAGGATATATTTAATAATTCTAAATACATATTAAATGATAATGTTATTTTTAATGATAAAGATAAAGAACTGATAAACGATGAAGCAAAAAAAATAATACAATTATTTAAAGTTAAGATTACAGAATTAAAAGTTTTTGATAGAGATAATTTAGAACAAATCGTAAATGAGTTAATAAAATTAAATAATACAAATTTCAAGGGCGTTGGGCAGCCATTACGAATAATGTTAACTGGATCTAAATTTGGTCCAGGAATATACGATATAATAATATCTCTTGGAAAAAACGAGGTAATAAAAAGATTAGGAAATATAGGATAAGATAATGTTTGATGCTTCTTTAGATGAAGAACTAGGAGAAGCCAAAGTTACAAGAGTTTTTTTTATTTCTTCTTTTTGTTTTGCTATTAAATCAGGTTTTTTTAGAAAATAGTAAACACTCTTAAATATTTCGTCAGTGTTACATTCTGATTGTATCAACTCTGGAATAACCTCTCTATTATTAATGATATTAATAATATTAACAAATTTTATATTTAGTAAAAATTTTGCTAAATAATAATTAATAAAATTCATCTTATAAATAATTATTGATGGAACATTCATTTTACATACTTCCAAAGAAACAGTCCCAGATTTTACTACCGCAAAAATTGATTTTTTTAAAACTGCTGTTTTTATTTTATCATCATTAATAATTTCTAGATTTTGTATAGATTCTTTTAGGATATAATTCGCTATAAGATTTTTATTTTTATCAGTTGCATGAAATATAAAATTATAATTGGGATCCTTGATATTCATTTTTTTTATAAAATTAATTAGAATTGGCATGTGATGATTGATCTCTGAAGTTCTACTTCCAGGAAAAATTGATATAATATTTTTTTTATCTAAAAATTGATCTATTTGGACATTTTCATTAACTTTTTTATCCAGCAAAGGGTGGCCTACAAATGTACTAGTTAATTTTTCTTTATCAAAATATTCTTTTTCAAACTTAAAAAGCAACAATATATGGTCTAAAAATTCTTTCATTTTCTTAACTCTACCTTGTCTCCATGCCCAGACTTTAGGAGCAATAAAATGAATTATTTTTATTTTTGGATTTTTTTTTTTAACAAGCTTTGCGACTCTTAGTGTAAAATCTGGACTATCAACACTAAATAAAATATCTGGGTTAAATTTCAAGATTTCATTTACAGTGTCTTTTATTTTACGTTTTATTTTAAAAATATTTAATAATATATCGGTAAAAGCTATAAAAGTTATCTCTTTTTGATCAAAAATTGTCTTTATACCTAATTTTTCTAAGTTAGTTCCACCAACACTTAAAAATTCTAAATCGGCTCTTTTTGTCTTTATTTGTGATATTACTTCTGACGCTAACTTATCCCCAGAAGGTTCACCTGTAAGGACAAAAATTTTTTTCATATAGTAATGAGAAAAAGTTTATTTTGATTTGCATATTTAATACAGACCTCTTTATTTAATATAATATTTTGATTTGATTTAACAACAATTCCTTTCACACCAACTTTATTACAATCTTTAAATGTATCAATTCCAATTGTGGGTAAGTCTACTCTTAAATCTTGTTTTGCTTTAGGTAGTTTTATTAAAATACCTTTTTTTATTTTGGATTTTGATATAGATTTTATCATCTCTTTTGTACCTTTTCTTGTTTCTTTAGAAATAACCTTATTGTCTCTTATAATTACTGCTTGTGTATGATTGAACGAATTTATTTTTTTTAATATTTTAATTCCTGTTACTATTTCCACTCTTTCCTTAAAAGTTGGTTTAATTTTTGTATAAATTCCTTTCTTTAAAGTTAATTCTGGATTGAAGGTATTCAATTTAATAACTTTAATTTTATTTTCAGACAAAATTTTTATTAGAACTTTTAATATTGCCGCATCACCTTTTTTTGATGCTTTGACTATTCTCGGAATATAAAATAGTCCTCTTAAGTCTAATTTTAGTTTTGATATTTTAGGTTTAATTATATTTCCAGCAAATATAACTTTATTACATTTTTTTGATTTAATAAGTTTTAGAATCTCACCGAATTTACCTATATTAATAAAAAAACTATTCTTATTTTTTTTAAATTTGTTATTTTTTGTGAGATCTATAATGAAATATTTTATCTTCTTTTTCTCTATTTTTTTAATAATTTCATTTGGTAAATCATTTTCTCCTAAAAAAAGCCCTATCATTTTGTGCTAAGCGGAACTGATATTGGTCTTTTTTTATCTGAATTTATAAAATTAACTATTTTTTTTACAAATTTGTTGTTTTTAAGATCATTATTAAGTTGCTCTATATTTTCTCTAAAGCTTGGAGTTTTAAATATTATTTCATATGCTAATTGTATTTTTTTAATATTTTCATTAGAAACCTTAGATCTTCTTAATCCAATAAGGTTTAATCCCATTAAATTATTTCTGTTACCCATTGATAGACCGTATGGAATGACATCGCTCAAAACTCCAGTCATTCCTCCTATCATTACAAATTCCCCAATTCTAGAAAATTGATGTATAGCACAACTTCCGCCAACTATTGCGTTATTTTGAATGGTAACATGCCCACCTACTTGAACGTTATTAGCTAAAACAATATTATTCGATATAATACAATCGTGTGCTATATGACAATAAACCATTAATAAATTGTTATCCCCAATTCTGGTTATACCACCACCATGTTCTGTTCCAGGATTTATATTTACATACTCTCTAAACTTATTGTTATTGCCAATAACCAATAAATTTTTTTCTCCTTTATATTTTAGGTCTTGTGGAGGAGTTCCAATAGATGAGAAAGGATATATCTGATTATTCTCTCCTATCTTTGTATTACCAACTATATTTACATGCGAATGTATTACTGAGTTAGTCCCTATTTCTACCTCTGGACCAATAGTGCAATAAGGTCCTATATCAACATTCACTGAAATTTTTGCTTTTGAGTCAACTATTGCTGTTTTGTGGATCATTAATAATAAATAGCAAATTTATTATTTTATACTTATCAACAATTACTACTGATTATTACTTTCTATCAACGATTGTTGCTGACCACTGAGCATCTGCCATTTTTTTATCTCCAACAAATGCAGTGCCTTTATACTTCCATACTCTTCCATGTGATCTGATAGCTTCTATATTAAGTTCTAAAATACAATCTGGTATTACAGGATTTCTAAATCTGGCTTTTTCAATTGTCATTAGGAAAACTAACTTATTATCATATGTTGCTTTATCAAGTCCATTTGCAGTTAGTGCAGCGGCAGCTTGTCCAAACGCTTCTACAATTAAAACACCAGGCATAACTGGCTCTTGCGGGAAGTGACCATTAACAAAGAAACTATCTTTTTTAACATTTACAATTGCGGTAGCAGAAAAAAGTTTTTTTATATTTTTTAATTCATCAATAAGAAGCATTGGTTCTCTATGAGGTAATAATTCTTTAATTTGTTCTTTATTTAAATTAGTCATTTGATTTGCTTTCTATTAAAAATTTTCTAATATTTTTTGCAGGATACCCCATCACCTTTGTATTTGAAGGAATATTTTTGATCACACCGCTACCACCTCCAATTTGTACATTATCACCAATTTTTAAGTGCCCAGAAATACCTGCTTGCCCACCTATCAAAACTTTATTACCAATTGATGAACTACCAGCAAATCCAACCTGCGCAGTGATTATGCAATTTTTTCCTATTTTTACATTATGTGCAATGTGAACTTGGTTATCTATAAAAGTACCATCTCCTATTATTGTGTTAGAAAGTGAGCCTCTATCAATAGTATTATTAGATCCAATTTCGACCTCATTACCTATTATAACAGATCCAATGTGAGGGTAACGAATATTTTTTTTTTTACCTGGAAAAAAACCAAATCCTTTTTTTCCTATAATTGCACCATCGAGAATATTTGTGTTATTTCCAACAATTGTATTTTTTATTAAAACATTACTTCCAATTTTGCAATTATTACCAATAGCAACATTTTGTTCTATTATTGTGTTATGTCCAATACTACAATTTTTACCAATTTTAACATTTTCGCCTATTAGTATATTTTGGCCAGTTTTAAGTTTTATAAACTTACTTTTGTCAATTTTCTTTACACTTTTATCAAAATTATCATCTAGAGAATCTGGGTAAAATATTAAAGTTATCTTAGCCACTGATATCAAAACGTCATTTACTTCAATAGGTAATATTCTTTTAGGTAAAATATTTTTAAATTTTTTGTTAGTTATAACAAATTTAGCTTTAGTTTTTTTAACTGAGTTTAAATACTTTTTAGAGTGAAAAAAAGTTATATCTTTACTAGTAGCTTTATCTAAATCTTTTATATCCTCAATTATATAATTAATATTATTTTTTTTTAATTTTAAACTATCTAAAATATCATTAATCCTTACGTTGGTATTTTTTTTAAAAAAAATTTTTTTCATTTGAAATTTAAAGTGCTCACCTTATTATTCAGTAATATAATTATATCATCAGTGATATCTAGGTTTTTCTTGCCAACAATAATATTTTTTTTTGGAATGACTAATGATATAGAGTTTAAATCAACATATTCTGTTATAATTGGGTTTAAATGTTCTAATATTTTTTTAGTATTATTTAATCTAATTGTATTTAAAGAATTCTGGGATATTTTTTTGTCCGATCTATATTGATTTATCTCTTTAGATAACGTGGAAAGTTTTTTTTCAAATTCACTTTTATCTATGATATTTTGTTGAGCAATTAATTCTTTTTCTTTTTGAATTAAATTTTTTTCAATCTGTTTCTGATCAATTGAATATTTATTGCTAATTTCTTTTATATATTTGTTTAATTCTTTTCCTACTTGAGATGTGTTTAATATAAAGTTCATATCTATGTAAGCTATTTGAGAATAAGAATTAATAGTAAAACTGAGAAAGATTATTAATATAGAAAAAAAAATTTTCATTTTAAAATGAAGTTCCAATTCTAAACCTAAATGTCTCTGTTGTATCAGATGGCTCACTAGTTAAAGGTATTGCATATGAAAAAGATAGCGGACCTAAAACAGTGAACCAATTTACAGAGATGCCGGTAGCAGATCTGATACTGCTAGACTCTAGAGAGCTATCATAATCAACCTCTCTTATACTTGCTGCGTCAAGAAATAAGCTTAAATCAATATCATCATTAGCTGCAAATAAATTAGGCAGTGTGGTATTAAAGTTAACAGCTGATGCATAATTCCCACCCACAAATTCATTACCATCTTTTGGACCAAATTTTCCAGACTCAAAACCACGCAATTTACTACTTGGAACATAAACTCTTCTAGAAACTCTTACATCATCATCAATTGAATTCACAGCTTTTGCAAAAAATTTCGTAGAAAAAATTAAATTGTCTGTAATGGAAATATATTTTGAGTAGTTTAGAGTATTTTCAATTGATAAATCATCTGAATAAATTGGAAGAACTTGCTCAAAACCAACTCTAAAACCATCTGTTGGTTGAAAATTTTGGTCTAATTTATTTAGAGTAAGCTTATAAGTTAGCAAGTTTTCAAGATAATCACCCTCTTGTTTTTTTTTATAATTTGATGCTGTTGATGAAGTTTCTAATTTTTCATAATAAGTGGATATATCTAAATTGATAAACAAGTCTGAGTATTGCTCAAAACCTGTTCCAATAGCAAAACCAGTTCTTGATGTTTTAAAACCACTTGTGCTTAGGTTGTCGCTACTAGTACTTTCAATTATTGTGTTTAAAGAACGATCTGAATTTCTAAAATTTGGATTAACAACTGAAAATCTACCTTTAATTTGGTCCTCAGAGATATTAAAATTAGTTGCAAGTTTGATTCCTTTTCCAAGATAATTATTTTCTTTTATACCTGCAGATATTGTGGCGCCTGAAGTACCAGTTCCAGCACCTGCAAATATTTCACCACTTGGTGACTCTTCAACTGTTATATCAATTATTTTTTTTTGAGGATCATTAGGTGAATTAATTATATTACTTTCTACATTTCTAAAAAAACCTCTGGATTTAATATTGGAAATAGATTTATCAAATAAAAATTTGTTAAAAGGATCTCCCTCATCAACTATAAGAGAATTTCTAATAACTTTTTCTTCTGTAATAAAATTTCCAATGATGTTAATTTGCTCGACAAAAAATTTATCTAAATCTTGAAAACTTAGGTCAATTTTAATTGAATTATTGTCAACAATAGTTAAATCATATTTAACATCTACAAATACAAATTCTTCTTGTAGAGATATTTTGTTAACTTTATCAATTATTTCTTCTAATTTTTTTTGTGAATATTTCTTTCCTTTTAAGTTTTGAGATATTGCATATATTTCATTAAAATTTTCTTTGTTAAAGTTATCTTCAAGATTTAAGTTAATGTCGCTAAAAAAATATTTTTTTCCCGAATCAATATTAAAAGTTAATTCAAAAAATTTATTATTTATATTTTTAGCATATGAAGATTTTATATTTACGTTGAAATAACCCCTATTTTTGTAATAATTTAATAATAATTTCTCATCTAATTTAACTTTTTGCTCATTTAAATATTTATCTGAGGTAATAAATTTCCAAAATTTACCTTCCTCAGATCTAATAACATTTCTAAGTTTTGAATCCTTAAAAATCTTATTACCTTGAAAATTAATATTTTTAATTATTGCTCGTTCACCTAAATTAAAATTGTATATTAAATCTACAGAATTGTTTATGTTATTAATTATTTTGACTTCAACGTCTGAAAAATAGAATCCATTCGACCTAGTTATATTTAATAATTTATTTTTTTGATCTTGAACATTATTTATTAAATATGGATATTTTTCACTTTTTTTTGTTATTTCTTTTAACTGTCTTATAATTCTTTTATTTTTAATGCCTTTTATATCAATAGTTTGAATAATCGGGTTTTCTAATATTTTTATTTTAAGTTCATTTTCAATAATTTCTATTTCAACATTTTTAAAATAGTCTGTTTCATAGAGTTTTTTTATAGCAATATTTAAATCATTAATATTAAGATCTATGCCTGTATCTAAACCAGAAAACATTAAAATAGTATCAACAGATAATCTTTTGTTACCTGTAATATTAATCACTTCATATTTTTCGGCCTTAAGAAGTGTAACTCCTGCAAATAAGTAAATTAACAAAAATATAGATAAATTATTTAATATTTTTTTTGTAAATTTTTTCATTTATGTTTATTTTCTTATCAATATATTTTTTAACTCTATCTACCATATTTTTTATTTCATTTATATTTTTTGGACTAGTATTATAGAATTTAGTAAAATAAGGCTTTTTCAATAATAATAATAGCAATTTGTGAATTGAAAAATAAGATATAGAATTTTTCAAATATAAATTAACTAATTCATCATTAATTGTAACTAAAATTATTTCAAAATATGTATCATTAAAATTGTTATTAATTATTTTAAGCAAAGGAAAATTTTTTAATTTTGGTTTAATAAAATTTATTTTATTTAAAATCGAATAATTAAAATTATTGTTGTATGCAAAATTATCATTTTTTGGATTTAAAAAATTAACAATAGGTATCTCCATAGTTGTATTATGGGCAAGAAATTTTGTTAGGCCGTTTTTAAAATCGACTATCGCATGAATATAAGATTTAGGGTGAATTAAAATTTCAAAGCGATTGATTTTTAAATTAAAGATTTTTTTTGCTTCTATTACCTCAAATATTTTATTCATCATTGTAGCCGAGTCTATAGAAATTTTTTTTCCCATTTTCCAGTTAGGATGTTTTAGAGCTTCTTTTGGATTAATATTTTTAATATCATTTAGATTTTTGTTTAAAAATGGTCCACCAGATGCTGTTAAATATATTTTTTTAATATTATTTTTGTTTTCTGATTTTAATAATGACCATATAGAAAAATGTTCTGAATCAAGTGGAATGAATTTTGTATTATATTTTTTTAATTCTTTACTAATAAATTTCCAACCGCAAATTATTGATTCTTTGTTTGCTATTCCTAAATTTTCAACATGCTTAATAATATTTAATGTTGGCTCCATTCCATCTATTCCTGATATTGCACTTATTCCAAAATTAATTTTTTTTCTTTCGTCCTTTAATGCTTCCTTAACATTGAAATAAACCTTAATTTTTTTTTTTTTAAATTTTGAGGAATATTTTTTGTAATTATTTTTATCAAATATAACTATTTTTTTTACGTTATACTTTAAAGCTTGCTGATAAATTTTTTTAATTTTTTTATTTGTTGTTAAAAGTTTAATTTTATATTTATTCTTATTTTTGTTAATAATTTTTAATGTTGTATCCCCAATTGATCCCGTTGAACCTAATAATATTAAATCTTTTGTCATTTTAAGATGTTATAATAATTAAAATTATACTAAATGGTAAAGCTAATAAGATGCCATCTATTCTATCCAAAATACCCCCGTGACCAGGCAAAATATTACCTGTATCTTTTAATTTGGCCATTCGTTTTAAGTAAGAAATAGATAGATCTCCTATCTGAGAAATGAACGATATTAAAATTATAAATAAAAATATGTTTAAATTTATATATATAAAATCATTTAAAAATTTATATACAATAAATCCACATAATAGTGCAAAAATGAAAGATCCAATTAATCCAGAGAAAGTTTTTTTTGGACTAATTGATGTAAGTTTTTTTCCACCAATAATTTTACCAAAAACATATCCTCCAATATCCGTTGATATACAAATTATTAAAATAAAAAATAATGTATATTTATTATTTTCAAAAGATCCATTTAGATAATAAATAATTGCTAGAGTAAAATAGCCCATATAAAAAGTTGATAGAATTATAGCTACAAAAGTAATTTTTTTTTTATTTTTGTATATTTTTTTTAATATTTTTGAAAATTCATCTAATGCAATAAAATTTAAAAAAAATAGTAACAAATATAAAAAATAAGAATTTATAAAAGAAAAAAAAATAGTTATTAATAGAAAAAGGGAAGTAAGAATTCTTTTTTTAAGTTCACTCATTTAATGCCACCAAAATTTCTTCTCATACTTTTAAATTTTATTATTATTTTTTGAAAATCTTTTTTATTAAAATCCGGCCATAATTTTTTAATAAAAAATATCTCTGTGTATGATGATTGCCAAAGTAAAAAGTTACTAAGTCTAAACCTATTTCCAGTTCTAATTAATACTTCAGGATCAGGTATTTCTTTGGTGTATAAGTTTTTTGAAATATTTTTTTCATTTACTTTATTAGATGAGTTTAACAGTTTTTTTATTGCTGTAACAATTTCCTCTTTAGATCCGTAATTAAGTGCAAGATTAATTTGAATAGCATTATTATTTTTTGTAATTTTTTCAGCATTTTTAAGTTTCTTTTTCAATGAATTAGGAAATTTATTAATATTACCAATAATTTTTAGTTTAATATTTTTTTTTGCCAATTTATTAAATTGCTCATCTACATATTTCTCTAAAAGATAAATTAAAAATAAAATTTCTTTTTTTGGTCTTTTCCAATTTTCTGTAGAAAAGGTATATAATGTTAAATGTTTAATTTTATTAAAAATTGCAGCTTCGATTATCTTTTCTACTACTTTAACACCCTGTGCATGTCCGTAATTTCTTGATTTTTTCTTTCTAATTCCCCATCTGCCATTTCCATCCATAATAATGGCAACATGTTTTGGTGAATTCATATAGTCATTATTTCTTTTTCTTTTATTTTAACTCTCTCATCAATAATTTTGATTTGTTCATCTGTAGCATCTTGGATAATTTTTTCTTTTTTTTTTAAATCATCCTCTGAAATATTTTTATCCTTTAATAATTTTTTGAGCTCATCATTTGCTTCACGCCTAATATTTCTAATAGAAATTTTACACTTCTCACCCATTGATTTTATAATCTTTTTTATTTCAGATCTTCTCTCCTCACTTAAATCTGGGACGGGCAATCTAATTAATTGTCCATCTATTTGTGGATTTAGACCTAATTCTGATTTTTTAATTGCTGAATCAATCAAGGGTACATTATTTAAATCCCATACTTGGATATTAATACTTCTAGGTTCAGGTGCTGTGATACTGCCTAATTGATTTATTGGCATTTTTTGACCATAAACATCAACTTTAATAATATCTAACATGTTAGCATTCGCTCTTCCTGTCCTTAATGAGCTTAACTCTTGTTGAAATACTTCATAAGTTTTTAGCATTTTGCTCTTATATTTACTATCTTCAAACATTATTCGCCTATTTTTAGTCTTATAAACTCGTTAATTTTTAATTCAGGCATATCCATATTTTTTATTACATCTTTAACTTTTAATTTAGGGTCCATAACCCAATCCTGGCTTAACAAACTATTGTCATCTTTAAATTTATTAATTTTACCTAAACTAATTTTTTTTGCAATTTCTTCAGGTTTACCAGATGTTTTTAATTCTTCGGCTATTAATTCAACTTCTTTATCAACTATTTCTTGTTTTATTTTATCTGAAGATAGTGCAATTGGGTTTGAGGCCGCAATGTGCATTGATAATTGTTTACCGAATAAATCAATCTTTTCAGATTTTTCAGTTACATTCAAAGAAATTATTACTACCAACTTTGAAACATTATCTTTAATTATAGAATGCTGATATGAAAAATTTTTTGATTTGTCGTTACATATTGTTTTCAATCTACCTATTGTGATTTTTTCGCCAATTTTTGCAATCAAAGCTACCAAATTTTCATCTACAGTCTTATTATTCTTCATCTTAGATTTTTTTAATTCATCAAAATTTGAAGAATTTGCATTGTTTAATTCACTTAATTCTTTAACAAATTCTATAAAATCCTCATTTTTTGCAACAAAGTCTGTTTCACAGTTAACCTCAATTAAAGATTTTTTTGTTTCGTCTCCTGAAACTGCAATTACACCCTCTGAAGCATTTCTATCCATTTTTTTTGAAGCCTTAGCTATTCCTTTAATTCTTAAAATCTCTGCTGCTTTATCCAAATCACCATTTGATTCCTTTAGAGCAGCATTACAATCTTTAAATCCCGCGCCAGTAGATTTTCTTAATTGCTTAACTTTTTCAATATCACTCATTTCAATACCTTGTAATTATTTAAAGATTTAATTTAGCTTTGTCTCAGATTTTATTTCACTTGAAATTTCTTTCTTTGAAAGTTCATTTTGTTTTTCAGCAGAATCTGTTTCTAAACTTGATAATTTTGATTCTTTTTTCGCGTTCACTATAGTTTCATTAAGTAGTGAACAATACAAATCAATTGATCTTCTGGCATCATCGTTTCCTGGTATAGGAAAATCAATACCGTCAGGATTTGAGTTTGTGTCTAAAACTGCAATTATCGGTATTCCTAGTTTAATGGATTCTTTAATGGCTAATGATTCGTAGTTTGTATCAATTATAAAAACAAGATCTGGAATTTTTTTCATACTTGATATTCCACCTAATGATCTTTGCAATTTATCTCTTTGACCACTCATTTTTAAAAGTTCTTTTTTTGTGAAACCTCTATTTTCAGATTTAAGATCAGTGTTAATTTTATCTAATTTTTTAATTGAATTTGATATAGTACCCCAATTAGTAAGCATTCCACCTAACCATCTATAATTTACATAATATTGATCAGTTTCATTTGCTAACTCAGCTATTGCCTCTGAGGCCTGCTTCTTGGTAGATATAAATAATATTTTTCCACCAGTTGCAATTGTTGAGTAGACTTTTTCTAAGGCAACTTTGGTTAATTCTAATGTTTGAGTTAGATCTATTATATGAATAGAATCTCTTTTGCCAAAGATAAATTTTTTCATTTTTGGATTCCATCTCAAAGTTTTGTGACCAAGATGAACTCCAGCCTCTAATAATTGCTCAATTGTAAAGTTAGGTATTTTCATATTTTTTCCCGGTTATGCCACCACAATTGCTGCCTAAAAAGGACCGGAGGTATAAAACCAGAAATTGTGTGCGTGTTAATTTACGAAACTAATTACAAAAAAAATAAAAAAAAACAAGTTTTTTTTATGATATTTCAATATTTTCCTGATTTCTCAACAAATTAAGCATTTTATGATCTATTTTTCTCTTCTGATTTAATTGAAATATTAAGGTTTTATTATCATTCTCAATTTCAAATCTAACCTTTGTTTTACCCTCCTCTAAACTCAATTTATTAATTTTTTGAAGATCAACTAAATTTTTGACTTTTATTAAAATTTCTTCAATGGGTTTATCGATAACTTCTTTCATTGAAATGATTTTTCTAATATTAATTTTTTTTTGTACCTTACTTTCACCAACATAATTTTTAACAAGAGTAATCAAAACTGAATTTCCCTCTATAAGTATTTCTCTATTTGCTTCAAAAATATCCGAAAACACAAATAGTTCAAAAACACCAGATAAATCAGAGAATTTAATTATTGCATAAGAGGTACCTTTTTGAGTTTTTTTTTCTTGGACTTTTAATATTGTAGATGAAATATTAGAACTTAAAATATTTTCATTAGTATTAAATTCCTCATAGTCGATAATATTATATTGATTAAAAAGTGATTTATATTGATTTAAAGGATGGTCAGAAATGAAAAAGCCTAAAGTTTCAAATTCTTTTGATAGTTTGCTATCAATATTCCAGTCTTCTACGTCAACTATATAAGACTCATCATTGTCTTCTTTAAATAAATCAATCTGGTTTGCAGAATTATTTTCAAAAATATTTTTTGATTTTAAAATAATATTAGGTATTGAATTATATAAAGATTGTCTGTTACTATTTAAATTATCAAATGCTCCTGCCTTGGCTAAACCTTCTAGTTGTAATTTATTTATATCTTTAGGGTTTACACGTTTTATAAAGTCATTTAGATCTTTATATTCTCCATTCTTGGTTCTCTCTTCTACAATTTTTGAAATAGCTTCAAAACCTACACTTTTAATTGCACCTAATGCGTACAGAAAATCTTTTCCATCGGAAGAGAAGTCTGCATAACATTTATTAATATCTGGTCGAATTATTTTAATATTTAATCTTTTTAGTTCTTCATAAAATTCACTTAATTTTTTTTGATTTGAAAGTTCCATTGACATAGAAGCTGCAAAAAACTCATGTGGGAAATATGTTTTTAAAAATGCAGTTTGATAAGCAATAATTGCGTAAGCGGCAGCATGGCTTTTGTTAAATCCATATTCTGCAAATGGTTCAATTTTTAAAAAAATACCAGCTGCAATATCTTTGCTAATTCCATTCTTATAGGCCCCTTCAACAAATCTTTCCTTCTGTTTTTCTAATTCCGCTCTTTTTTTTTTACCCATAGCTCTTCTAAGTATGTCAGCCTCACCAGCGGTAAAACCTGACAAAGTTTGTGCTATTTGCATAACTTGCTCTTGATATATAATTACTCCGTAGGTAGGTTTTAGAATATTCTCTAGTTTAGGGTGTAGGTAGTCTGGCTCACTTTTGCCATGTTTGCAATCATTGTAGATTGGAATGTTGCTCATAGGACCAGGTCTATATAAAGCAACTAAAGCTATAATATCCTCTAAATGATTAGGTTTCATGTTTATTAAAGCATCCTTCATTCCAGAACTTTCTAATTGAAATAATCCAACAGTTTTACCACTTGATAATAGGTCAAAAACTTTTTGATCATTATAATTAATAGTTTCAATTTTGAAATTTGGGTGTTTTTTTTCTACAAGTTTTTGTGTTTTATTAATTACCGTAAGCGTCTTTAGACCAAGAAAATCAAATTTAACTAATCCCGCATTTTCAGCTGAGTACATATCAAATTGGGTAGAAGGAAGTAATAAATCCGCTGCAGAGTCTTTATATAAAGGTACTGTTTCTGTTAATTTTTTATCTGCTATGACTACTCCTGCTGCATGTGTTGCAACGTTTCTATTTAGACCTTCAAGTTTTAAAGATAGTTCTATTAGACGACTAACTCTTTTATCTTCATTAATTAATTTTTGTAATCTTGGTTCTACATTGATACTTTCTTGCAAGGTTAATGGTCTAGATGGATCAAATGGTATCATTTTACAGATACTATCTATAAAACCATATGGTAGTCCTAACACACGTCCAACATCTCTAATTACCATTCTAGCTTTAAGTTTTCCGAATGTTATAATATGGGCAACACTATCTTTATATTTGGTTTTTAAATATTTGAAAACTTGATCTCTTTTTTCCTCACAAAAATCTATATCAAAATCAGGCATAGAAATCCTATCAGGATTTAAAAATCTCTCAAAAATTAAATTAAATTTTATTGGATCAACATCAGTTATAGATAGACACCAAGCAACTAATGAACCCGCTCCCGATCCTCTTCCAGGACCAACCGGTATATTATTATCTTTTGCCCACTTTATATAGTCTGAAACAATTAAAAAATATCCTGAATAGTTCATTTCGGTTATAATTTTTATCTCATGATTTAGCCTATCTTTATAAATTTCTTTAATTTTAGTATTATTTGATATTGCTTTAATTAGTTCTCGATCGGTTTTAAATTTTTTCTCCAGGCCATTAAATGAGTCTTTTTTTAATTTATCGTTAATATCTATATTATCTGAGCTGACATTAGGCAGTATAGGCTTTGAAGGAACAGGTCTGAAGTTGCATCTATAAGGCAAATTATAATTATTTTCTAATGCCTCAGGTAAATCTTTAAAGATTTCCGTCATTTCATCTGATGACTTTAAATAATGATTATTAGTTAGTTTAATTCTTTTTTGATCATTTATATAAGTTTTTTGTCCAATACATATTAAAGCATCATGAGCTTCATGCATTTCCTTATCCAAATAGTAAACCTCGTTAGTTGCTATGATTGGTATTTCATATTTTTTTGAAAGATTAAGACTGAAAATTTCAAATTCTTTTTCATTCTGGTCTCCATGTCTTTGAATTTCTAAATAAAAATTTTCTTTAAAATTTTTGTTTATTAGTATTATTAATTCATCTAGCTCATCAACTAATCCTTTATTAAAAATACTACCAATCAAATTATTAACTGATCCAGAGAGAACAATTATTCCATCACTATATTTTATTAAATCATCAATCGAGCAGTATGGTTGATCATTATCTATATTTTCTAAATAAGATTTGGAAGACAACTCAATTATATTTTTATAACCAACATAGTTTTTGGCGATAAGTGGAATAAGTCCATAAGTATTTTTAAATCTAAATTGAACTTGTGCTCCAATGATTGGTTGTGTTCCTACAGATGAAATATTTTCAGAAAATTCTAACGCACCTGATAGATTATAAGTATCACTTAAACCAACAGATTGTATCTTATTTTTCTTACAATATTCTTTGAGATTTTCAATTTTTAATGCACCCTCACAAATTGAGTACTGAGAATGAATTTTAATTTGATTAAAAAATTTTTTTTTAGATTGTAACATTGATGATTTGTATATTACCATCATTCATCATAATTTTACAATCTGCCATATTTGCAAAATATCTATTGTGAGTTGCAAAAATTATGATCCTATTTTTATTTTTTAAATTAAATAGTATTTTAAAGATAAGTTTTGCATTATCAGTGTCTAGACTGCCAGTTGGTTCATCAGCTATTATAATATCAGGATTATTAATTAATGCCCTTGCTATGGCAATACGTTGATTTTCACCTCCAGATAATTCATTAGGAAAATGGTTTATTCTGGATGACATGCCTACATTTTTTATTAGTTTTTTTGCAAGTTCAATCGAATTTTGTTTTTCCTTAGAAATGAGTAAGTTAGGTAAATATACATTTTCTAAGGCTGTAAAATCTGACAATAAGTTTTTGTCTTGATAAATAATTCCTATTTTCTTTGCTCTAATTAAATCATTTTCAACTTTGTTATTTGGCTTTATTTTTTTGCTGTTTATTTCGATTGAACCTGATGTGGGGTTATCGATCAATGATAATAAATTGAGTAATGTTGATTTTCCTGATCCTGAAGGGCCGACAATAGAATAAGTTTTTCCAGGTTCAAAATTAAATGTAATATCATTTAAAACTTTTATAGATTTAGTTTTCTCATATTTTTTTGTTAGATTTTTAATTTTAATATAATTATTCATATTTAAGAGTTTTAACTGTATCTAAGGAAGATGCCTTCGAAGCGGGATATATCGATACTAAAATTGTTGCAATTATTGAACAAAGAGCGATTATTATTATTGAATTTATATTTATTTCGGAAGGCATAGAATTTAAAATATAAATATCTTCTGGAAAAAGAGAAATGCCAAATATATTTGAGATAAATTGTCTTATATTCTCAACATAAATAGAAAAAATGGTTCCAACAAACACACCAAATAATGTCGCTGATGTTCCTATAGAAAAACCCACTAAAAAGAAGATTTTTTTTATCGATTTACTACTTACCCCAATTGATTTAAGGATACCTATTTCTCTTGTTTTGTTTTTAACTAAAATTGTTAGTCCAGATATTATATTAAAAGCTGCAACTATAATTATCAAAAAAAGAATTATAAACATAACATTTCTTTCTACTTTCAAGGCTGAGAATAATGATTTATTCATATCTGACCAGGTATAGACCATTGCGTCTGGAAACAGAGCTATTAAATTTTTTTTATGAATTTCTATATTTTTTGGATCTTTAAAATAAAATTCTATGAACCTATCATCTTTATTCTTATTAAAAAAACTCTCAAGCGTCTCTAAATTTATATATGCAATATTTTCATTAAAGTCAGATAAACCACTGTCAAAAATTGAAACTACCTTAAAGTTTTCTTGTTTAGGAAGATTGCCCACTAAAGTTTGAATTCCAGCGGGAGACATGACTGTAATAATATCACCAATATCAACATTCAAATTAAAGCTTAATGTTTTACCAATAGAAATAGTATTATCTTTTAAATTTTTTGATCCAAAAAATTCCTCATTTTTTATGATTTGAAGGTTTTTAAAATCACTTTCTTGATATCCTTTTAGGAAGACACCCTTAGTATTATCTTTATTCAATATTACTGCTTCTCCATCATTTGAAACTATATTTTTGGCAAAATCAAAATCTTGAATATATTCTAATGGTTTATTTCCTGGTTGAACTACTGCATGAGCATTAAAACCTACAATTTTAGATATTAATTCAGTTCTAAAACCATTCATTACTGACATAACAATGATTAGAACTGCAACCCCTAATGAAATTCCAATAAAAGAAAAGATTGAAATGATATTTAAAAAACCGTCATTTTTTCGAGTTTTTAAAAATCTAAATGTAACTTCTCTTTCTAACTGTGAGATCAATTTGATTTAGCTTTTAAAATTTGTGATACAGCATCTTCGATACTTAATCTTTGAGTTTCTCCATTAATTTCTTTAAACTCAAACAAGTCTCCTTCAGTTTTATTTCCCAAAATCAACTGATATGGAATACCAATTAAATTAAATTTTTTAATTTTTGCTGAAATATTTTCTTCCGTATCATCAATGATAGCATCTATATTTTTAGACTTGAAATATTCAAATATTTTATTTGATTTTTCTATGTTTGTTATGTCATTCTTTTTAATCATTGGAATTATTGCACAATGATAAGGAGCAACTGATATGGGCCATTTCATTATTTCATCTTTATCATTGTATTTAGCCTCAATTATGGCGCCTACCAGTCTTGATACACCTATTCCATAGGATCCCATTTTAACAAATTCCTTTTTTCCATTAAAATCTACAGCAGCATTCATGGGTTTTGAATATTTATCTCCAAAATAAAATATATGACCTACCTCAATTCCTTTTGTATTTATTCTAAATTCTTCTGGCACTTTTTTTTCAAATTCTTTTTGATCAAACTTCTCATCTGTAACAGAGTAAAATTTTTCATATTGCTTTCGTAAATCAGTAAGTGAGTTTTTTTCTAATAAGGTAGATGAACTATTCACATCAAATATCCTTTTGTCTGTGTAAATTTTACTTTCCCCTGTATCGGCAAGAATTATAAATTCATGTGAAAGATTTCCACCTATAGGTCCTGTATCCGCCGCCATTGGTATTGCTGATAAGTTTAATCTTTTAAAAGTTCTTAGATATGATAGAAAAAATTTATTGTAAGAAAAAAAAGCTTCATCATCATTTATATCAAAAGAGTAAGCATCTTTCATATAAAATTCTCTGCATCTCATAATTCCAAATCTTGGTCTTAATTCATCTCTAAATTTCCATTGAATGTGATATAACATCTGTGGAAGTGATTTATAAGATTTAATACTTGATCTAAATATTTCTGTCACAAGTTCTTCATTAGTCGGTCCATATAACATTTCTCTATTTTGACGATCTTTAATACGTAACATCTCCTCTCCATAATCATCATATCTTCCACTTTCTTTCCAGATTTCTGATGATTGAATTGTTGGCATCAAAATTTCTTGAACGCCAATTCTATCTTGCTCTTCTCTAACAATTTGTTCTATTTTTTTCATAACTTTGAAACCAAGAGGTAACCATGAGTAAATTCCAGCTGATGATTGCTTAATCATTCCAACTCTTAACATAAGCTGATGAGATTTAATTTTAGCTTCTGCAGGATTATTTTTAAGAATCGGTACAAATGATTTTGAAAAATACATTTTATTATTTAAATTCTTACCAAGTTTATATTTGTTAGTGGTTTTTTCCCAGTTTTTTCTTTTGAAAATTTGCGACAAGTAATTTTAAGTGCTTCTATAAGATTATCTTTTTGTTTTGTGTTATTTAATGAAAAAGTTTTAACAGTTCTTTCTATTTCTTCCTCTAATCCATAAATAAACTCATCATTCTCATATACCGGCAAACCTCTAAAAGTTACCAAAGGTTTATTATGAATGTTGCCTTTAGGTGTAATCATAATTGTAGCCTCTAAAAATCCATTTGATGAAATATTTCTTCTTTCCTTAATTGATCTAGAATCTTCCTCTACTGGAACATTCCCATCTAAATAAACTCTGCCACTTGGTGCTTTATCATAGACTTCTGGCTTTTCACCTGGATATAACTTAACAATATCACCATTCTCCACTTGAACTGGGTATTTAACTTGCATTTCTCTAGCAAATTCTATGTGCTCCATCATATGTCTATGTTCTCCATGAACAGGAATGACTGCTTTTGGTTTAACCCAATTATACATATCTCTCAAGTCTTCCCGGTTAGGATGACCAGAAACATGAATATATTCATTATCTTCAGATATAACTTCAATACCTTCTTTAACTAAATTATTATGTAATTTATATAACTTCTTTTCATTTCCAGGGATAATTTTTGATGAAAAAATAACAGTATCATTTCTCTCAATAAAAACATCTGGGTGAGTATATTTAACTATTCTATTCATAGCACCCATTGGTTCACCTTGGCTTCCAGTGCATAAATAAACAATTTTTTCTCTAGAAATATTTTTTGCATCTCTTGGATCTACTGGATCAATGACATTTTTAAGATAACCACATTGTCTAGCTGCTTTAAATATTCTATGCATTGATCTTCCAACAAGGGAAATATGTCTTCCAGTTTGTTCTGCACAGTAAAAAACTGTTTCCATTCTTGCTACGTTAGATGCAAATGAAGTAACAATTATTCTTTTTTTTAATCTTTGAAAAACTTTAAGTAAATTTTTACGAACATCAAGCTCTGAGCCTGCTCTACCTGCACTAAATACATTTGTAGAATCACATATCATAGCTAATACGCCTTCGTTACCTATTTCTTTTAATCTTTCAGAGTTTATGTTTCCACCTATTAAAGGATCTGGATCACATTTCCAATCTCCAGTATGTAGTATATTTCCTACTGGTGTTTGTATTTTAAGACCATTAGGTTCTAGTATTGAATGAGTAAGTGTAACAAACTCTATTTTGAAGGGATCTAAATTTATTGTACTATTAAGTTCGACAATTTTTAAATAGCTTGTTATATCGATTTTTTTTTCTTTAAATTTTTCTGTAATTAAAACTGAAGTAAAAGGTGTTGCATAAATTTTGCATTTTAATTTTGGCCAAACATGTGCAATAGCTCCTATATGATCCTCATGCGCATGTGTAAGGACTATACCAAGTAGATCGTCTTTTTTATCAATTATAAATCCTGGATCAGGATATATAATATCTACACCAGGAACTGTATCATCTGCGAATGTAACACCAAGATCGACTATAATCCATTTTTGATTGTCTGGCTTACCATATGCAAATAGGTTCATGTTCATTCCTATTTCACCAGATCCCCCTAAGGGACAAAACAATAATTCATCTTTCATATTTTTTTTAATTTATAGCAACTTTTAAGATGCCTTTAATTGTTAAATTTTTATCAACCGTTTTAATACCTTTAATTGATGATTTAAATAAGTGTGCAAATCCACCTGTAAGTATAATTTTAAACTTCTTTCTAGTTTGTTTTAAAATAAGTTTAATTATATTTTCAATTAAACCAGTATAACCATGATAAAAACCGGCTCTTACAGCACTTTTAGTGTTTTTGCCAATGACATTTGCTGTCTTTTCTAGCTTTATTTTAGGTATTAAAGAGGCTTTATCTATTAAATTTTTCAAAGAAAGTTCTACACCTGGTGCTAAAACACCACCAATATAATCTTTTTTAATAACAATATCAAAATTGGTAGCTGTTCCAAAATCAACTATAATATAATTAAACCTACTATCAATAACTGCAATCGCATTAGCTAAACGATCAGAACCAATTTGTTTTCTATTGACTTTTATATTGATAAATTTTTTTAAATTACATGTTTTTAATTCAACACAATTCGATTTAGTAATTTCTTTAATAGTTTTTTTTATTATTTTATAAGAGTTAGGGACGACCGAGCAAAAGAGTACTTTTCTAAATTTAGATTTATATTTTCTTAAAAATAATAATTTTTTATTAATAAATTTTTTATTTAAATTTTTCTTATGAATTTTAATTTTTTTGATCAATTTTAAGTTGTTATTAAATAAACAAATCTTGATTGCAGTATTTCCAATATCTCCAATTAAATACATTTATTAAACTCCAAATAGATGTAAGTTTTTTTCATACAACAATTTAATTTCTTTAAATAATTCAAGTCTACTTAATTTTTTATTTGTATAATTATTTAAAAATGTAGTTGGATAATTATTAATTTTCGGACTACTAGAAACATTAATTCCAATTCCTACAATCAAGTATTTTCTATTCTGCTTAAAAATTGTTTCTTGTAATATTCCACAGACTTTTTTTTTATTTATTAATATATCATTAGGTTTTTTTATTAGAATTAAAGTGTTTATTTTTTTATAGATTATTTTCTTAATTATTTTTAAATTTAAATTTATTATTTTTGATAAGGATATTTTTTTACTAATTTCAAAAAAGACTGATAAAAATAAGTTACCTTTTGCAGATATCCATTTATTTTTTCTTTGTCCTTTACCTTTTGTTTGTTGATCTGTTAAAATTATTCCTCTTTGATTGCCTTGCTTAATTAATCTAAGTGCTACGTTGTTAGTACTTTCAACTTTTTTGTATAAATATTTTTTTAATTTCATTAGATCATAGTAATTTTAGATACTATTTCTGTTATGCCACTTGGATATATAAAGTATGCTAAAATAAATATTGTTGAAATAGCCAAAGTAATTTTTAATCCTAGATTATCAGATGTTTCATATTTTTCTTTTTCTGGATCAAAATATATAATTTTTATAATTCTTAGATAATAAAAAGCTGCTATGACGGTTGCTAACAATCCAACAATTGCTAAAAAATACATTGATTGCTCTATAACAGCTAAGAATACATAAAATTTCGCAAAAAAACCTGCAAGTGGGGGTATTCCTGCTAAAGAAAATAAAACTATCAACAAAGAGAAAGATAAAATTGGATGTTTTTTAGAAAGTCCTGATAAGTCCTCTATATTCTCGTAATATTTATCATTTCTTTTAAGCATAAATAAGCAGCTAAAAAAGGCTAAATTCATTACTAAATAAATAGATATATACGTTATAGAACTTTGTATTCCTTGATTACTAACTGTTGATAATCCAGCCAAGGCATAACCCATATGACTAATTGAACTGTATGCAATTAGTCTTTTTAAATTTTTTTGACCTATGGCCGCCACAGCACCAAATATCATTGAAGCTATTGAAATAAACACAATAATAGTTTGCCACTGATCGTTCATATTAGCAAAAGGTGTGTACAAAAACTTAATGAATACAGAGAGTGCAGCTATTTTTGGAAGTATAGCAAAGAATAGTGTTACAGATGTTGGAGAGCCTTGATAAACATCTGGAGCCCACATATGAAAAGGTACAGCTGATATTTTAAATGCAAGGCCAACTAAAATAAAGACTATTCCAAATGTAGTACCATAATTAAATTCTGTAGAGTTAATGAGTATTTGATCAAAGTTTGTGCTTTCAGAAAACCCATAAGTTAATGAACATCCATATAACAACAAACCAGATGATAAGGCGCTAAGAACAAAATACTTGAGTCCAGACTCTGTAGAAAGTAAATTATCTCTATTAAATGACGCAAGAACATACAAAGCTAATGATTGAAGTTCAAGACCCATATAAAAAACTATTAAATCATTTGAACTTATCATTATCATCATTCCCAAAATGCTACTTAATATAAGGATTGGATATTCAATTTTATTTAAATTGATTATTTGAATATATTTTGATCCAGTTAACATTACAAAAATTCCAGATCCGACAAGTATAACCTTCATATAATTTGATAAATTATCTATTAAATATGAATCATTGAATAAGTAAATTGTGTCTAATGAGCTAAGATTTATTATTAATGCCAATAAAACAACTAAAGATATACTAGATAAATTATAAATTAAACTTGCACTATTTTTTTTGAAAACTCCAACCAATAAAAATAACATTATAGATATCGATATAAAGATTTCTGGTAATATATATTGAAAATTTACCATTAGTCCTTCAATGCAAGGTTGTTAATTAAATCAAAATTATACATATTTAAAGTATTCTCAACTGATGCTTCAATTGAATTCATTAAAGGCTCAGGGTAAAAACCAAAAAATAAAATTGGTATCACTAGAGCTGATAAAGTTATAATTTCAAAGGTTTTTAAATCTTTCATACTTTTAAGTTCTTGTTTATTCATTTCGCCGAAAACAACTCTTTTAAATAGCCACAGCATGTATGCAGCTCCTAAAATTACTCCTAAACTTGCAATCATTGCTACTAAGATATTTTTCTCAAATGCACCCATTAAAATTAAAAATTCTCCAATAAAACCTGTTGTTCCAGGCAGTCCTAAAGAACCTAGTGTGAACACCATAAAAACAATTGCGTATCTTGGCATTATAGAGACTAAACCCCCATATTTATTAATTAACCTTGTGTGATGTCTTTCATAAACAACTCCAACACTTAAGAAAAGTGCAGCTGATACAAGTCCATGACTTATCATTTGGAAAATACTTCCTTCAATACCTTGTTGGGTCATTGTAAAGATACCTAGTGTTACAAACCCCATATGCGCAACAGACGAGTAAGCTATAAGTTTTTTCATATCTTCCTGCATCAAAGCTACAAGAGATGTATAAATAATTGCTATTAAACTTAAGACATAAACTAACATTGTAAAATTCTCCGATGCTATAGGAAATAGCCCCAGAGAAAATCTAATAAATCCATATCCAGCCATTTTGAGTAGTATTGCTGCTAGCAATACAGAGCCAACAGTTGGAGCTTCTACATGAGCGTCAGGTAGCCAAGTATGTACTGGCCACATAGGAGTTTTTACTGCAAAAGAACTAAAAAATGCTAGCCATAATAAATTTTGATATTCAGCCTGAATACCAAGTTCATAAAGTTTTTCAACATCAGTGGTTCCTGTTATCCAATAAATTGAAATAATAGCAACCAACATAAGAACTGATCCTAATAAAGTGTACAGAAAAAATTTAAAAGCCGAGTACACTCTTCTTTCTCCACCCCAAATACCAATTATTAAAAACATTGGAATAAGACCTGCCTCAAAAAATAAATAAAATACTACTAGATCAAGTGAGCAGAAAACACCAATCATAAATGTTTCCATTATTAATATGGCAATTAAGAAATCCTTAAGTCTATTTGTAATTGTAGCATTAACTGAAATAATACAAATTGGAGTTATGAAAGTTGTTAATATTATAAATAAAATTGAAATACCATCTATTCCAACTTTATAATTTATAAATCCTGATAACCATTCTCTATTTTCTACAAACTGAAAGTCTACTGAATCTTTATCAAAAACATACCAAAGATATAAAGATAATAAAAAATTTGCTAAAGAAATAAATAAGGCTACATATTTGGAACTTTGATATTTTCCAGTTGATGATTTTGTGAATAATATAAATAAAGCTCCTATTGTTGGCAGTAATATTAAAGACGATAAAATTGGAAAGTTCATTAATTTAATATCAGTATTGTTAGTAAAACTGAAAATCCAATCAACATAACAAATGCATATTGATAAATAAATCCAGATTGGAATTTGACTGCTTTTGTTGATAAATTTTTAATTACACTTGAAACCCCATCAGGGCCAAATTTATCTATTATGGATCCATCAACTTTTTTCCATAAAAACTTCCCAATTCTTTTTGAAGGATTAACAAATAAGTAATCATATATTTCATCAAAGTACCATTTCTTAAGTAAAAATTGATAAATTGGTTCATTCATTTCTTTCAATCCTGTAACTATGTTTTTATTTTTTAGATATATATAATAAGAAAAAGGAATTGCAGCGGTAACAAGTATAGGTGTTAAAAACAAAAACCATGTTGGTGGATGATCTGTGCTCAGTGGCACTAAAAATTTTATAGATTTACCCCAAAATTCATATGCTATTTCATGCCCTATAAACAAACCTTTAAACGCCATACCTGCAAAAATAGCTCCTATTGCCAAGATTACTAACGGGGCAATCATAACCAAAGGAGATTCGTCTATTTTATCAACACTAAGTTCTTTATTATTAAATTTACCATGGAATGTTTTAAAAATAAGTCTCCAAGAGTAAATTGATGTTAATAAAGCTGTAACAATACCCACAAAAGCTGCAAGTATTCCAACTCCATTTCCTCTTAGGTACGCAAATTCTATTATTGCATCTTTAGAATAAAAACCTGATAAAAAAGGGAAACCTGTTAAGGCAAGAGTCCCAATAAGCATTAATACATATGTGTATGGTAGTTTCTTTATAACGCCACCCATTTTATTTATATCTTGTTCCTCATGAAATGAATGAATTACAGCACCAGCTCCTAAAAATAGCAAAGCTTTAAAAAAGGCATGTGTAAATAGATGAAACATCGCAACATTGTAAGCACCTACTCCAGCAGCAAAAAACATATAGCCCAATTGACTACAGGTAGAATAAGCAATAATTTTTTTTATATCATTTTGAACAAGGGCAACTGTTGCTGCAAAGAAAGCAGTAGTCATTCCAATTATGGTTATAACTGTGAGAGCTAATTGAGAGTATTCGTATATAGGTGAGCATCTAACAATCAAAAATACTCCAGCGGTTACCATAGTTGCAGCGTGAATTAATGCAGATACTGGTGTTGGGCCTTCCATAGCATCAGGTAACCATGTGTGCAATAAAAATTGAGCTGATTTACCCATTGCTCCAATTAGTAAAAGTAAACAAATCAAATCAATAATTTCTATATTAATACCAATAAAATTAATTTTTTTATCTAAAATATTTGGTATTTGTTCAAAAACCTCATCATAATTGACTGTACCAAAAATATAAAAAATCAAAAAAATTCCAAGAGCCAAACCAAAGTCACCAACTCTATTAACAACAAAGGCTTTTATTGCAGCCTTGTTTGCATTCTCTTTTTTAAACCAAAATCCAATTAAAAAATATGAGCACAAGCCTACACCTTCCCAACCAAAAAATAGTTGAATAAAGTTATCTGAACTTACTAAAGTTAACATTGCAAAAGTAAATAAGGACAAATATGCCATAAATCTTGTTTTATGAGGATCGTGTGACATGTAACCGATTGAGTAAATATGAACTAAAGCTGAAACAAAATTTACCACAACAAACATAACTGCTGATAAGGCATCAATTTTTATCGACCAATTAACATTTAATGTTCCAGAGTTAATCCAAGTAGCAATAACAAGATTGTTTGAATAATCTGAACTAATAACTTTATACAAAACAATTAAAGAGAGTATTGCTGAAATACTCACAAACGAACTTGTCAAAATTTGAGAATGTCTGTCTCCTATTTTCTTTCCAAAAAAACCACTAATTACTGCTCCTATTAGAGGTAGAAATAAAATTAGGTATTCCATTTTATCCTTTTAAATTTTTAATTTCTTCAACTCTTATTGTGTCTGAATTTCTAAAATAAACTACAATTATGGCTAATCCGATAGCGGCCTCAGCAGCAGCAACTGTTAAAATAAATAGAGTAAATATTTGTCCACTTAAATCATTGATAAATATTGAAAATGCAACAAGGTTTATGTTTACTGCAAGTAAAATTAGCTCAATACTCATTAGAATAACTATTACATTTTTTCTATTAAGGAAAATTCCTACAACACCAATAGTAAATATAATTGCAGCTAACGTTAGGTAATGTCCTAAACCTATGCTAAGCATCTATTTTAACTCCTTTATTTCTCTCAGCCTCAACTAAATCAACACCTTCATCTCTTTCTCTAGAAATTTGCTTAACATAACTCTGTCTTTTAACTCCAGCTCTTTCTCTATAAGTTAAAACAATTGCTCCTATCATAGCAACTAACAAAATCATTCCTGAAATTTGAAATAGAAGTATATAATCCGTATATAAAACATTTCCAATAGATCTAGTATTAGTGACTTCAGTAGATATATTAATAGAAAGGCTATTTAATAAATCAGGTTTATATTTCCATCCTCCTATTACAATTATAAGTTCAAAAAAAATAATTAAGCTAACTAATAAGCCAACTGGTATATGGGTTCCACCATCCCACCTCGAGCTAAACCATTGACCTTTTTGTTCAGCTACGTTTAACATCATCACAACAAATAAAAACAGAACTGCAACAGCTCCAACATAAACTATGAGCATTATCATGCCTAAAAATTCTGCACCTATCATAATAAACAAACAGGATATGCTAATGAAATCTAGGATTAAAAAAAATACAGAGTGAACTGTATTTTTTGAGACTGTTACCATGACTGCAGAAACGATAGCTATTAAGGAGAAAATATAGAAGAATACTGAGTGTGCAATCATAAGATCACCTGTGAGAACTATCAGCCTTTATATTGGCAGCTAAAATATTTTCCCACCTGTCTCCATTTTCCAAGAGTTTTTCTTTTGTGTAATAAAGCTCTTCTCTAGACTCTGTTGCAAATTCAAAATTAGGACCTTGGACAATTGCATCTACGGGACATGACTCTTCACAAAGACCACAGTATATACACTTAAGCATATCAATATCATATCTTACAGTTTTTCTACTACCATCATCTCTTTCCTTTGACTCAATTGTAATAGCTTGGGCTGGACATACAGCTTCACAAAGCTTGCATGCTATACATCTTTCTTCACCATTAGGATATCTCCTAAGAGCGTGCTCCCCTCTAGACCTTGTTCCTAAGGATCCCTTTTCAAAAGGATAATTGATTGTCTTTTTTGCCTTAAAAGTCTCTTTTATTGCAATTAATAAACCAGTCACAAAATCAATCATGAATATAGTTTTTAATAATCTTGAAATTTTCATTTATTTTCCTGGTAGTAAGTCAAAATATAGTAAAAAACTTGAAGTTAAAACAACATAAAACAGTGAAAATGGGAGAAATATCTTCCAACCAAGCTTCATTAATTGGTCATATCTATATCTTGGAACAGTTGCTTTAACTAACGCAAATAAAATAAATAAAAATAATATTTTAAAGATTAACCAAAAAGGACCTGGAACAGCATTAAATGGGAAAATATCTATTGGTGATAACCAGCCACCCAAAAATAAAACTGATCCCATTGCACACATTAACAAAATATTTGCATACTCCCCTAACCAAAACATAGCATACATCATTCCTGAGTATTCAGTTTGATATCCAGCCACTAATTCTGCTTCTGCTTCTGGTAGATCAAATGGAGGGCGATTTGTTTCTGCTAGTGCAGAAATAAAAAAAATAACAAACATAGGAAACAAAGGAATTACAAACCATAAATTTTGTTGTGCCATAACGATGTCACTTAAGTTTAAAGATCCAACACATAATAGAACGTTGATTATTATAACGCCTATTGAAACTTCATATGATACCATTTGTGCAGCAGATCTGATTGCACCTAAAAAAGGGTATTTAGAATTAGAAGCCCACCCTCCCATAATTATTCCATATACACCTAATGATGAAACTGCGAAAAGATATAAAATACCAACATTTATGTCGGCTAGAACAAAATCTTCGTCAAACGGTATTACAGCCCATGATATTAATGCTAATGTCATAGTCACGACTGGAGCTAAAACAAATACAAGCTTGTTTGAGCTTGCAGGTATTATTATTTCTTTAAAGATGTATTTTAATGCATCAGCTAATGATTGAAATAAACCAAATGGACCAACAACATTAGGTCCTCTCCTTTTTTGTACAAATGCCCAAACTCTTCTATCAAGCCAAACTATCATTGCTACAGAAACTAAAACAGGGACTAATAAAAATAAAATTTTATAGACTTCATTAAATAATATTGAAAAATAAGAGTCCATTAACCCTCAGTTCCAGTTTTTTTCAAATTAGCTCTTGCGTATCTACACTCTGACATTGTTTTGGATGCACGTGCAATCGTATTAGAATAGTAATAATCAATATCTTCAACTAATATTTTATCATCATTCAAATTATATACAGGAACTTCAAAATTTTTATTATTTTGATTTTTTAAATGGTTTTGCATAGATTTTAGTAGTTCATCTTTATTTTTAAATAGAGGATTTCCAAGGATAGTAGAAGATAATTCATTAATTATTTGCCAATCTTCTTTAGCTTCTCCTGGAGGATATGAAGCTTTATATGCTTTTTGAAGCTTTCCTTCTAAATTAGTGAAATAACCATTTTGTTCAGTATATGCGGCACCAGGCAATATAATATCCGCCATATCTGCACCATTATCGCCATGACTTCCAATATAAATTATAAATTCATTACTTTTTTTAATTTTGAGGTTATCTTGAGCTAATAAAAAAATAACATCTACGTCACCATCCTCAATTTTTTTAAGAGTTTTATTACTTCCATCATTTGAGGAAAAAATGCCTAAATCATAAGAACCAACAGTTGATGCATCAGTTGATAAAATATTTAGTGCATTCCAATTATCATCAATTTTATTAATACTAGTTAAATACCTTTTTAACTCTTCAAATATATATGCGCCGTTGTTACTATTTAATATTGATTGACCTAAGATAATTATAGGTTTTTCTGCACCAGCAATTTTGTTTGAAAGATTGTGTTCATTTTTGATTATTTTATCAATTACTTTTGAATTATTTTCTAAAACTTTATAGGGATAAGTTAAATCACCCACATCCTCTAAAGAAAATATTTCAGTTTTATTTTTTACATAAGTTTTTCTTATCCTTGAGTTTAATATAGTTGCCTCAAATCTTGGGTTTGTGCCTATTAATAATATAAGATCACTTTCTTCAATCCCTTCTATGCTAGAGTTAAACAAATAATTACTTCTGTTTTCAAAATTTATGTAAGTATGTTTAGCTCTAGAGTCTAAATAACTAGAATTTAATGTTTTTTGAAATAGGTTTTTAACAGCAAACATAGTTTCCATGTTTGTCATATCACCAGTTAAACCAACTATTTTGTCTGGTGATGTTGTTGAAATCTTTTCTTTAATTTTTTTGTATGCATCTTGCCAACTTATTTCTTCAAAGTTTCCATTATTTTTTATAAATGGTGTGTCTAATCTTTGATTTTTTAAACCATCGCATGCATATCTTGTTTTATCAGAAATCCATTCCTCATTAATTTCCTCATTAATTCTTGGTAAAACCCTTTTTACTTCCCAATCGTAAGTATCCACTCTAATATTTGACCCTACAGCATCCATAACATCAATTGTTTCTGTCTTTTTTAGTTCCCAAGGTCTTGCCTCGAACACATAAGGTTTTGAAGTTAATGCACCAACCGGACATAAATCAATTACATTTGCTGACATTTCAGACTCCATGGATTTCTCTAAATATGTTGTAATTTCCATATTTTCTCCACGTCCGATCGCTCCTAATTCTGGCACTCCCGCTACCTCAGTTGCAAATCTAATACATCTAGTACAATGAATACATCTAGTCATTTGAGTTTTTATTAATGGACCCATGTATTTTTCAGGTACATATCTTTTATTCTCTTTAAATCTTGATTTATCAATTCCATAAAACATAGATTGATCCTGTAAATCACACTCACCACCTTGATCACAAACAGGACAATCCAAAGGATGGTTAGCCAGTAAAAACTCCATCACACCTTTTCTTGCTTTTTCAACTTTTTCCGTATTTGTTTTAATAACCATCCCTTCAGCTGCAGGCATTGCGCATGAAGCTATAGGTTTTGGTGATTTTTCCATTTCGACCAAACACATACGACAATTTCCAGCTATAGAAAGTTTTTCATGATAACAAAATCTTGGTATTTCAGCTCCAGCTTGTTCACAAGCTTGGAGTACAGTTAGACCATCTTCAACTTCAATATCAATATCATTTACTTTTAATTTAGGCATTTTCCTTTTCTAATAAATGTTGATCAACCAGGTACGGAATATTTTTATTTTTTTTCACAACAGGATCAAATTTATTTCTTTCAAGTATTTCATCTTTAAAATGTCTAATTAATCCTTGAACTGGCCAAGATGAACCTTCACCAAAAGCACAAATTGTATGACCTTCTATTTGTTTTGTTACATCAAAAAGCATATCTACTTCATCTGGAGTTGCCTCACCTGCTGCCATTCTTTCTAACATTCTCCACATCCATCCAGACCCTTCCCTACATGGAGTACACTGACCACAACTTTCATGCTTATAAAATCTAGCTATTCTTGCCATACACTTAATAATATCTTGGTCATTATTGATCACAACAATACCAGCTGTTCCTAGTCCTGTTTTATTTTCAACACATGCATCAAAATCCATTTTCATATTGTCACAAATTTCTTTAGGTAACATTGGCATTGAAGAACCACCGGGTATTACTGCTTTGAGATTGTCCCATCCACCAACTACACCTCCAGCGTGAGTTTCGATTAATTCCTTAAGTGGAACTCCCATTTCTTCCTCAACGTTACATGGGTTATTGACATTTCCAGAAATACAATAAATTTTTGTTCCAGTGTTTTTAGCTCTTCCAAGTGAACTAAACCATTTTGCACCTCTTCTTAGAATTGTAGGAACAGCTGCAACAGTCTCAACATTATTTATGATAGTAGGACATCCATATAATCCAATTAATGCTGGAAATGGTGGCTTTAATCTTGGTTGACCCTTTTTTCCTTCTAAACTCTCAAGTAGTGCAGTTTCTTCACCACAAATATAGGCACCTGCACCAAAATGAATATAAATATCTAAGTCCCATCCTGAATTTAAAGCATTTTTACCAATTAAATTGTTTTTATAAGCCTCATCGATTGCAGTTTGAAGTTTTTGTCCTTCATTAAAATATTCACCTCTAATATAAATATAACATTTATGGGCGTTCACTGCGTAAGAAGCAATTAAACATCCTTCTATTAATTTGTGAGGTTCAAATCTTAATATATCTCTATCTTTGCATGTTCCAGGTTCTGATTCATCAGCATTGATAACTAGGTAATGTGGTCTAGAACCTACTTCTTTAGGCGCAAATGACCATTTTAGACCAGTTGGAAAGCCAGCTCCACCACGTCCTCTAAGCTCTGAAGATTTAATTTCATTGATTATCCACTCTCTTCCTTTTTCTAAAATTTCTTTTGTTCCATTCCAATCATTTCTTAATTTAGCAGACTCAATATCAGCACCACTGTCATTGTATAAATTTTGAAATATTCTATCTTCGTCTTTAAGCATTTTTATTTCCTAATAAAGTTTTTCGATTATTAACTGGTTCTGCATTTATTCTTCCAGAATAAGATCCTGGTTTTGGGTTTTTATTTTGATATATCTTCTCAATAATTTCTTCGAGTTTTTTATCATTCAAATCTTCATAATAGTCTTCATTAACTTGCATCATTGGAGCATTAACACATGCACCTAAACATTCAACCTCCATCCAAGAAATTTTCCCATCTTCAGATAACACATTTTCTTTTTCAGATATTTTATTTTTGCAAACTTTTACTAAATCATACGCACCTCTAAGCATACAAGGTGTTGTGGTACAAACTTGAAAAAAATATTTACCAACTGGAGATAAATTATACATTGAATAAAAAGTTGCTACTTCGTAAACTTTTATATAAGGCATGTCTAAAAATTTAGCTATATATTTCATTGCTTGTAAGGGTATCCAATTATCATTTTGCCTTTGAGCTATATATAACAAAGCCATAACTGCGCTCTGTTGTTTCCCATTAGGATAATTAGAAACTATTTTATTTGCAGCCTCCATACTTTTATCATTAAATTTAAAAGTTTCAGGCTGTTCTTTGTGAATTTTTTTTACACTCATCTATCAACCTCTCCAAAAACAATATCCATTGAACCCAATACAGCAGGTACATCGGCAAGCATATGTCCTTTTATTAAATAATCCATAGCTTGAAGATGGGTAAATCCAGGAGCTCTGATTTTGCATTTGTATGGTTTGCTTGAGCCATCTGAAATTAGATAGACACCAAATTCTCCTTTAGGTGCCTCAACTGCTGTATATATCTCATCTTTTTCAACCCTATATCCCTCAGTAAATAACTTAAAATGATGGATTAAAGCCTCCATAGACTGTTTAAGTTCCTTCTTTGGTGGAGGAGAAATCTTTCCATCCTCTGTTTTAATTGGTCCTTTTGGAATATTTTTTAAACACTGTTTAATAATTTTTACACTTTCTCTCATTTCTTCTATTCTGCAAAGGTATCTGTCATAACAATCTCCGTTTTTTCCAACAGGAATTTTAAATTCTAAGTCGTCATAGCAATCATAAGGTTGACTTCTTCTTAAATCCCAAGCTACACCAGAACCTCTTAACATTACTCCTGAAAAAGAATAATCTAGTGCATCTTGTTTGGATACAATTCCTATATCTACATTTCTCTGTTTAAATATTCTGTTATCGGTAAGTAAAGTTTCTAAATCATTAATAATTTTTGGGAATTTTTCGCAAAATTCACTGATATCACTATCCAGTCCACTAGGAAGATCTTTATGTACTCCACCAGCTCTAAAATAATTAGCGTGCAATCTAGATCCGGACACCCTCTCATAAAATCCCATTAATTTTTCTCGTTCCTCAAATCCCCATAAAGTTGGTGTTAACGCCCCAACATCCATTGCTTGAGTAGTCACATTTAATATGTGACTTAATATTCGTCCTATTTCACAGAAAATTACTCTTATGTATTTTGCTCTGGAAGGAACTTCGATTTTAAGAATTTTTTCTATAGCTAAAGCAAATGCATGTTCTTGATTCATTGGTGCTACATAATCAAGACGATCAAAATAAGGAACTGCTTGGATATAAGTTTTATTTTCTATTAACTTCTCAGTACCTCGGTGCAATAATCCTATATGAGGATCGGCTTTTTCAACAACTTCTCCATCTAATTGAAGTATTAATCTTAAAACTCCATGTGCTGCAGGATGTTGTGGTCCAAAATTTAAATTTAATGTTTTTTTTTCTTTTGCCATCAGCTCTTTTTAATTTCCTTAATGTATTTTGTTCCTTCCCAAGGGCTCTCATAATCAAATTTTCTGTAATTTTGCTCTAATTTTACAGGTTCATAGACCACTTTTTTTTGCTCTTCGCTATAACGAACCTCATTATGTCCAGTAAGAGGAAAATCTTTTCTTAAAGGATGCCCCTCAAAACCATAATCGGTTAAAATTCTTCTTAAATCAGGATGATTTTTAAAGTTTAACCCATACATATCAAACACTTCTCTTTCCATCCAATTCGCACTAGGAAATATAGAAGTTAATGAAGAAATTACTTCATTTTCTTTTATTGAATAGTCAATAATAATTCTTTGATTATATTCATGACTTAATAGTAAATAAACCATCTTAAATCTATTTTCATTTTCAGGGTAATCTACAGCTGTAATTTCTATTAATTGCCTAAATTTAGTTTCTTTATTGGTCTTCAAAAAAGAAATAACATCGACCAATTCATCATGATCTATGTTTATATAAATGTTATTATGTTTTATAAATGAATTATTTATTTTAGATGTTAATTCAGAGTTTATAAACTTTTCCAAGTCCTCAAGATTTTTCATTATTATCTTTCTAAAGAACCTTTATTTCTAATTTTTTTCTGTAATTGTAAAATCCCATAAAGTAATGCTTCAGCTGAAGGAGGGCATCCAGGAACATATACATCAACAGGTACCACTCGATCACATCCTCTAACTACGGAATAAGAATAATGATAATATCCTCCACCATTTGCACAACTTCCCATTGATATTACATATCTAGGTTCTGGCATCTGGTCGTAAACTTTTCTTAATGCGGGAGCCATTTTATTTGTTAGCGTACCTGCTACTATCATCACATCTGATTGTCTAGGTGATGCTCTTGGTGCTGCACCAAATCTTTCAAGATCATATCTTGGCATAGATGTTTGCATCATTTCTACAGCACAACATGCTAACCCAAATGTCATCCAATGCAATGAACCAGTTCTTGCCCAATTAACAAGATTGTCTAGTGATGTTGTTATGAAACCATTATCACTAAAGTCTTGAGCTAACTGTTTAAACTCTTCGGGAATATCTTTTTTTCTATCTTGTAAATTCATTTTACTCCCAGTCTAAAGCTCCTTTTTTCCACTCGTAAATAAATCCAACAGTTAAAATAAATAAAAATAACATCATTGAACAGAAACCATATAAACCAATTTCACCGAGTGAAATCGCCCACGGGAATAAAAATGCAATTTCTAAGTCAAAAATTATAAATAATATTGCAACTAAATAGAACCTGACATCAAATTCCATTCTAGAGTCATTAAAAGGTTCAAACCCACATTCATAAGCAGAAAGTTTCTCAGGATCAGGTCTACTTGGAGCAGCAATATAATTAATCGCTACAAAAGCAAGACTCAAGCCTAAAGCTATAATCAAGAATAATATTATCGGCAAATAATCTTTTAAAAATTCCGCAAGCATTTGATTCCTATGTAACAACTATTATATCAACTAAAAGTGAAGATATGTCACATTTTTATGCTTAGTTTTACTCAAATAATGGCGGGAGTGAAGGGACTCGAACCCTCGGCCCCCTGCGTGACAGGCAGGTGCTCTAACCAACTGAGCTACACCCCCACAGGTGTAAATGGTGGGTAGTAAAGGACTCGAACCTTTGACCCCCTCGGTGTAAACGAGATGCTCTACCAACTGAGCTAACCACCCGAAATCTTGGTACTATTACATCAACGGATTAATAAAGTAAATTGTTTATTACTGAATACTAGCTTGAGATTTATCGTCCTTTTTGCCTTCAGATATTTTGTCAACTTCAGTCCATTCAATAGGTTTTAGTTCTTTTATAAGGGCGATTTTAAGCACTTCATCTGCTGTTTCTACTGGAATAATTTTAATGTCCTCTCTTACCTTTTTTGGAATATCTGCTAAGTCTTTTTCGTTTTCTTTGGGTATCAATACTTTTTTAACCCCTGCTCTGTGAGCTGCTAATAATTTTTCCTTTAAGCCTCCAATTTGTAAAACTTGTCCTGTAATTGTTACCTCACCCGTCATAGCAATCTCTCTATTAACAGGAATGTTTGTGATTGAAGATACTATTGATGTTACCATTGCTATACCAGCAGATGGTCCATCTTTAGGTGTGGCACCTTCAGGAACATGGATATGAAAATCTTTTTTTTCAAAAAAAGGTGGAATTATTCCATATTCTAAACTTTTAGATCTGACATATGATTTTGCAGCTTTAACAGACTCTTGCATAACATCGCCAAGCTTTCCTGTGATTTGCATTCTACCTTTGCCCGGCATATTTACAGTCTCGATTTTGAGAATTTCTCCACCTACTTCAGTCCACGCTAGACCGATTACTATTCCAGTTTTATCTTTGTCCTCTACTTCACCATATTTAAATTTTTTAATTCCTAAAAAGTCTGGAATATTTTTGTCGTTTACCTGAACCTTTTCAACTTCACCACTTACTACTTTCTTAACAACTTTTCTTGTTACTTTAGAGATTTCTCTTTCTAAATTTCTTACACCAGACTCCCTTGTATAACTTCTAATTATCTCTTTTATTGTTCCATCCTCTAAATTTAGTTCACCTTCTTTGACACCATTTTCTTTAACTTGTTTAGGTAACAAATACTTGTTTGCAATATTTATCTTTTCATCTTCTGTATATCCGGGTATTCTTATAACTTCCATTCTATCAAGAAGTGGTGGTAAAATATTTAAAGTATTTGCTGTTGTAACAAACATTACATCAGATAAATCATAATCAACTTCTAAATAGTGATCATTAAAAGCTGTATTTTGCTCAGGGTCTAATGCTTCTAGTAAAGCTGATGATGGGTCTCCTCTATAATCGTTTCCAATTTTATCTACTTCATCTAATAAAAATAAAGGATTTTTTGTACCAGCTTTCTTCATCATTTGAATTATTTTTCCCGGTAAAGATCCAATGTATGTTCTTCTATGACCTCTTATTTCAGCCTCGTCTCTAACACCTCCTAATGACATTCTAATAAACTGTCTATTAGTAGCTTTAGCTATAGATTTTCCAAGCGATGTTTTTCCAACTCCTGGGGGTCCAACTAAACATAAGATTGGTCCTTTAATTTTTTCCATCCTTTTTTGGACAGCTAGAAACTCAATAATTCTCTCTTTAACTTTTTCTAAACCAAAATGATCTTCATCTAAAATTTTAAGACCTTTATTTAAATCAATATCCACATCATCTTTTTTAAACCACGGAAGATCAATCATCCAATCTAAATAATTTCTAACAACTGTTGCTTCTGCAGACATAGGACTCATATTTTTTAATTTTTTAAGCTCTGACATGCACTTCTTCTCTACTTCTTTTGGCATTTTAGCTTTTTGAATTGATTTTTTTAAGTTAGTAGTTTCATCTTTTCCGTCTTCAATTTCGCCCAATTCTTTTTGAATTGCTTTTAGTTGTTCGTTTAAATAATACTCTCTTTGAGTTTTTTCCATTTGAGTTTTAACTCTACCTCTAATTCTTTTTTCTACTCCAATGATACTTGTTTCACTTTCCATCATTTTAATAGCAGCATTTAATCTTTTCTTAACGTCCAATGTTTCAAAAATTTGTTGTTTTTCAGATATCGATGCATTGAGATTTGAAACAATATTGTCTACAATTTTAGACGGATCTTTTAATTGTTTGATATTGCTAATAGTTTCTGATGAAATTTTTTTATTTACAGATGTTAATTTTTCCAATCTTTTTACAGCTGTAATAGCTAGAGGTAATAGATCTTCATCTTTGTTTAGAACATCTTTTTGATGTTCATATGTACAAGTAATAAATTTTTCATCATCCTTAAAATCAATGATTTTTACTCTTCTTATTCCTTCAACCAAAACCTTAACTGTGCCGTCTGGAAGTTTTAAAAGTTGTAATATATTACTTTCACATCCATAAGAAAAAACATCATTTTTTTTTGGATCATCAACTTCAGAATTTTTTTGGGTGACTAAAATTATTTTTTTATCACTTTTCATAACCTCATTTAAGGCGGTAATAGATTTATCTCTTCCAACAAATAGTGGAATTACCATGCTTGGGAACACTACTATGTCTCTTAACGGCAATAAGGGCTGAGTTAATTTAACTTCCATAATCATAAATATGGATATTATATTTTATAATGCAATAGGAAACTTTTATTTATTAACTTTTATTAAGCCGCAGAGGTCTTTTCTGTTTTTGATTTGTTCTTAGTATGAACAATAATTGGCTGAGAGGTGCCCTTTGTTGCTCCACCATCAATAATAACTTCTTCTATGTCATCTTGACCAGGAAGGTCAAACATAGTTTTAAGTAATAAATTTTCTAAAATTGATCTCAATCCTCTCGCCCCAGTTTTCTTACTTATTGCTTTGTTAGCTATATCTTTAACCGCCTGATCTTTAAATGTTAATTTTACACCTTCTAATCTAAATAATTCTTGGTACTGTTTAATTAAAGAATTTTTTGGCTCTTGTAAAATTTTTACTAAAGATTTTTCATCCAAGTCTTCAAGTGTTGCTGTAATTGGCAACCTACCAATAAATTCTGGGATTAGACCATATCTCAATAAATCTTCTGGCTCTAAATTTTTCATCCATTCACCAGTTTTTTTATCCTCTAAAGTCTTTACTTCCGCTCCAAATCCAATAGAAGATCCTTTGTCTCTTTGGGATATTATTTTATCAAGACCAGCAAAAGCTCCTCCACAAATAAATAAAATGTTAGTAGTGTCAACTTGTAAAAATTCTTGTTGAGGATGTTTTCTTCCTCCCTGAGGTGGAACGCTTGCCACTGTTCCCTCCATGATTTTTAATAATGCTTGTTGAACTCCTTCTCCAGACACATCCCTTGTGATCGATGGGTTTTCAGACTTTCTACTAATCTTGTCCACCTCATCTATATATACAATACCTCTTTGAGCTTTTTCAACATTATAATCTGCTGCTTGTAATAATTTTAAAATTATGTTCTCTACATCTTCACCTACATAGCCTGCTTCAGTCAAAGTGGTAGCATCAGCCATAGTAAAAGGTACATCAAGTATTCTTGCAAGTGTTTGAGCTAATAAAGTTTTTCCACATCCTGTTGGTCCCACCAGCATAATATTCGATTTTGACAGCTCAACCGTCTTGCTTGTTTTATTTTCGTAGTTTAATCTTTTGTAATGATTATGGACTGCAACTGATAAAACTTTTTTTGCATGAGATTGTCCAATCACATAGTCATCAAGAACTTTACATATCTCTTTTGGTAAAGGTAATCCATCCTGATGCTTTACAAAATTATCTTTGCTTTCTTCTTTAATTATGTCCATACAAAGTTCTACGCATTCATCACAAATGAATACAGTTGGACCTGCAATTAATTTTCTAACTTCGTGTTGGCTCTTGCCACAGAAAGAACAGTAAAGAATGTTTTTATTGTTACTCATAATTTTTAATTCGAATCAATTTTAATACTTTAATACATATGTTGCAAAGTAATCAAGTGGAGGTTGTGAACAAACTATATATTGTGACCTATTCTCTCTTTTCTACTACTTTATCAATCAAACCAAAACTTTTTGCATTGTCAGGAGTCATAAAATTATCTCTCTCTAATGCTGATTTAATTTCGTCAACTGATTTTCCAGTATGTTTTGAGTAGATTTCATTTAATCTTTTCTTTAAAGACAAAACTTCATTAGCGTGAATTTCAATATCTGTCGCTTGTCCTTGAAAACCTGCAGAGGGTTGATGAACCATAATTCTAGAATTTGGTAATGAAAATCTTTTTCCTTTAGCGCCAGCTGCAAGTAAAAATGAACCCATGCTTGCTGCTTGACCTATGCATAAAGTACTTATCTCTGGTTTGATGTATTGCATTGTATCATAAATACCAAGTCCAGCTGTTACAAGTCCACCAGGACTATTTATATATAAAGAAATTTCTTTCTTAGGATCTTCAGACTCTAAAAATAATAATTGAGCAGTAACTAATGATGCAACTGCGTCATTTATAGGACCAACTACAAATACAATTCTCTCTTTAAGCAGTCTTGAATAAATGTCATATGCTCTTTCTCCTCTACTAGATTGTTCGACAACCATAGGGATAAGGGTGTTTAGTTGTTCTGGAATTTTAATAGACATAATCGATTCGATTATTCTTATACAACTTGTGATTACTTTTTGCTAACCTTTTTTGCTTTTTTAGGTTTTGATGCAGGAGTTTTAGTTTTTTTAGTTTCTTTCGATTTTACTTTTACCTCTTTTTTTTTAGGATCTATTTTTTTCTTATTTTTTTCATCTCCATCTTTTTTTGCAAGTTTCGCTTGCTCTTTAATGTTGTTTTCATTTTCTTGTTTGAGAATTTTCTCAGCTTCTTCTTTGGTAATTTCTTTTTTT
>CACEXE010000011.1 GCA_902563435.1 uncultured Pelagibacteraceae bacterium
GGCCAATCCTGATAAAGACGTAATTGCTTTTGTTGGCGATGGATCATACCTACTTAATAATTCAGATATATATTCTTCAGTAATTACTAATAATAAATTAATAATCATTGTGTGCGATAATGGAGGTCATGCTGTTATAAATAGACTGCAATTGTTCAAGGGTGGAAAAGAATTTAATTGTTTGTTTAACTCTTCAAATATTCAAAATTCCAAAGAAGTAAATTTCGCTCAACATGCAGCAAGCATGGGAGCAAAATCAGAACATGTTTCTAGTATTTCAGAATTAGAAGAAGCATTTAAAAGAGCAAAACAATCAGATGTAACTTATGTTATAACAATTAAAACACATAGTTACGAATGGCTTGAAGGATCAGCTTATTGGGAAAGCCCTACACTTGAGATACCAACAACAAAAGAGAACGAGGAAGCATTAAAACTTCACAAAGAAGGAAAATCAAAACAGAGACAAGGTGTTTAAAAACTTTATATGAATAAAGTTTTTAAAATTGGCTTAATAGGCTGTGGACATATTGCTGAAACATATTTTAGAGCTGAAAAATATTTTAATAATATAAAAATTATTAAATGTGCTGATATTAATATGCAAGCTGCAAAACGTTGTGCATTTAATTATGGGATAAAATTTTTAACTGTAAACGAACTTCTTAAAGACAAAGAAATTGAAATTATTTTAAACCTTACAATTCCAAAAGCACATTATCTAATTTCTAAAAAAGCTTTAACAAATGGAAAACATGTATACTCTGAAAAACCTTTAGCAATAAATTTAAAAGATGGAAAAGATTTAATAAAACTTTCAAAGAAAAATAAACTTTATTTAGGTAATGCCCCTGACACTTTTTTGGGTGGTGGAATACAAAAATCAAAAGAACTAGTTGAAAAAAATTCTATCGGAAAAATAAAATTAGGTAATGCAGTTTTTGCTTTTCCTGGAATTGAGTCTTATCACCCTAACCCTGAACCATGGTTTGCAAAAAACGAAGGAGGTCCTGTTATTGATATGGGACCTTATTATATTACTGCTTTAGTAAATCTTTTAGGACCTGCAAGAAAAGTAACTAGCACCATCATTCAAGGTCAAAAATATAGGACTATAGGAATAGGACCAAAAAAAGGAAAAAAATTTAAGGTAGAATGTCCAACTACATATTTATCCACAATCACTTTTAAAAATAACTCTGTTATAAGATTAACATTATCATTTGATGTAATAGCTCATCAAAGAAATCATATTGAATTATATGGAGAAAAGGGGTCAATGATTGTTCCAGATCCAAATATGTTTGGCGGATCAGTGTTAATCTGTAATAAATTAGGGAGTAATTGGAGAGAATTTAAGACCACAAAAATGTCTTTGGGACGTATTAACATTAGAACACAAAGTTCTAGAGCTAACGAAGCGCCAACCAATGCAAACTATCGAGGAGCTGGATTGTCTGAGATGGCATATTCAATTGAGAACAAAAGAAAACATTTATGTAGTGGTGAAATATCTTTACATGTATTAGAAATTATAACTTCAATTATGAAAGCAGCTAAATCTGGAAAATCTGTATCAGTAAATACAAACTGCGCAAAACCAAAAAAGTTTTTAGAAATAGATGCAAAGAAATTGCTCAAATAAATAAAAGTGAAAAAACATATAGTTATTTCTGATCCATTTCCAAGAAAATTAAACTTAATTTTTTCGAAAAAAAAACTTAAGGAACTAAAATCAAAATATAAATTATTAAAAGCTCCTAAATTAAATAAAAAAGATTTTTATGAAAAAAATATCCATAAAGCTACATTTATATTGGGTCAACCAGATCTAAATAAAAATCTTTTGTCAAAAGCTACTAAGTTGAAATGTATTATAAATGTTGAAAGTAATTTTATGGATAATATTGATTATGATTATTGCTTTAAAAAAAAAATTGATATTATTGCTACATCACCAGTTTTTTCAAAGCCTGTTGCTGAAATAGCACTAGGTATGACTTTATCTATATTAAGAAATATACATAATGCTCATTATGATTTTATAAAAGGTAAAGAAAAATATGGTTTAAAGAGTAATTTAAATGCTTCGCTTTTGACAAATAAAAATATCGGTTTACTTGGCTTTGGAGATTTAGCTAAGGCGCTTTACCCATTGTTGTTACCCTTTACAAAAAACATAAATGTTTATGATCCTTGGGTGCCAAATAAAATTATTAAGAAAGCTGGCTTTAAATCTATAAATTTAAATAAAATGTTTAGAAATTGTGAGATTATTTATGTATTGGCTACAATCACAACTAAAAACAAAAATTTAATAAACAAAAAATTATTGAATAAAATGAAGCCAAAATCTGTTTTTATTTTAATGAGTAGAGCAGCGATTGTTAACTTTGAAGATCTTAAAAAAAGAATTAAAAAAGGGGATATATATGTTGCAACGGACGTATTCCCTGAAGAGCCGGTAAAAAAAAATGATCCAATTAGAAAACTTAAAAATGTATTATTTTCAGCTCATAGAGCTGGAGCATTAGAACAGGCTTTTTTTGATATGGGTGAAATTGTTCTAAAAGATATGAGCCTAATTTTGAAAAAAATACCTCCAAAATTCTGTAAAAGGGCTGAAAGAAAAACTATAAAGCTATTAGCCTCAAAACCTGTTGCAATTAACTGATTTTTTTATATTTTCTTCACTTATGTCATCAATTAATCAACTACTTCTAGAGGCAAAAAGTGTAACAAAATACTTTGGAACTATAACAGCTCTTGAGAATGTTAATTTAAAGATACATGCAGGAGAATGTCTTGGTGTTGTGGGCGATAATGGAGCTGGAAAATCAACTTTAATGAAAGTTTTATCAGGGCTATACAAACCAAGTGCAGGTTCATTATTCTTTGATGGCAAAGAGGAAATTTTAGAAAGCCCTAAAGATTCTCAAAATTTAGGTCTAGAAATGGTTTATCAAGATTTAGCATTAGCTGGAAATCTTCCAATAGGCGAAAATATTTTTTTAGGACGTGAGCCAACCAAAAATATTGGACTACTTAAATTTCTTGATTATAAAAAAATTAAAGAACTTACAGATGCACATCTTGGTAAACTAAAAATTAATGTAAAAAGTGCTGATCAAAAAGTAGAGGAACTTTCAGGTGGTCAAAGACAAGCAGTCGCAATTGCTAGATCAACAGCATTTAATGCTAAAGTTGTAATAATGGATGAACCAACTGCTGCACTTGCAATAAAAGAAGTTGGAAAAGTTCTAGACCTGATAAATAGTTTAAAGAAAACAGGCGTTGGAGTAATTGTCATCAGTCATAGAATGGATGATATTTTTGCTGTATGTGATCGTGTAATGGCATTATTTCAAGGAACAAATTTTGCAGAATCTGAATTATCTAAGACTTCAAGGGACGAAGTTATTGGATGGATAATGGGTAAAAAATAATTATGGAAAATAAAGATCAAGAAAAAGAATCATTATATTTAAAAATAATGCCATACCTTGAAAAGTATGGAATACTTTTATTGTTAGTCATAATGATTGTAGTGATGCATTTTCTTCAACCAGATGTTTTTTTATCATGGAGAAATGTTACAAATGTATTTAAACAAATTTCTTGGCAATCGATGTTAGCGTTAGGAGTATTCATGGTTATTGTTACTGCTGGTATTGATCTTTCTGTTGGATCCATCATGATGTTATCATTAATGATCCTGGCAATAGTTGCTAAAGCTGGAGCCCCTTGGTATATAGTAGTTATTACACCTTTGATTGCAGGTTTTCTTTGTGGTTTATTTAATGGATTAGGAATAACATTGTTGAGGATGCCCCATCCATTTATAATGACTTTGGGTACTCTTTATATATTCAGGGGAACGGGAAATTTAATTTCAGGTGGAACACCAATAAGTGGTTTCACAGATGAGGTGAGGTATCTTGGACATGGACGAATTGATTTAACTTGGCTTGGCCTTGAAAAATCTCAATACCTTCCAGTGAGCTTAGTTTTAATCGCAATCGTATACATAATTTTTTGGATATTTATGAATAAAACACGGACTGGAAAATGGATATACGCAATTGGAGGCAACCCCAATGCAGCAAGAGCTTCAGGTATAAACGTTAATAAAATATTAGTGATTGTTTACTCTTTGTGCGGATTTTTATCAGGTATTGGAGCATTAATTTTAGCAGGAAGAACAGACTCAGGATACCCAAATGCTGGTCTCCAATCAGAATTAGATGCTATTGCAGCTTGCATTATTGGAGGAGCAAGTTTTTTTGGTGGAAGAGGTACAGTACTTGGGGTATTTGCTGGAGTCATGATTATGGGTATTTTACGAAATGGCCTTAATCTCATGGATGTTAGCTCATTTTGGCAACAAGTCTTAATAGGGTCTATAATAGTTTTGGCCGTGTATATAGATGTATTAAGAAGAGATCTTGGAACAAGAAAATAATACACTTTTTGGTTGAAATTCAAAAACATTGTCTTTTATAAACAGTTGAATTTTTTTTAAAAATTTAATTAAATTAATGTTTAATAATTATTAAAGGGGTAAAAATATGAGAGAACTAAACAAAAAAATTGTTGTTTTTCTATCAGCAATTTTTTTATTGATAAGCATGGGATCAGTTTCTTTTGCTGATGGACATGGAAAAAAAATCTTATTCAGTATTAAAGGACCTGGATCAGGAAACCCATTCTGGGCTTCTGTAACTAAAGGTGCTGAAGAAGAAGCAAAAAAATTAGGTGTTAAACTAATTCTAATTGCACCTCCACAAGAAGGTGATGTACAAGCTCAGATTAACCAAGTAGAAGACCAACTTGCAAAAGGTGTTGATGCACTAGCTCTAGCACCAGGAGATCCAAATGCTTTCGCACCAATTGTTGATGATGCGATTAAAAGTGGAGTTCCAGTTGTGTTTGTTGATACTAAAGGAATTAACGAGGGTGTAACTTTTATTGGAACAAACAATATGAATGGTGCAGAGTTAGCTGCTAAATTCATATGTGATAAAACTCCAAAAGGTTCAGACGTTGCAATTCTTACAGGAATTGAGTCACAATCAACTGCATTGTTAAGAAGAGATGGAGCAATCAAAGGATTTAAAAATTGTGGTTTAAATCTTGTTGCAACACAAACCGCAGAGTGGGATACAGCAAAAGGAAGATCTGTAACAGAGTCAATCATTCTAAAAAATCCAAACATTAAAGCAATATTTGCTTCTAATGACAATATGGGTTTAGGTGCAATGCAAGCTTTGAAAGATGCTGACATGAATGATGTTGTTGTTGTAGGTTTTGATGCTACACCTGATGCAGCTACAAGTATCTTAAAAGGTGAAATGACTGCAACTATCGCTCAGTTCTCATACAACATGGGAGCGTATGGAGTTAAGTATGCACTTGAGTTAGCTAATGGAGGAAGTATTGATCCTAATATTGATACTGGTACACAATTAGTAACAAAAGAGAACGCTAACGATTTTAAATAATCTTTAGTATTACATAGTGATTTAAAGGGTGGAATTTTATTCCACCCTTTTTTTTTATGTACTATAATCTTTAAATGTTAATTAATATTAATCCTGTACTGAGCCCTGAATTACTATTTCATTTAAGGTCAATGGGACATGGTGAAAAGCTAATTTTAGCTGATGCAAACTTTCCCTCAAACACTACTAACGAAAAAGTTATTCGCCTTGATGGAGTAAATATTAAAGATGCAGCAACGGCTATATTATCTGTATTTCCATTAGACAGTTTTGTTACATCTAAAGGTGGATCACCAGCGATTAGGATGGAAGTAGATGATAAACCTGATGAATTAACTGAAACTCATAAAGAATTTATTGATGCAGTTAAAACAGTTTCAGGTGAAAATTGGAAAGTTGGTTCAATTTCAAGAAAAGATTTTTATGAGGAAGCAAAAAAAGCTTATTGTATAGTAACCACCACAGATGCTAGGCCATTTGGATGTTTTGTGCTTACCAAGGGTGTAATTTTGCCAGACGGAAAAGTTTGGACATAATAAATGAAATCTATTTGTGTTTTTGGTGTTTTTGTTGCCGATCTTTGTTTTGTAGCTAATGCGATTCCTGAAAAAGGACAAACTATTTTAGGCAATAAACATATTGTTGGTCCGGGTGGAAAAGGATCAAACCAAGCAATTGCTGCAGCTAGACTTGGAGGTCAAGTTAATTTTATAACAAAGATTGGGAGTGACCAAAATGCTAAAATGGCATTAAATCTTTATAAGGAAGTGGGAATTAATAGAGACTCAATAATTCAAGATGAAAACCAGTTAACAGGTGTGGCAGGTATAATGATAAACGAAAAAACTGGGGACAACGCTATAAACATTGTACCAGGTGCAGCTGGCTCTTTGACCAATAAAGATATTGATAAAAATTTAAGTTTTATCATTAATTCAGAAATTTTTTTAACTCAGCTTGAAACACCTTATGAAGTAACTAGTTATGCACTTAACAAAGCAAAAGAATCAGGTTCAACAACTATTTTCAATCCAGCGCCTGCATCAAATATAAATGAGAATGATTTTAAACGTATGGATTATTTTACACCTAATGAAACAGAAGCAAGTTTTTATTTAAAAAAAAATGTTGAAACCAAAATAGAAATTGAAGAAGCTGCAAAAACTTTTCTTAATAAAGGAGTTAAAAATATTGTTATAACTTTAGGCTCAAAAGGAGTTTACTTTGCAAACTCTTCTGAAAGCTATTTTATTGATGCCTTTAATTTAAAAGATAAAGTTGTAGATACAACTGGAGCAGGTGATGCATTCAATGGAGCCTTTGCGTATGCTCTGTCTAAAAATCATGAGGATAAAGATGCTTTAAAATTTGCAAATAAGGTTGCTGGTATTTCAACTACAAGAGTAGGAGCAGCTAATGCAATGCCCAATCTAGATGAAGTAGAACTCTATTAGCTATTCTATAATTTTGAAATCAGACTTAAATTTATCAGTAATTGTTAAACCTAAACCTGGTATGTTATCGTCCAAATCTATATATCCATTTTCTGGGGCAGGATCACCTTCAAATATATAATAAAATAATTCATTGCCAATTTCTACGTCATGGACAGGAAAAAATTCAGATATTGGACAATTAAAATTTGACATTGTTAAATGATAATTATGCATTTGACCAGCATGAGGAATAACTGGTACTTGATAAGCTTCTGCCAATGCATTTATTTTATTTGCAATTGTAAATCCACCAACTCTATTATTGTCATATTGTATATAACTGACTGCTTTAATGTCCAACAATTGTTTAAACCCAAATAAGTTGAATTCATGTTCTCCACCAGAAATTGGAATTGCATTCATATTATTTAATTCAGCATATCCATGAATATCGTCTGCTATAACTGGTTCCTCCAACCATCTAGGGTTAAATTTTACCAATTTTGGCATCATCCTTTTTGCATAATCCAGGTTCCAACCCATATAACATTCCATCATTAAGTCAGTATCATATCCAATAACTTCTCTAACTGCTTCAGCTAACTCAATATTTTTTTTCATGCCTTCAGGTCCATCTTTTGGCCCCCACCCAAATCTCATTTTAAACATTTTAAAACCTTGCTTAACATAGCTTTCAGCTTCTTTTTGCAAGTCCTTGATTGGTTGGCTGTAAAGTTTAGATGCGTAAACAGGAATTTTTTCTTTTGTTCTCCCACCTAATAATTTAAATACAGGTTTATTTGTAATCTTTCCCATTATATCCCAGAGCGCAATATCAATTGCAGAAATAGCTACCATACCCAAACCTCTTCTTCCCCACGCATGCGTTCTTCTGTACATTTTTTCCCAGATATAAGAATAATCAAAAGGATCTTCACCTAGTACTAACGGAGTTAAATAAGTATCGATTGTTTTTTTAACCAACTGAGGTGCGAGTGCCGCGTTTCCAATTCCAATTATTCCATCATCAGTTTCAACTTCACATATTAACCATTCATTAAACCTAAAAGAGCCCATAGCATCTGATTTTTCAAACAAAAGGTCTGATGCATTTGTGCAAAAATTGTTTTGTGGAGGAACTGTTTTACCATTCCATTGATATACCTTGGTACGAATACTTTTTATTTTAGACATTTAATTGTTTTTATTTTCTGCCATTGTTAATGCAATTTTAAATGAATTCAAAGTAGGTTCTAAATTTGCCACATTTTTACCTGCAATATCAAATGCTGTACCGTGAGCAGGAGTGGTAATAGGTAAAGGTAAACCTCCTTGAACGGTTACTCCTCGATCAAATCCAAATGCTTTTAAACCTGATTGTAAAGCATCATGATACATACCAACAATACAATCATGATTTCCATCTTTATAAGCAGTAATAAAAGAAGTATCACACGGCAAAGGTCCATCAGCATTAATACCTAGTTTTTTTGCCTCTTCTATTGCGGGTATAATTTCTTCTTTTTCCTCAGTTCCAAATTCAGCATGAGGATTCAGTGCTTGAACTGCTACTCTTGGACTTTTAATACCATTTAATTTCATAGCTTCATTTATAAGTTTAATTGGCTTAATAATTTTTTCCTTTTTTACATGTCCTGGAACTTCTTTAATTGGAATATGTGATGATACCCTTGCTGTCCAAAAATTATCAATAACATTAAATTCACAAAAAAAATTTTTAACCTCTAACTTTTCAGCCATTAAATGTAATTCATCAGAATATTTATTTCCTCCAAGTTTAAGGCTTGTTTTATTAAAAGGTCCAAAGTTTATTGCATGAATTTTATTTTCTTTAGCAAGATCTAAAGCTAAATTTAGCGAAGCTAAAACGCTTTCTCCCGCCTCTTTAGAGCACTCAGATAATTTATAATTATGATTTTTACCATTAGAGATATCTAGAAAAAATTTATCACCCTTCGCAAAATCAATATTATCGAAATTTTCTACAAAATTTAGATTATGTGATTTGCCTGAAATTTTATTTCCACTTTCTAATATATTTTTTTCACCTATGACAATTAAATTAGCCTTGTTAGTGATTTCCTCTGACAATAGTTTTGAGACCAATTCGGGGCCTATACCAGAAGGGTCTCCTAAAAGAACTGCTATGTTAATTTTATTTTGAGCCATTTTTTACTTTACGCTATGTATCAGATTATGTTTATATATTTAAATATAAATTAACTAAAAAGAGGGAAATAATGAAAAAAAGTTTTAAATTATTTTTAGCTGCCGTATTTTTGGTAACTGAATTTTTTGTTGTTGCATTTCCACTTATGATTACTTCTGCAAAAGCAGATGGTCACCCAATTCAAGCTATTACACACGCTGGTTTTGGTGGTGGTACAGACGTAACTACTAGAATGATGTTGTTAAGAACTAGAAGGTATCTAAAACAAGATATGCAATTAGTTAACAAGAAAGGTGGTGGTGGAGCTGCATCTATGGATTACATGATGACTTTACCAGCAGATGGTCAACATACTTTAACTTGGACTACAGGACATGCTGTTTCTATGGCATTAGGAAAAACAAAAGTTAAATTAAGTGATATGCAACCACTTGCTAGAGGAACTGATGATCCTCAATTATTTGTCGTAAATTGTAAAAATGATATTAAAGATGCTAAAAAATTTATTAGCGCTCAAAAATCAAAATCATTAAAATATGGTACTACTCACGTTGGTGGTATTGATGACGTAAGTGCTATCGCTTTTACAAAAAAAGGAAAATTAACAGACCCAACAATTGTTCCTTATAAAGGTGTTGGTCCAATTAAAACTAATCTTATCAAAGGAGATATTGATGTAGGTGTTTTAAACTTGGGAGAAGCTGTAACAGAAATTGAAGATGGTACATTGTGTGTTTCAGTTGTACTTGCTAGTAACAGAATGGAAAAATTAAGTAATGTTCCTACTGCTACTGAGTTAGGAATTCCAGTTGTGCTTTCAACAGTTAGAGGTTTTGTAACAAGAAAAGGTGTTCCAAGCGATAGAAAAAAACAACTTGAAGATGCAATGATTAAAGCAATGGAACATAAATATTTCCAAAGTTTTTTAACTGATATCGGCCTTGATTCAACTAGTGTTGTTGGAGCTGATGAGTGGGGCAAGCAAATGGAAGTCATGCTTGCAGAGATGACTGCTCAACTTAAAGCTTTGGGTTACATTAATTAGTCATAAGAAAGTACATTTTTATGAATAATGTACGAAATAAAAAAAGGGCAAACAAAAGTTTGCCCTTTTTTTTTAAAGATGAATTTAAAGTTTTTTTTGTAATTATATTTGTTTCGACAATATTATTAGTAACTACTTTTACATTTGATAAGGTTCCTCCTATTTTAAATAGAGGCATACAACCTGCTACTTTCCCAAAAGGATTGTTAGTATTGATAATGTTTTTAACTGCAGTTATTTATTATCTTTCATTCAAAAATCCTTGGAAAAAAGAAAAAAAACTTCCAAAACCATTTTTTTTAACAATCTTAAGTTTTATTTTATTTATTATAATTTCTAAAACATTAGACTTTTTCTTAGCTATATCAGTACTCTCAATATTTGTTTCATACAATTGGGGTGAAAAGAGAATTATTTATTTATTATTAGTTGGAATTTTGTTTCCATTAGTAGTTTTCATATTTTTTGAAATGATATTGGGACTTAGATTTCCTCCAGGAATAATTACAAACCTTTATTATTACTAGTATGGACAATCTTTTATTAATGATGGCACCTTTGTTTAGTTCTAAGTTGTTAATTGTTTTAATTTTTGGGACTTTATTTGGACTGATCTTAGGCGTTCTACCAGGATTAGGCCCTACAACTGGTGGTGCATTAATTTTACCATTTACTATGACTTTAGACCCTCTTTCAGCAATAGTTCTCTTAACATCAATTTACTGTGCTGGAACATACGGCGGTGCAATCACTGCAGTTTTAATAAATACCCCTGGAACTCCAGCAGCAGCAGCCACTTGTCTAGATGGTTATCCCCTAGCTCAAAAGGGGGAAGCAGGTAGAGCCTTGGGTATGGCAACAGTCTCAAGCACAGTGGGTGGAATTTTTAGCGTAATAGTTTTGGTATTTTTTGCACCTGTTTTAGCTCAACTTGCCTATGAATTTGGTCAACCAGAATATTTTGCGTTAGCTATTTTTGGTTTAACAATGCTAGCATCAATTGGTGAAGGAAGTCCGATCAAAAATTTAATCGCTGGTGCGTTTGGAATTTTAATCTCTACTATTGGAAAAGATTTTATGACTTCAATTGATAGATTTACTTATGGTATAAATGAGCTTTCTGTAGGAATAGGATTTATACCAGTTGTAGTAGGTTTATTTGCAATAAGCGAAATGTTAACTCAGTCTACACTTCTTGATCAAGTTTTCAAAAGAGTTGCACTAAAAGCGGTAAAACTTCCATCCTTAGATGATTATAAAAAAACTTGGAAAACTATTCTTAGATCTAGTGGTATTGGTTCGTTTATTGGAGTTTTGCCAGCTGAGGGTGGGACTGTAGCATCCTTAATTGGTTATTCAGAAGCAAAAAGATTTTCTAAAGAGCCAGAAGAATTTGGAAAAGGGTCAATAGAAGGTATTGCCGGTGCTGAGGCAGCAAATAATGCTGCTACAGGCGGTGCAATGGTTCCAACGTTAGCATTAGGAATACCTGGAAGTGCTACAACAGCAGTCATATTAACTGGGCTTATAATTCATGGTGTAAGACCAGGTCCAGATCTATTTAGAGAGCAACCAGATTTTTTGTATGGAATTTTTGGGGCAATGTTAATTGCTAATGTTTTATTTTTTATTTTTGGATTTTTTGGTGCAAAATTATTTGCAAGAATAACTCTTGTTCCTAACAAAATTTTATGGCCTATGATATTTGCTGTATCTGTGTGCGGTACTTATTCTTTAAGTCAGTCAATAATTGATGTTTGGATTATGTTATTTTTTGGTGTGCTTGGATTTTTTATGAGAAGATTTGGATTTTCAGTGGTCCCAGTAATTATAGGATTAATTTTAGGAGAATTAGTTGAGGGAACTTTAAGACAATCTTTAGTTATATTTGATGGAAATTGGCTTATGTTCTTAACTAGACCAATAGCTTTAACCTTTTTTATTTTATCTTTAATTGCTTTAGCTTTTCCTTTATTAAGATCCAAAAAACAAAAAAAATAATATGATTAATTTTGATTTAAAAGATAGAGTTGCAATAGTGACAGGAGGCGCCCAAGGTTTTGGACTAGCTATTACAGAGAGATTTATTGCTTCAGGAGCGAGAGTGGTAATTTGGGATATAGATGAAGAGGCAATCATAACCGCAACAAAAAAAATTAATTCAGATAAGCTTTCATACCAAATTGTAGATGTTGGAAATTATCAGAATATAGAAAAAAATTTAGCTGAAACTGAAAAATCTCACAAAAAAATTGATATTTTTATTAATAATGCAGGTGTTGCAGGCAAAAATACAACTGTTGTTGATTACCCACTTGATGAATGGAAAAAGGTAATAGATTTAAATTTAAACGCTGTATTTTATTGTTGTAAAGCAGTTACTCCTTATATGATTAAAAATAATTATGGAAGAATTGTAAATATTGCTTCAATTGCTGGAAAAGAGGGCAATCCTAATGCAAGCGCATATAGTACATCAAAAGCAGGAGTTATAGGTTTAACAAAGTCATTGGGAAAAGAACTAGCATTAAAAAATATTGCAGTTAATTGTGTGACTCCTGCAGCAGCAAAAACAAGAATATTCGATCAAATGACCGAAGAACATATAAATTATATGTTATCTAAAATTCCTAGAAATAAGTTTGCAAAAGTTAATGAATTAGCATCCCTAGTAACTTGGTTATCAAGTGAGGAAAATTCTTTTTCAACAGCAGCGGTTTTTGATTTGAGTGGTGGGAGAGCAACTTATTGATTTATGCAAATAGGTGTTGATGTTGGAGCTACAAAAATTGAAAGTGTAGTTTTAGATGAAAAAGGGAACGAAAGTCATCGTGAAAGGACTGATTGTCCAAAAGACTATTTTCAAATTATAAAAACAATTAAAGAAATTAATAAAAAATTAGAAAAAAAATTAAATAAAGAGTTACCAATTGGTGTTTGCCACCCTGGTATTCATTCACCTCAAACTGGATTAGTTAAGAACGCTCCAAATTGCTATTGGTTAGAAAAAAAACCATTTCAAAATGATTTAAGAAAAGAATTAGGCAAAGAGGTATTTTGTGAAAATGATGCCAATTGCTTCGCTTTGTCAGAAGCTCTAGATGGTGCAGGAAAACATTATAAAATTGTTTATGGAATTATTATTGGTTCTGGAGTAGGTGGTGGTTTAGTGATAGACAAAAAAATTGTTAGCGGACCAAATGGAGTAGCAGGAGAGTGGGGACATAATCAAATTAACCATTTAATTTCCAAAAAAGAAAATCTCGAGTCTACCAATCTAAGAGAGGGCGAGATTGAGAGTTTTATGTCAGGCTTAAGTTTAGCTAAAAAATTTAATAAGCAATATAAAAAAAATTTAAAAACTAATGAGATCTTTGAACTATATAGAAAACATGATTTAGATGCTGAAAATTTAATAGATAATTTTAAAGTAAATTTAGCAATGTCCTTAGCAAATATAATTAACATTCTTGATCCTGATTGTTTTGTTTTTGGCGGGGGTGTTTCAAATGAAATTGATTTTTTAAGTGAAATCGAAACTATCGTAAGAAAATTTGTAACAGGCAGAGAGTATGATGGTGTGTTTCTTAAACCTAAGTACGGAGATGCTAGTGGCGTCAGAGGTGCTGCTAGATTAGGAAGAAAATCAATCTATTAATATTATAAATCAATTATTGGTTGTATTTTTTTTTCTTGTAGTCTTTTAATAAATCAATCTATAATTCTTTTTTTTAAGTTAAGTTAATTTAACAAATAAGAGGGAAATATATGAAAAAAATGCTAATTGCTTTAATTGCGTTTGCATTCACTTCTACATCTTCTTTTGCAGGACCAAAAATTGAGGTTTTGCACTGGTGGACATCAGGTGGTGAAGCAGCTGCACTTAAGGTGTTAAAAGATGATTTCGCTGCAAACGGTGGTGAATGGTTAGACATGCCTGTAACAGGCGGTGGTGGAGACGCTGCTAACGTTGCACTTAAAGCAAGAATAGTTGCGGGAGATCCTCCTTCAGCTTCTCAAATTAAAGGTCCAACAATTCAAGAATATGATCAAGAAGGAGTAGTTGCTCCATACAACATTGATCCAATTGCTCAATCGGAAGGTTGGGATGGATTATTAGATCCTATGATTGCTGCAGTTCACAAATGTCAGAATAACAGTGGTCCATATTGTGCGGCTCCAGTAAACATACATAGAATTGATTGGATGTGGGCTAACAAAGCAGTATTTGATGCTAATGGAATTTCAGTTCCTACATCTTGGGATGAATTAAATGCAGCAGCAGAAAAACTTCAAGCTGCAGGTATCATTCCTTTTGCACATGGTGGTCAAGCTTGGCAAGACGCAACAGTCTTCGAAGCAGTAGCTATGGGTATTGGTGGAAATAACTATTACAAAAACTGTTATGTAGATCTTAAAGAAACTTGTTTAAGAAGTGAGACAACTGTGAAAGTTTTTGATCAAATGAGAAAACTTCAAGGTTTCACTGACGAAGGTAGCCCAGGAAGAGATTGGAACGTTGCTACTGGAATGGTTATTGAAGGAAAAGCTGGTTTCCAAATTATGGGTGACTGGGCAAAAGGTGAATTTACTGCTGCTGGGAAAGTACCAGGTGTAGATTACTATTGTGCTGCAACTCCATCTAATAATGGATACTTGTACAATGTAGACAGCTTCATATTCTACAAAACAAGTGACCCAGACAAACAAGAAGGGCAAAAATTATTAGCTAAATTAATGATGGGTAAAAACTTCCAAAAAGTTTTCAACTTATACAAAGGATCAATTCCAGCACGTTTAGATGTACCAATGGATGAATTTGATAAATGTGCAAAAACATCAAATTCTGATATCAAAACTGCAGGAGCAAGTGGTGGATTAGTTCCAAGTTTTGCTCATGGAATGGCTCAAGGTAATACTATGAAGGCTGCTTTACAAGATGTGATTACAGAACACTTTAATTCTGACATGTCTTCAGTTGATGCAGCAAATGCTTTGGCTGATTCAGTATTAGATAATATGTAAAATACAAAAATTAAGGCCACCTAATTTTTAGGTGGCCTTTTTTTTTAATCAAAATTAAAAAATATTTATAATGCTCAAGTGGCTAGAAAAAAACCTACCTAAAATCGTAATGGCTCCAGCTGTTGGATTAATTGGTTGGTTTGTCTATGGTTTTGTACTTTGGACCTTATATATATCTTTTACAAATTCTAAAATCTTGCCCAAGTATGAACTTTGGGGAGTAGGTCAATATGTTAAACTTTGGGGTTCTAGAAAATGGCTTATTGCAGTTGATAATCTTCTTATTTTCACAGCTTTATTCTTAATTTTTTGTGTTGTGATTGGAATTATTCTTGCAATATTTCTAGATCAAAAAATTAGGGCAGAAGGTGTCCTTAGAACTATTTACTTATATCCCATGGCTTTATCTTTCATAGTCACTGGAACAGCATGGAAATGGATTTTAAACCCAACCCTTGGTATCCAAAAAATGTTTATCGATTGGGGATTTGAAAACTTTACATTCGATTGGTTGGTCAATCGAGAAATGGCCATCTACACCATTGTGATTGCAGGTGTTTGGCAATCTGCAGGATTTGTAATGGCATTATTTCTAGCTGGGTTAAGATCAGTTGAAGATGAAATCGTTAAAGCAGCCAAAATAGATGGCGCAAATTTATTTACAGTTTATTGGAAAATTCTACTACCAATGATGAGACCAGTTTTTTTTACAAGTTTTGTAATTTTGGTTCATATATCAATTAAAAGTTATGATCTTATTGTTGCGTTAACCCAGGGAGGTCCGGGTATATCTACAACCATGCCTGCATTATATATGACACAAACTGCATTTCACAAAAGTCAAGTTGGTTTGTCAGCAGCGAGTGCCATGATGATGTTTATGGCAGTAGCAGCTGTGATTATACCTTATTTATATTCTGAATTGAGGAGAGAAAATGCAAGATAAAACACACTCTTCATATAAACAGCTTGAACAAAAATCTAAATATACAAATATGTTTTTGAGATGGTTTTTATATTTTGTTTTAGTAATTTTTGCTTTGTATTTTATTTTTCCTTTGTACGTAATGGTTGTTACTTCGTTAAAAACAATGGAAGAAATCCGTCAAGGAACACTTCTAACTTGGCCAAGTGGATTAAATTTTGACTCTTGGTTAGTTGCATGGGGTGGAAGAGGATATGGTGCAGGTGATACTTTCTTAAAACCATATTTTTGGAATTCAATTAAAATGGTTGTTCCAGCAGTATTCTTTTCTACTTTTATTGGTGCTATGGCTGGATATGTTTTAACAAAATGGAGGTTTAAGGGAGACAAATGGGTTTTCCTTTTCTTATTATTTGGTTGTTTTATTCCTTATCAAGCTATCTTATTACCCATGGCTAGAACTCTTGGAGTTCTAGGAATATCTAATTCTGTAATTGGACTTGTTTTAGTCCATACAGTTTATGGTATTCCCTTTACAACTTTATTTTTTAGAAATTTTTATGTTTCTATTCCTTCTGAATTAGTAAAAGCTGCTAGAATAGATGGGGCAGGGTTTTTTAAAATATTTTTTAAAATTTTACTTCCAGTATCAACTCCAATTATAGTAGTAACAATAATCTGGCAATTCACACAAATTTGGAACGACTTTTTATTTGGCTCAACATTTTCATTTGGAGAGGCCGCTCCAATACAAGTTGCTTTAAACAATATGGTTTTATCAAGCACTAGTGTTAAAGAATATAATGTGGATATGGCATCTGCTATTATTGCAGGAATTCCAACACTTATTGTGTATGTTCTAGCAGGTAAATATTTTATTAGAGGATTAACTTCAGGAGCAGTAAAAGGATAGGGATGAAAACATTAAAAATAGAAGAATTATCAAAGAACTTTGGATCAACTGAGGTTTTAAGGAAAATTAATTTAGAGATAGATGAAGGTAATTTCTTAGTTCTTTTAGGACCTTCTGGATGTGGAAAATCAACCTTGTTAAACATTATTGCAGGATTAGAAACTATTAATCAAGGAAATGTTCACATAGATGATTACAATGTAAGTAAAGTAGAGCCAAAAGACCGAAATATTGCAATGGTATTTCAATCTTATGCTTTGTACCCATCTATGAATGTACGTGAAAATATGATCTTTGGTCTTAAACAAGCTAAAGTTTCAAAGGAGAAAATTGAAGAGCAATTGGAAAAAGTATCAAAATTTTTACAAGTAGATGCTTTGTTAGAGAGAAAGCCATCACAATTATCAGGCGGACAAAGACAGCGTGTTGCAATAGGTAGAGCACTAGTTAGAGAACCAAGAATATTTTTATTTGATGAACCTTTATCAAATTTAGATGCAAAGTTAAGAGTTGAGATGAGACGAGAAATTAAAAAACTTCATCAGCAACTTAAAACAACAGTAGTTTATGTAACGCATGATCAAACGGAAGCTATGAGTTTAGGCACAAATATTGCAATTATGAATCATGGTGTAATTCAGCAAAATGATACACCTGAAAATATTTATAATAAACCTAGTAATACTTTTGTGGCAGACTTTATAGGCTCTCCATCAATGAATTTAATAAAAGGCAATCTAAAAGAGAGTTCAAATAAAGTTTCATTCGTTACCCATGGATCAAATATTGAAATTCCAATAAATGGATATGATTTCAAAGAAAAGTCTAATTTAGATAATAAAGAGGTTTTTTTTGGAATAAGACCAGAACATATATTTTTTAAAAAATCTAATGAAGAGGATTTTGAGATTAATTTGAGAGCAGATTTAAGTGAATATATTGGACATGAACAGATAATGACCTTTAATTTTGAAAATCAAGAGGTGCTAGCCAAGTTTCCATCAACAGTAAAAATAGATCTATCAAAAAATACAAAATTATTCTTTGATTTAACTCAAATTTCATTGTTTGATGCTAAAACTGAGGAGAGAATTTGAATGAAAGTAAAATATTTTGACTTAAAAAATAAAAAAGTTTTTATTACTGGAGGTGGATCAGGTATTGGAGCTTCAATAGTTGAACATTTTTGTGAGCAGGAATGTGATGTTTATTTTGTTGATATCAATAAGAGAGACTCAAATAAATTAATTAAAGATCTTAAAAAAAAAGGTGTTAAAGTACCTCATTTTATTGAATGTAATCTTATTAAGATTAAAAAATTACAAACTATCATTCAAAAAATAATTAAATCAAAAGGTCCTATCGATATTTTAATAAATAATGCAGCTAATGATGACAGACATTCCACCGATCAAGTAGATGAAAAATATTGGAATAACAGAATGGATGTGAATTTAAAACATTTTTTCTTTACAATTAAAGCAGTTTTAAAAGGAATGATTAAAAATAAAGGTGGTGCTATCGTAAATTTAAGTTCAGTTTCATGGATGTTGGGTGAGGGTGATAAAGTTGCTTACGAGACAGCAAAGTCTGCTGTTATTGGTCTGACTAGATCTTTTGCGAGAGAATTTGGTAAATACAATATTAGATGCAACTCAGTTACTCCTGGATCAATTGCTACTGAAAGACAAATAAAGCATTGGCTAACTCCAAAGTATAAAAAATTTATTCTTGATAAACAGTGCTTGAAGAGACAGCTTAAACCTGATGATGTGGCAAGTTTAGTTGTTCATCTTTCATCTGATGTATCGTCAGGATGTACGAAACAAAACTTTATAATAGACGCAGGTATCACTTAAAATTTATATAAGTGTCTAAGAAGATTAAAATATCTGTTGTTGGAATAGGTTTAATGGGACTACAACATATTAAAGCTATTCAAAAATCAAAATTAGCATCTCTTCACTCAATTGTTGAAATAAAAAAAACTGGGATAGAATTATCTAAAAAATTAAATGTACCACTTTATAAAAATATCAAAATTTTATTAGCAAAAGATAAACCCGATGCAGTGATAATTGCAACACCCAATGTTCTACACGAAACTGATACTGTTCAATTTTTGAAATCTAAAATTCCTGTATTATTAGAGAAGCCGATTTCAGATAATATTAAATCTGCAAAAAAAATAATTAATAGTGCACGCTCAAATAAAACTTCAATACTGATAGGATATCATAGACGCCATAATTCAATTGTTAATAATGTTAAAAAAATAATAGAAAATAAAAAACTTGGAAAAATTGTATCTGCAAATATTTTATGCTGGCTATATAAACATAAAAAATATTTTAATGAAAAATGGAGAGTAAGTGAAGGTGGTGGCCCATTAGGTATTAATCTAGTTCATGATATTGATATGATTTGTTATTTACTTGGTCCTGTTAAGTATGTTCAGGCATTTAAATCAAATAATATTAGGAAATATAAGGTTGAGGATACAGCTTCAGTAAATTTATTTTTTAAATCTGGAACTTTATGTACTCTAAATGTATCTGATACTATAACTTCACCATGGAGCTATGAATTAACAGCTGGAGAAAATCCTGCTTATCCAATAACTGACCAATCTTCATATTTTATTGGAGGAACAAGAGGCTCTGTTCAATTTCCAAACTTAAAGTTATGGTACTATAAAAAAGAAAGAAGTTGGTGGAATAATATTTTTAATAATAAAATTAAAGTTCAAAAAAGCAATGAAACTTTAATTAATCAGATCGATCACTTTTCTAGAGTAGTTTTAAAAAAAGAAAAACCAAAAGTGACTGGTAAGGATGGGTTAAATTCTTTAATAATTTTTGATGCAATCAACAAAAGCTCTAAATCAGGCAAAAAAATAAGAATTAAATAATTTTTTTAACCTTCTTTGTACCCTCAACTCTAATAAACAAAACTCCAAAAATGATAATTCCAATAAGACCAACTATTTTACTTATATCTGCTGGAACTCCAAAAATTAAAAAATTAATTATTGTTGACCAAAGCAACTGAGAATACTGAAAATTAGTTACAAATGACAAATTAGATAATTGAATTGCATAAATAATTATAAAATGACTTATAAAACCAAAAATTCCCATAGCAACTAAACCAATCCAATAAATATTATTTTCAATTGGTATCCAATTGAATGAAATATAAATTGTAAATATCAAAGCTCCAGTAACTGCCGTATAAAAAACTGCTGAGAAAGGTTCATTGTTTCCTGAAATAAGCTTTGTAAAAAATTGGTAAAGTGCCCAACATAGTGGTGGCACAATAGGAAAGATTAATTCTGTTGATAATACTTTCATACTGGGTCCTAGAGCATAAATAATTGATCCAAAACTCAGCAACATCAAAATTATACCTTTAGGAGACAATATATCTTTTAAAAAATATGCTGATAAAAGTGAAACAATTAATGGAGCGCTAAAGAAAACTACGTATATGTCAACTAAGTCAAATCTTTGTAATGAGTTAAACATAAAGAAAGTTGCTGTAACCATTAATAATGACCTAATAATTTGAATTTTAAAATTTCTAGTTAAATTTAGCTTTGGCTTAAAGACTACGAAATAGACACAAAGAGCGACAAAGTGAAAAAAAAATCTTCCCCACACAGCTTGTGTAACTGGCATAACATTTCCTAAATATTTTGCAGTTGAGTCCATGCAAACAAATAAAAAAAACCCTGAAGCTGATAGAAAAATAACCTTAATTAAAGAGGCTTTTTGATTTTTTGACATGATAATTTATGAAAAATTTATCAAAAGGTTACATCACCACGCCTACTTGCCAAGGATTAAACTCCTCGTCACCGTAGCCGTTAATTTCACTTTTCGATTTATTTCCTGAAGCAGTGTTTACAACTAGATCAAATATTCTATTTCCAACTTTTTCAATGTCTTCTTTACCTTCTGCAATAGTCCCACAATTTATATCCATATCTTCTTCCATTTTTTCATACATCGCAGTATTTGTAGATAATTTTAAACTTGGAACAGGTTTACATCCAAAACATGAACCTCTACCTGTTGTAAAGCAAATTACATTTGCACCTGAAGCAACTTGACCTGTTACAGACACGGGGTCATACCCTGGAGAGTCCATAAAATTAAAACCTTTATTTTTTAATGGTTCTGCGTATTCAAGCACATCTTCTAAAATTGATTTACCACCTTTAGCAACTGCACCCAGTGACTTTTCAAGTATGGTAGTTAAACCACCTCGTTTATTCCCAGGAGCAGGATTATTATCCATTGTGCTATTATTGATTGAAGTATAGTTTTTCCACCATTTTAATCTTTCAATTAATTTATTTGCTGTTTTTTGACTGTTTGCTCTGTTAATTAGAAGATGCTCAGCCCCATAAATTTCAGGAGTTTCAGATAATATTGAACTTCCACCTTTTTTAACTAACAAATCAGCTGCAACACCTAAAGCTGGATTTGCAGTAATACCAGAGTACCCATCTGATCCTCCACATTGAAGAGCTAAAGTTAAATGATTTACAGACTGAGGGGATCTTTTAATTTTGTTAGCCTCAGGTAATAAATTTTTTATTTGCGATAGAACTTTTTCGACAATTTTTTTAGTTCCACCTTCGTCCTGAATTGTTAAAAAATGAATTCTATTATGTTTTTTTATAGACTCATCAAACAAACTAACTTGAGCACATTCACAACCTAAGCCAATAACGAATACATGAGAAAAATTTGGATGGTTCTTAAAACCGTCAATTGTTCTTTGAAACATTTGCATTCCTTCGCTTACAGTATTCATTCCACATCCAGTTGAGTGAGTAATCGGAACTATGCCATCAATATTAGGATAATCATTTAGAATGTTAGAATATTTTATTTTTTCAACAATCATTTTAGTAACAGTTGCTGAACAGTTAACAGTACTAACGATACCTATATAATTTCTAGTAGCTACTTGACCGTTATCTCTTAATATTCCATTGAAAAAGGTATCAACTTTTTCGTCAACAATTGTTTTTTTATTTTTTACTTTAAATTCTCTATCAAATTCTTTGAATTCTAAATTATGAGAATGAACATGTTCACCTGCGGTAATATTTTTTGACGCAAATCCAATTATCTGATCATACTTAATTATAGGATCGCCTTTGTTTATGGGTTTTAAACAAACTTTGTGTCCAAATGGTATAGGATCAATAGTGCTTATCTCTTGACCATTAATTTTCGTTTTTTCTGGTATAATAAATTGACTTACGCCCACATTATCATTTTTATTGAGTACAATTAGACTATTCATTTTTTAATTTAGGTTTTATATATCATTATAATATATTTTATTATTTTATGAAAAAGAAGAATTTAAGAAGTAAACAATGGTTTGATGACCCAAAAGATCCAGGTATGACAGCCATGTATTTAGAAAGATATCTAAATTACGGTCTTACAAGAAAAGAACTTCAATCAGGAAATCCAATAATTGGAATTGCCCAATCAGGGAGTGATTTATCTCCATGTAACAGACATTTTTTGGATTTAAGTAAAAGAATTAAAGATGGAATTAGAAGAGCAGGTGGTATTCCGATGGAATTTCCTACTCACCCAATTCAAGAAACTGGAAAAAAGCCTACTGCAATGTTGGACAGAAACTTATCATATTTATCTTTGGTTGAGATACTTTATGGATACCCACTTGATGGAGTTATACTTACAACTGGATGTGATAAAACTACCCCAGCAGCGTTAATGGCAGCTGCAACAGTTAATATTCCTGCAATTGTTTTATCTGGTGGTCCAATGCTTGATGGAAATTATAAAGGTAAGAAAGCTGGTGCAGGAACCATTATTTGGGAAGCAAGAAGATTGCATGCTAAGGGAGAAATTAATTACGAAGAATTTATGGATATGGCAGCAGCATCTTCACCAAGTCCTGGTCACTGTAATACAATGGGAACAGCTTCATCAATGAATTCTGTTGCTGAGGCATTAGGAATGTCTTTACCAGGATGTGCAGTAATACCAGCTCCCTATAGAGAAAGAGAACAAATTTCTTTTGAGACTGGATCTAGAATTGTAAAAATGGTTCACGAAGATTTAACTCCTTCAAAAATTATGACAAAGAAAGCTTTTGAAAATGCAGTAATAGTTGCAAGTGCTATAGGAGCTTCTAGTAATTGTACAACACATTTAATTGCTATAGCAAAACATATGGGTGTAAAATTTGATTTATCGAATTGGCAAAAGCTTGGGCACAAAATACCTTTATTAGCAAACTGCCAACCTGCAGGTGAACATTTAATGGAAGGTTTTTACAGAGCTGGAGGTATACCAGCAATCATGAAAGAATTAATGAAGAATAATAAAATTCACCAAAACCTAATTACTGTAACTGGTAAAACAGTTGCACAAAATTTAAGAAAAAAAATCGATGTAGATAGAGATGTGATTAAAACATTTAAAAATAATTTGACTGATAAGGCTGGGTTTTTAGTTATGAAAGGGAATTTCTTTTCATCAGCAATTATGAAAACCTCAGTAATTAGTAAAGAGTTCAGAGAAAGATATTTATCAAATCCTAAGCACCCTAATGTTTTTAAAGGTAAAGCCGTAGTTTTTGAGGGTCCAGAGGATTATCACCGTAGGATTAATAGTAAGAAGTTAAATATTGATGAAAATTCAATTTTAATAATAAGAGGTTGTGGACCTGTTGGATACCCTGGTTCTGCTGAGGTGGTTAATATGCAACCACCTGATAGACTACTTAAAAAAGGCATTAATGCGCTTCCAACTCTTGGAGATGGAAGACAGAGTGGTACCTCTGAAAGCCCGTCTATTCTTCATGTATCGCCAGAATCTGCTGTTGGCGGTGATTTAGCTATTGTTAAGACAGGAGATAAAATGACAATAGATCTTAATAAAAGAAGAGTTGATCTTCAAATATCAAAGTCTGAATTTATTAAAAGAAGAAAAAAGAAAAAGATAAAGAAACTTACAAATCAAACACCGTGGCAAGAAATATCTAGATCAAATGTTGGTCAACTTGAAGACGGTGCATGTATTATGTCAAGAGATCAGTATTTAGATATCACTAAAACAAAAGGAGTTTTAAGAAACTCTCACTAGATGAAACCAAAAATTTTAGTTTCTCGAAAAATTTCTGATGGCGCTGAAGAAATATTAAAAAAAGAATTTGATGTAACTCTTAATTTAGAAGACAAACCTTACAATTATGAGGAATTAATAAAACTTGCTAATGAATATGATGGTTTAATCTCAACAAGTTTTGATAAATTAGATAAAAATTTTTTTGATAATTTAAATGGAAAATTAAAAATTATTGGTCATGTTGGGGTTGGATATGACAATATTCATACACAATCAGCTAAAGAAAAAAATATTAAGGTTTCAAATACCCCAAATGTATTAAATGATGCTGTAGCAGAAATAACAATCTTTTTAATTTTAGCATCGTCCAGAAGAATTGGGGAGGCTTATAATCTTGTTAAGTCAAATGCTTGGAAAGATCATAGACCAGATATTACTAAATTAATGGTAGGTAACGAAATTACAGGAAAAACTTTAGGTATAATAGGTATGGGAAGGATTGGCCAAATAGTTGCAGATAGGGCTAGAGCGTTTAAAATGAAAATAGTTTATTACAATAGAAATAAGTTAGCTAATGATTTAGAAAAAGATGCAACTTATTACCCAGATTTAAAATCAATGCTTCCAAATTGTGATTATGTAAGTTTGCATACTCCTGCTACCTCAGAAACTAAAAATATAATTAATTCAGAAAGTTTAAAATTATTTCCAAAACATTCAGTCTTTATAAATACTTCGAGAGGATCAACGGTAGATGATGATGCTCTGATTGGAGCCTTACAAAATAAAAAAATCTTTGGAGCTGGATTAGATGTTTTCAATAATGAACCTAATATTGATAAGAGATATTTAGAGTTAGAAAATTGTTTTGTTCTTCCTCATGTAGGTAGTGCGACACATGAAACTCGATTAGCTATGAGTATGTTAGCCGTAAATAATTTGAAATGTTTTTTCTCACAAAAACCTCTTTTATCAGAAGTTGTTTAAATGATACAACTTTTAGTTGTAATTTCATAAACTAATTAACTTTAGAAATTTATTTCTGTCTTTTGTTTGAATTTTTTTTCTCTTTATGTTTAAATTTGAAAAAACATAACCGAGAGGGGAAATAATGTTAAAATTAATAACAAAAATAACTGCTGCGATTGCTGTAGTGTCTATTGCTTTATTTGGTTCTGCTAATGCAAAAACTTTAAAAATAGAAACTCACTTTACAGCTAGTTCACCAAATGGTGAAGTTGCAGCTCAATTCGCTAAAAACGTAGAAAAGTTTTCTGGTGGAAGCTTAAAAGTACAAATGTTCTACTCATCATCAGTTACAGGAAAGTCTGCTGAGGTTTTTAACTCTGCACAAACTGGAATTATTGACTGTGATATGACAGGTGCTGGATACCAAACTGGTAAAAACGCAGCTTTCCAATTCGCAGGCGATGTAATGGGTGGATATGATAACCCGTATCAACAATATGAATTCTTGAATTTCCCAGGAGCTCAAGAAGCTGTTGATGCACTATACAATAAATATGGAATGACTTTAATCGGTTGGTGGATACCAGGACACGAGTCTTTAATATCTAGCAAACCAATTCCAGATGTTGCGTCTATCAAAGACTTTAAATTTAGATCGCCTCCGGGAATGGAAAGTATGATCTTTACAGCATTAGGTGCTAAGCCGATCGTGATGGATTTTGGTGAAGTTCCAACTGCTTTACAAACTGGTCTAATTGATGGTGCCGACTATTCATCTTTAGCTACAAACTATGCAGGTGGACACTATGAGCAAAATAAATATGCTACATATCCAGGTTTCCACTCTATGCCAGCTGACCATTTAGCTTGTAATACAAAAGTTTGGAACAAGTTAAAACCTCATGAAAAAGGTGCAATGCTAGCAGCAATCGAAATCTGCGGTAGAACAATCACTAGTTTAGTTGAGAGAAAAAATGCTGAAGCAGTTAAAGCTTTAACTGCTATGGGTGTTACTCTTCATGACTGGTCTAGAGAAGATAGACTTAAGTTCAGAAATGCTGCACTTGGAGCTTGGGAAGAATGGAAGAAAAAATCTCCTGAAGCTGCTGCTCTTATTGAGATACACAAAGCTTACATGAAAGCTAACGGTATCCTATAATTATTAGCAACATAAAAAAATATTGAAGGGCCTGAAAGGGCCCTTCTAATTAGACAATTTTTTTGCCAATGAACGATAAAGAGCTTCAAGATAAACAATTAAAAGAGCAAAGTGAAAAAGTTGCAAGTAAAGACGATTTTCCAATATTTTGGATAGATAGAATTTCTCTATTTTTAAGCCATACAATAAAATATTTAATTCCTGTAATAGTACTTGTGATGATGTACGAAATTTTCATGAGATATGTATTATTTAAACCTACCTTATGGGCTAATGAATTATGCCTATGGTTGGCTGGTGTTTGTTATTTAGTCGGAGGCATATATGCAACAAGATTAAGAAGCCATATTAGAATAGTATTATTATACGATTATGTTAGTAGACCAACACAGCGAATTTTTGATCTAATTAGTACTATAGTTATTGTTCTTTTTGCAGGGGCTGTAATTTATGGTGGTATGGAGGATGCTTACAGATCATTTGTAAACTGGGAGAGATTTGCGACGTATTGGGATCCACCGATACCAGCTACTATGAAACCACTTACACTAATATGTGTATTTCTTATTGCACTTCAGTCTATTAACAATTTAATAATTGATTGGAGAAATCCTAAAGAAAGACAATACGATCCAGCTAAAGATTTAGAATAAAATGGAATTTGAAATAGGAACACTCTCGATAATACTGATTGTTGGATTGCTAGCCCTTATAGCTATTGGTGTACCAATGGGTTTTGCCTCAGGTTTTATGGGAGCAGTACTCGTATTTTTATATATAGGTGAGCATGCATTAGGAATTCTACTTTCAAGATATTATTCGCTTGTTGTAACGTATTCTTTCTTATCAGTACCCTTATTTATATTCATGGCCTCCTTACTTGAACGCTCAAATATAGCGAGAGATTTATATGATGCATTAAATGCTTGGTTAAGAAAAACTAGAGGAGGAGTTGGTGTTGTTACTGCAATCATGGCAACAATTATGGCTGCGATGAGTGGAATTATTGGAGGAGAAATAGTTTTATTAGGGCTGATTGCACTACCTCAGATGTTGAGATTGAAATATGATCAAGACATGTCTATTGGTATTATTTGTGCATCAGGTTCCCTAGGTACTATGATACCTCCGTCTATTGTTTTAATTATTTATGGATTGACAACAGAAACATCAATTACAATGTTATTTCAAGAAGCTATTGTTCCAGGTTTAATGATTTCAGGTTTAATTATTACTTACATTCTTATACGAACAAGATTACAACCGCATCTTGCACCATTAAGTGATGAACCAGCTTTAACTTTAAAAGAAAAAATGTCTTACCTTCCAGGCCTTCTACCACCAATTGGTATTGTAATAATTGTTTTAGGTTCAATTTATTCTGGAATAACAGGTATCACAGAAGCAGCTGGAATGGGTGTAGTTGCAACATTAATTATAATAGGTGCAAGAAAAGAGCTTACATGGTTTTTATTTAAAGATGCACTTGTTAGAACTTTTAAAGCATCAGGTACGATTTTAACAATTACATTTGGAGCTACAGTTTTAGCTGGAGCTTATTCTTTAGCGGGTGGACCAACTTATGTAGCTGAAACTATTTTAGCTTATGATTTAAAACCAATGTATTTAATCTTTATGATGCAAGTAATGTTTTTAATAATGGGTGCTTTTATGGATTGGGTTGGAATTGTTCTTCTAGCAATGCCTGTGTTTTTACCAATAGTTCTTGCACTTGGTTTTGATCCTATTTGGTTTGGAATACTATTTTGTGTTAATATGCAGGTATCATTTTTAAGCCCACCTTTTGGTCCAGCAGCTTTTTATTTAAAATCAGTAGCACCTCCACATATTTCATTAACAGATATTTTCAGAGGATTTGCTCCATTCGTAGTAATTCAGTTAATTGTTTTAGCATGTGTAATGTACTTTCCAGAAGCAATGACACAAAATTTCCACGAATTCGTACCCAAAAAATAAATGACAAAAAAAATAGGTTTTATAGGCATAGGCCTCATGGGCCTACCAATGTCTAAAAATTTAGTAAAAGCTGGATATAATTTAACAGTATTCAATAGATCAAAGAATAAAGCAGAGCCACTAAAAGAATTTGGTGCAAAAATTTCAAATACGTTAAAAGATGCTGTTGACGGAAGTGATATTGTTATCACAATGTTAACAGATGATATAGCTGTGGATGCGGTGATGAACAATACTGATTTTTTAGAAAACTTGAAATCTGGTTCAATAGTTATTGATATGAGTTCAGTTAAACCAACTACCGCAACAAAACATGGTAACAATTTAAAATTAAAAAATATAAATTATTTGGACGCACCTGTATCTGGAGGAACAATTGGTGCAGAGGAAGCCTCGTTAGCCATAATGGTTGGGGGAGAGCAAAATATTTTTGACGATGCATTTGATATTTTAAAAAAAATGGGTAACCCAACATTAGTCGGTCCAATTGGAAGTGGACAAGTTTCAAAATTAGCAAATCAAATCATAGTTGGTTTAACAATTGGTGCTGTGGCAGAGGCTGTTACTCTTTGTGAAAAAGCTGGAGCAGATCCAAATAAAATGATCAAAGCTTTGTCAGGTGGATGGGCAGATAGCAAAGTTCTACAGACACATGGGAAAAGAATGATCAATAAAGATTTTACTCCAAAAGGTAGAACATCAGTTCATTTAAAAGATATGAATAATATCTTAGAATGTGCTAATAATTATAATACTCATTTACCTATTTCAAATTTGGTTAAAGAAATGTATAAATCTCTTGTTGAAAATGGACATGGTGAAACAGACCATAGTTCACTTTATAAAGAAATTGAAAGGATAAATAATAAATGAGTGGAAGACTTGAAGGTAAAAAAATTGTAGTTACAGCAGCAGGCCAAGGTATTGGAAAAGCAACAGCAATCGCTTTTCATAATGAAGGGGCTCATGTAATAGCAACAGACTTGAATGAAAAAACTTTAGCTGATTTGAATAAAGAATATCCTAATATTAAAATTAAAACTTTAGACTCTACTGACAACAAAGCAATTTTAGATTTTGTTAAAACACTCGATGAAGTAAATGTTCTATTTAATGCAGTAGGATTTGTTCATCATGGAACAATTTTAGATTGTGAAGAAAAAGATTGGGATTTTTCCTTTGATGTAAATATTAAATCTATGTATTTCATGTGTAGAGCAATTTTACCGTTAATGGTGAAGCAAAATGGTGGAAGTATAATCAATGTTTCGTCTATTGCCTCCAGTTTAAAAGGTTTACCAAATAGATTTGTTTATGGCGCTTCAAAAGCTGCAATTATTGGGTTAACTAAGTCTATAGCTTCAGACTTTGTAAAACAAAATATTAGATGTAATTCAATAGCACCAGGAACAGTTTTCTCTCCTTCTTGGCAAGATAGGGTAAACCAAAGCCCTGATCCTGTTCAAGCTAAGAAAGATTTTATAGCAAGACAACCTATGGGAAGACTAGGAACAGCTGAAGAAATTGCTTCTATGGCTATTTATTTAGCTGGCGATGAATCAACATTTACAACAGGAAATACATTTTCTGTTGATGGTGGAATGACAATTTAAATATAAAGGAGAAACAATGAAACTATTAAGAGTAGGAGAAAAAGGAAAAGAAAAACCAGCTATTTTAGACACTGATAGAAAAATAAGAGACATAAGTTCTCACATAAACGACTTAAACCCAGAAAATTTAAATTTTGAAACCATGTCTAAAATTCAAAGTGTAGATACATCAAATCTTCCTGAGCTTTCATCTAATCAAAGAGTAGGTTCATGTATTACAAATCCTGGAAAATTTGTTGCAATAGGGCTTAATTATTCAGATCATGCAGCTGAAGTCGGTGCCGATATTCCTAAAGAACCAATAATGTTTATGAAGGCTACTAGCTCAATGTGTGGTCCTAATGATGATGTAGAAATAGTTTCTGGATCAAAAAAACTAGATTGGGAAGTTGAACTTGGAATTGTAATTGGAAAAGAAGCAAAACATATTTCAGAAAGTCAATCACAAGATCATATTTTAGGATATTGTTTAGTAAACGATGTTAGTGAACGAGAATGGCAAATTGAAAAAATGGGACAATGGGTTAAAGGAAAGTCTCATGACACTTACGGGCCTACTGGCCCTTACTTAGTAACAAAGGATGAAATTAAAGATATTAATAATTTAAAGATGATGCTGGATGTAAATGGCGAAAGAATGCAAACAGGAAATACAAGTACTATGATTTTTAATGTAGATATCATTGTATCTTATGTGAGTAAATTCATGTCATTACAACCTGGAGATATTATAACTACAGGAACTCCTCCAGGTGTAGGCATGGGAAGAAAGCCTCAAGTATTTTTAAAAGCTGGTGATGAAATGAAATTATCTATAGAAAATTTAGGAGAACAGAACTCTAAAGTAGTTGCTGTTTAATAATTGTGAAGATCAGCTCAATCAAAAGTCATGTACTTAGATATGAGTTGGATAAAGAATTAGGATATTCTCAACAATACTACAAACACAGAACCGCTCACTTAGTAGAGATAGAAACTGATGAAGGTATTACGGGTTGGGGAGAATGTTTTGGCCCCGGAAATATAGCTCTCGCTAACAAATATATTGTAGAAAAAGTAGTACAGCCTTTAATAATAGGAGAAGATCCAATTAATAAAGAATATATCTGGCATAAAGTTTATAATTTACTTAGAGATAGTGGCCAGAAAGGAATGCCTATTCAGGCATTATCAGGAATTGATATAGCATTGTGGGATATACTGGCAAAAAAAGCAAAATTGCCTCTTTATCAATTATTAGGGGGTAAAACTAATAACAAAATTCCAGTTTATGGTTATGGAATGATGCTGCAAAAAAAACCTGTCGAAGAATTATGTGAATTATTCAAAAAAGAAGCAAATCAAATAAAAGAAAAAAACTTCAAGGCGATGAAGATGAAAGTTGGTTTAGGTCCTAAAGAGGATTTAAAGTTAGTAAGCGCAGTAAGAGAAGCAATTGGAAACGATTTTAAACTAATGGTCGATGCCAATCATGCTTATAACAAAAATGATGCTTTGTACGTAGGTAAAGGATTGGATGAAATGGAAATTTATTGGTTTGAGGAACCTGTGGCACCTGAAGATTATGATGGATACAAAGAACTTAAAGAAAAATTAGAAACAAATATTGCTGGTGGTGAAGCAGAGTTCACAAAATATGGTTGGAACCAATTAATTAAAAATAATTGTATTGATATAGCCCAACCAGAAGTTTGCGGTTTAGGTGGAATAACAGAATATTTAAAAGTATCAGCATTAGCTCAGTCGAATTTCATCCCAATTGTTAATCATGTATGGGGTTCAGCTTTAAGTGTAGCAGTAAATCTGCATTTACTTACTTCTTTACCAGATATGCCAGGTGGACTATTTCCAACAAAATCAATGTTAGAGTTTGATACCACTGAAAAAAATATTTTTATTACAGATCTTGCTGAAGAAAAATTTTCAATTTTAGATCAGGTTAAAGATAAAGATGGATTTGCTTCCCCATTAGAAAATATAGGAATTGGAATTAATCCAAAAAAAGATTTTATAAAAGAATACACTTATAATGGCTAAGATTATAACTTCAAAACCTGAAGTTTTGTGGAATTTAAAATGTATATTAGGTGAAGGTACTTTATGGGTCAAAGAGCATAATTCAATTTATTTTACAGACATCAAAAAAAAAAGAATTCATATTTTAAATTTAAAAAATAAAAAAAAAGTAACTATTAAAGTAAATAAAGAAATAGGATTTTTAGCTCATATAAAAAAAAATATATTTATATTAGGTCTCCAAGGTGAATTAAGAATAGTAAATTTAAAAAGTAAAAAAAAAATTAAATCAATAACTATTGAAAAGTCATTAAAAATGAACAGGATTAATGATGGCAAAACAGATATTAATGGAAAACTTTGGTTTGGGACTATGGATAACCCTGAGAGAAATATTCCAAATGGATCCCTTTATCGTCTCGATAAAAAATTTAATCTTAAAAAAGTAGATGATAATTATATGATTACTAATGGACCAGCGTTTATTGATAAAAAAAACTTTTACCATACAGACAGTAGAAAAAGGGTAATCTACAAAATTAAGATAGATAAAAATGAAGATATAATAAGTAAAAAAATATTTAAAAGATTTTCAAATAAGGAAGGAGTGCCAGATGGCATGACTTTAGATAAAGGTGGAAATTTATGGGTATGTCAATTTCACGGAGCTTGCGTAAGTGTTTTAAATAAATTTGCTAAACAGATACATAAGATCAATTTACCCGCTAAAAATATTACTAATTGTGCCTTTGGCGGTCCAAAAAATTCAGATTTATTTGTCACATCTGCTTTAAAAGGCATGAAAAACAGTGAAATTAAAAAATTTAAATTTTCAGGAAGTTTATTTAAAATACAAACTAATGCTATTGGTATAAATCAAAAAAAGTTTGTAATAAAAAATGCTAAAAAGAGACCTCTACTATGAAAGAATACCTACAAAATCTCTTAGAGATGATGTTCGATTTTTAGGAAACATATTAGGAAGAGTTATTAAAGAACAAGAGGGACAGAAATTTTATGATCTAGTTGAAAAAATTAGATTACTTTCCAAAGCAAATATTGCTAACAAAAATCGTAAAGATCCATTTAAAAAAATTTTAAACGAAATTAAAAAATTACCACCACATTTACTGTTTAAATTAACTCGCGCATTTAATCATTTTATGAACTTCTATAATTTGGCTGAGTCAATTGATGCTTCTAGGACTTTAGATCTTTATGAAAATGTGAAACAAGAGAAAAAATTTCAAAATATTTTCATAGAAGAAATATTTGAAAATTTTTTCAAAAATAAAAAAATATCTAATAATAAAATTTATAATATTGCCAAAAGTCTAAATATAGGTATTGTACTCACGGCACATCCAACCGAAGTAAAAAGAAGAACTTTGATACAGAAGTATCATTCCTTAACAGAAATATTAGAAGAAAGAAACTTACTTAAAAATTATCCTTCAAAATTAAAAATTTTAGATCGTAAAGTTTTTGATGAGATCACAATTATATGGAATACAGATGAAATTAAAAGATCTAAACCAACTCCAGCAGAAGAAGCAAGATGGGGACTTGCAATTATAGAAGATAGTTTGTGGGATACAATTCCTAAAGTATACAGGAGATTAAATCAAATATTTGAAAAAAATATGGGTAAGGGTTTGCCTAAAAATTTTAATCCTATTGAGTTTGGATCATGGATGGGTGGAGATAGAGATGGTAATCCATTTGTTACTGCAGAAGTTACTAAAAGAGTTATTTTGTTATCAAGGTGGGAGGCAGCAAAACTTTATGAGAAGTCAATGACAAAGTTAATTAGATCTTACTCTATGAAAAAATGTTCAAAAAAAATATTAAAAACTACAGGAAAAACATTCGAGCCTTATAGAGTTTATCTAAGACCTTTAAGAGATAAACTTAGAAAAACACATAGAGCAATAGAGGGTTATTTAACAAACAATAAATCTTTTAATGATAAAGATTTACTATCAGAGAGAGAAGAAATTTTAAAACCATTGAGAGTAGTAAGAGAGTCATTAGAACAAAACCAAAGTAAAAATATAGCTAGTGGTGATTTATTAGATTTAATGCGAAGAGCTAAGTGTTTTGGAATAAATCTTGCACGACTTGATATAAGACAAGAGTCTTCAAGACATTCTCAATTATTAGCAGAATACATAAAGAAAAAACTAAACCAAAATTATTGTACTTGGGATGAGGATCAAAAAATAAAATATTTATCGAATAAAATGCAAAGCAAAAATGTATTAAAAAAATTTCAATTTAAAAACGAGGAAAATAAAGAGGTTTGGTCCACATTTAAAGTATTGGCAAGTCAACCTAAAGAGTGTTTAGGAGCGTATGTAATCTCGATGACATCTTCAGCATCAGATATCTTATCAGTTATGTTTTTTCAAAAAGAAGCCAACATTAAAAATAGACTGAGAGTAGTTCCACTTTTCGAAACTCTTGATGATCTTATAAATGCAAAACCAATAATGGAAAAACTTTTTTCATTAAAATGGTACAGAAAAGATATTAATAATCAGCAAGAAATTATGATTGGGTACTCTGATTCTAGTAAGGATGCTGGAAAGCTCTCAGCAAGTTGGCATCAATTTAAATTACAAGAAGAAATAATTAAACTTGCTAAAAAATATAAAATTGACGTTACATTTTTTCATGGCAGAGGAGGGTCTGCAGGAAGAGGTGGTGGGCCTATACAAGCAACATTGAGGTCGCAGCCTGCTGGTTCAGTCAATGGTAAAATTCGAATAACTGATCAAGGAGAAGTAATACAGCAAAAATATGGTTATGAGCCTTTAGCAAAATATAATCTGTGCAGTTACATTGGATCTGTTATGGAAGCTACCTTAAATCCACCACCAAAACCAAAAGACAGTTGGAGACAATTAATTCAAAGTATGTCTGAGATATCAACAAGTTCTTATAGAAAAAATATAAATCAAAGTTCAGATTTTATAAGATATTTTAAAACTGTAACTCCTCATATGGCACTTGGGAAATTATCAATTGGCTCTAGACCTTCTAAAAGAAAAAATGTTGATAATATTAATAGTTTAAGAGCTATTCCTTGGGTTTTTGCCTGGACTCAAATTAGATTAATGTTACCCGCTTGGTTAGGGACTGCAGAGGCTTTAAGATATTCATCTATAAAGAAATTTAAAAAAACACTTATTGATATGGAAAAAAACTGGCCTTATTTTAATTCAACAATGGACTTGCTTGACATGGTACTTTCTAAGGTGGACCCAGAAATATCAAAAATTTACGAAAAAAACTTAGCTGACGATAAACTTATTAGAGTAGGAAAAAAATTAAGATTTCAATTTGATGCTGTAAAAAAATTGAATAATCAAATAACACCAAAAGAAATTTTTAAACAAAGAAAAATTTTTAGAGGTCCAGCAATTATTAGAAACATATATTCTGAAATCCTTAATGTTTTACAAGCAGTAGTGATGAATAAGCTTTTAAAAAGAAATTTAAATAAAAAAGATAAAAAAGATTTAAATGATGCAATGATGGCATCAATAGCAGGTATTTCTGCAGCTATCAAAAATACTGGATAATGATTGAATTTATTTTAGCTTTTGGAGCTGGTTTACTTAGCTTTTTATCTCCGTGTGTTCTGCCTCTAATACCAGGATACATATCATATATATCAGGATCAACTCTTAATGAATTACTTGAAAAAAAAACTGTAAATATTTTTCCTATTATTTTATTTGCAGTCGGATTTTCTATTGTATTCATAAGTTTTGGAGCTACTGCTACATTTTTAGGTTCTTTAGTATTAGAAAACTCTTATCAACTCAGAATTGGAGCTGGAATAATCATTATAATATTTTCTTTACAAATATTAGGACTCATAAATCTTAAGTTTTTAAATTATGAGAAGAGATTTCAGACAAATAACAATACTGGAATAATAAGTTCAATTTTAATTGGTATGGCATTTGGTTTTGGCTGGACACCTTGTATTGGTCCAATTTTAGGATCAATTCTTGCAATCGCATCAACTGAAGATAGTATTAATAAAGGAATTGGTCTTTTATCATTTTATTCTCTTGGACTAGCAATTCCCTTTGTTCTATCAGGTTACTTGATACAAAAATTTATGATTTTTTCTAAAAATCTAAAAGCAAAGATGAAGATGATAAATATGTTTGGTGGATCTCTACTCTTAATTACAGGAATACTAATGATCACTAACCAGTTGCAAGCTTTAGGTTATTATCTTCTTGAGTATATGCCTTTTCTACAGAGCATAGGTTAAATTAATTTATATTAAACTTTCTTTGTAAATGTCTAAGCTTGCTATCAGTACTATCATATTCAATATAGCACCCTTGTAAAAATCTTTTACCTTCATTAGGATTAAATTCTGTTCTACCATGAAGTAATCTGTAATTATCCATCATAATTAAATCTCCAGACATTAATTTAAATTCTATTCTATAGAAATCAGAGTTATATAAATCAGATAATTTTTTTCTGGCCTTATAATAAAGATCTAGTTCCTCTTTTTTTAAAACTGGTACGTAGTCAAGCCGAGGACTAAATCTAACTTGTTTAAAATTCTTGTTTTCATCGAGCTCTATTAATTCAGACCAGTCTTCTAAAATCACATCTTTATCAATAAATTTAAATTTAACTTTTACTTTAGTTAATATTTCATAGTATTCAGGAAAGTTTTTTTTTAAATCTTCAGTAACAGTATAACCGTCAACCAACGTAGATAAACCACCTGTTACTTCATTTTCAATACAATGCAATATCTGAATACAAGGGACTGGATTTCTATATGGATTATCGGTATGAGGAGCCAAAGGTAAAGGTGTATATGCAAGATCATTAGGATTAGGTTTTGATGAAACATTAAAGTGTTCACCAAAATTAGTTCTTCTAACACTACCCACAGAGTTAGCAAATTTGATTAAATAATTATCATGTGTCGGAACATTCTTTAAAATTGCAAATCCATACTTATAAAAAGACTCAAGTAATTCGTGCATTTCAATACTCTCATAAATAGTTTCATGAAAATTAAATTTTTTTACGTCATTAAGTGATGAAGTCCATTTTACTTTTTCTTTAATTTTACTAATTGAGTTGGAATTTTTAAATTCTCGAATTATTTTATTAATATCAATTTTAGTTTCTATTCCATCTGAAAAAGTTATGTTTAGGAGGTCTTTTTCAATTATTGCTGATTTGATAATGACGTCTGATTCCATTGTACTTGGATCAAAGAGTCTCTGCTGTGTCTTTTGATCAAGTAATTCAATATTTTCTACTCTTTCTCTTAGCCAAAAAGGATGAATTTCTTCATTCAGATTTTCATCTCTAAAGAAAACCTTATTATTATCTAATTCAATTTTCATAAAATTGAGCATTAATTAAAAAATATCTTTAATCAAGAGAAATTAAGTAGTATTTGGAATTATGGATAGCAATCTAATAATTAAAAATAATGAATTTCCAAAGTTTTTGAACCAACTAGCAATTGATTTAACGAATTTTTATTTTAAAAAACTTAATAAGCCTTTTAAAGTTAATAATAAATTACTTGGCAAAGGATATGACCCTGTTACTACATGCGATAAAGCTTTTGAAAAATTCATTAGAGCGAAGATAGGCAAAAAATTTCCTGGTCATGAAATTATTGGAGAAGAATTTGGCTACAAAAAAACTAAAAGTGATTTTAGTTGGGTAATTGATCCCATAGATGGAACAAGATCATTTGTTATAGGAAGTCCTACTTGGAGTAATTTAATATCAGTAAATTACAAAGGCAATCCAATATTTGGCTTGGCAAATTTCCCAATGTTAAACAAATATTATTATAATCAATCTCCAAAAATTGCATATGTTGTTGAAAATAAAAAAAGAAAAAAAATATCAGTCAACAAGAATGTTAAATTTAAAGATATCAAATTAACTGCTGGTTTTCATGGAGCTATTTCATTAAATAAACAAAAAAAAATTCCAAAACTTCTCAAATTAATACAATTTCCTTGCTCAGATGCATTGTCATATGCTCAGATATGTGAGGGTAGAATTGATGTTGTATTGCAATGCAATAATAAAATTTGGGACATTCATCCATTAATACCAATTATCAATGCATCTGGTGGTATTACTACAACTTGGAATAATAAAGATGCAAAGCAAGCAGGACATGTAGCAGTATCATCTAATAAAATAATTCATAAGAAAATATTAGGTATGCTAAAACCCATCGTATAATAATGGAAATTCTTGTTCTTCAACACATAAGTATTGAAGATCCTGGCTATATAAAAGATTTAATGATCAAAGATGGAGTTAATATTACAACTATTGAATTAGATGAAGGAGAAAAAATTCCGAATAATTTAAATTTTTTTGACGGTATGCTATGTATGGGTGGACCTATGGATACTTGGATGGAAAAGGATTTTCCTTGGCTCATCGAAGAAAAAAAAAAAATTAAAGAGTTTGTTTTAGAATTAAATAAGCCTTATTTAGGTTTTTGTCTCGGATGTCAATTACTAGGAGAAGCAATAGGAGGAAAAGTAGTTAAAACTAATAATCCAGAAATTGGAATGTTGGATGTAAACTTTTTGGATGAAAAAAAGAAAGACGTACTCTTCGCAGATTTTCCAGAAAAAATTAGATCATTACAATGGCATTCTTATGAAGTTCAAGAACTAGAAAAAAATAAAGATGTAACATTAATTGCTTCATCAAAAGAGACAAAATATCAAATATTTCGATATAAAAACAATGCTTATGGTATTCAATTCCACATAGAGATCAAAGATACAACTGTAAACGATTGGGGTTGTGTTCCTGAATATAAGTCAGCACTAGAAAATCAATTAGGACAAGGTGCTCTGGAAAAATTTGATAAAGAGGCTAAAGAAAATATGACAAATATGAATAATTATTCAAAAATTTTATATACAAAGTTTAAAAACGATATCATTCTTAACAATTAAGTTACCTATTTTACCCTTGTAGTTGACCCATTAATCAGGTTTAATTTTATTTGTAATAATTAGGAGGAAAAATGAAATTTAAAAATTTTATTAAAATTTTCTTTGCAATTTTATTTGTTTTTGTATCAACACATTCATATGCGAAAACAATTAAATGGTCTATGCAAGGAGATAGTTTAACTTTGGATCCTCATGCACAAAATGAAGGTCCTACAACACAAGTTTCAAGACAGGTCTATGAAGCACTTGTAACAAGAGGTTTAGATATGAGTATTGAACCTCAACTTGCAACTGATTGGAAAACAACTGATCCAAATACTTGGGTTTTTAATTTAAGAAAAGGTGTAAAATTTTCTGATGGTACAGATATGACTGCAAAAGATGTTGTGTTTAGTATTTTGAGAGCAAAACAACCTACATCAGATTTTAAAGAATACATAAGTACAATTTCTGATGTTAAAGAAATTGATAACTACACTGTTCAAGTTACTACAAGTAAACCAAATCCGATTCTTTTAAACCAATTATCAAACATATTTATAATGTCTAAAAAATGGTCTATTGATTTTGGAGCAACAGTTTCACAAAACTGGGATGGTGGAGAAGAAACATTCTCAGCAACTAATGCAATGGGAACTGGACCATTCAAAATTACTCTAAGAGAGCCAAATACTAAGACAGTATTTGAGAGAAATAGTAATTGGTGGGGTTCAATGAAAGATAATAGTGTTAGTGAAATACACCTATTACCAATTAAAAATTCAGCTACAAGAGTTGCAGCATTACTTTCTGGTGAAGTTGATTTAGTAACTGACGCTCCAGTTCAAGACCTAGCTAGAATTGGAAATTCTGCAGATCATGATGTAGTGAGTACTGCTCAAATGCGTACAATCTTTTTAGGTATGGACCAAGCAGTAGATAAATTAAGATCTGGAAATACTGGTGATAATCCATTTAAGAAAAAAGAGGTAAGACAAGCCCTTTATCAAGCAATAGATATAGAAGCAATTAAGAAAAAAGTAATGAGAGGTCTTAGTGAGCCTGCAGGAATCATAACTTTTCCTGGTGTAAATGGATACACAAAAGATCTAGATAAAAGATTACCTTATGATGTTGACGCTGCAAAAAAATTGTTAGCTGACGCAGGATATCCAAAAGGTTTCGATGTTGAACTAAGATGCCCTAACGATAGATATGTTAACGACGAAGCAATTTGTACTGCAGTAGTTGGAATGTTAGGTAAAATCGGTGTAAATGTTAATTTATTCGCTCAGACAAAAAGTAAGCATTTTAAGGAATTAAAAGAAGATAAGGGTGATTTCTATATGCTAGGATGGGGAGTTCCAACATTAGATAGTCATTATGTTTTCCATTATCTATATGAGTCAGGTGCTAGCTGGAATAAAGTAAACTTTAGCAACAGCGAAGTTGATGCTGCTATAAGAGTTATGGAAGGTGAGGTTGACTTAGATAAAAGAAATGCAGCTATTGCAAATGCTTGGAAAATTGTAAAAGATGATATTTCATATCTTCCTCTACATCACCAAGTAATTTCTTGGGCAACTAAAAATAATGTAGATGTTCCAATAAGACCGAATAATGAACCATTATTCCGTTTTGCAAGTTTTAAATAAATAACTTTTTTATAAGCCCTTTGTTTAACAAAGGGCTTATAAGTATAAATATTTCTTAAATTGATAAAGTATTTTTTCAAACGTCTGATTCAGTCGGTAATAGTGATGCTTGTTGTGTCATTTGTTTCATTTTCTTTATTTAACTTTGTGGGTGATCCAATTAACAACATGGTTGGTGAAGAAACTTCTGATGAAGAAAGAGCAGAATTAAGAGAAACACTTGGACTGACCGATCCAATACATATTCAATTTTCAAGGTTTGTAGTCAATGCTTCCAAAGGGGAATTTGGGATTTCGTATCAGTTAAGAAGACCAGTTTCAGAATTAATTATTGAAAGATTACCAGCAACTATGGAATTAGTTTTAATTTCTGCATTAATCGCATTAGTTTCAGGAACATTATTAGGAGTGTACACAGGTATTAATAGAAAAGGTTTTTTGAGTGATTTTATATTGGCCGTATCACTCTTAGGAGTATCTCTTCCAACTTTTGTAATTGGTATACTTTTTATTTACTTATTCGCAGTAATATTAGGTGTACTCCCATCCTTTGGAAGAGGAGAGGTGATTGACTTAGGATTTTGGACTACTGGACTTTTAACAGTTTCAGGATTGAAAGCAATTATACTTCCATCTGTAACACTAAGCCTTTTTCAAATGACTTATATAATTAGATTAGTAAGAGCTGAGATGATGGAAATATTACAGACTGATTATATTAAATTTGCTAGAGCTCGAGGCATAAGTGAAAAGAGTATCAACTATAAACATGCACTAAAAAATGGGTTAATTCCTGTCATAACTATAGCAGGAATAAACATAGGTACATTAGTTGCTTTCTCAATTATTACCGAAACTGTTTTTCAATGGCCTGGTATGGGCTTTTTATTTATTCAGGCGGTTCAATTCGTAGATATACCAATTATGTCGGCTTATTTAGTATTTATAGCTTTTGTATTTGTTATGATAAATTTTATTGTAGATATACTATACTATTTTATCGATCCTAGAATTCGAGTTAAAGGGGATGCTACAAGTGGATAATAAAACACTTAATTCTTGGGAAAGACTAAAAGATAGCGATATTTATTTTAGCTTTATTAAATCTCCAACTGCAATTGTATCATCAATAATATTATTAATAATTTTCTTTTGTTCTTTTTTTGTTGAGTTTGTTACTCCTCATAACCCGTTTGACCCTGCATCATTATCTCTAATGGAAGCTTTTACTCCTCCTTCATGGACAGAGGATGGTATAGCAAAATTTATCTTAGGTACAGATGGACAAGGAAGAGATATGCTTTCAACAATTCTTTATGGTTCGCGAATTTCATTAATAGTTGGATTTTCAGCAATTATTTTTAGTTTAATTTTAGGTGTCTCCCTAGGTTTAACAGCAGGTTACTTTGGTGGAAAATATGAAATGATAGTAATGAGATTAACAGATGTTCAACTGACAGTACCGAGTATATTAATGGCTCTATTAGTTGATGGTATTGCAAGAGGTATCATCTCCAGAGAAATGCATGACGAGATGGCAATATATGTTTTAATTTTTGCAATAGGCATTTCAGAGTGGCCTCAATTTGCAAGAGTTTCTCGTGCAGCAACTTTAGTAGAAAAAAATAAAGATTAT
>CACEXE010000012.1 GCA_902563435.1 uncultured Pelagibacteraceae bacterium
GTTCCAATTAAAACACAGTCTTACAATATTGAAAAATACGAAATTCTTGAAGAAATCAAATATAACACTAAAGTTAAGTCAGGCGATGTTATCGCAAAATTAAAAAATAGAACTATAGTAGCACCTTTCGACGGAGTAATTGGTAAAAGAAACTTTTCTGATGATATTAATGTTTCAGAAAGTTCTGTTGTAATTGATATCGAGGACGCATCTTCTCTATTTATTGATGTTGATGTTCCCGAAATATTTGCATCATTTGTAAAAAAAGGACTAGGTGTTGACGTAAAATTCTCTGGCAATAAAGATAAAACTTATAATGGTATAGTAGATTCTTTGGCTAGCAAAATTGATGTTAGTAATAGGTCATTAAGACTTAGAGTTAAAATGCAAAATTCAAATTCTGAGATTTTGCCTGGCGCTTTAATGGAAGTCACAATAAAATATAATGAGAGGATTTCTTTAGGAATACCAGATACAAGTGTAATCTTAGAAGGTAATAAAGTTTATACTTATAAAGTAGATAAAGAGAATGTAACAAAAAGAGTTGAAGTTAAAGTTGGTAACAGAACCAAAGGATATCTAGAAGTGGAGTCCGGTTTAAATGAGGGGGATATAGTCGTTGCTGAAGGATTGAAAAAAGTAAGACCCAATGGAAAAATTAAACCCATTAAAGATGGTGAAAAAAAAAATGAGTCTAGTTGGGGTAAAAAAGATAATAAAAGTAAATAATTAAATGTATTTAACTGATGTTAGTATTAGAAGACCAGCATTGTCATGGGTATTATCCTTAATACTAGTTGTATTTGGAACTTTTGTTTTTTCAAAGTTACCAGTTAGAGAACTTCCATCTGGTTTACAACCACCTGTGGTTCAAGTCCAGGTAGAATATGCATCAGCATCAGCTCCAATTGTTGATGAAGAAGTAACACAAGTAATTGAAGAAGTTATAGGTGGAGCAGAGGGAATAAAAAATATAGACGCCAAATCAGAAAATGGAAAAAGTACTATAAATATCGAATTTGATACAGATATAGACCTTGATAATGCGGCAAACGATGTAAGAGAGAGAGTTGCAAGAATTGTCGGAAGACTACCAGCCGAGTCTGATGCCCCAAGAATACTTAAGCAATCTGCGGGTTTTACAACTACAATGTGGCTTGCTTTATCTTCAGAAACTTGGAGTGATCTTGAGCTAGGAGATTATGCAGAACGATATTTAGTTGATCAATTTTCAAGCATTAAAAATGTTGGCCGAATAAGAACAGGTGGCCTCAGGGAACAGAGCAAAGGAGCACTAAATTTGAAAACTATGGGAATAGGTATTTATGCAAGAAGTGGAGCTTCAACTGTTGAATTATCAAAAGATGTTGAAAAAAAAATAAAAGAAATAAGAAAAACTTTACCTGCTGATTTAAATTTAGAAATAGCTTTTAATAGAGCCACATATATTGGTGAAGCAATAAATGAAGTTTATAAAACTTTAGTTATAGCTTTTATACTTGTAGTAATAATAATTTATTTATTTTTAGGAAACTTAAAAGCAGTCGTTGTTCCTGCAATAGCTTTACCAGTAAGTCTGATTGCAACTTTCTTAGGTTTATATATATTTGATTTATCAATTAATATATTTGTCTTATTAAGTTTTATATTAGCAATTGGAATTATTACTGATGACTCGGTCATTATGACTGATGCGATATATAGAAGAATTGAAAATGGTGAGACACCACTTGTAGCAGCTTATAAAGGCTCTAAACAAATTACATTTGCAATTATTGCAACAACTCTTATTTTAGTTGCAGTATTTTTACCCTTAATTTTTATTGAAGGTATTGCTGGAACATTATTTAAAGAAACTGCAATAGCACTATCATTTGCAATTGTAGTCTCATCATTTGTTGCTCTAACACTTTCGCCAATGCTTGGTAGTAAATTTCTTGATAAAAAGAAAAAGTCTAATTTCTTGACAAAAGGATTTGATAAATTTTTTCAAGGTTTTTTAAAATTTTACACTGAGACATTGGGATTTTGGATGAATAAGAAGAAAACAATAATAACATTTATAATTTTTATCGTAGTTGCATCTGGAGCTTTGTACAATTATACAAAAAAAGAGTTATTGCCATTAGAAGATCGAGGTGTTTACTTAGTTATAGGATTTACCGATGAGGGAAGCTCATTCCAATATACTCAAAAAAGAGCTGAAGACGTTGAAAAAAGACTTATTCCACTGCTAGATGGAGACAATAGTCCTTACAACAGATTTTTAATGATAGTTCCAGGTTTTGGCTCTGAAAATAGCTTCCTAATAATTTCACTTTTAGATAATTGGAAAAATAGGAAACAGAATTCTCAAACAATAATGAGACAAGCAATTGGAAAAATAGTTACAGTACCCCAAACACTAGCTTTTCCAATTTCTCCACAGTCCATAAGAGTTTCTAGTTACAATAAGCCTGTTCAAATGGTTATTTATGGAAATACTTATGAAGAGCTAGAACAAATTCAGTCTCAAGTTATTAGAATGTTAAGAAAGAATAGAAATTTATCAAGACTTGAATCTGACTACACCAGAAATAAACCTGAAGTAAATATAAAGATTAACAAAAACAAAGCAAAAGACCTAGGGATATCAACTGAAGCAATTGGTCAAACTTTAGAAACTTTGTATGGAGGTAAAACGGTCACAAAATTTAATAAACTTGGAAAAGAATACCCAATCATTTTACAACAATATTTAGAAGATAGAAAAAATAAAGAAAGTTTGAGTAAAATTTTTGTTAGATCAGAAAAAACTGGTAATTTAGTTTCACTCTCTAATCTTGTTGAGTTTAAAGAAAAAGGAACAGCTAGTAAGTTATCAAGATATAATAGACAACGTGCTGTAACAATATCGGCTAATATAAGTGAAGGTTATACTTTAGCTGAAGCGATTAAATATTTAGAAGAAACGATGACAAATGTTGCTCCAGATAAACAAATTACATGGAAAGGAAAATCTGAAGAATTAAAAGAAACAAGTAATGAACTTTATATTATATTTGCTCTAGCATTGTTAACAGCTTATCTTGTTATGTCAGCTACTTTTAATTCATTTATACACCCATTTATAATTATTTTGACTGTTCCACTCGCAGTTTTTGGAGGAATAATATTTATTCTATTTTTAAATTCATCAATAAATATATTTTCACAAATCGCCTTAGTAATACTAATTGGTATTTCAACAAAAAATAGTATTCTTATAGTTGATTATGCAAATCAATTGAGAACTAAAGGTAAAGAAATTGAAAAAGCCGTGAAAGAAGCCTGCAGTTTAAGATTTAGACCAATTATAATGACATCTCTGAGCACAATGATCGCGATGTTGCCTTTAGTTATTGGAAATATTGGCCCAGGTGCTGGAGAAGGTTCAAGACTTGCTGTAGGTGCAACTATACTTGGTGGAATGATAATTTCTACATTCTTCACTTTATATGTAACTCCGACGATGTATTTAACTTTAGCGAAAAATACGAAGAGAATTGATGCAGTTGATATAGAGCTTAAAAAACAATTAAACTAAAATATAATATATTTTTTAGTAGTAAGTGATTTTTGACAATTATTCAGCTGTGCCTTGTATTTCTTAGATTGATTTTCAACTTTTTTTGCTAAAAGAATAATTTTTTGATTTTTTTTATAATTTTTGTAGTTTCCCCAGCCCTCATGATAAGCAACATATTGTTTAAAAGCATCATTTTTTGGGATTTTTAGGATCTTTTCTGTTTTGTTTGTATACCAACCAATAAAATCTACACTATCTTTAAATCTTGTCCTAGTTGCATACTTGTTTCCTGTTTCCTCTTTGTATTGCTTCCAGGTTCCTCTGACTGCTTGAGAATAACCAAAAGAACTTGATGGTCTTTTATAAGGAATAACCTTAAATAATTTTTGTCTAGGTGGTTTTGCCAACCAATCAAAATCTGACTCCATTTTAATTATAGCAAGTTGCAGATTAATAGGTGTGCCCCATTTTTGTTCAGTTTTTTTTGCATGTTTGTACCAAAGATATCTTTCTGAAAATATTGAACAGCTATCTGCAGTATTTTTAGGAATTGAGGAGCAACCAGAAAATAAAATAGAAATTAAAAATAAATATATAATTTTGTTTCGAATCATTTTCATTATTATCTATTTTTTTTTCTCCATATCCAAGGATATTCAAATTGCATTTGCCATAAACCCAATGAAAATTTTTTTGCAAAAGTCTGGTATTTTCTAAATTTACCCTTTGAGTATTTAGGATAATCAAATGCATAACCATTTTTGACCATAAAAACTGATAGGCTTTCATTTTTTAAAAAACATTCACCTATTAATCTGCTATATTGATCTTTATTTTTTTCTATTTTACAATTAACAATCTGATTTCCAATTTTTTCAATGAGCTTATCTTTAGATAACTTACCGCATAGAATTTCAACATTATTCAAAACACATGATTGTTTCTTTCCAAAAAAAAAACTTTCAGGAGCATCAATTCCACCAAAGCGGATTTTTTTATTATTAATCTTAATTGTGTCACCATCTGTAATTTTTGGTTTGCCAGAAATTAATAAATAATTTTGATCTGAAGATAATAAGGGATTAATATTAAATAAGAGGAAAAAAAAACTAATTAAAATCAGTTTTTGCTTTTTCATTTAATTCGTCCATTTTTTTTCGTAGATCTTCATCTGACACGTTTTTTTCTTTCAAATCCTCTTTAATTTTTCGAAAAACGTCTTGATCTCCTGCTTCAGCAAAATCTGCTTTTATTACTGATTGAATGTACTCTTTTTCTTGGTCTGGATTATAACTTAATATTTGAGATACCCATTCACCTAAATATTTATTTCTTCTAGCACTAACTTTGAATTGAAGCTCTTGATCATGAGCAAATTTCTTTTCAAAACTTTTTTTTCTATCTTCAAATGAACTCATTTTAATAAAATAAAAAGATTTAGCTTTATGTCAATCTAATTTAATTTATATTTGTGTTAAATTTATGAATAATTTAATACTTGTTAGACACGGACAAAGCGAATGGAACCTAGAAAACCGTTTTACTGGCTGGGTAGATGTAGGTTTAGCTGCCAAGGGCAAACTTGAAGCTTGTAAGGCAGGAGAATTAATTAAGGAATTAAACCTTGAATTATCTTATTTTTATACGTCATTACAGACAAGATCGATCGAAACACTAAATTTAATCCTCAATACTATGAGAATTAAAGATCAAAATGTTATTAATGCTTGGGAACTAAATGAGAGGCACTACGGAGCGTTAACTGGTTTAAATAAAGATGAAATGAAAAAACTTTATGGAGAAGAAAAAATTCATACTTTTAGAAGATCTTGGGATAACCCACCTGAGCCTCTAAAAAAAACAAGCCCCTATCATCCTTTGAATATTGATATATATAAAAATATTCCAAAAGATAAAATTCCAGATACAGAGTCATTAAAAAATACTTATGAAAGAGTAATACCTTTTTATAAAAAAAACATTGAACCTAAATTAGATGAAAATATTATTGTATCAGCTCATGGAAATTCAATTAGATCATTATGTAAATACTTATTTAATTTAGATAATGAAAAAATTTCAAGCTTAGAAATACCAACTGGTAATCCTTTATTGATTGAAACTGAAAACGGAAATATTAAAAACGCAAGATATTTAGATAAAGATAGAGCAAAAGATCTTTTAGTTTTCTAAATAAATAATTTTTCGTATATTTCAAAATCAGTTAAATGCTTAAATTCACCTTTATGTTCATAACCATAAAGTTTACTTTCTCTCAAAAGTGCATCCCATATTTCAGACATGGGAAAATAATTTAATTTTTTATGTAATATTAATTCCTTATTAAATATTTGACATCCAGTATATTTAAAATTATTTATTTTTTCCTTTAGAAGGACATTATTTTTTATCTCAAAATCTCCATTAAATCTTTTATCAAAACATGTCGAGTTATTTACAATTAATAAAATGTTTTTCATTTTTCTTTCAAAGTAAATTTTCTGCATTGTATCAATTGAGTTGATATAACTGTCATCCCAAATTGTATCTGGATTGATTACCAGAACATCATTCTCATTAGATTTATTTATAAGATTTAGAGTACCACCTCCTGTTCCTAAGATTGTCTCACCATCATCTACAATTTCAATATTTAATGGGAAATTTTTACTATCAATAAAATCTATGATCTTTTCTTTTAAATAAAAAACATTAATTTTAATTTTTTCGATTTTTATTTTTATAAGAAAATTAATTGTATTTTCTAATAAGGTTTCATTTTTATAAACTATTAATGGCTTAGGCAAACTGTCTGTTATTGGTTGTACTCTCTTGCCAAATCCAGCGCAGAGTATTAGGGCAGTTTTAATTTTCATAAGACTTTCTAATTTTTCTATCAAAGTTTTTACTTAAAAGGTAATTTAAGTCTTTGAATATTGGATTATTCAGAGTTCTGTAATCGATTAACTCCCATGCATGAGGTATAAGTTTAAGATATTTATTTTTTTTATCTCTTTCAGATAATCTAGTAAATATGCCAATTATTTTTAAATTCCTTAAGACAGATAAGATCTCAAAATCATTTTTGAACTTTTTAAGATTTAATTGTTTATTTTTTTTTATGAATTCATCAAAAATATATTTTTTAGTCTTAATGTCTGTTTTAAACCTGACATCATCGATAAGAGAAGCTAAATCATATGCAATATTACCATAGACAGCATCTTGACTATCTATCAGCCCTAAACCTTTTTTAGTTATCATTAAATTAGATATATGAAAATCTCGATGTACAAAAACTTTATTTTTATAATAGATATTGTTTAGTAATTTTTTAAATATCTTATTAAATTTAATTTTTAAAATTCTACTTTTTCCTCTTTTAACATATTTTGGTAAATACCAGTCTAAAAATAAATTAGACTCATCTAATAATTTTTTTAATGAATAGTCTGGCACTTTATAATTAGTTTTCAAAAATGTTTTTTGATATTTGGTTTTTATATTTTTGATGCTGATTAATAAATTTATAATTTTTTTATAGTAAATTTTTTTATTTATTGATTTTTTTTGAAATTTTTTAAAAACCGTTAAATCACCAAAATCTTCAATCTCAATGTAATTATTTTTATAATTCTGGGATATTAATCTTGGGGCTAAAATATTTTTTTTAATTAATATTTTATTAATAGCATCGTATTCTAACAAATTACTTTTTTTGTTTTTTACACAATGAACAAGAATATTTTTTTTTACTCTATAAAAATTTCTAAATGACGCATCTCCGGTTAGTTTTTTCAATTTATTTAAATTCATTAATTATTTTTTTGTTTTTTGAAATTATTGTAAGATAACGCTCAGTAAAACTTTTATTATATTTAAATATTAAGCTAATACTATTTTTAATTTTTAGTTTTTTTACAATTTCTGGCCATTCAATTAGGGTTATTTGTTTTTTTAAATTTTCTTGGATACCTAAGTTATTAAGCTCTTTTTGATTTTTAATTCTGTATAAATCATAGTGCTTTATTGAAATTTTTTTTATCTGATATTCATTTGTAATATTAAAAGTAGGACTAGGAACCTCTGATATTTTCTGTCTATTTTTTCTTTGAAGAAAATTTATAATGTATTTAATGAACGTAGTTTTCCCAACACCTAAATTGCCAGTTAAAAGGATGAAATCTCCTATATTGATAAATTTACAAAGACGTTCAGCTATAAGTTTAGTATCTTTTTCTTTAGAAATATTTATTTTGCCGCTTCTAGTAGCGATAAGCATGAGGCTTGTATGGTCCCTCTGGTGTTACGCTTATATAATCAGCTTGCTCTTTTGATAATGGTGTTAATTTTGCACCAACTTTATCAAGGTGAAGTCTTGCCACTTTTTCATCTAAGTGTTTAGGAAGCACATAAACTTTATTTTCATAGTTGTGTGAATTGTTCCAAAGCTCAATTTGCGCAATAACCTGGTTGGTAAATGAGGCACTCATTACAAAGCTTGGGTGACCAGTTCCACAACCTAAATTTACAAGTCTTCCCTCAGCTAACAAAATTAATCTTTTGTCATCTGGGAATGTTATTTCGTGAACTTGAGGTTTTACCTCATCCCATTTATAATTTTTTAAAGCCTCAACTTGTATTTCATTATCAAAGTGACCAATATTACACAGAATAGATCTATCTTTCATAGCTCTCATATGATCTGCCGTTACTACATCTTTATTTCCAGTTGCAGTTACTACAATATCTGCTTGACCTATCATTTCATCCATTAAAACTACTTCATAACCTTCCATAGCAGCTTGCAATGCACAAATAGGGTCAGTTTCAGTTACTAAGACTCTTGCTCCACTTTGTCTTAAGGATGCTGCACTACCTTTTCCTACATCTCCAAAGCCCGCAACAATTGCAACTTTTCCTGACATCATGACATCAGTAGCTCTTTTAATTCCATCAACTAAACTTTCCCTACATCCATATAAGTTATCAAATTTTGATTTTGTAACTGAGTCGTTTACATTAATTGCTGGCACTAACAATTGACCTTGTTCTTCCATTTTTTTAAGTGCCAAGACACCTGTTGTTGTTTCTTCACTTAAGCCTTTTACGCCTTTTAACAAATCTTTGTAATCTTTGTGCATAAGAGCAGTGAGATCTCCACCATCATCTAAAATCATGTTAGGGATCCAATCTTTTTTACCCTCAATAGTTTGTTTAACACACCACCAGTACTCTTCCTCTGTCTCACCCTTCCAAGCAAATACTGGGATACCAGCTTTTGCAATTGCTGCTGCTGCATGATCTTGTGTTGAAAATATATTACATGAAGACCATCTACATTCTGCACCTAAATCAACCAGGGTTTCAATCAAAACTGCTGTCTGAATTGTCATATGTAGACAACCTAAAATTCTTGCACCTTTAAGTGGATTTTTGCCTTTATACTCGGCTCTTACTGCCATTAATCCAGGCATTTCAGTCTCTGCTAAAGAGATCTCTTTTCTTCCAAATTCTGCTTCGTTAATATCTTTTACTTTATAATCTGTCATAAGGTAGGGCTTGTAGCAACTTTATTTATATTAATCAACTTTTCATTGGGTCGCCGGGAAAATAATTTCAACTCTCGCACCCTTATGTTGATTATTTTCGGCTTTAATTTGACCATTATGCAATTCAACTAAGTTTTTCACTATATTTAGGCCTAAGCCAGAGTGTTCTCCAAAATTTTCAGGTCTATTGCTGTAAAATCTGTTGAAAATTTTTGTGGTGTCCTTCTCACTAAAGCCAGTCCCTTCGTCAATTACGATAAGTCTTGGCTTACCTTCTTTGTCTTTACTAAGCTCAACTATAATTTCTTGATTCTCATCGCTAAAAGAAATTGAATTCTCAAGTAAATTTGCAATAATTTGCTCTATCCTATTGTTGATACCAAGTATAAAATAATTCTCAGATCCATTTGACTTTAATCTTATTTGTATTTTTCTTTTTGAATTATAAATATTATTAAAATCATCAACCACAGATTTTGCAATATCTTTTATATCAATTTTTTGCATAGTCTCTGTGGAAATTACTGCCTCATCTTTTAGCATTTGAGAATAATCAGTAATTAATCTTTCTATTCTCTCAACATCATGTGATACGATATTAATTAATTTTTCTCTTTTAGTTTTATCATCTGTTTCTGATATTATCTCAGATGCACTTTTTAATGAAGCTAGAGGATTTCTAATTTCATGAAGTAAGTCTGTTGAATAATTTTCAGCAGTTGTAATTCTTTTATTTAATTCACTAGTCATTTCATCAAGTGATTTTGATAATATTCCTAATTCATCATTTCTCGTCTTAACCCTTTCAATATCTGTTTTTTCGTTACTTTTATCTTTTATAATTTTTGTATAAGTAACTAAATTTTTAATAGGTTTTAAAAAATATCTATTTAAGACATATGAAAAAATAATGATAACCAAGAGTATCACAAGAGCCGTTCTAATAATAAAGTTCTCTCTCTCTTCAATTTGTGCAATTATATTATCAGCGTTTTCAGATATAAGAATGTAGCCATTATTATTTAAATAATTAATACTCTTAATACTAAAAACAAAAAACTGTTCTTGGATTTGTTTTAAGTTGGTTAAAGATTTTTCAGATCCTGATAAATAATATTTATTAAGATCTTCGTCGAAAATTGTTTCATTTTTATTTTCTTGATTACTAAAATTATCCTCACTTGATTGTTCAGTTAATTCTTCAATTAATAATAATGATGGTGGAATTGACCTTGTATCGCCAATCCAATTTAATTTATCGTCAAAAAATATTACTCTATCTAGTTTTTCAAAATAAGGAAATCGAGATTTTTTAGAAAATAAAAATTCGCTTATTCCATACTCATTTAATTTTATATTTGATTTTTCAAGATTTAATATTGTTTGAGTTATGATATTTGTATGATTTTTTTGTTTTTCATTGATCAAATTTTTTTGGATTGCACCTAAGTAGAAGAACGTTATTATTATTATAAATATAAAGACTACTAAATTAATAAAAAGGAATTTCTGTAATATAGACAGATTTTTTAGTATTTTTCCCATAATTATTATTTAACATTCCATCTATATCCACTTCCATATCTTGTTTCAATTGCTGAAAAATCACTATCTACCTTTTTAAATTTTTTTCTTATTCTTTTAACGTGACTATCAATAGTTCTATCTTCTATATCTGTGTCTTCTCTGTAAGCTACATCCATAAGTAAGGCTCTCTCTTTAATCATTCCAGGTCTTTTTGCTAGCTCCTCAACAATTTTAAATTCTGTCGTAGTCAGTTTATCAGGCAATTGTTTTCCATCCCACTCGCATTCGAGTTGTGAAGGATCTAATTTTAACTTACCATGAGAAATTACATTTTTATTTTCCTCTATATTGATGTCCTTATCTTTTTTTCTTAATTGTACTTTAATTCTTTCTACTAAAACTTTAGTTGAAAATCCTCCGGTTTTACCAACAAAGTCATCTGCACCAAGCTTTAAACCACTAACCTCGTCAGTTACTTCATCTTTAGAAGTTAAAAAAATAACTGGCATAGAAGTTTTTTTTCTGAGTTTTCTGAGAAGTTCTTCGCCATCCATTCTTGGCATTTTAATATCAATCACAGCAAGATCAGGTGGTGTTCTAGATAATCCAACAAGAGCATTTTCACCATCAATATAAGTTTGAACTTTAAAACCCTCCTTTTCTAAAGCCATCTGGACAGATGTTAATAAATTTCTATCATCATCTACTAACGCAATTGTTTGTGACATAAATTAAAATAAAAATACTAAATTGTTCATATTAGGGCAATTATTTGTTTTCAATGAAGTTCACCCCAATTTTCTCCAATGTTTACATCTACTAAAAGGGGTATTGAAAATGAATGAAGTTCACTATCTTTCACACTCAACATTAAATCCTTTATTAATTTAGTACTTTTTTTTGTTTCTTTAGAGCTTTCCTCAAAAATTAACTCATCGTGTATCTGTAACAACATTTTTAAACTATTAGTTTTATTGTTGGAGATTTCTTTATTTATCCTGATCATTGCTAATCTCATTATCTCTGATGCTGACCCTTGAATTGGTGCATTTATCGCTGCCCTCTCCTGAAAATTTCTTACATTAAAATTCTTATCGTTAATTCCAGTAAGATGGGTTTTTCTTCCAAATATATTGCTCACATAACCACTTTTTCTACAAAAATTCACAGTTGTTTTCATATAATCTCTAATTTCTGGAAATTTTTTAAAGTAAGAATTTAAAAATTCCTCTGCTTCATTGTTTGAAACATTGATTTGTTTGGCTAAGCCATATTGTGAAATACCATAAATTATTCCAAAGTTGATAGCTTTTGCTTTTCTTCTTGTTTCTGAATCAATTTTGTTAATTTCTTTTCCAAAAACCTGGCTGGCTGTCAAAGTATGAATATCCTCATTATTTAAAAATGCCTTTTTTAGCTGTTTTACATCTGCTAGATCAGCCAAAATTCTCATCTCAACTTGGTTGTAGTCTGCTGAAATTAATTTGTTGTTTTTTTCAGAAACAAACGCTTTTCTAATATCCTTGCCGTCATCTGATTTTATTGGAATATTTTGTAGATTTGGATCACTAGATGCAAGTCTACCTGTTGTAGTAGCTGCTAACAAAAAAGATGTATGTACTCTTTTAGTATTTTGATTTATATGTTCTGGCAATGCATCTGAGTAAGTATTTTTAAGCTTACTAATTTGCCTCCATTCTAAGATAAGTTTTGGAAATTCATAACCTTTAAAAGCTAAATCTTCTAAAACTGAAGCACTAGTAGCAAAACTACCTTTTTTTGTTTTTTTTAAAGCTGCTATTTTTAAATCGTTATACATTATTTCACCAAGTTGCTTAGTTGATCCAATGTTAAATGTTTTCTTTGAAATCTTAAAAATAGATTTTTCTAATTTTTCAATTTTAGTTTTAAATTTTGAAGACAGTTTGTTTAGTGAAGATTTATCAAGTTTAATACCTTTTATCTCCATCTCTGCTAATATTTTTATTAGAGGTTTTTCAAATAACTCATAAATATTTAATAATTTTTCTGCTTTCAATGATTTTAAAAAAATTTTGTACAATCTAAATGTAATATCTGCATCTTCGGCTGCGTAATCTTTAGCTTCAGATATTTCCACTTCAGAAAAATTTAGTTGTTTTTTTCCCGTACCAACTAAATCTTTAAATTTTATAGTTTTGTGACCTAGATGGATCTCTGAAAGTGTATCCATATTATGCCTATTTTTACCAGCATCTAGTGTATAAGACATAAGCATAGTATCTTCCATGGAATTCAAAGTAATTCCACGGTGATAAAAGACAATAAAATCAAACTTAATATTTTGTCCTATTTTTTTAATGCTCTCATCCTGTAAATAATTCTTTAAAATACTTAAGACTTTTTTTTCGTTAAGATTGTTTCCACTAACGTGATTTAATGGAATGTAACATGCATTTCCAATACTGTTAGAGATTGAAATACCTACTAACTTTGCTGTATGAGGGTCTAATGAAGTTGTTTCAGTATCTATTGCAAATTCACCTGTTTCCTCAGATTGTTTCATCCAATCTTCAATCTCCTTCTCGTTTTTAATTAATTGATAATTTTTTTTCGTAATTTCTATTGTTTTTTCTGAATTTTTATCAATATCTTTAGTTACAAGATTATTTGTGTCTCCATACTTTGAGATAGCAGAACTTAATAGCCTATTAAATTCCATTTCTCTTAGAAAAGAATAAAGCTTATCTTGATTAACACTTTTTAATATGAATTCTTCAATTTTATTTTTTACAGGTACATTTTTTTTTAACGTAACTAATTTTTTGCTAATAATTGCATCGTCCTTGTTATTTATTAAAGTTTCTCTTCTTTTATTTTGTTTTATTTTTGATGCATTTTTTAATAAATTTTCTAAAGTTCCATATTGATTTATCAATTCAGCAGCAGTTTTAACTCCTATACCAGGTACACCAGGCACATTATCTGTGCTATCACCAGCTAAAGATTGGACATCTATTACTTTTTCTGGAGTAACTCCAAATTTATTGTGGACATCGTCTTTATTTATAAATTTGTTCTTCATTGGGTCATAAATTCTCACCCCTTTTTTGTAAAGCTGCATTAAATCTTTGTCTGAAGAAACAATTGTTACCTTTGCACCTAAGTCTAAAATTTTTTCTACATATGTTGCAATTAAATCATCTGCCTCATAATTGATTAATTCAATTGAAGGTAAATTAAAGGCTTTTACAGATTTCCTGATGTATTCAAATTGAGGAATTAGATCGTCAGGTGCATCAGATCTATTTCCTTTATACTCTGAATATATTTCATTTCTAAAATTTTTTCTTGCTGAATCAAATATCACTGCAAAGTGTGTTGGCTTTTCTAAATTATCATCTGATTTAGAATCCTCTAATAATTTAAAAAGCATGTTGCAAAAACCGCTGACAGCACCAACTGGTAATCCATCACTTTTTCTAGTTAAAGGAGGAAGGGCATAATATGCTCTAAAAATGTATCCCGAACCATCTATTAAGTAAAAATGGTCACTTTTTTTAATTTTCTCCATAATGTAATGATATCTTAATTTTTATAAATGTAATAAATGTATGCCCTCATATGAATAAAAAAAACGTTTTAACTGTTAAAAACTTGAATAAAGTTTATTCAAAAAATGGTTCGAAACAAACTCATGCGCTTAATAATTTAAACTTAGAGGTGAAAGAAGGTGAAATTTTTGGTCTATTAGGACCAAATGGGGCTGGAAAGAGTACATTTATAAACATATTAGGTGGATCAGTTGTAAAAACTGGTGGTGAAGTAAATGTTTGGGGGTTTAACCTAGATAAAAACCCTAGACAAGTTAGAGCCTCTATTGGGATTGTTCCACAAGAAGTAAACTTTGATCCATTTTTTAGTCCCAGAAAACTTTTAGAGCTTCAAGCAGGTCTATACGGAATTAGAGAAAAAGATAGAATTACAGATACTATATTGAAGTTGGTATCATTAGAGGAACAAGCTGACAGTTATGCTAGAGCCTTATCTGGTGGTATGAAGAGGAGATTACTTGTAGCAAAAGCGATGGTGCATCAACCTCCAATTATAATTTTGGATGAGCCTACTGCAGGAGTTGATGTAGAGCTTAGAAATACATTATGGGAAAATGTGAAGTCTTTGAATAAACAAGGGGTAACAACAATATTAACAACTCATTACCTTGAGGAAGCGGAAAAAATGTGTGATAGGATTGGTATTCTAAGTGGAGGAAAATTAGTTGCTTTGGATACGACTAAAAATCTCTTAGAAAGAATTCAAACAAAAATTGTGTATGTCACCACAGATAAAAAAACTAATATTAACGACAATACTTTTGAGTCACTAAAAGTTATATCGAATGATGGAAAAAGGTTAGTTTTATCGTATGAGAAGAGTAAACTAAGCATAGACTCAATAATTTCAGAAATTAAAAAACAAGATATAAAAATACAAGATATTTCAACCGATGATGGAGATCTTGAAGATGTATTCTTAAGACTTACAAAAAATTAAATTATCGAGGAGATCTTTTAGATAGAATTCTTTGAAGAGTTCTTCTATGCATTTTTAGTCTTCTCGCAGTTTCAGAGACATTTCTGTTGCATAACTCAAAAACTCTGTGTATGTGCTCCCATTTTACTCTATCCGCTGACATTGGATTCTCAGGAGGAGCTGGTTTTTGATTTGGATCAGCTAAAAGTGCTTTTTCAACATCATCTGCATCTGCAGGCTTCGCAATATAATCAATTGCTCCTTCTTTAATTGCAGCAACTGCTGTTGGGATATTGCCATATCCCGTTAACATAATAATTCTACTTTTAATATTACCCTTTTGAATTTCTTTTACTACCTCTAGTCCATTACCATCATTTAATCTAAGATCCACTACAGCAAATGCTGGACTTTGTGATTTTACTGTCTCAATACCAATTTTTACACTCTCAGCTTGTGTAACTGTAAAACCTTTTTTTTCCATAGCTCTAGCCAATCTTTGTCTAAATGGATTGTCATCGTCTACGATCAATAGCGATTTATCCTCAAAATCACTTAATTTTTGAAGTGTTGGTTGGTTGATCATAGCCCTTATATGGAAATAAATTTTAATATTTCAATAGCATTATTTACTTTACATTATTAATTATTTCCCATAAATGCTGCACTTATGAAACTTGCATACGTGATATGCAGGTTTTTTTTGTAAATTTTTTTTAGGGGTGCAGATATGCAAAAATTTAAGTCAGTTGAGGAATTAGTTAATCAACTGAGACCAACAGGACCTGTTTATTGTATTAGAAAAGAGTCAATTAAATTGGCTTCTAAATACTTTCAAAAAAATTTTCCTGGAAAAATACTTTATGCGTTAAAAACCAACCCTCATCCAGTAGTTCTTAAAACTATTGTTGAAAGCGGGATTAATCATTTTGACGTAGCATCTATAAAAGAAATAGAGGCTATAAGAAAAATAAGTCCAAATGCAAATTGTTCTTATATGCATACAGTTAAAAGTAGAGAAAGCATTAAAGAGGCATATTTTAAATATAATATTAAGGCCTTTTCTTTGGATACTAAAGATGAATTAATAAAAATTTTAGAAAGTACAAATTATGCTAAAGACTTAGAGTTATTTGTTAGAGTTTCTGTATCTAATGAACATGCAGAAATTGATTTATCAAAAAAATTTGGAGCAATTAATAATGAGGCGGCTGGACTTCTCAGGTTAACAAAACAATATTCTAAAAAAATTGGACTTAGTTTTCATGTTGGATCACAGTGTATGCACCCAATATCTTATTCAAAAGGAATATTTGAAATCAATAATATAATTAAAAAAACTAAAATTATACCTGATGTGATTAATGTTGGAGGAGGCTTTCCTACTATATATCCTGATCTTATTCCTCAATCTTTAGATGCTTATTTCTACGAAATTAAAAAAGGTTTAAGTAATTTAAAATTGGATAAACTTCCAGAAATTATTTGTGAACCTGGAAGAGCAATTGTTGCTGAAAGTGGCTCAACAATAGTAAGAGTTGATTTAAGAAAAAAACAGAAACTTTATATAAATGACGGGACGTATGGAACTTTGTTTGATGCTGGAGTTCCTAACATTGTTTACCCATCAAAAATGGTAACCGATGGAAGAATAATCTCCAAGAAATTAACATCATTCGATTTCTATGGTCCAACTTGTGATAGTATGGATTATATGAAAGGTCCATTTATTTTACCTAATAACATTAAAGAGAAAGACTATATAGAATTAGGACAGCTTGGAGCGTATGGATTAACTTTTAGAACTAATTTTAATGGATTTTACTCAGATGATATTTACGAAGTTGAAGATAATCCAATCATGACGATGTATGACAAAGAAGCAAATAAAGATTTTCTTGTTGCTTAATGTCAGATAATAAAAACCAATCAAATAATAGAAAAAGTGATTTACTTAGTAAACAAGTAGAGCATATTGATATAACTTCATTCGATGCTAGAAAAATAGTCTCTTCAATGGAAAAAATGTCTTTCGTTTCAAGAGAGACTGCAAATGCTGCAAATATTTATAATGAGATGATAAAAGATAAAGATTGTACAATATTTTTAACACTGGCAGGATCAACATCTGCTGCAGGATGTATGCATATTTATAGAGATTTAGTTAAATATAATATGGTAGATGCAATAGTAGCAACTGGGGCTTCAATTATTGATATGGATTTCTTTGAAGCACTTGGCTTTAAACATTATCAGGGATCCCAATATCAAGATGATACAGAGTTAAGAAATAACTACGTTGATAGAATATATGATACTTACATTGATGAAGAAGAACTTCAGAAGTGTGATAAAACTATTGGAGAAATTGCAGATCAATTAGAGCCCAAAAGTTATACATCAAGAGAGTTTATAAAAGAGATTGGTAAATATCTTAAAACGAACGCAATGAAGAAAGATTCATTGATAGAGGTTGCCTATGACAACAACGTTCCAATTTTCTGTCCAGCGTTTACAGATTCAAGCGCAGGATTTGGGCTTGTAATGCATCAAGAAAGAAATCCAAAAAATCACATCACAATCGACTCAATCCGAGAGTTTAGAGAATTAACTGAAATTAAAATTAAATCTAAAGGATCAGGTCTTTTTATGATTGGAGGAGGTGTGCCGAAAAATTTTATTCAAGATACTGTTATATGTGCTGAACTTTTAGGTAAAGATGTAGATATGCACAAATATGCTATTCAAATAACAGTCGCCGATTCCAGAGATGGGGCCTGCAGTAGCTCAACATTAAAAGAGGCAAGCTCATGGGGCAAAGTAGATATTGCAAAGGAGCAAATGGTTTTTGCTGAAGCAACAAGTGTGCTACCCTTAATAGCAAGTGATGCCTATCATAAAGGTGAATGGAAAAATAGAGAAAGAAAAAATTTTTCCAAGATATTTTGATTAATGATCAAAAAAATCAAAATTGGTTTAATACAAAGTAAATCTTTAGGGACAATTCAATCTAATATTGATTTAGCTATAAAAAATATTAAAAAAGCTGCAAGGAAAAAGGCAAAGATAATATGTCTACCAGAACTATTTTTAACTAATTACTTTTGCCAAACAGAAAGTCATTCAAATTTTAAGTTTGCAGAAAAAATTCCAGGAAAAATCTCTGGAATATTTTGTGATTTAGCAAAGGAGCTTGGTGTTGTATTGAATATTACTATGTTCGAAAAAAAAACGTCTGGATTTTATCATAACACTAGTATCATTATTAATGAAAATGGTAATATTCTATCTAAATATCGTAAGATGCACATACCTGATGACCCAGGGTATTATGAAAAATTTTATTTCAGTCCTGGAGACCTAGGTTTCAAAAGTGTGAAAACTAAATTTGGCAAGATAGGTCCTCTTATATGTTGGGATCAATGGTTCCCTGAAGCAGCAAGATTAACAGCTTTAAAAGGGGCTCAAATTATTTTTTATCCTACTGCTATTGGATGGCACCCAAAAGAAAAAAAGAAATTTGGAAAATCTCAATTAGAATCTTGGATCACAATGCAAAAATCTCATGCTATTGCTAATGGAACCTATGTGGCTGCTATAAATAGAGTTGGTGTTGAAAAAAAAGGAAAAAAAAAAATTGAATTTTGGGGTAATTCAATGATGATAGATCCTAGTGGTAAAATAATTGCAAAAGCTGGAAATAAAAAAGAAGATATTTTAGTTTGTGAAGTAGATTATAAAAAAATAGATACTGCTAGACAGCACTGGCCTTTTTTAAGAGACCGAAGAACTGAATTTTATAAAGATATTCTCAAAAATCCTAAAGATGAGTAAAAGAATAGATGAATTTAGAATGCCAGCAGAATGGGAGCCTCAAAAATCAGTTTGGATGTCATGGCCTCATAATAAAAATGATTGGCCTGGATTATTTGAAAAAATTCCAAATGTAGTTGGAAAAATAATAAAATATCTAACAAAACATCAAAAAGTAGATTTATTAGTCAATAATACCAAAAATATTGGTATCACAAGAATATATTTAAAAAAAATAGGTTGTAATATATCCAACATTAAATTTCATAAACTTAAAACAGACAGACTTTGGTTAAGAGATTCTGGACCAATATTTTTAGTCAACAAAAAAAAAAGAAAAAAGATCATGCTTGATTTTAAATTCAATGCCTGGTCAAAATATAAAAATTTCAAAAATGATAACAAAATCAATAGCCTTATTAGCAAATATTTGAATATTAAAATTATTTTACCTAAAAAAGTAAATTCAAAAAAATTTGTAAGAGTAGTGATGGAAGGAGGTGCATTTGATAACAATGGATCAGGCTCTATATTGCTTACAAAGGAGTGCTTGTTAAGTAGTAAACAAGTGAGAAATAAAGGATTCAAAAAAATTGATTACGAAAATCTATTTTCAAAATATTTAAATGCAAAAAATTTTATTTGGCTTAATAAAGGAATTGTTGGAGATGACACACACGGTCATATTGATGATATTGCAAGGTTTGTTTCTAAAAGTACAATTATGATAGCTGTAGAAAATAATAGATCAGATAAAAATTATAAAGCTCTAAAAGAAAATTTAAAAATTTTGAGTAAAAGTTACGATGAAAATGGAAAAAAATTTAAAATTATAAAGATTCCTATGCCAAGCCCAGTTGTCATAGACAAAACTCGTGTCCCAGCAAGTTATTTAAATTTTTTCATAAGTAATAAAGCAGTCTTGGTTCCAGTATTTAATGTGAAAGAAGACAAAAAGGTTTTAAAAATTTTTACAAAATTTTTTTCAAATAGACAAGTTATTGGTATTGATTGTAGTGATTTGATTTGGGGTTTTGGAGCTATTCATTGTATGACGCAACAAGAGCCAAAAATTTGAGTTAAGCAGCTTTTAAGGAACCTAATAATAATCTAAAAGGTATCAACATTACTAAAGCTACAAAAATCTTTACTGCTAAATCTCCTAAAGACAGTGTCACCCAAGGTATACCTGTTCCATAAAATGAAATCGAAAAGAATAAAAATGTATCAACGGTAGAACCAATTAATGAAGAGGCAAGTGGCGCAATAAACCATTTTTTTTGCCTTAATTGATCAAATATTTGTACATCCAATAATTGAGCAATAATAAATGCTGTTCCTGAACCAATTGCTATTCTTACTGAGATTAAATCGGCAAAATTTGTTGAGAAAATTAGTGTAAACAAAATACCTATTGTAAATCCTATATATACAATTTTTTTAGCAACTAATTTACCAAAAGATCTATTTGCTAGATCAGTTATTAAAAAAGCTATTGGATAACTGAATGCTCCATATGTAAGAATTTCTTGAAGACCATAATATTTAATTGGAAATTGGACTAAATAATTAGACGCTAAAACAACCAATCCCATTAAAAATGAGAGTGTTAAAAATACTTTATTCATTATGCAGATTTACTTACTAAGGATTTTTTTAATTTTTTTAGTCTTAATGATAAATCTCTAGACTTGGCTGAAATAAGAAATTGATCAAAACTACCTTTTTTATCTACTGATCTAACCCCGGCATTTGATACGGTTAATCTTAAACTTCTCTTAAGTAGTTCACTTTTAAATTTAACTTTTTTTAAATTTGGAAGAAATCTTCTTTTAGTCTTATTGTTAGCATGACTAACGTTATGACCCTTGAGTGGGATTTTTCCGGTAAGTTCACATTTTTTAGACATAAATTATGAGCTTGTATAGGATCTGAATCTTATCGCGTCAAGATTAATTTTTAGTTCCAACGGCCTCTGAAACATTTTTAAACCCCTTATTTTTTAATAAATCAATTAATTCTGTACTTATTTTTGAAGCTATACGAGGACCTCTATAAACCATTCCAGTATATAATTGAACGAGTGTTGCACCAGAAATGATTTTTTGAAAAGCATCTTGTCCATTACTAACACCACCCACTCCTATTATTTTTGTTTTATCTTTAAGAATTGTATAAAATTTAGAAATTGCCTCGTTTGAAATCTTTTCAATTGGTTTGCCTGAAAGTCCACCCTTTTCAAATTTATTTATATTTTTTAAATTTTCTCTATTCTTGTCTGTAGTATTGGAAACAATAATAATTTCTATTTGTTGTTCCATAATAATGTTGGATACTTCATTAATTTGATCGTCATTAAGATCAGGTGAAACTTTTATTGCTAACGGAATGTTTGAATTCAATTTTTTTTTTTCATTTTTTAGTTTGTCAATCAATGAATTTAATTCATCCTGGTTATGAAAGTCTCTTAAATTTTCTGTATTTGGTGAGGAAATATTAATAGTTATATAATCAGCTAAATTATAAAATTTACGAAAACAAATTAAATAATCGTCAATTCTATTAGTAGAGTCTTTATTTGGTCCAATATTTATTCCTAAAAAACCCTTTTTGTTATTTTCTTTAATTGTCTGACTAATTTGTTCTGAACCAGAATTATTAAAACCTAATCTATTTATAAGAGCTTCATCTTCCTCAAGTCTAAAAACTCTTGGTTTAGGGTTACCAAATTGAGGCTTTGGAGTAATTGTCCCTACTTCAACAAAACCAAATCCAAGATTAAACAGTGGATTATATACTTCAGCATTTTTATCAAACCCAGCAGCAACACCAATTGGTGAAGATAATTTTTTTTCACAAAAAGTTGTTTCTAAAATATGATTATCTTTAGGTTTTGAGTAAGGAATATTATTTAACTTTAGTGCTTTTATTGCTAAAGAGTGAGCTACTTCAGGGCTAAATTTAAAAATTAATGGTCTTAAAATATTAAACATTTTCTAATTTACTTTTTATTAATTCTTTGGTTTCTTGCACTCCAAAAAAGCTTATAAAAAAACCAAATCGTGGTCCATTTTCTACCCCAAAAACTACCTCATATATTAACTTAAACCAATCACGCAAATTTTCTTTATAGCCATTTTCTTTGCCGACTGTATAAATTGTGGTCTGAATGTCCTCTGGTTTCATTGTGTCATCGCAGCTATCTAAAGAGTTTACTAAAGCTTCTAAAGCAATTTTTTCACTTTCATTTGGTTTTTTATAAATCTTTTTAGATTTTATAACGTCATTAAAATATTTAATTGCATAAGATATTAAATTGTCAAAAATTGGATGCGTATCCTCATTAATATCTTTCTTATATTTCTTAACAAACTTCCAAAGTAATTCTTTATTATCAGCATTGCTGGTCTCAACTAAATTTAATAGCATTGAGAAAGGCATAATTGAATTTTCCTCTGGTATCTCTGAATAATGAACATGCCAAACAGGGTTCATTAGTTTTTGAAGTTCATTTTGAGTTTTACCTTTTTCAATAAAATCAAGATATTCATCGACAGCCTTTGGTACTACTTCTCTGTAAAGTTTTTTTGCTCTTTTTGGATTTTGGTACATATATAAGGAGAGACTTTCTGGTGAAGCATACTCTAACCATTGGTCAATAGTAATACCATTTCCTTTTGATTTAGATATTTTTTCACCCTTTTCATCCAAAAATAACTCATATGCAAAGCCAGATGGATTTGACTTACCTAATAATTTTATAATTTTTGTAGATAAAATTGCACTCTCAATCAAATCTTTCCCATACATTTCAAAATCTACATCGAGAGCATACCATCTCATTGCCCAATCTACTTTCCATTGTAATTTGCAATTGCCATCTAAAATACTTTGTTCTAATTTTTTACCTTTATTGTCAAAAATTATTTTTGAATTTTTAGTATCTAATTCTGAGACTGGTATCTCTAATACAACCCCTGTATTTGGACATATTGGTAAAAATGGAGAATATGTTTTTTGTCTTTCTTTACCAAGCGTGGGAATAACTATATTCATTATTCCTTCATAATTTTCTAAAATTAATTTTAATGTGTCATTAAAAAAACCAGATTTATATAAAAGAGTTGAACTTTTAAAATTATATTTAAAATTAAATTTATTTAGAAAGTTTTTTAACATTTCATTGTTGTGTTCTCCAAAACTATTAAATTTTCCAAAAGGATCTGGAACTTGAGTTAAAGGTTTGTGAAGATTTTGTATTAGTTTTTCAGAATTAGGAATATTTTCAGGCACTTTCCTTAGTCCATCCATATCGTCGGAAAAAGTAATTATTTCTTTAGGAAGATCAGTTAAATGATTTAAGGCATTAACTATCATTGAGGTTCTTGCCACTTCACCAAAAGTACCAATGTGTGGTAAACCACTAGGACCATATCCTGTTTGCAGAATAATCTTTCCTTTGTTTTCAATATTTTTTTTTCTTTCTCTGAGAAGCTTTTTAGCTTCAACAAAGGGCCAAGCGTTTGTTTTATCAATGTTGGTTTTATCTATCACTTTTAATTAAACAGCCTATAAAATAACGTTTTTAATAATTCTTATAGAGTTGAAATTTATTTACCATAAAATAATGTCCAATCAAAATGTCCAATTATAAAACAGTTTTTTTTACACTAGGAATTTTACAAATTATTTTAGGTTTATCGATGATTGCGCCAATTTTAACGCAGTTTTTTTATGATGAATTTGACTCTAGTTTTATAAGTTCCGGAATTGTAACTGTTATATTTGGAATTCTATTTTTATTATCAAATTTAGATCATGATAAAAAAATTAGCTTGCCACAGGCTTTTCTTTTAACAGCGTTATCTTGGTTAAGTATTGCTATTTTTGGGTCACTTCCATTTATATTTTCTGAGATAAATTTGAGTGCTACAGACGCTTTTTTTGAGAGTATGTCAGGTATTACTACAACTGGATCAACTATAATCACCAATTTAAATGAGACCCCCAAAAGTATATTGCTATGGAGGGGAATGCTGCAGTGGTTAGGTGGAATTGGTATTATCGTTATGGCAATTACTTTAATGCCGCTTATGAATATTGGTGGAATGCAGCTGTTCATTATATCTACAAGCGATACTCCAGAAAAAATTTTACCTAGATCAAAAGAAATAGCATTGAGACTGATCTTGGTATACTCAGGATTAACTTTTATATGTGCATTATTTTATAAAATATTTGGAATGAACTTTTTTGATAGCATAGTTCACTCAATGACAACAATTGCAACAGGGGGTTTCTCAAATTATAATGAGTCTATTGGATATTTTGATAGTTCACTTATTGAATTTACTTCAATTATATTTATAATTTTAGGAAGTATTCCATTTATTGCCTATATCAAATACTTGAATGGAGACAAAAAAATATTTTTTAACGATACACAAATAAAAACTTTTATAAAGATTGTCCTTTTTTCAATTCTTTTAATGTATCTATATCTACTTATAAAAAATCAAAGTTTTTTTGATACCAGTATTAGGTCAGTTGCATTTAATGTAATATCAATTTTAACTGGAACTGGTTATGTAACTCAAAATTTTAGTGATTGGGGTCAATTCCCATTAATCTATTTTCTTATTCTTATGTTTATCGGTGGATGTGCAGGCTCAACAGCTTGTGGGATTAAAATATTTAGGGTACAAATTTTATTCCAGTTTATTTCTGTACAACTAAAGAAAATAATTTATCCAAGAGGTATATTTAAAATAAAATATGAAAATAGTAATATTGATGAAAAGTTTTTAGAATCAATTATTTCCTTTATATTTTTATATATTGTAATTTTTTTTATTATAACTGCTCTTTTATCAACTAGTGGTTTAGATTTGACAACTTCAATATCTGCTGCTGCAACATCGATATCAAATGTGGGCCCTGGTTTGGGTGATATAATTGGTCCAAATGGTAATTTTTCCAATTTATCTGATTTTTCAAAATGGATTTTAAGCTTGGCGATGATTTTAGGTAGATTAGAGTTGTTTGCTGTATTAGTATTGTTTATTCCATCATTTTGGAGAAAATATTAATGTCTGAAACAAAACAAAGCTGGGTTGACTCATTATTAGTTTATAGAGATATAAGGATGTTAAGAATATTGCTTCTAGGAGCAATAAGTGGTTTTCCATGGGTATTAATTGCAAGTAGCTTAAGTCTTTGGCTTAAGGAAGAGGGATTAAGTAGATCAACAATTGGTTGGGCAGGATTAATATTTGGAGTGTATGCATTTAATTATTTATGGGCTCCGATAATTGACAGAGTACAAATTCCTTTTTTAACAAAAAAATTAGGGCATAGACGTGGATGGATTGTATTAATGCAATTAATTATTTTACTAAGCTTAATAGTTTGGAGTTTTATAAATCCTAATCAAAACTTAGCACTCTTAATCAGTGTTGGATTAGTAATTGCTATTGCTTCTGCTACTCAAGATATTACTGTTGATGCACTAAGAATAGAACAGATTAATTCAAATGAGGGAAAATCTATGGCTGCAGGAGCTGCTATGGCAGTTGTTGGATGGTGGACAGGATATAAATTAGGGGGTGTGGTAGCATTATTTACTGCAGAATTTTTTGAAAACATGGGCGTAGCAGATTATTGGCAGGCTACTTTTTTAGTTTTGGGTATCTTGATTATTTTGATGAATATAGGTTTGATGTTTGTTCACGAAACAATTGATATGAATAGAGTTAATAATCAAAAAGCAACAGATCAAATAATTAGAGATAAGCTTGGATCAAATAATACTTTAACAAACTTTATTGCCTATATTACAGGTACTATTGGAGGACCAATAATAAGTTTTTTCAAAAAAAATGGATTTGCTATTGCAGCAGGAATATTGGGATTTGTATTCCTGTTTAAAATTGGTGAAGCATTTCTCGGGCGTATGTCGATTGTTTTTTACAAGGAAATTGGTTTTTCGAAAGGACAAATAGCAATTTACTCTAAGGGATTAGGATGGATTACAACTGTAGTTTTCACTTTAATAGGTGGTGTGATGGCTATGAGAGCTGGGACAGTTAAAACCATGTTTTTTGCTGGAGGTTTGATGGCAGTAACTAATTTACTTTTTGCTTTATTAGCCTGGACAGGTAAATCAGAATTATTATTTGCTATAGCAGTAATAGCTGATGATATAACAGCCGCATTTGCAACAGTAGCATTTGTTGCGTTTATCTCTTTATTAGTAGATAGGACTTATACTGCAACACAATATGCATTATTAGCATCTATAGGAACTGCTGGAAGAACTACTCTTGCATCTTCGTCAGGTGCGTTAGTAGATTGGCTAAATGGGGACTGGGGTACATTTTTTATAATAACAACTGTAATGGTTATTCCATCATTAATTTGTCTATGGTTTATAAGGAATAAAGTAAAAATTGGTGCAAAATAGCTATTTTTGTAAGAGTTCCTATTTAAATGTTTATGAGTTGGCCTCAAAAAAATCAAATATAAGTACTCAATTAATATATGGTGAAAAATTTAGTATAATAGAAAAAAAAAAAGATTTTTTTAAGATTAAAGCTGATTTTGATAATTACTTAGGCTTTATAAAGATCAAGAAATTTAATAAAGTTTTAAACAAAACACACAAAGTCAGTATATTAAAATCGAAAATTTTCAATCAACCAAAAAATAATATTAAATTTTTAACAAAAAAATACCTTCCATTTTCATCTGAAATTGAGATTCTTACTAAGAAAAATAATTTTGGAATGTTTGAAAAAAATAAATGGATAAAATTAAATGAATTACAAACTATAAATAAAAAAAATTACAATTTTAGTAAAATATTAAAACTTTTTTCAAATATTAAATATAAATGGGGTGGTAAAACTTTCGATGGTATTGATTGTTCAGCATTACTCCAAATTTTTTATAAATATAACCATAAATACTTCCCTAGAGATACAAAAGATCAAATTAGAATCAAAAAGGGTGTTAGGAATAAAAGAGTTTTTAAGAAAGGAGATATTATTTTTTGGAAAGGACATGTTGCCATTTGTTTAAATACAAAAAAATTAATTCATGCATATGGTCCAAGAAAAAAAGTAATAGTAATGCCAATAATAGAAACCATTAAATTAATTAAAAAAACCGCAAATTTAAAAGTAATTAAAATTATATCAATTTAGTTTTGATCTCTTCCAAAATCTGGTTTTGCTATGTCTTGTTTTAAATTCAATATTTGCTGTCTAACTTTTTTTGAATTAACCAATTTTTTTCTCAAAGTTTTGTCATCTAGATTTTCAATATTTTTTTTAAAAGATTTTAAGTTTTTGATAAATAAGTTTATTGCACTAACAACATTTTTTCTGTTATTAAAAAAAATATCTCTCCACATGATTTCATTTGATGCAGCAATCCTAGAAAAATCTCTTAATCCTCCTGCGCTGAATTTAATCACATCTTTTTTTTGAGTTTTTTGAAAATCTTGAGCGGTCTTTATTAAATTGTAAGCAATTAAATGGGGTAAGTGACTTGTAATTGAAAATATCTTATCATGTATTTTTTCATCCATAATTATTACTTTTGAACCAATTTTTTTCCAAAAATTAACCAATTTTTTCTGTTTTATTTTATTTTTGTCATTAAAAACTATGCACCATTTATTAATAAACAGACTTTTACTTCCATACTTTGGTCCACTTACCTCGGATCCAGATATCGGATGACTCATAATCCAGTGAAGTGACTTTGACAGGCTATTATTTTTTAATTTGCTAATATTTTCCTTTGTAGAACCTACATCTGTAATTAAAGATTTTTTACTTAAATGCTTATTTAAATGAGGAATAATTCTTTTATACTGACTCATCGGAGTAGCAATTATAACAAAATCCATATCAGAAATTTTATTATCTAGTTTTTTTAAAATAATTATTTTTTTATCTATTTTTTTAATTTCTCCGATATTTTTTTTTAATTTTTCATAAACAAAAAAGTTTTTAGAAGTTTTTTTATTTATGGATGCTCTTAAAATTGAAGACCCAATTAATCCACAACCAATGATCAATATATTTTTAAACATTTTTAAAAATTTTTTTCATCTGCTTAATTAAAAGTATATTTTCTCTCACATTTCCAATTGTAAGTCTTAAACAATTTTTAATACCATACGAATTCATCTCTCTAAGAATAATTCCTGATTTCTCAAGATTTCTCTCTACAAAGGCTGCAGTTAATTTACATTTTTTAAAATCTAAAAGAAAAAAATTTGGTCCAATTTCATTTGTTTGAATATTATAAGAATTCATTATTTTTTTTATTTTTTTAGCCCAATCTAAATTATGTTTTACAGATTTTTTTATAAAACTTTTATCTTTAAGAGACTCAACTGCACATTCCTGTGCTATCTTATTAACATTAAATGGTGGTTTAATTTTATATAAAGCGTCAATAATTTTTTTACTTCCATAACCCCATCCCACTCTTAAAGATGCAAGGCCATAAATCTTTGAAAAAGTTCTTAATATAAATACATTATTTTTATTTTTAAAAAGCTCTAAACCTGATCTATAATCCTTATTTAAGATATATTCAAAATAAGCATCATCGACCACCAATAAAATTTTTTTATTTAATCGCTTCCTAAGGTCTAACAATTGTTTTTTAGAAATATATGTGCCTGTTGGATTATTTGGATTAGCTATAAATACAATCTTAGTTCTTTTAGTTATTTTTTTTATAATTTCATCATTTGATACTTTAAAATTTTTTTCTTTAGAAAATATAACTTTTGCTCCTACTATTTTTGCATAAATTCTGTACATTAAAAAACTGTACTCTGGCACAACAACTTCGTCTCCTTTGTTCAAAAATAACTGGCATAGCATTTGAATAATTTCATCAGATCCAGAACCACAGATAATTTGATTTTGCTTGCAATTATATTTTTTTGAAATCGTGGATGTTAATTCCTTAAATTTCCCATCTGGATACTTTGATATATTATTTTTGGATTTTATTATTGCTTTATAAGCATTTTTGCTCATTCCTAAAGCTGACTCATTAGCTGATAGTTTTATTATGCTTTTTTTTTTATTTAAGAATGATCTTCCAGGCTTATAGGCTTCTAGGTTTAATTTTCTAAATAATGGAGTATTCATGCTGCTTAGTTTTACTAATAAATAGTCAGATAATTAGATAATACAATCAATAATTCTAAAAAAATTGACATCTAAAAAGCTATCTTATAAAAGCTTTTTGCGCTGATTTAACTGAATTGCGAGCGCTTTAAAAAACCTGCTAAATAAGTTTTTTTTCTCACAATTCATTTCAGCAAAATTTTTATGAGCAATTTAAATAAAATGAAAAATATAATTATTGAGGAAGCTCTTAAGCTTGATTGTGGCAAAGAAATTTCGAACTTTCCATTAGCTTATGAGACCTATGGAAATCTTAATGAGAAGAAAGATAATGCTATATTAATTTTTCATGCTCTAACTGGCGACCAGTATGCTTCAGGCATCAATCCAATTACAAAAAAAGAGGGTTGGTGGAACTATGCAGTTGGTCCAGGTAAGGCATTCGATACTGATAAATTTTTTGTTATCTGTGCGAATGTTATTGGTGGATGTATGGGATCCTACGGACCAGGAATTATTGATCCTTTGACCAATAAACCTATAGGTACAAATTTTCCTGTCATTACAATTAATGACATGGTTAACGCTCAATACAATCTATTAGATTACTTAAAAATAGAAAAATTATTTGCAGTTGCTGGCGGCTCCATGGGTGGAATGCAAGTTTTACAATTCGTATCGAACTTTCCGAATAAGGCTAGAGTAGCTTTACCAATTGCTTGTACGGCTAGTCATTCAGCTCAAAATATTGCTTTTAATGAACTTGGAAGACAAGCAATAATGTCTGATAGCAATTGGAATGAGGGATTGTATGATGAAAAATCAACAAATCCAGATAAAGGTTTAGCTGTTGCTAGGATGGCTGCTCATATCACGTATTTATCAAAACAAGGTTTACAAGAAAAGTTTGGAAGAAATCTTCAAGAAAGATCTGATTTAAAATTTGGATTTGATGCTGACTTTCAAATTGAAAGTTATCTGAGATATCAAGGTTCTGTGTTTGTAGATAGATTCGATGCAAATAGTTATTTGTATATCACTAGAGCGATGGATTATTTTGATTTAACTAAACAATTTGGAGGAAACCTTTCCAAAGCATTTAAAGATACCAAAACAAAATTTTTCATCATTTCCTTTACTTCTGATTGGTTATACCCAACCTCTGAGAATAAAGATATTGTAATAGCGCTTAATGCAATTGGTGCTGATGTTGGTTTTGTAGAAATTAAAACTGACAAAGGTCACGATTCCTTTTTGTTAGACGTCCCAGATTTTTTAAGCACTATTAAAAATTATTTAAATACAACTTATTCTAATATTAATGAAAGAAGAATTTAAAGTTATTTCTAAGTTTATCGAGGAAAAATCAAGAGTCTTGGACGTTGGATGTGGTGATGGAATTTTGATGGAATATCTATCAAAAAATAAAGTGGTAGATGTCAGAGGACTTGAAATTTCTAAAGAAAAAGTAAAAAAATGTTTATCTAAAGGTTTAGCTGTTATTGAAGGTGACGCAGAGAATGATTTAAAGCAATTTCCAGATTTATCATTTGATTACGTAATATTAAGTCAAACTCTTCAAGCATTTATGAGCCCAGAAAATGTTATTGAAAATTTATTACGAGTAGGAAAAAAGGTAATTGTTACAATTCCAAATTTTGGACATTGGAAAGTTAGATTAGATTTGCTATTAAAAGGAGAAATGCCAGTTACAAAAAATTTACCTTATCAATGGTATAATACTCCCAACCTACATATGTGTACAATTCAAGACTTTTATAATTTTTGTAACAACAAAAGAGTTAATATTTATAAATCAATTTCTTTAAATGGAGAGAAAATTTCAAATATTACAACTTCAAATTTAAAATATAAAAACCTAATATCTGAATTAGGTATTTTTTTATTAGAAAAGTAAAATGAGAATAGAAATTGTAAAATGTTTAGAAGATAATTTTTCATATTTATTAATTGATGAGTTAACAAAGTCTACCATTGTAATTGATCCTAGTGAAGCTGAGCCTATTATAAATAAAATTGAAAGCCTTAATCTAAAATTAAGATTCATAATGAATACTCACCATCATTATGATCACGTTGGAGGCAATAAAGAGCTCAAGCAATTATATAATGCTAAGGTTATAGGTTTTAATAAGGATAAACATAGAATACCTGAAATAGATATATCTTTAAAAAATGATGAAACTTGGAAAGATGGTATATTTGAAGCAAAAGTTTTTCATATTCCAGGGCATACTGCAGGCCATATATGTTTCTATTTTTTTAATGAAAATGCATTATTTTCTGGAGATACATTATTTTCATTAGGTTGTGGAAGAGTGTTTGAGGGCACTCATAAACAGATGTTTAATTCTTTGCAGTTGTTAAAGAATTTACCAATTGAGACAGAAATTTATTGTGGACATGAATATACATTAAAAAATTCAGATTTTTGCCTAAAACACGATCCAGAAAATAAAGCTTTAATTTCGAAAATTGAGTTTATAAAAAATCGTC
>CACEXE010000013.1 GCA_902563435.1 uncultured Pelagibacteraceae bacterium
CTAATATTGAGTAAAATAGATTTACATATTCTTTCATTTTCTTATTTACCGATACATCTCCGTAACCTATTTCTCTAATAGATAACTCTATTTGCCTTATAAAAAAATCAAATAAGTCTTGAGCTTCATCTTTAGACAATATTTTTTTATAAAATTTGATAAAAAAAGCAAAGTGAAATAATAAAACAATTAGTCTATCTGAAAATGTATCATTATTTTTTAAATTTAGAAAAATTTTTTTATTTCTAGTTAATTTTATTAAATTATTGTAAATATTCAAATAGTCATTTTTCATATGAAAGTTTATTTATTAATTTTTCTATTTTTATTTACACTTAATTGCTCAATAAATAAAGTTTCAAATCTACATGGCTACAGATCAATGGAGAATAAATTTGAAAAAATTATACTAGCTAAAACAAATAAAAACGACCTTAGGAAACTTATTGGCCCTCCTTCATCTGTTAGCAAATTTGATGATATATGGTTTTATATTGAACGAAAAAAGACAAATCAATCTCTTTATAAATTAGGCAAAAAAAAAATATCTAGTAACAATATTTTAATTGTGGAATTTAATTCATTAGGATTAGTTGAGAACAAAAGTTTATTAGATCTTGATGATATGAATGACTTAAAGATTGCTGAGAAAAAGACTAAAAAAAAGTTTTCGCAAGACAACTTTGTTTATAATTTGCTTTCAACATTAAGAGAAAAAATTAATGCACCAACACGCAAAAAAAAATAATTGGCGGTCCCTAGGGGAATCGAACCCCTCTTTCATGGATGAAAACCATGTGTCCTAACCGATAGACGAAGGGACCAGTGGAAGATCTTTTATTGTAATTTTTTCAAATAATCAAGTGAGTGAAACCTCTTTTTTTATTAACTTCAACTCAGATTTATTATGAGTGATAATTGTCTCTGTAATGTACTTATCTTTTCGCTTAAATACACCATTCATTAAATCTCCTGATGTAATACCTGTCGCACAAAAAATACTTTCACCCTTTACTATTTCATTAATTTCATATTTTTTATTTAAATCTTTAATACCCATTTTTTGTGCACGATTTATGTCTTCCGATGTTTTAAATAAAAATCTACCCTGAAAATTACAATTTAGTGTATTTAAGGCCGCAGCTGCAATAACACCTTCGGGACCTCCACCGATTCCCATGAATATATCTACATTAAATTTTTTATCTGAAACTAGTAAAGCTCCTGATACATCACCATCTGTTAAAAACTTTATATTTACATTTAGTTTATTTAACTCATATATAATTTCTTTATGTCTGGGTCTTTTAAGAATACATACTGTGATTTCTGAATTTTTCTTTTTTGTAATTTCAGAATAAATATTAATATTTTCTTTAACTGTAAAATCAATATCTATTGATCCTTTAGGAATATGACTTCCTGAAACAATCTTGTTCATATATGTTTCCGGTGCATTTAACAAATTTCCCTTTTCTGCAACAGCCAACACAGACATTGAGCCAGGTAGATTTTTTGCAACAAAATTTGTACCTTCAACAGGGTCTACAGCTATATCTATTTGGGGTCCTTTACCATTGCCAAGGATTTCACCTATATAAAGCATAGGTGCCTCATCAAGCTCACCCTCACCTATTACAACTTTGCCATTTATATCTAATTTATTTAATTGATGTCTCATTACATCAGTTGCAGCTTTATCTGCTAATATTTTTTCGTTTTTACCAATGTATGGATAACAAGCAATTGCTGAGTTTGAGGTTATTTCAATAAGACTATTTAATAATTGTTCTGATAATTTCATTAATTATGTTTTGATATCACTTTCAGAACCTTCAATTTTTAATTTATATTCAAATTCTCTTAATCTTTTATAAACACTTGCTAATTCTATAATAGTGGGCCAAGCTTTAAGAATATACTGCATTGATCCTTCTACACGTCCAAAAGCTCTAATAATTTGTTGCATAACACCTAGCGTAACTGCTCCAGCTACTATTGCAGGTGCAAGAAATACATAAGCTGACAAAACATTAGCCTGCAAATAAGCTATTCTGCCAATATTAAAATAAAGGTACCTGATGTAACTTAAAAAATGAATGCTTCTGACATCATCAAATAATTCTTCAATTGATTTTGGTCTTACTGTGCCATCATCTTCAGCAATAACTAAAATTTTTCTATAAGCTGCCTCTTTTTTTTGAAGGTCATATTCAACACCTACTAATCTTAAGATTAAACCTAAAATAACCAAAAAAATTGTTCCACCTATAGACCATAAAAGTGCACCTACTATTAAACCATATTCCCAATCACCAAAAAAAAATATTGGAATACCTATACTTAAGCCAAATAATATTGGCATGAATTCAACCAATATCATTATTGCTTCAATTAAACTGGTCCCAAGTGACTCCATTATTCTTGAAAATTTTATTGTATCTTCTTGCACCCTTTGAGACGCTCCCTCAATTTTACGAGCCTTTTCATATACGCTATGATAATATTCAACCATAGCAGTTCTCCATCTAAATAAATAATGAGATGTAAAGTAGCTAACAATAACAGCTACTCCAACATACATTGCTGCGAGCACGATAAACGAAAACAGACTAGCCCAATATTCTTCAATAGTAATAGCATTTGGTTTACCAAGTGCTTTTTGTATCATGTCATAAAATTCACCAAACCACTCATTAATTTTAACATCTATTTTTACTTGTACCCAAAGTGATGATAAAATAATTAATGAACCTATCCAAGACCATAGATACCATTTTTTTATAGTAAAAAATCTAAACATTATTTTATAAAATTATCCGCATAAGATTTTTTAGTTATCTTTCTTTTTTGAGGTTCAATAACCTCAAAAAGAATATTATTTTTTTTAGCATACTCTATTGCTAAATCTTTTGATTTAAATTCCAAGTTTAATTCTGAGTAAGTATCTGAAGAACTTTCCCATCCCATAAGTGGATTTTTACCTGGATCTTCTGTAATAAATTCAATAATCCATTTATCAAATTTTTTTAAGCCTGATTGCATTGCTGTTTTAGAAGGTTTGTAGATTTTAGCTTTTTTCATAGTTAATGGTCGGGGCGGCAGGATTTGAACCTGCGACCCTCTGGTCCCAAACCAGATGCGCTACCAGGCTGCGCTACGCCCCGATTGCTGTACTAATACAGTAGATAAAAAAAAATTCAAAGTATAAAAACACATTTTAAAAGGAATTTTAAACAATTATACTATATAAAAGACTTATGATCATTAATTGCGAGTGCGGTAAAAAAAAATTTAATATAGATAACAGTCTTATACCTACAGAAGGTAGATTGTTAAAATGTGGGAGTTGTAGCAAAATTTGGCATTATAAACATATCATAGACACCAAAAATGATGAAGAGTTAGAAGTAAAAATCAATGAAAATGTTATTAAAAATGAAGTTCAATCTGATGAAACATTAAATGATGAGAATTTTACAGATATAAATGAAGTATTATCTGAAGAGAACACAGATGACGATAAAGACGAAGAAAATAATTTAAAAGAAGAAAAAGGAAATGAGGAAAAACAGGGAAAAATAAGGACGGTGTTAGTTTATTTTATTGTCGTTATTATTTCTTTATTAGGTATTATATTTTTATTAGATACATTTAAGTCTTATTTAATAAGTGTATTTCCAACTATAACTCCTTTTCTTGATAGCTTTTACGAAACTCTTTTAGATTTCAAACTTTTTATAAAAGACCTTGTTAACTAAATATGATTCAAAAAATTACAAAAGGTTTTACATCATTTTTTAAACTTGAGGCTGCAAGTGGAATAGTTCTTCTTTTTGCAGCTGTAGTTGCATTATTTATAAGTAATTCTGAATTATCTATTCTATATTTTTCAACATTAGAGAGATATTTGTTTATTGGCATAAATAATTTTGGTCTAAAGCTTTCTGTCTTACATTGGATAAATGATGCGTTAATGGCAATCTTTTTCTTTTTTGTAACACTTGAAATTAAAAGAGAATTTTTGCAAGGAGAATTATCTAATATTAAACAAGCTTTGCTTCCAATAATAGCAGCAGTTGGTGGAATGTTAGTTCCTGCACTAATATATGTTTTTATAAACTTAGGAGATGGAGAAACATTAAAAGGTTGGGCAATACCATCGGCAACAGATATAGCCTTTTCTTTAGGTGTATTATCACTATTGGGTAAGAGAGTTCCTCTATCACTAAAAGTTTTTCTAACAGCTTTAGCAATTATAGATGATTTAGGAGCAATAGTAATCATTGCTTTATTTTATTCTGGTGATTTAAGTATTAAATATTTATCTCTGATGTTGTTAGCATTTATTATTTTATTAGTTATAAACAAATTTAATATAAAAAAATTTCTACCCTATCTCATAGTGGGAATTTTCTTATGGGATTTTACTCATAACTCAGGAATTCATGCAACTATTGCTGGTGTATTACTTGCAATGACAATTCCTCATAGAAAAAAAGATAAAGATTTCTCACTTTTAATTAAGGTAGAGCATGCAATAAGTCCTTATGTTGCATTTGGAATAATGCCTATATTTGCATTTGCAAATGCTGGTGTATCTTTGGAAGGTTTATCTTTTTCATCGTTATTAAATAAAGTTCCATTAGGAATAGTTTTAGGTTTATTTGTTGGTAAACAATTAGGAGTTTTTGTTTTTTCATATATAGCGATAAAATTAAAAATTGCCCAAATGCCAAGTAACACTAGCTGGTATAATTTCTATGGAGTCGGTGTTTTAACAGGAATTGGTTTCACAATGAGTTTATTTGTTGGAAATTTAGCATTTGCTGAAAGTATGCAATACATGGATGGTGTAAAAATAGGAGTTCTAACTGGGTCATTATTATCCACTTTATTTGGTTACTTTTTAATACTACTTACACCAAATAAATAATTAAAATAATGAAATATCTACTAATAATTGGAGTAACTATAATTATGTTTTTTTCTAAAAGTTCATCAAATGCGGATTATAAAAAAATTTTTTATGACTTTAAAATAAATAGTATTTCGGGTGACGTAATAAATTTTAATGAATTTAGAGGTAAACCTGTATTAATTGTTAATACTGCTAGTTATTGTGGATTTACAAAACAATATAATGACATGCAAGAGTTATGGGAAAAATATAAAGATAAAGGTTTGATAGTATTAGGTGTACCATCAAATTCCTTTAATCAAGAAAAAAAAATCAATAGTGAGGTAAAAGAATTTTGTAAGGTTAACTTTAATATTAACTTTCCACTGACTGAAATAACAAATGTAAAAGGTGATAATGCACATGAGATTTATAAATGGGCAAAAGAAAACTATGGGAAATCTGCAGTACCAAAGTGGAATTTTTATAAAATATTAATTAATAAGGAAGGTAAAATTGAAGATACTTATGCGTCTTTAACAAATCCAACCTCAAAAAAAATTACAAAAAAAATAGAAAGTTTATTAAATTAAAACAGTCAATCCATCGTAAGCAGGAATTATATTATTGGGTAATTTTTTTTTTATTTCATTATAATCAATTTCATTACTCAGATTTGTAAGAATTGATTTTTTAGGTTTAATTTTTTTAATTAGGTATAACACATCGTCTAAATTAAAATGAGTCGAATGATAATTATATCTTAAACAATCTACAATAAAATATTTTAAGTTTTTTAAATGTTTTAAATCTTTATAATCAATTTTATTTACATCTGGTGCATAAGCACATTTGTCATTAATTATATAGCAAATACTTTTTATTGAACCATGATGAACTTTTAAAGATTTAATTACAATTTTTGTGTTCATATCTTTTAATATATGTTTAGACTTTAAAGTTTTCGCATCAAGGATTGATGGATAATTTTTATAATCTTTAAAACAATAACCAAAAGTTTTTTGAAGACTTCTTTTTGTAATTAAATCAGCGTAAATAGGTATTTTTTTTCTATTTTTTAATGTGAAAACTCTCAATTCATTAATACCATGTGTTTGATCTGCATGAGCGTGTGTATAAAAAACTTTATCAATATTCTTAACTTTATTTTGAAGTAATTGGGATTTTAGATCGGGAGATGTATCAATAAGAATATTTAAATTTTTAGATCTTATTAATGCTGAACATCTTGAGCGTATATTTTTTTTATTTTTTGGATCGCAATTTCCATAATAACCATCGATTCTTGGTATACCTAAAGAACTACCGCAACCTAAAATAGTAAATTTTAAGCTCATTGATTAAAAAATAATCTATTAAAATTTTCTGTTGTTATTTTATCAAGATCGTTAGAAGCAATATTTTTTAATTCTGAAAGTTTTTTTAAAGTATAGCGCACAAAAGATGGTTCATTTTTTTTACCTCTCATTGGCTCAGGTGCTAAAAAGGGACTGTCAGTTTCAATTAGCAATCTTTCTAAAGGAATCTGTTTAAACGTATTTTGAAGATCATTGCTATTTTTAAATGTAATAATACCGCTGGCTGAAAAATATGAATTAAGCTCCATTAATTTTAAAGCAAATTGAAGTGATCCTGTGAAACAATGCATTAGTATTTTTAAATTTTTGTCTGAATTTTCTAATATTTCATAAGTTTCGTCTTCTGCATTTCTGGAATGAACAATTAAAGGGATGTTTAATTCTAATGCAGCATCGATATGATTTTTGAAACTCGTGATTTGTTTATCTTTATCGCTATTATTGTAATAAAAGTCTAAACCTGTCTCTCCTACTCCAATAATTTTACTATTTGATTTGATTCTACTGATTATTTCTTCTTTTAAAATTTGGTCAGTGTTTGTTTCATGAGGATGTATACCAAAAGTTCCAAATATCATTTCATCTTTATCTACAATTTCCAAAATTTTTGGGAAACCACGTAATGTTGTAGATATTGTTAATACTTTATTAATTCCTTCCTTTTTGCATCTTGATAAAACATCTTGGATATTTTTAGATAAAGGTTCGTGATCTAAGTGACAGTGTGAATCAATCATTTTTTTCAATTTTTTTAAACAAAATATCTAATTTATTCAATTTCAGACCTTTTTTTAAATAATTATTATCTTTAATTGTATCAAAATTAATTTTTTCCTCATTTATACCAAATATACCTAAAACTTTTAAAGATGATGATGGTATAATAGGATAAAGCAATATAGTTACTTTTCTTATTAGTTCCAAAGCTACATAAATAATTGTATTCATCCTTAATTTATCATTCTTTTTTTTCCAAGGTTCTTGGTCATTGAAATATTTATTTGCTAAAAATAATTGTTCAACAATAAAATTAATATATGAATTAACGTCTTGATTATCTGAATAAACTAATAAATTATCATAATACTTAGAATATTGATTTAAAATAATTTTATCGTCCTCTGTTAGATCTTCTATGGTAGGAACTTCTAAGTTAGAATTTTTTTCACAAAAAGCTAAAACTCTTTGACACAAATTTCCATAATTATTAGCTAAATCACTATTAATACAAGACTCTAGTTTTTCTTGTGAAATATTTCCATCATTGCCAAAAGAAACCTCTTTAATTAAATAATATCTTAAAGGATCTAAGCCATAATTTTCTATAATCTCAAGTGGGTCTAAAATGTTACCTTTAGATTTAGACATTTTTTCATCTCCAGAAAGTATCCATCCGTGACCGAATACTCTTTTTGGGGGCTCTATATCTGCAGCTAATAGGAAAGCTGGCCAATAAATAGCATGAAATCTTAATATATCTTTTCCAATTAGATGTAGATCTGCAGGCCAAAAAGATTTGTACAAATCATCACTTTCATTTGGATAATTTAAAGCACTCAGATAATTTGTTAACGCATCCAACCAAACATAAATAACATGTTCTTTATTTGATGGAACTTTTATACCCCAATTAAAAGATTTTCTACTTACAGATAGATCTTTTAATCCTGATTTAACAAAACTGATAACTTCATTTTTTCTAGTTTCAGGTAGTATAAAATTTGGATTCTTGTTATAAAACTCTAACAATTTGTCTTGCCACTTTGATAATTTAAAAAAATAAGACTCTTCTTCTACCCACTCTACTTTTGAACCTGAACTAATCGATTTTTTTATACCGTCTAAGTCTTCAATTTCACTCTCTGTATAAAATGCTTCATCTGATACAGAATACCAACCTGAGTACTTGGATAAGTAAATTTCTTTTTTTTTTTCTAAAATATTCCAGAGATTTTTTACTGATTTAGCATGTCTTGACTCGGTAGTTCTTATGAAATCATTATTAGATAAATTTAATGTGTCAGATAAATCTCTAAATGTTTTACTAATGTCATTACAAAATAATAAAGGATCCATTTTTTTTTCTTCTGCGGCTCGTTGTATTTTTTGTCCATGCTCATCTGTGCCGGTCAAAAAATAGACATTAAAACCCTGTATTCTTTTTAATCTTGCAAAAAAATCAGCAATAATACTTGAATAAGCATGACCCATATGCGGTTTTGCGGATGGATAATAAATTGGTGTTGTAATGTAGTAATTTTTATTCACTTAATAGTTTATCATTAAATTCTAGAAAAAAAGACTCAAAATCTAAATTATATTTTTTAACAAAAGAAAGTTTTAGATAAAAATATTTTTTAATTTTAAACGAAATTTTCTTAGAAGTATTCATATTTTTATAGAAAAAAAGTTCAATAAATAAATTTAAATATTCTTTTATAAATTCATTAGATGTATATGATTTGTTTTTTATTACATAGATTAATAAATCCTCAATAAAGGTTTCTTTAATAGACAAATCGTTGTTCTCTAAAAAGTTCACTAATGATATTAAAAATGATGGGGAATTATAGTTATTGATATAATCTAGATTAATATCGTTATATTTATTATCTTCGAAATAGTAATTCACAATCTCCATTACTTCTGAGTTTAGTAGACTTAATTTAAACTCTAAACATCTTGATTTAATAGTATCCAAAGTTTTAAATTCTGCGTTATTGATTAAAATAAAATATATTTTGCTATTAGGTTCTTCAATTGATTTTAGTAAAGCATTAGCAGAATTAATTCCTAATAAATTAACATTTTCAATAATTATAAATCTCTTATCATTATTAAAAGATGTTTGATTAGTGAATTGAATCATGTCTCTGATTTGATCAATGTCAATTATTTTTTTGTCGTTTTTTTTATAGATTTTGAGAATATTAGGATGTGTTTTAGAGGATATAAGTTTAGATATATTATTATTCAAGTTATATTCATAATCTTTTAAATTATAAGATTGTTTATTACCTTTTAAATAAAAATAATTTAAAAAGTGATTAACAAATAGTTTTTTTCCAATACCCTTTGGACCATTCAACAAAATTTTATTTGGAAGTTTTTGGATCTGCTCAAGATAAATAAATTCATTAAAAAGTGACTTATGACCAATCATTTTGCTTGTCTCACTCATTTACTTTAAAATTCTCTCGATTTTGTTTATTAATTTATTTTCAATTATGTTTAAGTTATCTTTATTAGTATCTAAAACAAGGTATTTAGATTTATTTTTATTAGCAATTTTTAAAAAACCTTTTTGAACTTTATTATAAAAATTATAATCAAATTTATCATACTTATTTTTATTTTTTCTCAATTTTAGTCTCTTAAGCATATTTTTTTTATTTACAATGCTTAAGAAAGTAAAATTTGGTCTGAAATTTCCTAATAAAAAATTATTCATTTTTAAAATTATACTTTTATCTAATTTCATTCCATAATGTTGATAAGCTAATGTTGAGTCTATAAATCTGTCAATTAATATAACTTTTTTTTTATAATTTTCTTTTAGAATTTTATCTATATTTTCTGATCTAGATGCCATTAATAAAAATAAATCTGTTTTATTACTTAATGCTGATTTTTTATTTAACATTAAAGATCTCAGTTTTTCCGATAAATTTGTACCACCCGGTTCTCTAAAGGATACATACTTAATTTTATTTGTTTTTAAATATTTAATTATTTTTTTTATGCTAGTAGATTTTCCAGAAGCCTCTATACCTTCAAAAACTATAACAGGATATTTAGACATCACCCCAGATAAGGAAATTTATTGAAGAAATAAATCTAGAAAAGATATTTTGTCTTTTTACATCTTCTAACGCTAATAAATCATATTCTTCAATTTGTTCATCTTTATACGAAATTTTAACTTTACCTATTATGTCATTTTTTAATATTGGAGCTTTTACTGGTCCATTATAATCAATGGAAACTTTTAGATATTTTTTTTTTGCTTTTGGAATTGTTTCATATACATCTTCATTAATATAGGTTTTAACTGTTTTTTGAGTACCTTGCCAAACCTCCAATTCATCAAATATTTCACCTTTTTTAGCAATATTAATTGTGTCAAAATTAGTTAATCCATATGTCAACAGTTTAAGTGACTCTTTTGATCTTGAATTTTTTGATACAAAACCACTCCCGACTGCAATTATTCTTCTTTCATTTCTTTTTATAGTTGAGGCTAGTGAATATTTTTCATAGGCAAGATATCCTGTTTTAATTCCATCAACTCCAATATTTTTATAAAGAAGAGGATTACGATTACCTTGTTTAATTGGATCACCTCCTGTTCTATCCCATGTAAATTCAGTTTCTTTGTAATATTTATAGTAATTTGGATAATTTTTTATCAAGTAATTAGACATGATTAATATATCTCTAACTGATGATAAATTATCAGGAGCATTTATTCCTGATGAATTAGAAAAATTTGTATTTTCCATACCAATTTCTCTTGCCTTTTCAGTCATCATAATTGCAAACTCTTCCTCTGTTCCAGCAATGCCTTCAGCTAGCGCAATACAAGCATCATTACCTGAAGAAACAATGATACCTCTTAATAAATTTTCAACACTTATCTCATCTCCAACCATTATAAACATTGATGAATATCCTGCTTGAGACAATCTCCATGCATTTTCAGAGACTAAAAACTTATCATCTAATGACAATTCACCACTTTTAAGTAAATCAAAAGCTATAATTGAAGTCATAATTTTCGTCATAGAAGCTGGAAATATTTGTCTATCAGCATCTTTTTCAAACAATATTTTGCCTGACAAATAATCTTGAACAATAACAGTTCTTGCATTTACATCAAAGTTAGCAAAAACTGGTTTAATCAGGAATGATAAAATTATTAAAATTAAGTACAAATTTTTTATTCTCATAATTTAATTATTTCAATACTATCAAATTCAAGATTTTCGATATTATGAAATCCTTTCTTTAATTTTTCAAAATCTTTATATGGACCTTTATAAACTCTAAAATTATTTTGTGACAACTTTTTGATTAAAATATTCTCTATATTAAACTCTTCAAATAACCTATTTTTTAACATAATTGCAGAATTCTCAAAATAAAAATCTGCAAATTTTATTATATAATTAAAATTTGTTACAAAATTTTTAGTATTAGATTCTTTAATTACTGTTTCTAGACTTATGCTCTGAACCATTATGTCATCAACTGGAGCTTTGTTAGCAACCTCTTTTTCTTCATCAAATGTTTTAACATCATTTGCAACATACAAATTATTAGAATTGATTGTTTCAATTAATGTATAAGGCTCATCTGGATTTATTGATAATTCATTAACAATTCTATTAGTAATTACTGAATTATAAAAAATAGGTAAAACTATTTTATTTTTAACAACAGTCATTAAAGATTTTCCGTTAATTATATTTGTTATTCTAACTGGTGTTCCATTAGGTAAGTTAGGACTTAATATATTAATTGATTCATTATTTAATTTATATTCTAATGAATTATCTGCATCATCATATATTAAAGCAAATCCTTTGTTTGAATAAACAATATTAGTTGATTCATCTTTTTCTTTTTTTTCTGGTATTTCTTTAATTTCTTTTTTTTGAACTATGGACTTCGTATCTTCAGGCTTATTCTTAATATTAATATTTGAAGAATGATGTTCGCAAGCAAATAGAAATAAAAATATAAGATATAAAATATATTTAAATTGCATTTTTAAACTTACTTTTTAATGTGCAAACAGCTAATGCAAACCTTAAGGATCTGTTCCATTTTAAGATTAATTCATAATTATCAAAAACTAAATAAGCTGGGGTTAATTTTTTTGCATCTGGAATAATATCATAATCTGGGGTTACAAGTGCTGCTTTAAAGTTATCAAGATCATTAAGAATTTCATTATTTTTAATATATTTTTTTAAATAAGATATTTTGTTTTTATATTTAATTTGTTTCGCAGATGTATTTAAATATTTATGAGGAGTTTCATTAATGAGATCAACTTTATAAAAACATGGAGTATTATTGTCCCATCCCATTTTATTTAAGTAATTTGCTGCAGATGCAAATGAATCTTCGATACTCTTCAAATTTATAATTTCATCTTTATTATAATCAATTGCATAATTTTTAATTGTAGAAGGCATGAATTGGAAATTACCAAAAGCTCCTGCCCATGATCCTAAATAATTATTTGGATTTATAATTCCATTATCGAATAATATTAGAAGCGTTATAAGTTCTGAGGTAAAAAATTCGCTTCTTCTTTTGTCATAACTCAAAGTTGCCAATGATGAAACTATATCCATTTTTCCTAAATAATTACCAAAATTAGTTTCAATTCCCATAAGTGACAAAAGCAAGTCTTTATCTACAGAAAATTCATGGGTAATTTTATCTATTACTTCTTTATTAATGTTATAGACTTTTATTCCAGAGTTTACTTTTTTAATATTAGCTCTTTTAGAAACATATGTCTTAGTGTCTTCATAAAATTCTGGTTGGTATCTATCATATTTAATAACATTTTTTAAAAAAGAGGATTTGTCAATAGTATTTTCAATTGTACTCAAACTTACACCTCTTTCTAAGGCAATTAATTTAAATTTTTCTTTCCACTCCTGAAAATCAACATCATTAGCGTATGCATTAAATTCTATAAAAACAAAAAGAAAAAAAACACAAATTTTAATTTTTTTCATAAATATCTTTCAAATATATAAATACAGCAATCCATATTAAAATAAAACTAACTAACTGATTTATATTAAATTGCTCATTGTAAATGAAAAAACCAAGTATAAATTGCAAAGTAGGAGTAATATAAAAAATCATTCCAGCTGGTCCTAACCCTGCCAATTCTACGCCCCTAACATACAAAAAAAGAGGAATCACTGTCATAGGCCCTGCTAGCATTAACAATGGCATCAATGAGGGATTTGATAAACTAAAATCGTTATAACTATTTATTGTAATGAAATAAAATGCAACTAGTACAAAAGGAAGTATGTACAAACTTTCAATCAGAAGACCTATATCTGTTTCAACATTGATTTTTTTTCTGAGCAGATTATAAAAACTCCAACTCAAAGCTACAATTAAACCTACCCATGGAATTGAATTAAAATCTAATAATGTTAAATAGCTTACTGAAATAATTACTAGAAATATTGAAATTTTACCTTTTTTTGTGATTGGTTCTTTAAAGAAAAAATTACCTAGAAAAACACTTATGATTGGCATTATAAAATAGCCAAAACTAGCATCTATTATTTTGTCCACACTAATAGCATAAATCCAAACACCCCAATTAATAAATATTAAGAAGCCAGAAATAAAAAGTATAAATAATTTTTTTTTGTCTTTAAAAATTTTTTTAAGAATATTCCATTTGGAAAATAAAAAAGTAGTAACTATTAATACGAAAGCTGTCCAAACACTTCTATGAATTAATACTTCTACATGACCTGCAAAAGAAATATATTTGAAGTATATAACTCCAAAAAAACCCCACCAAAATGAACCAAAGGATGTTAACAAAACTCCTTTATTAAAATTTTTTTTATTCATTATTAAATATCTGAATATTTTGACTAACTACTTAAGTCATTTTATTGTTGAAATATATATTAATAATAATAAAACCTTGCTCAAGGAGAGATGGCTGAGCGGTTGAAAGCATCGGTCTTGAAAACCGACAAAGGGGCAACTCTTTCCTGGGTTCGAATCCCAGTCTCTCCGCCATTCATTTAAAATCAATTAACAGTTTTGATATATTTTTATTTTTAAAACTGGTTTCATTTCTTGAGATTTTGGAAATATCTTCATCACTCATGTTAACTAATATATCTAAATCTTTTAAATCTTCTATTGATATTGAATCAATAATCGATTTAACAAAGCTACTAACAAATATGTCCATTTCTTTTGTGCCTCGATATCGAGATCTATAAATAATTTTATTTATTAAATTTTGTTTATTTGAATTCATTACTTATAGACATATATATATATTTAATGAGTAATTTTGAATATTTATTGTCACCCATCGATAAAATTAAAGGTGTAGGTAAAAAAACATTAAGTTCATTTAACAAAAAAAAAATATTTACAATTTTTGATCTTCTTTGGCATTTGCCTTTATCAAGAATTGAAACTGCTGAAGATACAGAGGTAGATGATTTACAAGTAGGAAAAATCTACAATATTAAAGTAATACCAATTAAATATAATTTTCCAAGAATTAGAAATTTACCCAATAAAGTACAGTGTGAAAAAAATGGAGTAAAATTAGACTGTATTTTTTTTAATAGTTACGAGGGATATATCAAAAAATTATTACCCTTAAACGAAGAAATAATAATACATGGAAAGGCAAATAACTTTAGAAATAAATTTCAATTTGTAAATCCAACAACTAAAAAAACAAATAATTTAAATATTATAAATGAAGATAGCAAATATAGTCTTTCTGATGGTTTAAAATTAAATAAATATAATCAAGTAATAAATAATGTTTTTAAAAATTTACCTGATTTAGAGGAATGGTTGCCACAAGAGGTTTCAAGTTTATTTGATAATGTAAGCTGGAAGGAAAGTATTATTAAAATTCATAAGGAAGAAATTACTAAAATTAGAGATACAAAATATTTTAAAAGACTTGTTTTTGATGAGATATTTGCAAATTTTTTACTTTCTTCTGATATTAGAAATAAAATAAAAAAAATTAAAAAAAAAAATAAAATTTTAGACTTACAACATCAAAGCAAAATAATTGGCAACTTAAAATTTAAACTCACAACTGATCAAATAACTTCATTAAAGAATATAAATACAGATTTGCAATCAAAACAAAAAATGTTTAGATTGCTTCAAGGAGACGTGGGATCTGGAAAAACGATAGTGTCTATAATTGCTGCCTTAAATACTATAAAAGCTGGGTACCAAGTTTCAATAATGGCTCCAACTGAAATATTAGCTATTCAACACTATAAATTTATATTAGAAAATTTTAATAACTTTTGTAATCCTGAAATATTAACTGGTAAGACTGAGTATAAAAAAAGAAAAAAAATTTTAAATGATGTCTTAAATAATAAAATTGATATTTTGGTAGGTACTCATTCCCTTTTCCAAGAAAAAATTACTTACTTTAATTTAGGTTTAATAATTATTGATGAACAACATAAATTTGGTGTTAATCAAAGAAAAAAACTGTCTGATAAAGGAGGAAATGATTGCGATGTACTCGTAATGTCAGCGACACCTATTCCAAGAACAATGATGATGACAATTTATGGAGATATGGATATTTCCCTAATTAAATCAAAACCAAAAAATAGACTACCAATTAAAACTTATAGTAAAAATGAGACCAAAATTAATGAAGTTATTAGTTTCATTAAAAGTGAAATATTAAAAAAAAATCAAGTATTCTGGGTTTGTCCTCTTATCAAAGAATCAAAAAAAATTGATCATCAATCTGCTACAGAAAAATTTAAATTTTTACGTAAAATTTTTGATGATAAAGTAGATATTGTTCATGGAGCAATGGGTAAAGAAGAAAAGGATAAAGTATTAAATAAGTTTAATGATAGAAAAATAGATATATTAGTTTCAACTACTGTAATAGAAGTTGGAATCGATTTTCCAAATGCAAATGTAATAGTTATTGAAAATTCAAATAAGTATGGATTATCTCAGCTACATCAACTGAGAGGACGAGTTGGAAGAGGAAATAAAGAATCTTCATGTATACTTATGTTTAAAGCTGGACTGAGTGAAAACGCTCGAAAGAGAATAACAATTCTTAAAAATACAAATGATGGTTTTAAAATTGCCGAGGAAGATTTAAAAATTAGAGGATATGGTGATATATTAGGATTTAAGCAAAGTGGTTTGAAAAAATACAACTTAGCTGATCCTATTCAGCATGAAGATCTTTTTAAAATTGCCGAAAATCAAATTAAAAAAATTGAAAAAAATAAGATTAAAATGAATAATTTTAATAAACTTATCAAGCTTTACGATAAGGTAGCTGTAATTAATGAAACTATTTAGATTTTGAATCTGAAGTTCCCGCTGAGACAATAAATTTTGAGGCTTCTTCGAAAGTCATATCAAGATATACAATATCACTCTTAGGAAACATTAACAGAAAACCACTTGTTGGGTTAGGTGTTGTGGGAACAAAAACATTAACTAATTCTGTATTAGTTTTTTTTGATATTTCACCTTTATTTTCTTTTGTTGCAAAACCAACTGCCCACGTGCCTTTTCGTGGATATTGAATTAGAACCACACTTTTTTTTGATCCCTTTTTAGGTGCAAATGTCTCTGTCATTTGTCCTATAGCAGAGTATATGGTTCTTAAAATTGGTATTTTTTTTAATAAATCATTAAACAATTGTAGAAACTTTTTACCAATAAAAGAAAGTGATAAGCCTCCTACAAAAGTAATAAATATTACTGACAACAAAATTTCTAAGCCAGGAATTGCAAAGGGTAAGTAACTATTTGGATTTATTCCTTGAGGAATTAATTTTGATGAAATTGATATAAAAAAAGTTGTAAGATATAATGTAATTCCAATTGGTACTAAAACAACAATTCCAGTTATAAAGTAGTTTCTTAGCCTTGCTATAAATGAAATTCTTTTTCTTCTTAGTTTCGACATATCTTTAATTGATTATAAATTACATGTAATATAAATATTAAGAAAAGTGAATAGAAGAAATTTTATATATTTAATGGGTTGTGGATGTCTTTCTGTAGGTATGCATGCTTGTACTACTGCTCCAATTACTGAAAGAAGGCAATTAAAATTAATTCCAGAATCAAAGCTTAACGCACAAGCAGCTCAATTATATGAGAAAGTCAAAAAGAAAGCTAAATTAAGTGATGATAAGGATAGCTTAAACAAAATAATCCTAATTGGCAATAAAATTGAAAATTCAATATCTGAATATTTTTATAAAAATGATATGGATGATCCAACAAAAAACTTTAATTGGGAATATATACTTATAGATAATAAAAAAATAAAGAATGCATGGTGCATGCCAGGTGGAAAAATTGCCGTTTATACAGGTATGTTAGATATTACAAAAAATGATGATGGTCTCGCCGCTGTAATGGGCCATGAAATAGCTCATGCTGTTGCTAAACACTCTGTTGAAAGGCAAAGTAGAGCTGTATTACTAAATACCACAACTGGAATAATTGACATTGCTACTGGAGGTGCGATTTCAAAAGTCAACAATACAACAGGCATGAATACTGTTGGATTAATATCTCAAATTGGAATTATGAACCCTTTTACAAGAAAACAAGAGAGTGAAGCTGATTATCTTGGGTTAATTTTTTCTTCATTATCTGGATACGATATTAGAGAAACTACCAAAATATGGGAAAGAATGAAGATAGCAAACAAAGGTAAAGAGCCACCAGAGTTTATGAGCACACATCCATCTAATGATAGAAGAATTGAACAAATAAAAAATTGGACTAATGAAATTATTTTGAAGTATCCACCAATAGTTTGAAGTAATGGTGAGCCCTGATGGACTCGAACCATCGACCCATTCCTTAAAAGGGAATTGCTCTACCAACTGAGCTAAGGGCCCAACACGAAAATTCTTATATTGATTTTTAAATATTTGGCAATGGTAAAAATTTACAAAATATTGATATACTTATCGTGAAATTGATCAAAAGTTCCCATTTTGATATTTTTTCGAATTTCATACATAAGTTCTTGATAAAAATTTATATTATTTAAGGTTAAAATCATAGAAGATAGCATCTCATTTGTATTATAGAGATGGTTTATATAATTTTTTGAGTATTTATTTAAATCAAACTTAGTTATATTGCTATCTAGAGGTGAATTATCAAGTTTATTTTCTGAATTTCGTATTTGAATTCTTCCATTCCAGGTAAAAGCTAAACCTGTTCTTCCTGATCTTGTTGGTAAGACGCAATCAAACATGTCTATTCCTCTTTTAACAGCACCCAATATATCAGATGGAGTTCCAACACCCATTAAATATCTTGGTTTATCTATCGGTAAGTTATCTTTTATTCCATCTAATACTTCAAACATTTCTTTTTGTGTTTCTCCAACAGCTAAACCACCAATTGCATATCCATCGAATTCTATGTTTATTAATTTAGAAAGAGATTCATTTCTCAAATCTTTAAATAATCCTCCTTGAATAATACCAAACAAAGCTTTGTGAGGATTTGTCCCAAATGCTTCCTTAGATCGTCTAGCCCATTCAGTAGATAAATCCATAGATGTTTTGATTTTTTTATAATCTTTTGTATTTTTTGGGCACTCATCCATCACCATAACAATGTCAGAGTTTAGTTTTTTTTGTATTCTAATGCTTTCTTCAGGACTCAAAACAAAAGTTTTTCCGTCAATGTGGGATTGGAATATTGCCCCTTTAACTCTATCTATCTTATTAAATTTAGATAAAGACATAACCTGATAACCACCGGAGTCTGTCAAAATAGGAAGTCTACAATTCATAAATCTATGTAGTCCACCGACTGCCTCTATCCTCTCTATTCCAGGTCTAATCATTAAGTGATATGTGTTAGAAAGTATTATTTCACTTCCTGTTTTAATAATATCATCGATAAAAACACCTTTAACAGTTGCTTGAGTGCCCACTGGCATAAACGCAGGAGTATTAATTTCTCCACGATGTGTTTGAATTAATCCAATACGATAATTTTTATTTTTATGTTTTACGCTAAAAGAAAAATTCTTTATGTCTTCCATCCATTAAATTCTACTCAGATTTAAAGCTAATTATTTTATCTGGATTAGAAACAGATCCATTAGGTCCATCTCCTTTTGTAATCATATCAACAAACTCCATACCCTCAATAACTTTTCCAAATACCGTATATTGTCTATCAAGATGTGGTGTGGGACCAAAACAAATAAAAAACTGGCTATTAGCACTGTTCGGATTTGAAGATCTTGCCATTGACAGCGTTCCTCTTTCATGTGGCAAATCATTAAATTCTTCTTTAAGGTCAGGCATATCTGAACCACCCATTCCAGCTCTACTTAAATTAAAGTTTTCAGAAGATGAATTTCCAAATTGAACGTCTCCTGTTTGAGCCATAAAACCATCTATTACCCTGTGAAAAACAACTCCATCATACTTTCCACTATTAGCTAATTCAGTTATTCTTTTAACATGGTTTGGTGCCACGTCCGGAAATAATTCAATTTTTAAATCTCCATCTTTTAATTTAAGTATCATTATATTCTCCTTTGCATTTAATGCTGTTGTTAATAAAAATATTGATAAAAATAAAATATTAATTTTTTTAAGCATAAACTTCTTTCAGTGACTTGATAGTACTTTTAGTTGTAAATTTCTTTAAATCACCCTTGTGTAAAGCTATTTCCTTAACAAATCTTGATGAAATAATTTGATTTTCAACATCTGACATAAGAAACACTGTTTCTACTTTATTATTTAACTTTCTATTCATTCCGGCTAACTGAAACTCATATTCAAAATCCGAAACTGCCCTTAAACCTCTAAGTATTAGATTTGATTTATATTTTTTACATAATTCTGTTGTTAAAGAGTTAAATTTTATCACTTGAATTTTATTTTTTGGAAGTTTCAAGTCTACATATAAAGCCTTTGAAACAATTTTTAATCTTTCATCTATTGGAAATAAAAAATTTTTTTCATTGCCATCAGATATGCCAACTATGATTTTATCTGCTAATTTTAGAGCTTTTTTAATAACATCAATATGTCCATTTGTTATTGGATCAAATGTTCCTGGATATATAGCTATATTTTTCATTAAACTAAATTATCATCTAATTTAATTGAAGAGACAACCTTTTCGTCGCCAGTTAACTTAATAATTCTTACTCCTTGTGTATTTCTTCCTGCAATTCTAATTTCCTTTACAGCAGTTCTTATAACTCTACCTTTATTAGTAGAAATTAATATTTGATCACCCTCAAATACAGGGAAAGAAGATGAAACATTACCGTTTCTTGGGGAATTAACAATGCCAATTATTCCTTTACCTCCTCGATTTGTAACTCTAAAATCATAATGAGATGTTCTTTTACCATAACCATTTTCAGTAATGGATAAGATAAATTTTTCTTTAGCTTTTACCTCAGATTTTTCATCTTTAGTTTTACTTTTACTTTTTTTAACATCATCTTTATCAATTATAGATAATGAAACAATTGTATCCTTTTCTGAGAGATTAATACCCCTTATACCTTTAGAAGATCTTCCCTTAAAAACTCTTAGTTTTTTAGATTCAAACCTTATGCATTTACCAAATTTTGTATTTAGCATTATATCTTGATCATCTGTACATATCTTTACCCCAACTATTTTATCATCAGAGTCTAATTTCATTGCAATTTTACCAGAAGCATTAATAGATGAAAAATCTTCTAAATTATTCTTTCTTATTTTTCCTTTACTAGTTGCAAATATGATATGCATATTTTTTTTATCAACATCTTCATCAGGAAAAGGCATAATCGAACTTATAGATTGATGATTTTTTAGGGGTAAAATATTGAATAGTGATTTACCTTTAGATGAAGCTGAACCCTCAGGTATTTTCCATGCTTTAACTTTATAAGCCAAGCCCTCTGTAGAAAAAAATAATAATGATGTGTGTGTATCAACAGATAATGTTTGAACAACCGAGTCTTCTTCTCTAGTTTTAATTCCTGTTTTTCCTTTTCCACCTCTTTTTTGCTGTTTAACTCCACTAAGGGCACCTCTTTTTATGTATCCTTGGAGTGTTATTGTTATTATTACCGACTCTTTTTGTATTGTTTCCTCTATGTCGTAATTTAATACAGCATCTATAATTTTAGTTCTTCTTGGAACAGAAAATTTTTCTTTAATCATCTGTAAATCATTACTAATAACTCTTAGCAATTCACTTTTAGAATTTATAATTTTTTTGTATTTAGAAATCTCATCAGCTAATTTTTTGATTTCTATTTCTATTTCATTAATACCTATAGCAGTTAGTTTTTGTAGTCTTAGGTCCAATATTGATATAACTTGGTCAATAGATAGAACATATTTTCCTTTGTAATTTTTACTATCAACTAATTTAATAAGTTTTGATACTTTGTTTATCTTCCAAGTTGTTTTTAAAAGTGAATTTTTTGCTTCCTCAGGGTTTTTAGATGATCTAATTATTTTAATGACTTTATCGATATTCTCAACACTGACTGATAATCCAAGCAAAATATGAACCCTATCTTCTGCTCTTTTTAAATCAAATTTTGTTCTTTTTATAACTACATCTTCTCTAAACTTTAAAAAGTTTTCCAAAAAATCTTTTAAGTTGCAAGTCTTGGGTTTTTGATCAACAATTGCTAAAGAATTAAAACCAAAAGATGACTCTATTGAGGTATACTTGTACAATTGTCTTTTTATAGTTTCGGGTTCAACATTTCGTCTAAGATCAATGGATACTCTTATACCCTCACTATTTGACTCATCTCTTATATCGCTTATACCTTCAATTTTTTTATCTCTTACTAATTCTGCAATTCTCTCATTTAAGTTAGCCTTATTAATTTGGTAAGGTATAGATGAAACTACCAGTCTATCTTTACCATTTTTTAAATTTTCTACTGAAATTTCTCCACGTATTTTAAAAGATCCTCTTCCAGTTTTATATCCTTGCTTAATTATATCTTTTCCAATTATTAACCCGCCAGTTGGGAAATCTGGTCCAGGAATATGTTTCATTAGCTCATTAATTTTAATATCTTTATTTTTAATTAATGCTAAAGTTCCATCTACTACCTCACCTAAATTATGAGGTGGTATACTTGTCGCCATTCCTACAGCAATTCCACCAGCACCATTGACTAAAAGATTTGGATATTGAGCAGGTAATACAATAGGTTCTTGCTCTGTTTCATCGTAATTACTTTTAAAGGATACAGTATTTTTTTCTATATCATCAATTAAAAACTGTGAAACTTTTGCTAGTTTTGTTTCAGTGTATCTCATTGCTGCAGGAGGATCCCCATCTATAGAACCAAAATTGCCCTGTCCATCGACTAAGGGTAGACTCATTGAAAATTCTTGAACCATTCTAACTAATGCATCATAAACAGCTTGATCTCCATGAGGATGATATTTACCAATTACATCCCCGACTATTCTTGCAGATTTTCTAAATTGTTTTGACCAATCAAAACCACCTTTATGCATTGCATATATGATTCTTCTATGAACTGGTTTTAATCCATCTCTGATATCGGGTAATGCCCTACTTACTATAACACTCATAGCGTAAGACAAGTATGATGAACTCATCTCATCATATATAGAGATCGGTTTAATATTATTATTTATCTTTGGAATTTCGTTTTTTTCCATATTAATTAAAATGGAATATCGTCGTCTAAGCCACTTTGATCTGGTGCGGGACTATCATCAAAATTTTGTTTATTATCTTGTGAAGCTATATTGTTTTGATTACCACCTCCAAGCATAGTTAAGGATGAGTTATATCCTTGTATTAAAATTTCAGTTGAGTATTTATCTTGACCACTTTGCTCGTCTTTCCATTTTCTTGTTGAAAGTTGACCTTCAACGTATACTTGTGCTCCCTTTTTTAAATACTGTTGAACAACATTTACCAAGCCTTCATTAAAAACTACTATTCTATGCCATTCAGTTTTTTCTTTTTTTTCTCCAGTATTTTTATCTTTCCAGGATTGGCTTGTGGCAAGACTTAATCTTGCAACACTTTTGCCATTTACCATTTGCTTTACTTCTGGGTCTGCGCCCAAACGACCAATTAATAATACTTTATTTAGACTTCCAGCCATAATATTTTAATATTTAAGAATGTTTATTATATCACTAATTAACTTGAATATTAATTTAATTAAACTAAAGCAACAAAAATTATGCTCAAAAAGATAGTTATTAAGGGTGCAAAAGAGCACAATTTAAAGAATATAACCCTAGAGATTCCTAAAGAAAAATTTGTTGTTATCACTGGACTATCTGGATCTGGAAAATCATCTTTAGCTTTTGATACTGTATATGCTGAAGGACAGAGACGTTATGTGGAAAGCCTATCAGCTTATGCAAGACAATTCTTGGATAAAATGAAAAAACCAAATGTAGATTTAATTGAAGGATTAAGTCCAGCAATTTCAATTGAGCAGAAAAATACATCAAAAAATCCCAGATCTACTGTTGCAACTGTTACAGAAATTTATGATTACATGAGAGTTCTTTATGCAAGAGCCGGCATTCCCTACTCTCCATTTACAGGTCTCCCAATTACATCTCAAACTATAAGTCAAATTGTAGATAAAATTAAAACACTACCAAAAAAATCAACAATTTTTTTATATGCACCAGTAGTTAGGGGAAGAAAAGGAGAATATAGGAAAGATATTCTTGGCTACAAAAAAAGAGGATTTAGAAAAATTAAAGTTGATAATAAACTTTATGATATTGATGATGTTCCAGAATTAAATAAAAAATTAAAACATGATATAGCAGTTCTAGTTGATAGAATTGTTTTAAATTCATCGTTAGGTAATAGATTAGCTGAAAGTGTTGAAACAGCTGTAAATCTAGCAAATGGATTAATGTTTGTGGAGTATGAAGATGAAACTCTGCCGAAAAAGTTTAGAAAAACTGAAAATTTAATCTTTTCAACTAAGTTTGCTTGTCCCGAAAGTGGTTTTACAATTGAAGAAATAGAACCAAGACTTTTTTCTTTTAACAGTCCCTATGGTGCGTGCGAAGAATGTGAAGGTATCGGTGTTAAATTAAATGTTGATCCGAAATTAGTAGTGCCGGATGAAAAGAAAACAATAGCAGATGGAGCTATTGAACCTTGGTCAAAATCATCATCTTTATATTATGCACAAACTTTAGCTTCTATAGCAAAACATTATGGTTTTTCATTAAATGATAGATGGTCGAGGCTTTCAAAAAAAATAAAAGATGTAATTTTATTTGGATCTGATGAAGAAGAAATCAAATTTTCTTATGATGATGGATATGAAAAGTATTCACATAAAAAAACATTCGAAGGAGTAGTAAATAATTTAGAAAGAAGATTTTTAGAAACAGATAGTGATTGGAAAAGAGAAGAAATATCTCAATATCAATCTGATACAAAGTGTGAAAGATGTAATGGGCACAGATTAAAAGATGAAGCTCTTTGTGTTAAAATTAATGATCACAATATAAGTGAAGTAACTGAAAAATCTATATTTGATGCAAAGGAATGGTTTAAATCACTTGAAACAAAATTAGATAAACGACAACTAAAAATTGCACAGCATATTTTAAAAGAAATTAATGAAAGATTAAATTTTCTGCTAAATGTTGGTCTTGACTACTTAACTTTATCAAGAGAGTCTGGTACTTTATCAGGTGGTGAAGCACAAAGAATAAGGCTAGCCTCGCAGATAGGTTCAGGATTAACTGGAGTATTGTATGTACTTGATGAACCTTCTATTGGTTTGCATCAAAAAGATAATGTAAAATTAATTAATGCATTAAAAAGACTTAGAGATTTAGGAAATACGGTTATAGTTGTTGAACATGATACTGAAACCATGGAAAATGCAGATCATATAATCGATCTTGGTCCAGAAGCTGGAAACAAAGGCGGCGAAGTAATCGCTCAGGGGTCGTATAATGATATATTAAATAACAACGATAGTATTACAGGAAGATACTTATCAAACAAAAGCTTCATACCAATACCAAGAACAAGAAGATTGGCTAAAAATGGAAGATTTTTAGAAATTAATGGGGCAAGTGGAAATAATTTAAACAACGTTAATCTTAAAATTCCACTTGGAAGTTTTACCTGTGTAACGGGTGTTTCAGGAAGTGGTAAATCAACTTTAATACTTCAAACTCTTTACAATGCATTAAACCTTACTCTTAATAATAATAAATCGAGAAAACTTCCAAAACCATTTAGAGGATTTAAGGGTATTGAATTAGTCGACAAAATTATAGATATAGATCAATCACCTATTGGTAGAACTCCTAGATCAAATCCAGCGACATATACTGGTGCATTTGGTCCAATACGTGACTGGTTTACGAATTTACCAGAGTCAAAAAGTAGGGGTTATAAACCAGGAAGATTTTCATTCAACGTCAAAGGTGGAAGGTGTGAAGCTTGTGAAGGAGATGGTGTAATAACATATGAAATGCATTTTTTGCCTGACGTTTATATAACTTGTGATGAATGCAAAGGAACTAGATATAATAGAGAAACTTTAGAAATTAAATTTAAAGATAAGAGCATTGCAGATGTTTTGAATATGACAGTTGATGAAGGATGTGAATATTTTGAAAACATTTCTAATATAAAAACAAAATTGCTTACACTCAAAAAAGTCGGATTAGGGTATATAAAAATTGGTCAACAAGCCACCACTCTATCAGGTGGTGAAGCTCAAAGAATAAAGTTAGCAAAAGAATTATCTAAAAGATCAACTGGAAGAACAATATATATATTGGACGAGCCAACAACAGGACTGCATCAACACGATATTAAAAAATTATTAGAGATATTACATACATTTGTTGCTACTGGAAATACTGTAGTTGTAATAGAACATAATTTAGATGTTATTAAAACTGCAGATTATATAGTCGACATGGGTCCAGACGGTGGAGTTAAAGGAGGAAATATCATAGCCGAAGGAAAACCAGAGGAAATTATCAATGTTAAAGATAGTTATACAGGTAAATTTTTAAAACCAATGTTGGACAATAAGTTCAAAAAAACTGCTTAAATTTTAATTTAAAAATGTTATAAATTACAAATATTATGACTTCGATTCTTCAATCATTATCTAAAACCATTCATATCTCTTTAGCATTATCTATTTTGTTATTTTTAGGTTTATATTTTGGAAATGGTGGTTTTGATATCGACCTAGTTTTTTGGAGTTGGTTATTTAGATATATACACGTCATTGTTGCAATAATGTGGATTGGTTTACTATGGTATTTTAATTTCGTTCAAATACCAAATATGGCAAAAATACCTGACGAACAAAAACCTGCTATTGGAAAAGTTATTGCTCCTGCAGCTCTGTTTTGGTTTAGATGGGCAGCTTTAGTTACAGTCATATCAGGACTTATATTAGCTTATTTAAATGGTTATGTGCATCAAGCGATGACATTAGGAATTGGATCAGGCGGTGGAAAAGCTACAGCTATTGGAATTGGTATGTGGTTAGGAATTATAATGGCATTTAATGTGTGGTTTGTAATATGGCCAAACCAGAAAAAAGCATTAGGTATTATTGAGGTTGAAGCTGATGTTAAAGCTAAATCTGCAAAAACTGCAATGCTATTTTCTAGAACGAATACACTTCTATCATTGCCAATGCTTCTGACGATGGTAATAGCTCAAAACTTATACTAATCTTTTTCTTCTTTAACTATTGTTCTTTGGCTTACATTCAGTGCAACTAAAATAGGATTTGCAATATATATTGAAGAGTAAGTTCCAAAAATAACTCCCAATATCATTGCTAAAGAAAAACCTTTTAATATTTCGCCACCAAATAAGTATATTGAAAAAAGAGCTAACAATGTAGTTACAGATGTAATTATTGTTCTAGATAAAGTTTCATTAATTGAAACATTAGTTAAGTCAAAAATTTTAATATCAGAATACTTTCTTAAATTTTCTCTAACCCTATCGAATATAACAACTGTGTCATTCATTGAATAACCAACAATAGTTAAAACAGCGGCTACAATAGAAAGGTTTATTTCAAGTGAAAAAATAGAAAATATACCTAATGTAATTATAACATCATGAAATATAGCTAAAATAGCTCCTAAACTAAACTGCCATTCAAATCTTATCCAAATATACAATAGCATTGCTGCAAGCGATAAAGTTATAGCAATAATTCCAGATTTTAGGAGTTCTGAGCTTACTTTAGGACCAACATTTTCTACTCTTCTAAAGTCGACATTGCCAATAGAGCTTGATAATTTATTTTGAATATTTTTAATAAATTCAGGATCATTTGAATTTTGCTTTTCAAATTTAACAATAAAGTCTGTTTCATTGCCAAATTTTTTGACAGATACATCTCCTAAATTCATTTGATTAAAGCTATCTCTAATAAGACTAATATTATTCGTTTTATCTGTAGTTCTTAATTCAATTAAAGTACCACCCTTGAAATCAACACCATAATTTAAACCTTTAAAAATTAAAAATACTAATGAAATCACTATTAGGATAAATGATAATATATTAAATTTTCTATAGAACTTATTAAAAGAAATATTACTCATTTAAAGTAACTGCTCCTTATCTTTATTTTTGACTACATATAAAGAAGTTAATAATCTTGCTATAAAATATACTGAAAACAAAGTAGTTAAAATTCCAACACCTAGAGTTACAGAAAAACCTTTTACAGGTCCTGATCCCATAAAAAACAAAATGAAAGCTGCAATTAGAGTTGTGATGTTAGCATCTAAAATAGTTGTTCTTGATTTTGTATATCCAGCATCAAAGGCAATTATTGGGTTTTTTTCATTTTTAGTTTCTTCTTTTATACGTTCAAAAATCAAAACATTTGCATCAACAGCCATACCAACTGTTAAAATAATACCTGCAATTCCAGGCAAAGTTAATGTTGCTTCAAACAAAGTTAGAATACCAATTAGCAAAAATAGATTTGAAACAAGAGCTAAATTAGCAATTAATCCAAATGCTCTGTACTTGTAAATCATAAATAAAATCACTAGCAAAAAACCTATAAATAAAGATAAAATACCAGCGTCTATTGAGTCTTGACCTAAGTCTGGTCCAACTGTTCTTTCTTCGATTATATTTAAAGGTGCAGGCAGAGCTCCAGATCTAAGTAGCAATGCAAGATCTGTTGCAGATTGAAAAGTAAAGTCACCTGAGATTTGTCCAGATCCACCAATTATGGGTTCTCTAACTGAAGGGGCGCTAATTATTTTACCATCTAATACTATTGCTAATTGTTTGCCAACCCCAGTACTAGTTGCTTTACCAAATTTTTTGGCACCCACTCTATCTAAACTAAATGAAACGACTGTTTCATTTGTTTGTGAATTCATTGTTGGCTTTGCATC
>CACEXE010000014.1 GCA_902563435.1 uncultured Pelagibacteraceae bacterium
TATTGAGGCAAACCCATTAGTCACTCCTGCTCACATTGTGCCAGAGTGGTATTTGTTACCATTTTATGCAATCTTAAGATCAGTCCCTGATAAACTGCTAGGAGTAATCGCAATGTTTGCTGCAATATTTGTGCTCGTAATTTTACCTTGGCTAGATACTTCAAAAGTTAGATCAACTGTTTTCAGACCTATATACAAACAGTTCTACTGGTTTTTAGTTGCCGATGTATTAATACTTGGTTATGTGGGAGCAATGCCAGCGGAGGGCTTATACTTATTAATAGCAAGAGTTGCAACCGCATATTACTTCGCACATTTTTTAATAATCTTACCTTTCTTAGGTTTGAAGGAAAAAACCACTCCATTACCCCTAAGCATAACCGAGCCCGTGATGGGTGGATCTGCTGATATGGCGATGGCTAGAAATAATTCGGGTTTTAAAGAGAAACTGTGAAAATCTTTTTAAAAACAACTTTCCTATTTATTATAATTTCATCATTTATTTTATCCAGAGCAATTGCTGCTGGTGAACAGCAAGAATTATTAAAAGTTGATTGGTCTTTTAAAAGTTTCTTTGGAAAATTTGATAGAGCTTCACTCCAAAGAGGATATCAAGTTTACACAGAAGTTTGTGCATCGTGCCATTCACTTAAACATTTAAGTTATAGAAATCTTGCAGAAAAGGGTGGACCAGAGTTTACAGAGCTTGAAGCCAAAGCAATTGCCTCAAATTTTGAAGTAACAGATGGACCAAATAGTGATGGAGAAATGTTTGAAAGACCAGCAAAATTGTCAGATAAATTTGTAATGCCTTATGCAAATGTTCAAGAAGCAATTGCAGCAAATGGTGGAGCATATCCTCCAGATATGTCAGTTCTTGTGAAAGCTAGAAAAGGTGGGGCAAATTATATTTATTCAGTCTTAATGGGCTATGATGAGCCACCAGCAGGTATGGAACTCGATGACGGTGTTTATTACAACAAATATATGTATGGTAATAAAATAAAAATGTCATCCCCCTTAGATGATGACATTGTAGAGTACGCTGATGGAACAAAAGCAACAGTAGATCAAATGGCTAAAGATGTTACAACTTTTTTGCAATGGACTGCAGAGCCTCACTTAGAAACAAGACACAAACTAGGTTTTAGAGTAATAATATATTTATCTGTTTTAACAGTTTTGGTTTATTTCAGTATGAAAAAAATCTGGTCACGTATTGAAACGAAAGTTTAAAATATCTCCGTCTTTAATAATATATTCTTTACCTTCCAATCTCATTTTCCCAGCCTCTTTAGATTTTAACCACCCTTGATTATTTAAAAAATCTTCATAAGAAATTGTTTCAGCTCTTATAAATCCTTTTTCAAAGTCAGAATGAATTTCTCCTGCAGCATTTGGTGCCGTAGATTCCTTTGTGATAGTCCAAGCTCGTGTTTCCTCTGGTCCAGATGTAAAAAAAGTTTGTAAGTTTAAAAGTTCGTATCCTTTTTTTATTAATGAATTAAGTCCTGTCTCTGACATATTTATCATTTTCATATAATTTTTTTTTTCATTTTCATCCTCTAATTGGTTTATTTGATTTTCTATATCTGCAGAAATTACCAATGTATTTTTTTCACCAAATTTTTTCATAAAGTCATCTGTATATTTGTTACCAGACTTAATACTCTCTTCGTCAACATTGCATACATATAGTTTTGGTTTATTACTAAGAAGTCCACTATTTTTTAAAAGTTTTTCATCAAATTCATTTGTGATTACTGTCAAATCTCCATCCTCATCGATTATCTTCTGGACTGTCTGAAGTAATTTAAGCTCTTCAATATCAACATTTTTTTTATTCTTTTTATCAAGTCTCTTTTGAATTGACTCTAAATCAGCTAACTTCATTTCGGTTTCTATAATCTCCAAATCTCTGACAGGATCAATGGATGGGTTAACATTTTGAATGTCATCCGAGTCAAAACATCTGATCATATGAATAATGGCATCAACTTCTCTGATGTGGGATAAGAATTTATTACCTAATCCCTCTCCTTTAGAGGCTCCTTTAACAAGACCAGCGATATCAACAAATGAGATTGTAGTGTTAATTTTTTTTTTTGAAATCGAAATTTTAGCTAGTTTGTCAAGTCTTTCATCTGGAACTGCTACAATGCCAATATTTGGATCAATTGTGCAAAAGGGAAAATTTTCTGCTTGTGCTTTATTAGAGTTTGTTAAAGCGTTAAACAAAGTAGATTTACCAACATTTGGCAATCCAACGATTCCACATTTAAAACCCATTTAATTGTTGTTAACAGTACTAGAAAATAAATCTAATTTTTTATCAATCAATATAGTTAAAGACTCAATTATATTACTTGTTATTGAGTCTAAATGAACTTGTTCATCTTCATTAAAGTCGTTTAGCACATAATCAGAGACAGATATTTTATTTTCTGGCTTTCCAATGCCAATACGAACTCTTGAATATTCCTTGCCTATAAATTTGTCAATTGATGCTATTCCATTATGACCTGCACTTGATCCACCAAACTTTGCTTTAATTTTTCCAAATTCAATATCTAGATCATCATGAAATACGATCACATCTTCTGCATCTATTTTGAAGTATTCAAGTAGCTCTCTAATACAAATTCCTGAATTATTCATAAATGTGAGAGGTTTAATTGCATATATTTTCTTATCACCAATATTCCCAGTAGTTAATAATCCCTTAAACTTTGGTTTTTGCTTAGACAATCCAAATTTTTGGTTAATCGCGTCTACAATCTTAAAACCAATGTTATGTCTATTATTTTGACTATTAGGAGTCGGATTTCCTAAACCAACAAGTAACAACATATCAAATCAAATCTTGAAAAAAAATTTCACTATTTATTATTTTTTATCTGATGAGGATTTATCTTCTTCTTTAGCTTTTTCACCTTCAGCTTTATCACCATCAGTTGAAGTTTTATCACCACCTTCTGCAGCTGCCTCTGCTCCTTCGCTAGCCTCACCTTCATCTGCCTCTGCTGGTTTTTCTGGCTCTTTAACTACAGTAGGTGCAGCAACTGTTGCAATCACAAAGTCTCTACCTTGTATCGTTGGGGTTACATTTTCAGGTAAACTAATTGAAGAAATTTTTATACTTGTACCAATATCCAAACCTTCTAAATCAACAACAAGCTCAGTTGGAATATTTTCTGCTGGACATCTCAGTTCTACCTTACGTCTTACTATATTTAGTACACCTCCACGTTTCAGTCCTGGTGATAGTTCATTGTTTATAAATTTCACAGGTATTTCTAAAATAATTTTTCCACCTTTAACAATTCTCATCAAGTCGAAATGAATAGGTTCATCAGTGACAGTGTCAAAAGCAATATTTCTTGTTAGAACTTTTTGTTCTTTTCCATCTAAATTAATAGAAATTACGTTAGATAAAAAATTTTGTTTATTTATTAAATTTTTTAACTCTTTAGTTGTAATTGAGATTTTTTCATTTGGCTGTTCTCCACCATAAACTATACCTGGAACATTACCTTTACTTCTTAAGTCTTTGACTTGGCCTTTAGTTTTTGTATCTCTTATTGTTGCTTGAATTATGCTCATAAATTGCAGGTTTTATACCGCAGTTTGGTAATTTTACAAGATTTATTTAAATAGATCTGAAACAGATGTTGAATTAGAAATCCTTTTAATAGCCTCAGCTAGTAATATTGATATTGATAATACTTCAATATTTCTTACTTTTTTAAGTTTGTCTGAACTATCAATACTATCTGTAATAACTAAGTTTTTAATTTTTGAACTTTTTATCTTTTTAACCGCATCACCGCTAAAAACTCCATGAGTTGCATATACGTGAACTTCTTTTGCACCTCTTTTTACTAAAGCGTCCGCCGCATTAACAATTGTTCCTCCAGAATCAATTATATCATCTGTTAAAATGCAAATTTTGTTTTTAACATTTCCAATAACATTCATAACTTGCGATTTTCCAGGACTAGGTCTTCTTTTGTCTACAATTGCTAATCCAACATCTAATTTTTTTCCTAAAGCTCTTGCCCTTTCAACTCCTCCCACATCAGGTGCAACACAAATTATATTATTACTTTTAATTTTCCTTTTAATATGCTTTGCAAAGATTGGTGTAGCAAAAAGGTTATCAACTGGAATATCAAAAAAACCTTGAATTTGACCAGCATGTAAATCTACTGTTACCACTCTGTCAGCTCCTGCATTTGTAATTAAGTTTGATACTAATTTTGCAGAAATAGAAGTTCTCGGTACAACCTTACGATCTTGTCTCGCATACCCAAAATATGGAATTACCGCTGTGATATTTTTTGCAGATGATCTTTTAAGTGCGTCTATGCAAAGAAGTAATTCCATCAGATTATCATTTGCCGGAGAGGACACAGATTGAATTATAAAAATACTATTTCCTCTTATATTTTCATTAATCTCAATATAAATCTCACCATCAGCAAATTTTCTGATACTGGTATTAACTAATTTATTTTTAAGATTTTTAGAAATTTTATTACTTAGCTGTTTATTGCTATTTCCAGTGAGAATCTTCATTTTTTGAGAATATCTTATTTAATCATAATTACAGAAATATTTCTACCATAATCATTTAATTTATTTTTAATTGATCTCCTAGCACTGAAAAAGTTGTTACTTAGTAAATATGTATCTTTTTTGATAATTTCAATGTTTTTAACTCCAAATTTCAGAAGTTGCTCTTTAATATAATCTGTTAAACTGAAATATATTTTATTTCTTTTGGTTTTAAAAAATTTTTTATTAGATCTTTCTTGTTTAATAAATTTATCCAAGAAATCATTTCTTACCTCATAGCTATCTTTTCCTATACAAGGTCCAATTACAACTATTAAATTATTAAAATTACTACCACTTGACTTAAATTTTCTTAATGTAGTAGATACTATTTTTTTGTATGCTCCTTTCCATCCTGCATGTAGCGCACTAATTAAATTATTAACCGGGTCATATATAAAAACAGGAGCACAGTCGGCTGTCAAAATGCCTAAAGCGATACCTTTTTTATTTGTTATTAATGAGTCACCTTTTAATTTTTTTTTTGGAATTTTACTTATTTTATAAACATTATTACTATGAATTTGATCTAACAATACGAGATTATTTTTATTACAGCCAATTTTTTGGCAAACTTTTTTTATATTTTTCTTAACATCTCTAGTTTTATCATCAGACCCTAGGCCACAATTTAAACCTTTGTAAATACCTTTTGAAACACCTCCAAATCGATTAAAAAACCCATGTCTTATCATTTTAAACTTAGAAAGTTTTTTTGATTTAAACATTATTCAAAGCCAAAAAAATTATTATTTTTATTTTTGTATCCAAAAATTACTTTAAAGAGGCTACCCATTTGCTTTTCTTCTAGTAGCCGAGATAAAGTTTCTTTCATATATTTCTGTTCTTCATAAGTCCTTTTTTTTTCTAAAATCTGCGCTCTTTTAATTATCCCCATTCTTTCTAGAAAAAACCTTTGAGTGACTACATTTTTTACTTTAAGATTATTTTTAAGGAAATACTCTTTTAATAAATTAAAATTTACTAGTGAAGTAATATCTGCTTTACCGAGATTTTTTAACATTTTCTCAGTTGAAATTTTTTTATTATCCATCACTGCCTGAATGGTATTTGAGTTATTACTATTTAAATAACCATAATCTATAAGTAAAATACCACCAGAAAGTTTATTGATTTTCTTTATTATTGGATTTAACTCTAATAATCCCTTTTTAGGAAATTCAATAAATTTAAGTTTTTTTAATGTCCCAAAAGTCATTATTTGAGCAAAATCTTTTTTATTACTTCTTATAAACTTTTCAATAATATTAATATTGTCTGTCACTGAATAACATTTTTCAAATAACTCATTATTTATATTCGAAAACTGTTTAATTGGTATTGCATCAAAAAACTCGTTTCCAAAAAAAATAACTGGTCCCTTTTTTATTGAGTTAAAGTTTTTGATCCATTTAATTTGTTTATTATCTATATTTTGCTTTTGTAATTTTTTTAAAAATAAACTTTTCTCATATAAGTAAATTTTTATAGCTTTATTACATTCTGGAAACTTTTTTAGAGTATTAATTATAACTTTCGTTAAACTTCCATCTCCTGGTCCAAGTTCTACAAAATTAAACACTTTAGGTTTACCCATTTTTTCCCAGGAAGAAATCAACCATATGCCTATAATTTCTGAAAACAGATTTGAAATAGTAGGGGATGTTATAAAATCTCCATTTTTGCCAAATGGATCTTTGCTAGAATAATAACCTATCTCAGGTTCATATAGAATTTTTTCAATAAAATCATCAACAGGTAAAGGTTTTTTTGATGTAATTTTAAATTTTTTGAGATTTGGCTTCATCATTTCTTATAAAATAAATTAAAAACCCAATTAAAATCATTATGGCACTTAAAAGCATCCCCATACTTACATATCCAAATAAATATCCAATTTGTATATCTGGCTCTCTAAAAATTTCAGTGGCAATTCTAAAACATCCATAAAGTATTAAGAACATGAAAGAGCAGGTTCCAATTTTATAATTTTTATTAAAAAAAATTAAATTCATTAAAATAAATAAAATAATACCTTCTAAAAATGCTTCATATAATTGAGAAGGGTGTCTTAATTTATCATCGTAGTTTGGAAAAAATACTCCCCAATTAGAATTTGTAACCTTTCCAACTAATTCTCCATTTATAAAATTTGAAATCCTACCAAATAAAATGCCCATTGGTGCTGTAATAGATACTAAATCTAAAAAAATAAAAATATCTTTCTTATTCTTTTTTGAAAATAAAAAACTAGCAATAATTATACCAATTAACCCCCCGTGAAATGACATGCCTCCGTTCCATATTATAAAAATTTCAATTGGATTTTTTAAAAAATATGTAAAATTGTAAAAAATTACATATCCAAGCCTTCCTCCAATAATAATTCCTATTATCAAATATGAGATATAATCTTCAAATAATTTTGAAATTAAATTATCCTTAATAAGTATCTTTTTACAATATAACCAACCGAAAATAATCCCAAAAATATATGCTAGCGAATACCACCTAACACTTAAAGAGAATATTTCAAAAGCTACTGGGTCAAAATTATTAATAAACATTTGTATAATTTATTATAAGCTATTAAATATAATTCTAGTAAATAATTATTATGTCAAAATCAAGATTCGTATTCGATAAATTTGCAAAGCTAATTGAACAAGGTCTGATCAATTACAAAGATGTATCTGATGAAGTAATTTCAATACTAAAATCAAAGCGAGATGAAATTATATTTAAAATGAAACTAGCAAGTAAAGAGGAAGTAGATATTTTGAATAAGAGAATTAGCAATCTTGAAAAAAAACTAGAAGAAAAAAATAAAAGAAAAAAAACTAGTAAGGCAAAGAAATAGTTACTTTCAAACCACCTAATTTTGATTTATTGAAGTTAATATCTCCCCCATGAGACTTTATAATGTCAGATGATATAGACAATCCTAAACCAACACTTGATTTTGACTCAGATCTACTTTTATCAATTTTGTAGAATGGTTTGGTAATATTTTGAAATTCTGATTTTTTAACTCCTGGGCCGTCGTCATCAATTGATATTAGAATACTTGAATTTTTTTTTTCTAAGTTTACTGAAATTTTTTCTGCATACTTAATAGAATTATCTAACAAATTATTGATACACCTCGTGATTAAATTTCTTCTTCCATTGAAATAGGTGTTTTTCTTTAATTTTTTTTTAATATTTTCATTTTCATACTTAAGAATAATTTCATCCAAAAGTTCTGAAATATCAAAAGTTTCAGTTTTATCTTTAGCACCTGTCCTTGCAAACTGAAGGTATTCAGTTAGCATTTTTTCCATCTCGTCAACATCCTTTGATATTTTTTCTGAAAGATCCTTGTCCTTAATGACAGCAAGTTGTAGTTTTATTCTTGTGAGAGGTGTTCTTAAATCATGACTTATTCCAGATAGCATCTCAGATCTTTGATTTAAATGTCTTAGAATTCTTTTTCTCATCTTCTCAAATTCTAGACCTGCTTTTCTTATTTCCAAAGCTCCTGATGGTCTAAACTCTTCAACATCTTCACCTCTACCAAACCTCTCTGATGCTTGAGCTAATTTTGTAATAGGTCTAGTTTGATTTTTTAAGAAAATCATCGCTACTGCTATCATCAAAATTGCGGGAACTGTTATCCAAAATGCAAAAATTCTTATGGAAGATACTTGAATTCTCTCCTTGGGAAAAAATATTTGTAAAACTCCATCTCTAAATTTTATTCTTAAATCGACAACTTCCTTGTATGAAATTGTATTAAACCAATGTTGACCAATTTTAGGTTTCAATTCCCTCCTCAATGTTCTGTCCATTGGACTAAACCATCTCTCAACTTTAATATCTGGCAATTTTTCATTCTTTAAAAATCTCACTGAAAAGCTAAAATTTTTGTTATAAAGATCTGTAACTATTTTTTTATTGTACTGACTTTCGTTATTATAAATATCTATAATTGTTACAATCTCACTTACTAAAGCTTTAGTTAAACCTTTATTTGTTTTAATCCATAAACTGTCAAAAAAAACTAAAGAGATTGTAATTTGTAAAATTAATATTGGGACAGCTACAATTAGCAATCCTCTATAAAATAATCTTTTAGGCAATATGTTCTTTAAAATTCTATTCAATCCAAAGGACATAACCTTCTCCTCTTATGGTTTGCAAGTATTTAGGACTTTTTGGTGTTTCTTCAATTTTTTTTCTCAATCTTGTAATAATAACATCTATTGATCTTTCTTTATTTAAATCTATTAAACTTGCAATTTCATCTCTTTTAAAGATCTTGCCAGGAGAATTTATCATTTTTTCTAAAATTAGTTTCTCAGTGTTATTTATTTTTAGTCTTTGGTCATCTTTAAAGATAAAAAGTTTTTTTAGGTCTATTTTTATATTGCCGAATTCAATAACTCTTTTTATTTCTAACGATTTTGTTTTATTTAAAATATTATTTATTCTTAAAATTAATTCTTTTGGTTCAAAAGGTTTTGTTAAATAATCATCTGCACCTACTTCAAGTCCTACAATTCTTTCAGATGGTTCTCCCTTTGCTGTTAATAATAAAATTGGTGTATCAATTTTTTTTTTATAATCTTGAGTAAACTCTAACCCAGTTTTTCCTGGCATCATTATGTCTAATACTATCAAGTCAAATTTAATGATTTTAGTTTTTTCAAAAGCATCATTTGAATCTTTAGCAGTTGAAGTAAGATAATTATTTTGACTTAAATATTCTTTTACAAGATCTCTAATTCTATCATCATCATCAACAATTAATATATGTGCTTTAAAGTTTTTCATTAATAATTTTTTTAAGTACTTTATCAAAACTTATAACATCGTTAGATTCAGAGCTTAAAAATGCATCATAAATTCTTTTTTTTTGAGCAGAAAAAATTTCATTAAATATTTTTTCACCTTCTTCTGTTAAGAATACATGTTTAACTCTTGTATCTATTTCGTCTCTTTTAAATTCTATAGCCTTAATCTCTACCAAATCATTAAGAACTCTATTTAAACTTTGTTTAGTAACCTTAAGCTTTCTTAATAAGCTTGAGATAGTTATGCCTTCATACAAAGATATAAGGTGAATTACTTTATTGTGAGCAGTGCCTAAGGCGTGTTTATCCAAAACCTCTTTAGCATCAGCGACAGTTTCTCTATATCCATTGAATATTTTTTCGATATACTCTTTTAATTGATGATCTTTTAGATATAAAAGTTTTTTCATAATGGTAAGTTATATTGACATATTATATATACAAAGATATTTTTTTTAAAAAAATTAAATCAAATGATACCATACGATAAAAGAGACGGAAAAATCTGGTACAATGGCGATCTAGTTGAATGGCAGGATGCAAAGCTGCATGTCATCAGTCATGGACTACATTATGCAAGTTTAGTTTTTGAGGGCGTGAGAGTATATGATGGTGAAATTTTTAAGTTACAAGAACATACTGATAGATTGTATCATTCAGCTAAAAGAATGGACATTAAAATTCCTTTCTCGAAAGAAGAAATTAATAAAGCTTGTAATCAAATAATAAAAATTCAAAATGTACAGAATGGATATCTAAGACCTTTTGCTTGGAGAGGGAGCGAAATGATGGGAGTATCTGCCCAAAAAACAAAAATAAATGTAGCTGTAGCTACTTGGGAGTGGGGTGATTATTTCGATCCTAAGTTGAAAATTGAAGGTATTAAATTAAATATTTCCAATTGGAGAAGACCAGCGCCAAATACTATACCGTGGGACAGCAAAGCTGCAGGATTGTATATGATTTGTACACTTTCGAAGCATGAGGCTGAAAGACAAGGATATAGCGAGTCGTTAATGTTAGATCACGAAGATAATGTTGCAGAGTCAACGAGTGCGAACATATTTTTTAAAGATAAAAATGGTGAACTTCATACTCCAATTCCAGATTCATTCTTAAATGGTATCACAAGGCAAACTGTTATTGAATTAGCAAAGTCAAAAAATATAAAAGTTCACGAAAGGAAAATTAAACCAGATGAATTACCTAGTTTTGAGGGATGCTTTTTAACTGGGACGGCTGCTGAGATAACACCAATTTCTCAAATTGCTGAAAATAATTATAAAGTTTGTGATCTTATTTTAGATTTATCAGCAAGCTATGGCAAATTAGTTAGAAAAAAAAGGGCTGCTTAATCTTTATTATCTTCAGATATCGCGTGGTCGATACCCTTTCTTAAATATTCATATCCAGTATATAAAGTAAGAAAAGCAGATAGCCATAATAAAATGATTCCAATTGTTTGAGCATTATAGTCTTGAAAATTTATAATTTTATTTCCAGTTTCTCCAGTGAGCAAAACAGAAATACAAAACATTTGAAGAAAAGTTTTTACTTTTGCTAGACTTGAAACTGGAAGTTTAACACTTCCTTTAGCCAAAAACTCTCTTAAACCGGAAATTAGTACCTCTCTAGTAAGTATTATTATTGCTGCAATAACTTCATAGTTTTTAATAGTTCCATCCATAACAAGTAATATTAATGCAGTTGCTACAATAATTTTATCTGCAATAGGGTCCAATAATTCACCAAGTTTTGATTCCTCCTTAAACATTCTTGCTAATAATCCGTCTAAGAAGTCAGTAAATGAGGCAATTACAAATAATGCAAAAGGAATTACATCTCCATAGAATCCTGGTAAATAAAATGCGAATACAAATATAGGAACGATTATAATTCTACCAATAGTTAAATAATTTGGAATTTTCATATATTACTCGTGGAAGTAATTATAAATCTTTTTTGCAACCTTTTCTTCAACTCCTTCGACTGTTTTTATCTCATCTAAGCTTGCGGATTCAACTGCTCTTGCTGAGCCAAAGTGATTTAAAAGTGCTCTTTTTCTAATTGATCCAATTCCATCAATTTGATCTAATAAAGACTTATTAATAGCTTTTTTTCTCTTTGCTCTGTGCGCACTTATTGCAAATCTGTGAGACTCATCTCTTAATCTTTGTAAGAAAAAGAGGGTAGGGTCATTTTTTTCAAACTTAAATTCTTTACCATTATGAAAAAAGGTTTCATTACCACTATTCCTAAATTTACCTTTTGCAATTGCGATCATTGGAATATCATGTAATCCTAATTCATTAAGTGTTTCTCTAGCTACTGAGTATTGTCCTTTTCCACCGTCAACTATTACTAAGTCTGGCATTGTTAAATAATTATCTTTTTCTTGAACAGCTCTTTTAAACCTTCTATTTAAAACCTCTCGCATCATTCCATAATCATCTTGCTCATTTTTCTTGATTTTAATGTTAAATTTTCTATACCTTTTTTTAATAAAACCTTCATCACCAAAAGTAATGAGTGCACCAACACTATTAGTCCCTTGAATATGACTATTATCATATACCTCTACTAAATTAATATTGTTTTCTAAATTAAATTTTTTAGAAACATTTTCAAACAACTCTTTATTATTTTGGCTCTCGTAAATTTTTCTATTCAGACTATCTTTTGCATTTTTCAGAGCTTGATTTACAACTTTGAGTTTAGAGCCTCTTTTTGCAACAGAAATATTTATTTCCTTATTTTCTTTTTGGGAAAGTGTTTTTTCAATTAGTGCTTTTTCCTTAATTTCTTCACTTAAGATAATAGAGCTTGGCACACTTTTATTTTCATAAAATTGAGAAACAAAAGAATTCAAAATTTCTTTTAATTTATCGTCAGGGTCATGTTTAGGAAAAAAGGCTTGGTTTCCCCAGTTTTGTTTTGATCTATAGAAAAATACTTGAATACAAGTTTTACCAGACTCTTTGTATCCAGCTATAACATCTGCCTCAACTAAATTTGCCTCGTTTATTCTTTGAGATGATTGAATAATATTTAAAGATTTTATTCTATCCCTTAGTATTGCAGCTTTTTCAAAATCTAAATCAGAACTTGCTTTTTCCATTTGACCTGACAAATTTTTTTGTATCTTTCTTGATTTCCCAGATACAAATTCGATAGCACTATCTACTGAAAGTTTATAATCATCTTTTTCAATATACCCAACGCAAGGCCCAGAACATCTCTTAATTTGATAAAGGATACACGGTCTTTCTCTTTTTTTAAATACTGTATCATCACAAACTCTTAGTTGAAAAATTTTCTGGATCATTTTAATAGTCCAATTTGCAGATCCAGCTGATGCAAATGGTCCAAAGTAAAAACCCTCTCTAGTTTTTTTTCCTCTATGTCTTCTAATTTGAGGCCATTTATCCTCATTTCCAATAAAAATAAATGGAAATGATTTATCGTCCCGTAAAAGTATATTGAATTTAGGTTTAAATTTTTTTATTAAGTTTGCCTCTAAAAGAAGTGCCTCACTCTCATTAGAGGTACTTGTGATCTCAATTTTCCTTGTTTGAGATAGCATTCTCTCAGTTCTAATAATATGATTTTTATCTGAAACATAACTCTTTAATCTGTTAGGTAAATTTTTTGCTTTACCAACATAAAGTATCACATTTTTTTCATTTAACATTCTGTATACACCTGGAAGCTTGGGTATAAGTGGTAGCTCTTTTTTAATTGCTTCTTTGCCTATTTCAGAACTTATCATGACTTCTTTTTTTTGAAATTTGAATACCTACGGAAGAGCAATCTTTCATAATTTCTAATTTCTCAATTTGAAGACTTATTTTATCAATTCTTCTATCTTTGAATAGTTCATCGAATACATCTTCCGCTAATGTTTCAAGAAAATTATAATGTTTGTTTTTGATAAGTTTTTTTATCAATCTTACAATTTTTGCATAATTTACAATTGATTTTATATCTTTATCGTCAGAAGGTTTCTTATCCTCGTAATTTACTTCTATATTAAATTTTACTTTTTGAGGTTTTTCCTTTTCAAAGTCAAAATAACCAAGTTTTAAATCCAGAATAAGTTCTTTAATGATTACTTTTTTTTCGTAATTAAAAAGACTTTTTTTATTGCTAATTTTAATGATTTTAAAATTATTTTTTTTCATTCTTTACCACCCATAATGTCAGGTGTTTGCCAATTTAAATTTTGACCACTATCTATTGCTAGCACCTGTCCAGTAATAGATATATTTTTAATGAAAAAGTCAACTGCGTTGCATATTTGCTCAACATCTACTTGTCTTTTGAGAGGTGTCGCTATGTATTGTTTTTTAAAATGTTTTACACTTTGTCTCTTATTTTTAATTGTAGGACCAGGGGCAATTCCATTAACTCTTATTTTTGGTGCCAAGCTCATAGCGCTAGTTTTTGTAAGAGTATAAAGTCCAGTTTTACTAATGGTATATGAAAAAAAGTAGGGAGTTAGCTTAAAAACTCTTTGATCTATTATATTGATAATATTATTGTTTTTACTTTTAATATTTTTAGCAAATTCTTTTGATAGAAGCGCAGGTGTTCTTAGATTTGTTCTTAAATGTTGTCCCCAACTGTCTGTATTAAAGTTTTCTAACTTATCATTTTCAAACAGAGAAGCATTATTTATTAAACAATCAAAATATTTTAATTTAGACTTTGCAAATTTAACAATCTTATTTACATCATTTTCAACACTTAGATCTCCTTTAACCAAATAAACTTTTGTACCATTTGTAGATAATTCTTTTTTGAGTTTCTCAGCCTTTACTTTTGATTTATTAAAATGAATTACGATTTCTACTCCCTTGCCTGAAAGTTTCCTAGCTATGGCAGCACCAATTCTTGTGGCTCCACCAGTAATTATGATTTTATTTGCTTCCATTTTTTTTTACCTTTTTGAGCTCTTGTTCCTGGCATTCCCATAGTTGATCTTCCCTTTGGATATATTTTATTGTTGAGGCTATATTGTTTAACCTTAGGGTTAAGTGTAACCTCCAATTCTGTACTTTCAAGTTTTCTTATTTCATCCCTTATTTTAGCCGCTTCCTCAAATTCTAAATTTGTTGCAGACTCTTTCATTTTTTTGTTTAAAGCTTTTATATGTTTTTTAAGGTTTCCCCCTACGTTTGCTCCAGTACCAATTTTAACATAATCTTTTTCATAGACACTTTCTAGAACATCACTTATTTCTTTTTTTACAGTAGTTGCACTGATCTTATTTTTTTTATTATAATCAAGTTGAATATTTCTTCTTCTTTCGGTCTCTTTGATAGCTCTTTTTATACTTTTAGTTTCTTTGTCCGCATACAAAATAACCTTACCATCTAAATTTCTTGCTGCTCTTCCAATGGTTTGAATCAATGAAGTCTCTGATCTTAAAAAACCCTCTTTATCGGCATCTAATATTCCAACTAATGCACATTCTGGTATGTCTAAGCCCTCTCTTAATAAATTTATTCCAACCAAAACATCAAAAACACCTAGCCTCAAATCCCTCATTATTTCAATTCTCTCTAGAGTATCAATGTCAGAATGCAAATACCTTACCTTGATACCATTTTCATGTAAGTATTCAGTTAGATCTTCGGCCATTTTTTTTGTCAAAGTAGTAACAAGAACTCTGTAATTTTTTTCAATTGTTTTTAGACATTCATGCATTAGGTCATCAACCTGATTTTTTGCAGGTTTTATTTCAACGGGGGGATCAATCAATCCAGTTGGTCGAATAACTTGATCAATAAATTTACCTTTGGTTTGTTCTAATTCCCATGGACCTGGAGTTGCTGATACAAAAACAGTTTGTGTTCTCATCATATCCCACTCCTCAAATTTTAATGGTCTATTATCCATACAGGATGGAAGTCTAAATCCATATTCTGCTAATGTACTTTTCCTAGATCTATCTCCTTTAAACATTCCATTTAGCTGAGGAACTGTAACGTGACACTCATCAACAAATATTAAAGTGTTATCTGGAAAATATTCGAATAGAGTAGGTGGAGGTTCACCAGGTTTTCTACCTGATAAAAATCTTGAATAATTCTCAATTCCTGCACATGACCCTGTAGCTTCAATCATTTCAAGATCGAATTTCGTTCGCTCTTCCAATCTTTGTGCTTCAAGTAATTTATTTTGTTCTTTATGTTTTTTAAGAGTTATCTCTAATTCTTTTTTAATATTTATTACTGCTTGTTCTATTGTAGGTTTTGGAGTTATGTAGTGGCTATTAGCATAAACTTTAATTAAATTTAATTCTCTTACTTGATCACCAGTTAGTGGGTCAAATTCCTCAATTTTTTCAAGTTTATCTCCAAATAAACTTAGTCTCCAGGCTCTGTCCTCTAAATGAGAGGGAAATATTTCTAAATATTCACCCCTTGCTCTAAATGTACCTCTATAAAAATTTTGGTCATTTCTTTTGTATTGTAGTGCAACTAAAGATTTTATTATATGTTCTCTATTATAGTCATAGTTTTTTTGAAGAGTAAGTGTCATTTTACTGTAAGCTTCAACAGATCCTAATCCATAGATGCACGATACACTTGCAACTATAAGAACATCATCTCTTTCAAGAAGAGAACGAGTAGCAGAGTGTCTCATTCGATCAATTTGCTCGTTAATTGATGCCTCTTTTTCTATATAAGTGTCTGATCTTGGGACATATGCCTCTGGAGTGTAATAATCGTAGTAGGACACAAAATATTCCACAGCATTGTCTGGAAAAAAACCTTTCATCTCACCGTATAGCTGAGCAGCAAGAGTTTTATTTGGTGCAAGTATTAAAGCTGGTCTGTTTGTTTCTTCAATTACTTTAGCCATAGTAAAAGTTTTACCTGAACCCGTTACTCCTAATAAAACCTGGTTAAATTGGTTTTTTTTAGCACCTTTAACTAAATTTTTAATTGCTTCTGGCTGGTCTCCTGCTGGCTTAAAATCAGATTTAATTTTAAATTTTCTGCCACCTTCAAGTTTTCCACTTATTTTTGGATTTTTACTTTGAATATCTGTAATTAAATCTTGATATGTATTTTCCATATATTAAATAAAGTAATAGAATATAAACAATTTTCAATGAGCATAATATCAAACAGTTTAAAAAGAATTAAACCTTCTCCGACAATAGCTGTTACCCAAAAAGCGAGAGAATTAAAAGCCGCCGGAAAAGATGTAATAGCTTTAGGTGCAGGCGAACCCGATTTTGATACACCAGATAATATTAAAAAAGCTGCTGTAAAAGCCATAAGAAATGGTGATACTAAATATACTCCAGTTGATGGAACTCTTGCAATTAAAAATGCAGTTATAAAAAAGTTTAAAAGAGAAAATAAACTTAATTATACTTCAGACAATATAACTGTAGGAACTGGAGGCAAACAAGTTTTATACAACGCTTTTGTTGCAACATTAAATAAAGGCGATGAAGTTCTAATACCAGCTCCGTTTTGGGTATCTTATCCTGACATGGTTTTGCTTGCTGGTGGTAAACCAAAATTTATAAAATGTGGAGAAGAAGATGGATTTAAATTAACTCCTACCAAATTAAAAAAAGCCATTACAAAAAAAACGAAATGGATAATTTTAAATTCTCCATCTAATCCTACAGGCGCAGCTTATACAAAAAAAGAGATTATTAGTTTAGGAAAGGTTTTACTTAAAAATAAAAATGTTTTTATATTAAGTGATGATATTTATGAGCATGTAAAATTTGATAATTTTAAATTTTTTACAATTGCACAAATTAAAAAACTTAAAGATAGAACATTAACTATGAATGGTGTAAGTAAAGCTTATGCTATGACCGGATGGAGAATTGGTTATGCTGCTGGACCAAAAAATATTATAGCCGCAATAAGAAAAATTCAGTCACAATCGACTTCTAATCCATCATCTATAAGTCAGGCAGCTGCTGTAGAGGCTTTGAATGGAACTCAAAGCTTTATCAAAAAAAGAGCTAAATCTTTTAGTGACAGAAGAAAATTCGTTGTTAATTATTTAAATAGCATAACAGGGATTACTTGTTTAATGCCAAAAGGGGCTTTTTATGTTTTCCCTAGTTGCAAAGGTCTTATAGGAAAAAAAACAAAAATTAAAGATGATACAGATTTTGTTCAAAAGCTCCTTGAAAAACAAAATGTAGCTGTGGTTCAAGGCTCTGCATTTGGTCTAGAGGGTTATTTTAGAATATCTTATGCAACTTCAATGCAAAAATTAAAAGTTGCAATGGCAAGGATCAAGCTTTTTTGTGAGAGTTTAGGCTAATTTTAGTCTTACTACTGATTTTGCAGCATCAACGACTGCGGTTTCTGATGGTAAAAATTTCATCTGAAGAATTTCCTCTGCGTATGTTTGATCTGTTTGCATTGTAAGCCCTAAATCTGGAACCAAATTTTTTGCACTTGTGTCTATGTAACTAAGAAGTTTAACCATAAAATTTGGTAATTCTTTTTTGGGAAGTTTTTTTGCATGGCTTGGAAGATTTTCAGCCATTATTTTTGACAATTCAAGAATACTTCTTACTTCAGATCCAACAATTAATCTTCTACCACCAGCTCTTTTATTTGCTAAAGATAAAACATGTGCTCTAGCAATATCTTTTACATGGGATATCATTACAGAAAATTTTGGCGCAGCTGGAAATTTTCCTTGAAGTAATTGTTTTATATATTCCATGGATGTGCAACTTTTTTCATTTAAAAAATCTCCTAAAACAAAGCCTGGATTGATACAGGTAAGATTATTTTTTAGACCTTTACTTTCCATAAGATCCCATGCAGCCTTTTCAGCTCTTGTTTTAGATACAAAATAATCAGTAGTTTTGTTCCATTCTACATCAGTCCAATCATTTTCACCAAAAGTGTAAGGATTTGTTCTATTTGGTTTTCTAAACATACATACAATAGACGATGTCTTTACAAAGTGTTCAACTCTTGCATTTATCCCTGCATTTAAAACTCTCAAAGTTCCATCTTTTGCAGCTGGTGTAAGTGACTCTCTATCATTCGATACTTTAAATGGAAAAGGAGATGCAACATGAATAATATATTTGCAACCTTTTGCAGCCTCATTCCAACCTTCATCTTTTAGTAAATCTAACTCTACAAACGATAATTTTTCTGTTGAAACGTTTTTTTCTTCTAACGTTTTTTTTGTTTGTTCAATTGAATTTTTATTCCTTACTGTTCCTAAAACTTCAAAGCCTGAATTTAATAATTCAATTGCTACATGTTTTGCAACAAAACCACTTATTCCAGTTAATAAAACTTTATCAGGCATTGCTTTGAAAATTATTTAGTTTTTTTCTTTTTTTCTAAACCAAATAATGGAGAGTTTCTAAATCTTAAAACAAGGATTGCTATTGCGATTAAAACAATAGCACCTGCTTCATATAATAATACTTCTGGATTGATTGATTTTCCTTGTAAAATTATAAATCTAGATAGAGCAGTAATTGCAATAAATAATGGGAGAGTTATTTGAATTGATTGACTTTCCCAAAATACTCTTACCATTGCTAAAACTTCTAGATATAGAAAAAGTAAAAGCAAATCGGCCAAAGTAACTTTTTTTACAACTATCATTTGATATATCTCAATACCAAATGCTATAATTGTAGCAGCAAGTATAATTACTAAAGCTATTAATTGGATTTGTTTAACTATATTTTCCATAGATAACTTATAAATGATCTTAAATTAATTTGAAGCTAAATATTTTTCTGCTTCTAGGGCAGCCATACAGCCCATTCCTGCTGCTGTTACTGCTTGTCTAAAAATTTTGTCTTTAACATCTCCAGCAGCATAAACACCCGGAACATTTGTTTCTGTAGAATCACTTTTTGTAATTAGATAACCTGTATTGTCCATTTCTAATTGATCTTTAAATAGTGAAGTAGCAGGATCATGACCAATAGCTATAAATAAACCGTCAATTTTTAACTCTGATATTTTATTAGTTTTAATATTTTTGATTTTTAAGCCTTTTACATTTTTTGGTTTTTCATCACCAATTACTTCTTCAACAACTGAGTCCCATATAATTTCAATTTTTTTATTTTCCATTAATTTTTTTTGCAAAAGTTTTTCTGCTCTAAGTTCATTTCTTCTGTGAATTAACTGTACTTTTGATGCAAATTTTGTAAGAAACATTGCCTCTTCAACTGCTGCATTTCCACCTCCAACTACTGCTACTGTTTTATCTTTAAAAAAGAAACCATCGCATGTTGCACATGCCGAAACTCCAAATCCTTTAAATTTTTCTTCAGACTCAATGTTTAACCACCTTGCTTGAGCACCCGTCGAAATTATAATTGAATCTGCAGTATATTTTTGTCCACCATCGCCTATTGCCTCAAAAGGTTTAGATTTCAAATTTACCGATTGAATATGATCTTCAACTAAATCAGTTCCAACTGCTCTTGCTTGCTCTCTCATTTGTTCCATTAACCATGGTCCTTGTATAACATCAGCAAAGCCTGGATAGTTTTCAACATCAGTCGTAATTGTTAGTTGACCACCTGGCTGCATACCTGCAACTAACATTGGTTTTAGCATTGCTCTTGCAGCATAAACTGCAGCAGTGTAGCCTGCTGGACCAGATCCAATTATTAACACTTTTGTATGTTTAGTTGGTTTTTCACTCATAGAGGTCTATATAGTTAATAATGAGCAAATTAAAAGGTATTTTATTGACCGAGGGTATGCACGGAATGCTGAGCCAGGTTGAAGGCTTAGCTAAAGCTTTAGATATAGAATTTACTCACCATAAGGTTGAACTAAATAATTTGTGGAAGTTAATTCCATCAAAATTTACGCCAATTTCTCAAAGTGTTTATAAAAAAATAAATCACTCAGATTATGATTTGATAATATCTTGTGGCCGGAAAAGTATAATTCCATCTGTTCATTTAAAAAGTATTTCAAACAAAAAAGTTTTAAATATCCATATTCAAGATCCAAAAATAAACTTAAATTACTTTGATTTTATAGTAGCTCCAGAACACGATGGAATTAACGGGTCAAATGTCATTACTACTAAAGGTGCTCTACATTATCTTACAGAAAGTGAAATTGTTGAGCATAAGAATTATTTAAACTCTTTTATAAAAAAAGATGACAGAAAAATCTGGTGCTTAATAATGGGTGGGCCCACAAAATACTATGAATATTCAACAAAAAATATGAAACATATTTTTTCAATATTTTACAAACTTTTAAAAAAACATGAATTTCAACTTGTTGTGATACCATCAATGCGAACTCCACTTAATACTATTCACTATGCTAAAGAATTTTTTGGCGAAAATCACACCGTTGTAATGAACGTTGACAAAAAAGCTTACTTATCAGCTCTGGCTATCTCTGAAAATATTGTTGTTACATGTGACTCTAGCTCAATGATTTCAGAAGCTGCTTTAACTGGAAAACCAGTTTATATTGCAAATATTTTGCCTAGAAAAAATGATATAAGATTCCAAAGATTTAGAAATTTATTTAGAGAATTAAATATCACAAGAAATCTTGGGGAAGATATGGAAACTTGGACTTATCAAAAACTTGATGAAGCAAATAGAGTAGCAAAAATCATAAAAGAGAGATTAAATAGCTAATGTCCTATTTATATTCAATTCTTAATGACTCAAAAAAATTTGACAGTCCTTTCGCACATTGGGAATTAAATAAGCCTCTTACAGATGAACAAATCAATGAAATAGTTTCAGCTGATATCACCGATCCTGCAAAACATAATCTTAATTATGACGGAACTAGAGCTATAGATGGAGGAGAAGGAAAATTTAGGGAAGGTATTTCAGATGGTGGGAAAGCCTTAAAATTTAGATGTTTTGTCACTAAGGAAAATAGTAATGAATTCCCAGGACTTACTAATCTAATTAAAGAACTTCAAAATAAAAAAACATATCAAAAAATATCTGAATTAATTAATAAAGACTTATCAAATTCTTATGTAAGAGTTGAAGTAATTTGTGATAGAGAAGGCTTCTGGTTAAAACCACATTGTGATATCAAAGAGAAACTTATGTCTTGTTTGCTATTTGTAAATAAACATAATGAAAGTGAAGATTTAGGAACAGATTTTTATGATAATAATTTAAAACTTATAAAAACATTACCTTATAAAGATAATTATGGATATTTTTTTTCAAGTGGTCCTGATACTTGGCATGGTATGGAAAAAAAAGAAATAATTAAAGAGAGAAGATGCTTACAAGTAAATTATGTTACTTTTAAAACTGATTGGAAGGTTGAAGATTAATCTTCCCAATCGAATCTAGGAAAAGTGTCAAAAACTTTAAAAATTCCCTCAGACCAAGTATTACAAACTTTCGAATAATCCTCATCATTTAAACTTAAACATTTTAAAGAAGCTAATTTATTTTCATCTTTTTTATAAATTGCGAAGTCTATTGGTGGTCCTACAGTTAAATCACTTTTTAAAGTTGAATCCATGGATATTAAAGCACATCTAGATGCATCTCCAATTGATACATTTGGTTTAATAACTCTATCTAGTATTGGTTTTCCATATTTAACTTCACCAATAACAAGATAAGGTTTACTGTCTGCTGGTCTTATATAATTTCCTTGAGGATAAATAAGATACAGTTCTGTTTTTTGTCCTTTTATTTGCCCACCAATAATAAAAGTTGAACCTAAAAGTACATTATCAGTGTTAATTCCCTGAGGAGAAGAGTGCTCAATATTTAAAGATCCAACATATGAAGCTATTTGTTCAAAATCTTTGCAAGTATTTAAATTCATTATTCCAGATGAACTACCCAAATCTTTTTCAATTGATTTATAGACTGCCTGTGATGTTCCTAAATTTCCTGATGTAACAATTACTATTGTTCTATCCCCAACATCATGTGTAAACATTTTAGAATATATATTTACGTTGTCCAAACCGGCGTTAGTCCTGGAGTCTGATGCAAATACTAGTCCTTCGTTTGTTTTAATTCCTATACAATATGTCATGATCAATTCTTATTTAAAAATGCCATATTTTTCAAACCTTTTATGTCATAGCTGATATTTAATTTTAGCATTTGTTTTGCAAATTTATTTAATAAAAAATCTTAGATATGGTTACTTCGTTTTGGAAAAACTATGATGCTAAGTCTGCATATGACGGATACTTGACAGACGATAACAAGCTTAGAAAGCATGCTAGAATAATGTCAGGTATTCTGGAAAGGCATGGAAAAAAAAAATTACAGGAAATTGAAAAAAATTGTCAAAGCACAATAAGTGCTAGAGGTATAAATTTTAGAGTTTATGCTGCAAATAATAGAGCAGAGGAAAAAAAGTGGCCCTTAGATATTATCCCTAGAATCATACCCAAGTCTCAATGGAATAAAATATCAAGAGGATTAACCCAAAGGGTTAAAGCATTAAACTTATTTATTGACGATGTTTATAACAAGAAAAAAATTTTTAAGGATAAAGTTATACCTAGAGATTTGATATTTAATTCACCATACTATTTGAAAGAATGTGAAGGTTTTTCACCAAAGCATAAAGCTTGGGCAAATATTTCAGGTATAGATTTGATAAGAAATTATAATGGAGAGTATTTAGTCCTTGAAGATAATCTACGCGTTCCCTCTGGGGTATCATACATGCTAGAAAATAGAATGGTTATGAGGGATGTATTTCCAGAATTATTCACAAGATACAAAGTTTCATCAGTCCATCAATATTCTAACAAACTCTACCAAAGTATGGTTGAGTGTATTCCAAAAAAAACAGATAATCCACATATGGTCGTATTGACACCAGGTATTTATAATTCTGCATATTTTGAACATTCGTTCTTAGCAGAACAAATGGGAATAGCTCTTGTAGAGGGTAAAGATCTGTTTGTTGAAAATGATAATGTCTATATGAAAACTGTTAAAGGTAAATTAAAGGTTGATTGTATTTACAGAAGATTAGATGACACATTTCTTGATCCAAAAGCGTTTAATAAAAGTTCTCTAATTGGAGTCCCTGGATTATTCAAATGTTGGAAAAAAGGGAATGTTGGAATAATTAATGCAATTGGAACAGGTGTAGCTGATGATAAAGCTGTTTATGCTTATGTAAACAAAATGATTGTTTATTATTTAGGTGAACAGCCAAAATTAAACCAAGTAGAAACTTTTTTATGTGAAAATAAAGTTCACAGACAGCACGTTATTGAGAATATATCAAAGTTGGTTGTTAAACCTGCAAATGCCTCTGGAGGGTATGGAATAATGATAGGTCCTAAAGCTCCAAAAAAAGAGAGAGAAGAAATGATAAAAAAAATAAAACAAAATCCTAGAGAATTTGTAGCACAACCGTTGGAGATATTATCAACAATTCCAACAATCTCTGAAAACGGAATAGAGCCTAGGCATTTAGATTTAAGACCGTTTATATTAAATGGCAAGTCTACTTATGTGACAATGGGAGGACTTACTAGAGTTGCATTAAGAAAAGGAAGTACTATTGTTAATAGTTCACAAGGTGGAGGCTCAAAAGATACAATGGTTGTTGAAGCCTAATTTTCTTGAAGGGGCTTGACCTTTAATTTTTTCGTCTTTAGTGAGTTTATCGCCTCTAAAAATGAATAGGCTGTTGACATATTGGTACAATATGGAATTTTATTTGCCAAAGTTCCTCTTCTTAATGCTAAAGCATCATTAATTCTGCTTTCACTATTTCCACCACCTGTATTTATAACTAAAGCAATTTTTTTAGAATTTAAAATATCAACTATATGTGGTTTGCCACTACTTACTTTGTTAATTTTTCTACACTTCATTCCATTTTTTTTTAAGATATCTGCAGTTCCTTTAGTAGCCGATAAAGTAAATCCAAGTTTTACAAGTCTTTGAGCGACACCAACAATTTCTTGTTTGTGAGAGTCTTTTACAGATAAGAATGCTAGACCCTCAGTAGGAAGAGAGTTTGCTGCTGCAATTTGACTTTTGGCAATCGCCATTCCAAAATCATCATCAAATCCCATCACTTCACCTGTTGATTTCATCTCTGGTCCAAGCAATAAGTCACTGTCTGGGAATTTGTTAAATGGAAATACAGCCTCTTTTACAGCAAATTTTTTATTCGTTTTATATTTTAATTTATATTTTGAAAGTTTTTCACCTGCCATTATTCTTGACGCAATTTTGGCTAATGGTATTCCATTAGCTTTTGAGACAAATGGAACGGTCCTACTAGCTCTTGGATTTACTTCTATAACAAATATTTCATCTTTTTTAATCGCAAATTGAATATTTAAAAGTCCTTTAACTTTTAATGCTAAAGCTAATTTTCTCGTTTGAATTTTAATTTCTCTTAAAAGATTATCTTTGATAGAAACTGGAGGTAGACAACAAGCTGAGTCTCCAGAATGCACCCCTGCTTCTTCTATATGCTGCATGATACCAGCAACATAAACATCTTTACCATCAGAGATAGCATCTACATCAACTTCCATCGCGTGATCTATAAATTTATCAATTAAAATTGGGTTTTGTTCTGAAGCTTTAAAAGCCTCATTAATAAACTTTTTAAGTTGACTTTTATCATGTACAATTTCCATTGCTCTTCCACCTAAAACATATGATGGTCTAACAACAACAGGTAGTCCAATTTTTTCACTAATTTTAATTGCCTGATTAAATTTGTTAGCAATTCCGCTTTCTGCTTGTTTTAAATTTAATTTAATCAATAGATCTCTAAATCTATCTCTGTCTTCTGCAAGATCAATTGAAGTATATTGAGTACCAAGTATTGGTAATTTATTTTCATGTAAGAATTTTGCTAATTTAATTGGAGTTTGTCCTCCAAATTGAGCAATAACACCTATCAGATTACCATTTGATTTTTCTTTTAGAATTATATTTTGAACGTATTCTTCAACCAGTGGCTCAAAATATAATCTATCACTGGTGTCATAGTCTGTTGAAACTGTTTCAGGGTTACAATTGACCATTATTGTTTCAAATCCAGCTTCTTTTAAAGAAAAGCTTGCCTGACAACAACAATAATCAAACTCTATACCTTGTCCAATTCTGTTTGGACCCCCTCCAAGTATTATTATTTTTTTCTTATTGCTAGGATTTGATTCACACTCTGAATTTAATGAAAAGTTTCTTTGGTATGTAGAGTACATGTATGGAGTAAAGGATTTAAATTCTGCTGCACAAGTATCTACCTTTTTAAATACAGGTAAAACTTTTAGCGCAACCCTTTTAGATCTAACAATTTGCTCTTTGATTCTGGTGATTTTGGATAACTTTTTATCTGAAAAGCCAATAGATTTTATTCTATTAAATTCATTATATGTTTTAGGCAAACCTTTCTTTTTTATATTTTTTTCTTCTTCTACTAGATCCATAATTTGATTTAAGAACCAAGGATCAACTTTTGATAATTTATATATTTTATTTAAAGATATATTTTTTCTAAAAGCTTCAGCAATTAATAATAGCCTATTTGGAATATTAAATTTTAAATTTTTTATAATATCCTTTCTTGAATAGTTAAAAAAATTATCCAATCCAGAAAGTCCAGTTTCTAAAGATACCAAAGCTTTTTGAAAAGATTCTTTGAAATTTCTTCCAATTGCCATTGCTTCACCAACAGATCTCATTGAAGTTCCAAGCACAGCTTTTGTGTCTGAAAACTTTTCAAATGTAAATCTTGGTATTTTTGTAACAACATAATCTATTGTTGGTTCAAATGAAGCTGGAGTTACTTTTGTAATTTCATTTTTTAATTCATCCAAAGTGTATCCCACCGCAAGTTTAGCTGCTACTTTAGCGATCGGGAAACCTGTCGCTTTTGATGCAAGAGCAGAGGACCTTGATACCCTTGGATTCATTTCTATGATAACCATTCTTCCATTTCTAGGATTTATCGCAAACTGAACATTTGATCCTCCTGTTTCAACTCCGATTTTTCGTAAGCAGGCAATAGATGCATTTCTCATGACTTGGTATTCTTTATCAGTTAAGGTTAATGCTGGAGCAACTGTGATAGAGTCCCCAGT
>CACEXE010000015.1 GCA_902563435.1 uncultured Pelagibacteraceae bacterium
TGGAAAACATACTATTAATTATAAATATAATATTAGCAGCAATTCTAGTATTGCTAGTTTTGTTCCAAAAATCTGAAGGCGGAGCTTTGGGTATTGGAGTTTCTCAAGATAACTTTATGTTTTCAAGGTCAGCTGGGAACTTTATGACTAAAGCAACGGCTATTGTTGCAACATTATTCATAATTTGTAGTCTAGGATTAACTATTATTTCACGAGGAGATCTTCCTTCAAACACGTCTGTAATTGATAAAATAGAAGAAAATGCAGATGATGCTCCTAAATTACCAGAAAATAATAATTAATACTTTTATTTTTATAAATCATTGGCTATAACATAATTCCATGGCGCGATATATATTTGTCACTGGCGGCGTGGTTTCATCACTTGGAAAAGGTTTATCATCAGCATCACTAGGATATTTGCTTAGATCACAAGGTTATAAGGTAAGAATAAGAAAAATGGATCCATATTTAAATGTTGATCCTGGAACAATGAGTCCATTTCAACATGGTGAAGTTTTTGTAACTGATGATGGCGCTGAAACAGATTTAGATTTAGGACATTACGAAAGATTTACAAATATTTCAGCCAAACAATCTGACAACATTACTACAGGTAGAATTTATAGTGATATCATAAAAAAAGAGAGAAGAGGAGGTTATCTCGGAAAAACAGTTCAAGTTATTCCACATGTTACAAATAGAATTAAAGAGTTTATAAAAAAAGATATAACAAATGAAGATTTTGTAATTTGTGAAATTGGAGGAACAGTTGGAGATATTGAGAGTCTACCATTTTTAGAAGCTATAAGACAGTTTTCAAATGATAATGGTAGATCAAAATCATTATTTATTCATTTAACATTTGTTCCATTTTTAAAATCTTCAGATGAAATTAAAACAAAGCCAACACAACATTCTGTTAAAGAACTAAGAAGTATAGGAATTCAACCTGATATAGTGATCTGTAGATCTCAACAGTCTATTCCATTAGATCAAAGAAGAAAAATATCCCTATTTTGTAATGTGGACATTGCTAATGTTATAGAAACAGTTGATGTAAAAACTATTTATGAGGCCCCAATAAGTTTCTTTAATCAGAAATTAGATAAGCAAGTTCTAAAATTTTTTAAAATAAAATCTAGAAAAAGACCAAACTTGATACCTTGGAAAAAAATTACAAATATAGTTTTAAAAACAAAAAGAATAATAAATATTGCTGTCATAGGCAAATATGTAAACTTAAAAGATGCTTATAAATCACTTGATGAAGCTCTCACGCATGGGGGAATTTCAAATAAAGTTAAAGTTAACTTAGTAAGAATTGAATCAGACAAACTTAGATCAAAAGAAATTAAATCAAAATTAAAAAATGTATCAGGAATATTGATACCAGGAGGGTTTGGCAAAAGAGGAACAGAGGGAAAAATTGAGGCAATTAGATATGCCAGAGAGAGAAAAATACCTTTTCTAGGTATTTGTTTTGGAATGCAAATGGCAATGATTGAGTTTGCAAGAAATATTTTAAAAATTAAAAACGCTGGCTCTAGTGAATTAGATAAAAATTGTTTTCCCGTAATAGGATTAATTGATGAATGGAACAAAAATGGAAAAATTATAAAAGGAACTGACAAAAATCTTGGAGGAACAATGAGGTTAGGTCTATATGAGGCAAAACTAAGAAATAATTCTGCCATAAAAAATATCTATAAATCTAATATGATTAAGGAGAGACACAGACATAGATATGAAGTTAATATAAATTTAATACAAAAATTTGAAAAAAAGGGTTTGATATTTTCAGGAATTTCTCCTGACAATCAATTACCTGAAATTATTGAACTTAAAAATCATCCATGGTTTATTGGAGTACAATTTCATCCAGAATTTAAATCTAGACCTTTAAATCCTCATCCTTTATTCTCATCATTTATTAAAGCTGCAAAATCTTTTAATGGAAAATAAAATAGTTAATTGTAACGGTATAGAAATTTCAAACAAAAATAAAATTTGTTTAATAGCTGGACCTTGTCAACTTGAAACCGAGCAACATGCTTTGGACATGGCAGGCAAAATTAAAGAAATTGCAACAAAATATAATATTGGATTTATTTATAAAACTTCATTTGATAAGGCTAATAGAACAAGTTTGAAAGGCAAAAGAGGAGCTGGTTTAGAAAACTCCTTGCCTGTATTTGATAAAATCAAAAAAGATGTTAACGTACCCGTTCTTACGGATATACATAATGAAGAACAATGTTCCCTAGTTTCTCATCACGTAGATATTCTTCAGATACCAGCATTCCTTTGCAGACAAACAGATTTATTAATTGCTGCTGCTAAAACCAAAAAAATAATTAATGTGAAAAAGGGTCAATTCCTTGCGCCATGGGATATGGTGAATGTAACCAAAAAAATTTCTGATAGTGGTAATGAAAATATTTTAGTGACCGAAAGAGGAGCTAGCTTTGGTTATAATACATTGGTCTCAGATATGAGATCTATTCCCATCATGGCAAAAAATGGTTATCCAGTAGTATTTGATGGAACTCATTCAGTGCAACAACCTGGTGGTCTAGGTGAAAAAAGTGGTGGTCAAAGAGAATTTGTTGAGTATTTGTCGAGAGCAGCAGTAGCTGTAGGCGTTGCAGCTATTTTTTTGGAAACACATCAGGACCCTGATAAAGCTCCATCAGATGGTCCAAACATGGTCCCTTTAGACAAATTAGACGAGCTAATTAATCAAATTGTAGAAATTGATAATTTAGTTAAAAAGTAATTAATGAGTAAAATCAAAAAAGTTGTAGCCAGACAGGTTTATGACAGTAGAGGAAATCCTACCATTGAGGCTGAAGTATTTTCAAATAATTTAAGCGCCTCAGCAATTTGTCCTTCAGGTGCTTCAACAGGAACTTTTGAGGCCTATGAAAAAAGAGATAAGAGTAATAAAAAATACTTAGGAAAAAGTGTTTTAATACCAGTTGCAACTGTTAATAAATTAATATCAAAAAAATTAAAAAATCAAAATATTCATGATCAAGAGAGAATAGATAGTATTCTTATAAAATTAGATGGCACAAAACAAAAAACAAAGTTAGGCGCAAATACAATATTAGCCGTATCCATGGCTGTAAAAAAACTATCAGCTAAAGTTAAAAAAATACCTTTATATAAAAATTTTATTGTTAAAAAAAATTTTAAGCTCCCCTTTCCTTTAATGAATATCATTAATGGGGGTGCACATGCTGATAATGGCCTTAGAATACAAGAGTTTATGATTAGACCTGATAAAGCAAAATCATTTAATGATGCTGTCAGAATGTGTTTTTTAGTAATAAACAATTTAAAAGTATTATTAAAAAAATCAGGCCACTCTATTAATGTAGGTGATGAAGGTGGCTTTGCACCAATGATAAGCGATAATGAGAGTGCTTTAAAGCTTATAGTTCAAGCGATCAAAAAATCAGGTTTTAAAAATGGCAAAGATATATCTATTTGTTTAGATGTTGCAGCAAATGAATTAATTAAAAAAGGCAAATATTCAATTCATTCTAAAAACTACATAAGTGTTAATCAATCAATTAAAAAATACTTACAACTTATTAAAAAATATCAAATTAAATCAATTGAGGATCCATTTGGCGAAGATGATTGGAAGGCATGGTCTAAATTTGTAAATGAAACAAAAAACAAAACACAAATAATAGGCGATGATCTTTTTGTAACTAATCTTGAAAGATTAAAAATAGGCTTTCTAAACTTATCTGCAAATAGTATTTTAATAAAATTGAACCAAATAGGAACTGTTACTGAAACCTTGGAGGTAATAAAGTTTTCTCAACTTATCGGTTTTAAAACAATCATCTCACATAGATCAGGTGATACCGAAGATACATTTATTGCTGATTTAGCAGTAGGCACTAATTCAAATCAAATCAAAACTGGATCTCTTGCGAGATCAGAGAGAATAGCAAAATATAACCAACTAATTCGTATTGAAGAAAATCTTGGTAGATTGGCTAAAATGAATAAAATTGATTAATGTTAGAAAAATTAAAAAAAAACTATTTTATTCTTATCATCACATTCATGTTTATCTATTTTTTCTTTAATTTATTAGATGGTGATAGAGGTCTCATTTCTTACATGGAAAAGAAAGATATCTATGAGCAACTAAAAAAAGATCAAATTACTCTAAATATCAAAATAGAGGATTTAGAGCACAAAAATTCACTTTTAACAGAAAATATAGATTTAGATTTAATAGAAATAATAATAAGAGAAAAGTTTTTATTTGGAAAAGAAGGTGAGACTACCTATATAATCAAAGACAATGGAAATCAAAAATAGACCAAGACATCCCGAAAAAGTTAATAAACCGATTAATCCTATCAAAAAGAAACCTGAGTGGATTAGATCCAAGCTACTTAATAGTAAAGAATTTTTTTTAACTAAAACAGTTGTTAATAAAGATAATCTTGTAACAGTTTGCCAAGAAGCAAACTGCCCTAATATTACTGAATGCTGGAGCAAAAGGCACGCAACACTAATGATAATGGGTGATACATGCACAAGAGCATGTGCATTTTGTGATGTTAAAACAGGAAAACCAGAAAAATTAGATCAATTTGAGCCAATTAAAATAGCGAATGCAGTAAAAAAATTAAGTTTAAGACATGTTGTTATTACATCTGTTGATAGAGATGACCTTTCTGATGGTGGATCAAACCATTTTCATGATGTTATTGTTGCAACAAGAAAAAAAAATCCAAATACAACAATTGAAGTTTTAACACCTGATTTTTTAAGAAAAGGTGATGCTTATAAAAAAGTATTGGAAGCAAGCCCAGATGTTTTTAATCACAATATTGAGACTGTTCCAAGTCTTTATGTAAAAGTTAGACCAGGAGCAAGATATTTTGGATCATTAGAACTTCTAAAAAATTCAAAAAAATTCAATAAAAATGTTTTTACTAAATCAGGAATTATGGTTGGATTTGGAGAAACAAAAGATGAGATAATTCAAGTTATGGATGATCTAAGATCTGCAGAAGTTGATTTCTTAACTATTGGTCAATATCTTCAGCCTTCGGCTAAGCATTTTCCATTAAATAGGTATTATCATCCAGATGAATTTAACGAGCTTGGAAAAATAGCAAAATCTAAAGGATTTTTATTAGTATCTTCATCACCTTTAACAAGATCTTCTTATCATGCTGATGAAGATTTTAATAAACTTAAAAAAAATAGAAAAAATATTCATTAATGCCAAAAGCATCAGTTAAGAGATTAATTGATAACAAAAAAGATAAACTCATAGAGTTCGTTTTAGATATTGAAAAATATCCAGAATTTGTTCCATTCTGTCAGGCTTCAAAAGTATATGAAAGAAAACAAAAAGGAGATCTAATACTTATTGTTGCAGATCTAACAATTGGAAAAGGGCCTTTTGTAGATACTTATAAAAGTGACGTGAAATTTAATAAAAAAGATGACACAATTTTTGTAACAAACATAGATGGTCCTTTAAATTATTTAGAAAATAATTGGAAATTTCAGGAGCAAGGAGATTTAACGGAAGTTACTTTTGATGTCGATTTTGAAATTAAAAATAAATTTTTGAATATTTTAATGACTAAATCTTTTCAATTTGGTCTTGAAAAAATAGCTGATGCATTTCAGAAAAGAGCTGAAAGTTTATAATATATTCAAAATCATTTTAAGAGCTTGTTTGACAGTTGCTTTTTGAATTGAAATTCTTTTCTTACTTTTAAAATAGTTTTTCTTTACTATTATTTTACTTCCTTTTTTAAGACCTATGTAAACTAGGCCGACTGGTTTTTCTTTTGTTCCTCCATTTGGTCCTGCTACGCCAGTAATCGAGATTGAAATATTCGATTTACTAGTTTTACTTAAATTTTTAACCATTGATAAACAGGTTTCATAGCTAACCGCTCCATACTTTGTAATAGTTTTTTTTGGAACTTTAAGCAATTTTACTTTTGTATTATTAGAATATGTCACTAGTCCCATATTAAATATTTTAGATGACCCGCTAATAGATGTAATTGAACTTGCTAAAAGTCCTCCAGTGCAGGACTCCGCAAATGATACTGTTAGTTTTTTTTTAGTTAGTAACTTTACAATTTTTAAGGATAAATTACTCATGAGGTAATAATCATATAAAAGACGAGAATTGCTACTACATATAATCCAGCACAAACATCATCCATTATAACACCAAAACTGTTCTTAAAGTTTTTATCGTAGTAACTAACAGGATAAGGTTTTGCGATATCAAAAATTCTAAAAAGAATAAACATTATAAAATAAAAGGTTAGCAGCCTTGCTGGATCTGTCGGTTCATTATGGGCAATTTCATAAAGGCAAATTGGTATTGATTGACCAATAAACTCGTCAATAACTACCTCTTTTGGATCTTTATTTGTTAAATCTTTAATAAATAAATTTACTGCAAAAAGTGAAATTATAAAAATACCTACTAAAAAAAACAAAAAAGTATCTGCTGGAACAGACAAAATATGAAACAATATATATAAAAAGATAACAGTTACTAAAGATGCGTAACTCCCAGGAATTTTTGGTAATTTTCCAATTCCTAACATTGTAACAAATAAAGAATTTATTTTTTTAAGCATAATAGTTTAATGAGACTATTGCTTCACACGCAATAGCTTCTTCCTTTCCTATCAAACCTAGTTTTTCAACCGTTTTACCTTTTAGATTAATTTGATCTTTATTTATATTAAGCAAATTAGACAAAGATTTAATAATTTTTTCCCTATATTTTGAGACTTTAGGTCTTTCACAAATTAAATTTATATCGACATTATTTATAAAATATCCCTCTTCATCTAAGTTTTTCAAAATTGGATACAACATATTGGGTGATCTTATATTTTTAAATCTTCTTTTGTTACTTGGGTAAAGAGTTCCAATATCCATTTTTCTCATAGCACCAAGCAATCCATCTATAATTGCATGAAGCACAACATCACCATCAGAATGACCTTGTAAACCAGAATGAAAGGGAATTTTTAAACCTCCAAGATATAATTTCTTATTTTTAATTAATCTATGAATGTCAAAGCCGATTCCATAAAAACTCTTAATATTTAATTTTTCCAAATCTGATTTTGTAGTTATTTTAAAATTATTTTCCTCACCTTTGACAAATTTAATCTTTTTCTTATAATTTAAAAATAATGAGGCTTCATCAGTAACTGAGCGCTTATTTAATTTAGATAATTTATAGATTGTTTTAAAATCAAAACATTGTGGTGTTTGTGTAAATATTATTTTATCTCTATCTAAATTTTGCAACATATTTCCATTTTTATACTTTGTTGAATTCCCAGTTTTAATATATGGTATAACTGCTTTATTATTTCTAAGATTATCATTAAGTTTTTTAAGGAGTTTAATTGAAAAATTAGGCCGTGCAGCATCATGAATAAAAACATTTGTAAATCTTTTATTCTTTATAAAATTTAATGCCTTTTGGGATGATTGATATCTTTCTCTACCCCCTTTAATCACTTTAATAGATTTATCCTTAATACTTTTAATTGGAATATTTGATACAATTATTATTGACTTAAATAACTTAGATTTTATTGCCTTGTCTACTGAATGCATAAATAAGGGTTTATTTATATAATTTGTAAATTGTTTTGGATTATTTGACTTAAATCTCTTACCTTTACCTGCGGCTAGTAGTATAAAACAATTAGTCATGATTATTATAAAATTTTTTGTAATATATTTTTAAATTATGTTTGCTTTGTTAAAAAGAAATTTGTTCATTATAGTTATATTTATATTAACTATTTCTTTAGGTTTTTTAACATTTTTAACATTCATCGATAAAAGCTTTATCAAACTTAATGAAGATAGTCTTGAAATTCTTCTTATTTCTAACATTGGTTTGGTTTTTTTATTTTTTGTATTAATATTTATCGATATTAAAAATTCTATTAGGAACAACATTAATGTAAGAGGCTCAGTTGCCAATAGAAAATATATAATATCATTTGCTCTCTTTACTCTAATACCATCATTATTAATTGCTATTTTTTCATTATTTATTTTTTCTTTTGCATTGGACAAATATTTTGACAAAAAAATTACTACAGCAGTTAATAATTCATACGAAATAGCTAAAAATTATGTTGATGAAAAAAGAAATAAAATAGAGTCTGAGATTGTGCTAATAGCATTCGATTTAAATAAATATTCTGAATTATATAAATCTGACCCTGATAGATATCAAATTATATTAAATACTCAGAGATTTCTTAGAGATATTGACCAGCTTCACTTAATAAATCAAGAGGGCAAACTATTAATATCTGCAGCTAATTCAGATTATAAAAAAATTGAAGACAGAGCAATGCAGATGGTAAGAAATGATGATAGACCATTAAAGATAATAAATACTTTTGAAAATAAATCAGCAGCAGTAGTAAGATTGTCAAATTACGATAATACCTTTTTATATGTATTAAAATATATAGATAAAAATATATCTAATTATCTAATTGAATCTGAAGAAGCTGTAAATTTTTACTACACAGTAGAAAATCAAAATTTAGGTATTAGAATTTCATTTGCTATAATTTATGTTACACTTGTTACACTTTTACTTTTTTTATCTATAACGATAGCTATAAGATTTTCATCACGTTTCTTTATATCAATAAATAATTTGATAACTGCCTCAGAAAGTATTGGTAAAGGAAATCTTGATACAAAGGTGCCAGATCTTAAAGCTGATATTGAAATGGAACGACTAAATAAAAATTTTAATTCAATGATTGAAAGATTAAAAAACCAGCAAGAAAAATTATTAACTAATGAACGGCATGAAGCCTGGGAAAATGTTGCAAGAAAATTAGCTCATGAAATTAAAAACCCTTTAACACCAATTCAATTAACTATTGACAATCTTAAAACAAAATATTTACCAAATGTTGAAAATGAAAGACAAGAAAAATATTTAAATAATCTTAAAACAATACTTAAACAAATAAAGCAAATTGAAAATTTGGTAAATGAATTTTCTGATTTTGCTAGAATGCCAAAACCATTATTTAAACCAAATAACTTAAATAATGTCATTAATGAAAATATTAGTCTGGTAAATAAATTTGATGATACTATTAATATTAGGTTAGTTAATCATTTGCCAAAAGAAGTAGTATTAAGTTTTGACAACGAACAATTTAATAGATTATTTTTTAATCTCATTAAAAATTCTGTCGAAAGTATTCAAGAAAAAGTAAAAAAAGATAGTAAAACAGTCAAAAATATAGATATAGAAATTAAACAAAGAAGAGATTATATAAATATCAATATTGTTGATACTGGAACTGGATTTAAAAATAAAAAAACTAAAGATATAATTAAACCATATTTTACAACTAAAGAAAAAGGAACTGGATTAGGATTATCAATTGTAGATAAAATTATTAGCGATCATGAAGGATCAATTAAATTTTTAAATCATAAAAACGGTGCAAAAATTCAAATTATAATTCCATATAAAATATAATGTCAGCTGAAATTTTAATAATAGACGATAATGCAGATATTAGATCAATTCTCGATGAATTAATCCAAGATGCAGGATATAAAACAAGACTTGCTGCAAACTTTAATCAAGCTTTAACTGAAATTGATAAAAAACTCCCAGATGTTGCAATAATTGATGTTAAATTAGACAAAGGCGACAACGATGGCATTCTGCTGTTAGATCACATTAAAAAGAAAAATCCAGATTTACCAGTAATAATGATATCAGGCCATGCTAATATTGAGATGGCTGTAAATTCATTAAAATCTGGAGCGTTTGAATTTATTCAAAAACCATTTGATAAAGAAAGACTTTTAAATTTTGTAAATAGAGCAGTCGAAAATTATAATCTAAAAAATGAAAATAAAACTTTAAATACAAAACTTTTCCATACATTTGAATTAGTAGGAAAAAGTTCCAATATTATCTCAATTAAAGATCAGATAAATAAACTATCTAAATCTGAAAGTAGAATATTTATTAGTGGACCTACAGGATCAGGAAAAGAATTAATTTCAAGAAAAATACATAAAAATTCTAAACGAAAAGATGGTCCATTTGTAGTAATCAATGGAGCTCTTTTAGATGCAAAAAAATATGAGCTTGAGTTGTTTGGGGAAGAAAAGAATGATGGCTCTATATTTTATGGAGCTCTTGAAAAAGCATCTGGAGGTATATTGTTGATTGATGAAGTTACAGAAATTCCGCTTGAAACACAGTCAAAAATTTTAAGAGTTGTGATAGATCAAAAATTCAAAAGAATAAACAGTAATCATGATATAAAGGTAGATGTAAGGATTATTTGTACAAACAGTAAAGATGTTCAACAAGAAATTAAATTTGGAAATTTTAGAGAAGATTTGTTTCATAGATTAAATGTGTTTAATATTAAAATAGACCCATTAAATAAGAGAATTGACGACATACCAATATTGATAGATTATTTTATTGAAAATATCTGCAAAGCTAACAATTTTAAAAAATTTAATATTATTGATAACAATTACTTGCTTAATTACGATTGGCCAGGAAATGTGAGAGAGTTAAGAAATTTGATTGAGAGAATAGCCATATTATCACCTGGTGATGATAATGAAAAATTGATGAATATAATTAAAGAATCCCTATCTAGGGCAATCGAAGATGAATTTTCTGTAACAGAAACTCTTACAGTTCCATTAAAAGAAGCACGAGAAAGTTTTGAAAAACAATATTTGGTATCCCAATTAAAAAAATTTAGTGGAAATATTTCAAAAACTGCAAAATTTATAGGTATGGAAAGATCGGCTTTGCATAGAAAATTAAAACTACTTGGTGTGAAAGATCTAAACTAATGAATATTATTATTTGTGGAGCAGGTAGAGTAGGTTCTACGATAGCAAAAATGCTAATCGAGCAAAATCACTCAATTACAATGATTGATCAATCCAGTGATGATATTCAAAAAATAAACGAAACATTAGATGTTAAAGCAATTGTTGGTAAAGCAACATCTCCTTCAATTTTAGAAAAAGCAAATACAAAGGATGCGGATATGATAATTGCTGTTACCAGAAATGATGAAATAAATATGTTGATTTGCCAAATAGCTTTTTCTTTATTTCAGGTTCCAAAAAAAATTGCTCGGATAAGATTTCAAGAATATCTTGATCCAAAATATTCAGGATTATTTAATAGAGAAAATTTACCAATTGATAATATTATTTCCCCAGAAATTGAAATTGCAAAATCTATTCAGAGGAAATTAGAGGCACCTGGAGCTTTAGACAACGTGCCTTTTGCAGACAGTAAAATTAGATTATTAGAAATATTGATTGATGAAAAATGTTCAATACAAGGTGTTAATTTAAATGAACTCACAAAAAAATTTCCAAAATTAAATGCCTACATTCTTGGTGTTATTAGAAACAATAAATTTGTTGTAATGAAAAAAACTGATCAACTTCAATTAAATGATAAAGCTTATGTAGTTGTTAACAGTAGTCAAATGCAAGAAACTTTGACTGTATTTGGACATAACGAAAAAATTTCAAATAAAATGTTAATTATTGGTGGTGGAAATATTGGTTTTAATCTTGCAAAAAATATTGAACAATCTTTCGACTCTGCGAGAGTAAAAATAATTGAAAAAGATAAATCTAGAGCAGAATATATAGCCAATGAACTCAATGATACTATTGTTATTAATGGTAATGGTTTGGACGAAGATGTTTTGAGTGAGGCTAATATTGATGAAGTTGAAACAGTTTTAGCTTTAACTAATGATGATGAAGACAATTTAATGGTAAGTGTAATTGTTGAAAAATTTTCTAAAGATAAAAGAACAATGGCATTGATAAATAAACCTAATTATTCATTATTACAATCCTCTTTAAAAATTGATGATTTAATTGACCCAAGAATGAACACAGTTTCAAGTATTTTAAAACATGTACATAAAGGAACAATTGAAAACGCCTATACAATTTTAAATGGCGAATATGAAGTTATAGAAGCTGATATTATTGAAACCTCCGAACTAATCAATAAACAATTAAAAGAATCGAATCTACCTGATGAAATCAGAATTGGAGCAATACTAAGAGATGAAAACGTTATTATCCCGAGTTCAAGTTACGTTTTTCAAAAAGATGATACGGTTGTTCTTTTATCCAAAAGAGATCAGTTACCTATTGTAGAAAACATGTTTAGAATTAGCTCAGTCTAATTTGAATATGACAAAATTTAGCACTTTTTATATTAGTTCTTTTTTATTTTTGATAAGTGTCTTTTCCTTTTTTAATATTATTTATTCTAATTATTTTGATATTTTTTTTAATATAGAAAATTATATTTATACTTTTTTTCTAAGTCTTATTTTGGGTGGTGCATTATTATTTTATAATAGAAAAAATTCTAAAAAAATTACCCTTTATGAAAAAATATTTACTGTATTATTAGGTTACGTATTATTTCCATTAATAATATCAATTCCATATTATTTTAGTATTCAAAATATTTCTTTTATAAATGCATATTTTGAGGCTGTATCTGGTTTTACATCAACTGGTTTTACAATTTTTGAAAATATCAAACAGTTAGATGAAAGCTTAATTTTATGGCGATCAACATCACAATGGATTGGAGGAATTTATTTTCTTTTTTCCATTTTACTATTGATTGATATTTTTGATAAAAATCTTAAACAATCATTTACTGAATATTTATCTTTTAATTACAATGAAATCTTTAAACAAATATTTAAAATTGTAATAGTTTATTTTTCATTAACATTAATTATATTTTTTCTTTTTAAAATTATTAATTTAAGAACTTTTGATGCATTTAATTTATCATTATCGATAATATCATCTGGTGGTTTTTTACCTGTAAATAGAGTTGATTATTTATTCGCAAGTGATCTGAGTAAAATTATTTTATCATTTACTATGATGCTATCATTTTTTAGTTTATTTTTGATTTATAATCTTATTTTTTTTAACAAAAAAAAATTGAATTTTTTAAGTGAAGATTTTAATCTTTTAATTTATTTATTAGCCATAATTTCTTTTTCGTTTGTTTTTTTGAACTCAAATAACAATTTTCCAACAATTTTAGTTGCTATATCAAGTAGTATTTCAAATATTGGTATTTCATTTAATGATACGCCAAATAATTTAATATTTATTTTTTTTATCATGGTTGTTATTGGAGGTTCTTTTTTTTCAACTAGCTCCGGTATTAGAGTTATAAAGATTTTAAGTTTATTAAAATTTTCTTTAAATAATCTGTTATCTCATACAAAACCAAATCAAATATATTCAAATAAAGTTACATTAATAAATGAGAGCACTGAAAAATCAGATATTAACAAATATTTTTTTTCGATAATAATTTTTATTATTTCTCTATCCATATTAACTCTTTTTTTAACACTTTCAGATATTCAATTTGAAAATTCATTTAAGCTTTCCATCTTGACAATTATGAATACTGTTAATTCAAGCATGTTCGAGCTTGCGAATTTTGATTTTTATAATCTTTCTTTTTTAACGAAGATTTATTTAATAATTTTCATGATAATAGGCAGAGTTGAGCTATTAACAATACTAATATTATTTAAAAAATATCTTTTCAAAAATTAAATTAGTATTATAAAGTATTTTTCTGCGCCCTTAGCTCAGCTGGATAGAGCATCGGTTTTCTAAACCGAGGGTCGGAGGTTCGAATCCTCCAGGGCGCGCCAAGTTAATTGATCAGTATTGTTGAGGCTAATTTACCATTGATGGTTGTAATACTTTCTGGTTTACTCCAGTATTCAAAAATAACTTTTGAATAATTTGTTAACAAATAAATAATAAAAAAGAGGAAAATAATGTTTAAAATAATAAAACAATTGACTTCTGTAGTCGCTATGTTCGCTGTGTTATTTGCTTTTTCAACAGAAACTATGGCTGCTAAGAAATCAAAAACTCTTGAGAACACTAAAAAAAGAGGATTTGTAAGATGTGGTGTTTCTCAGGGTCTTCCTGGATTTTCAAACGCAGATGAGTCTGGAAATTGGACAGGAATAGATGTTGATGTATGTAGAGCTGTTGCAGCTGCAACATTAGGAGATGCAACTAAGGTTAAGTTTACTCCTTTAAGTGCAAAAGAAAGATTTACTGCACTTACTTCAGGTGAAATTGACATTTTGTCAAGAAATACAACTTGGACACTATCAAGAGATGCTGACATTGGTTTAACATTTGTAGGTGTAAACTTTTATGATGGGCAAGGTTTCATGGTAAGAAAAGGTTCAGGAATTGCATCTACAAGTGAATTTAAAAATGGAACTTCAGTTTGCACAAACTTAGGAACTACAACCGAGCTTAATATGAGAGATTTCTTTGATTCAAGAGGAATTTCATATGAGCCAGTAGTTTTTGAGAAAGCTGATGAAGTTGTAGCTGCTTATGATGCGGGTAGATGTGATACATACACAACTGATAAATCTGGTCTTGCTGCACAAAGAACTAAATTGTCAGCTCCAGACGATCACGTAGTATTACCTGAAACTATTTCAAAAGAACCACTAGGACCAGTTGTACGTCAAGGTGATTCTGTTTGGGAAGATATAGTAAGATGGTCTTTAAATACTATGATCGAAGCAGAAGAATATGGTGTTAACTCATCAAATGCTGACATGATGAAAACTTCAAACAATCCAGCAATCAAAAGATTGGTTGGTGCTGAAGGCGAATTAGGAGCAGCTTTTGGTCTAGATAACGAATGGAACTTAAGAATTATCAAACAAGTTGGTAACTACGGTGAAAGCTACAAAAGAAATATAGCAGACACTGGAATTCTACCTGACAGAGGTCCAAATGAATTATGGACTAAAGGTGGAATATTATACGTACCACCAGCAAGATAATTTTATTTCAAATTACTTAAAAAGGGCTAGATATTTCTAGCCCTTTTTTTTATTATAGTTTCCTATGAACAACATTATAAAAAGATATATACCTCAGATTTTAGCAATACTATTTGTTGTTCTTATTTTTGGGTTTTTAACCCTGAATGCTCAGACCAATATGGATAATAGAGGTATTGATTTTGGTTTTGGATTTTTATCACAAGAGTCTTCATTTGATGTTCAGTTTTCATTAATTGAATATAGTGGATCAGACTCTTATGCCCGTGCTTTTCTAGTTGGACTTTTAAATACTTTGTTAGTTTCCGTTATAAGTATAATTTTTTGTACAATATTAGGTGTTATTATCGGTGTAGCAAGATTATCATCGAACTATCTTATAAAAAACTCAGCCGCATGGTATGTCGAATTTTTTAGAAATATTCCATTACTTTTACAAATCTTCTTTTGGTATTACGCAGCTCTTAGAGCGTTACCCATGCCAGAAAAAGCTGATGCATGGTTTGGGGTAACTTATATGACTGTAAAAGGTTATTACATACCGTCAATGGTATGGGAAAATTTGAATATATTTTTATATTGTGGTCTAGCAGCAATAATTGCAATTATCGTATTGAGGAATTACGCAAGTAAATTAAGAGACACACAAGGCAAACAAATTCCTGTGCTCCTTTATTCAGTAGCTCTATTAATTGTATTGCCTCTTTTATCATTCTTATTCGGTGGAGTAACCTTAGAATTTGAAATACCTGAGCTCAAAAAACTATCAAAGATTTCTTATATTTATGAAGGTGGAATAAGTTTACCACCTGAATTAATAGCATTAGTTCTAGCACTATCTTTATACACTTCTACCTTTGTGGCAGAGTGCGTTAGAGCTGGTATTGAGGGAGTTAGCAAAGGCCAAAAAGAGGCTGCAGCATCTGTAGGTTTGACGCCTAATCAAGTTTTAAAGTTAGTTATTATGCCTCAAGCTTTAAGAATTATAATTCCACCAACAACTAACCAATATTTAAATTTAACTAAAAATTCATCTTTAGCAGCTGCTATTGCATACCCTGATTTAGTACTTGTATTTGCGGGGACTGCTTTGATGCAGACAGGTAAGGCAATAGAAATTGTTTCAATAACAATGCTAACCTATCTAACAATTAGTTTAACTATTGCAGCAATAATGAATTGGTATAACAAAAAAATTGAAATTAAAGAAAAGTAAAAGATGCAAACACTAAATTTTTTAAAACCTAACAGAGATAATATTAAAAACTATTCTATTATTGGTTCATTTTTAGTTTTAGTAAGTTTAATTGATGTAATATCAAATGCCTTTTTAAAAGTAAATTTAACATCTTTTTTACCTGGATCCTTAACTAGTTTGTTTCCATTAATCATAGGATTAATTGGATTAAATATGATGAGAATTGATTATTCAGGAAATAAAAAATTAGATTTATTAAATAAAAATATAAACACAAATAATTTTAATGCTTTACTAACTCTAGTAATATTATTTTCAATTATAAAAGCTCTTCCGCAGTCTCTAAGTTGGATGATTTTTGACGCCACTATTTCTGGTGACTCAAAAGATGCTTGCACGGGTACAGGCGCTTGTTGGACATACATTAAAGTTTGGTTCAGAAGATTTATGTATGGAATGTATCCCAATGAATTTCATTGGAGGATTAATACTGCATTTATATTAGTTATAGCACTAGGCTTTGTTGGATATTTCATGAAGGAAAATTTGAAAAAATATCTAGCATTGTATTATGTTATTATCTATCCAGTAATTGCATATTTAGTTATTTACTATTTAATATCTGGTGGATCATTTGGACTACAATGGGTAGAAACTGGAGCATGGGGAGGATTGTCACTTACTTTTATAGTTTCTTTTTTCTGTCTAATTTTCTGTTTCCCACTAGGTATGATTTTTGCATTAGGAAGAAGATCTAGTCTTCCAGTAATAAAATATATATCAATTTGTTATATTGAATTTTGGAGAGGAGTTCCATTGATTACAGTATTATTTATGTCATCTGTAATGTTTCCAATGTTTCTCCCTGAAGATTTTTTTATGGATAAATTAGTAAGAGTAATTATAGCAATTACATTGTTCGAGGCCGCTTACTGTGCAGAAGTAATTAGAGGAGGTTTACAATCTCTTCCTAGAGGTCAATACGATGCAGCAAAATCCTTAGGAATGGGTTATTGGAAAATGCATATTTTTGTAATTTTACCTCAAGCGCTAAAACTAGTTATTCCGGGAATAGCAAATACCTTTTTAGCATTAGTTAAAGATACTCCTTTAATCTTTGTAGTTGGTTTAGCTGAACTAGCAGGTATGCTTGCTTTAGCAAAAACAAATCCAAAATGGCTAGGCTTTGCGATGGAAGGATATATTTTTGCATCAATAGTATTCTGGATTATATGCTATGCAATGAGTAAATATAGTTATAACTTAGAGGCAAAATATAAAACTGAAAGATAATATATGTCTGACCCAATAATAAAAATTCAAAATATGAATAAATGGTTCGGTGATTTTCAAGTTTTAAAAAATATAAATCTTGAGGTTGAGGCAAATAAAAAAATTGTAGTATGTGGACCATCAGGATCGGGTAAATCTACATTGATTAGATGTATCAATAGATTAGAAGAGCATCAAGAGGGAGATATAATTGTTGATGGAAATGAACTATCAGAAAAAACAAAAGATATTGAAAAAATTAGAGCTGAAGTTGGAATGGTTTTTCAACAATTTAATTTATTTCCACACTTATCAATTTTAGACAATTGTACTCTTGCACCAATTTGGGTGAAAAAAATGCCAAAAAAAGAAGCTCAAGAACTTGCATTAGATCAACTTAAAAAAGTACAAATAGATGATCAGGCCAATAAGTTCCCTGGACAACTCTCTGGAGGTCAACAACAGCGTTGTGCGATAGCAAGAGCATTGTGTATGCAGCCAAAAATCATGTTATTTGATGAACCAACATCAGCCTTAGATCCAGAAATGATTAAAGAAGTGCTAGATGCAATGGTAAGTCTTGCAAAAGGCGGAATGACGATGATTGTTGTGACACATGAAATGGGTTTTGCTAAAGAAGTTGCTGATGAAGTCATTTTTATGGATGAGGGGATGATAATTGAGAAGGCAGACACTAAAGAATTCTTTGCTAATCCAAAGAGTGACAGAACTAAGCTTTTTTTAAGCCAAATTCTTTAAAATAATTCTAAAGACTTCATAAAAAGTTACTTGACAGGTTTAGAATAAGTTAAAAAAACCAATTTTTTTAAAAATTATTTTACTTGCATAAAGTTTTCTATTTAGATTAACTCTCATTAATATTTTATTTAAAGAGGGGTCTTGAATGGAAGAAAATTTTAACAAACATCTTGGTAATAAGCTAAAGCTAAGAAGATTGGCACTAGGTTTAACTCAAACTAAAGTAGCAAAAGCTATAAACGTAACATTTCAACAAATTCAAAAGTATGAAAAAGGAACTAACGGTGTAAGTTCTATTAGATTATTACAACTTTCTAATTATTTAAAAGTTCCAATAAATTATTTTTTTGAAGATTTTTCAGAATATTTAGTAAATCTTGATAAATCAAAAGAAGGACACATGAATGTAAACTATAATTTTTTAGTTAAAGTTTATTCAGAATTAACTCAAGATCAAAAAATTAAATTCGGAAAAAATTTACAAATAGCACAAATAAATACTTCTAAAGCTGTTTAATTGATTTGGCTCCTCGGGCAGGACTCGAACCTGCGACCAATTGATTAACAGTCAACTGCTCTACCAACTGAGCTACCGAGGAATATTTTCTCACAACTTACTTTTTTTAAAATTTATCTCAATACTTATTTTGGAGGCAACGCCCGGAATCGAACCGGGATACAAGGATTTGCAATCCTCTGCGTAACCATTCCGCCACGTTGCCATCAAATATAAAATATTTGGTAATCGACATTTGTATAATTCATTTTGATCATTAGTCTATAAATTTAGCAATGATTTTCATTATTGTTTATTAATTTGATTAATTTATAAAACAAATCAATGAGTTTTGATAAATATGAGCATAATAATGTTGAGAATAAAATCTATGATTATTGGGAAAAAAATGAATTATTTAAACCCAAAGAAAATACAAAAAAATTCTCAATTGTAATTCCTCCACCAAATGTAACTGGAAGCCTTCATATGGGGCATGCTTTAAATAACTCTATTCAAGATGTTTTAACGAGATTTCATAGAATGAATAATTATGAAACCTTATGGCAACCAGGTACAGACCACGCTGGAATTGCAACCCAAGCATTAGTTGAAAAAAAACTTGCTAAAGATGGCGTTAAAAAAAATGATTTAGGTAGAGAAAAATTTATTGAAAAAGTATGGGAATGGAAAAATGAGTATGGAGATATTATAATAAATCAACTGAAAAAACTTGGATGTTCATGTGATTGGTCGCGTAATGCTTTTACAATGGATGAGAATTTATCTAAATCAGTAATAAAAGTATTTGTTGATCTTTATAATAAAAAATTAATATACAAAGCAAAAAAACTTGTAAATTGGGATGTTGTTTT
>CACEXE010000016.1 GCA_902563435.1 uncultured Pelagibacteraceae bacterium
AATTCAGCTATTGATGAATTTTCATTATACTTGTTCAAAGACAATAAGTATCCTTTATCTTGCCAATTCATTTTTGAGAAATTTTTTTAAGAAGTTCTGAAGCTGCAGATTGTTCTGCGTTTTTCTTTGAAGATCCTATTGCATAAACATATATGCTATTTTTAAGTTTAACTCCAACTTTAAATTTTGGTTTATGTCTTGGACCTGTATTAGAGATTAATTTATAGATAGGCAATATTTTATAATTTTTTAAAGAATATTCCTGAAGTTGAGTTTTCGCATCAACAAAAGTAGTTTCTGCTTCGTTTATTAAATTTTTCCATAGTTTAAGAATAAAACTTTTAGAAACTTCAAATCCCTTGTCTAAATAAATAGCTCCAATTAATGCCTCACAACAATCAGAGATAATTTTATTTTCAACTATGTTTTGATTCAACTTAGAATTACCTGTGATGATAAATTCTTGAAGATTTAATAAATTTCCAATTTCTAGACATTTATTTTTATTGACCAATGATGCTAATTTTTTATCTAAAGAACCTACTTTTTCATTTGGATAAAGTTCATATAATTTTTTTGAAACAACGAGTCCTAGTACCCTATCACCTAAAAATTCAAGATTTTCATAATTATTATTTCGATCAAAGCTTTTATGAGTAATAGCTTGTAAAAGGATTTTTTCATTTTTGAAATCTATTTTAATCTTTTTTTGAAGTCTTTTAATGCTGTTCATAATTAATTAATAAATTTAAAAAATCTATTTAACCTCAATATTTCATTCCATTTCCAAAATTTAACAATACTTCCTACAAATGGATCTGATGAAAAAAATAATATTTGAGCTTTACCCACCAGATTATTTATATGGACATAGCCAACTTCAGATAAAAATCTACTATCTTTTGAGCAATCTCTATTGTCTCCTAAAAAAAACAAATGGTCTTTTGGTACTAAGTACTTATCTGAATTAGCAAAAGAGATGTCTGTTCTATAAGAAGCCAAATAAACTTTTCCGTTTGGAAGTTTTTCCTCAAACGTGTTAACTTTTATTTTTGATTTACCACAATAATTAGTGATATTTTTTGATTTAATTGTTTTTAAAATTTGATTTCCATTAAGGTAAAGATCTCCACTAATAAACTGAATTGTGTCACCTGGTAAACCTATTACACGCTTTATATAGTCAGTTCTATTATCTGCTGGTGTTTTAAATACAGCAATATCCCCTCTTTCAGGATTATCAGTAAAAATACGATCTTCAAAAATAGGTGGACTAAATGGGAAAGAATGCTTGCTATAACCATATGTAAATTTAGTCACAAAAAGTCTATCTCCAACTAATAAATTTGGTTCCATTGATGAAGATGGAATATAAAAAGGTTGCAACAAGACAGATCTAATTAAAACTGCTATAATAAGTGCATAAATTATAGTTTTAAGATTTTCTATTATTATTTTTTTCATATTTTTTTATCTATAACTACAAAAGCTATTGAATAATCTTTTTCATCAGAAAGTGATAAAAAGACTTTATATTTTTTTATTTTAAATTTTTTTTTTAGAAAATTTTTTAATTTTTTTGATAACGAAATGTACGGTTTTCCATTCCTGTAATTCTTGACTTCAATATCTATAAAATTTATGTCAGATCTAAAGCCTGTACCGATTGCTTTAACAAAAGCCTCTTTAGCTGCAAATCTTTTTGCATAAAAATTTATTTTATTTTTTAATTTTTTTCCTTGTTTAATTTCTTTTTTTGTAAAAATTCTATTTAAAAAACCTTTAATTTTTAACGAACTATTAATTCTACTATTTTTGATAATATCAACTCCATTTCCTATTATATCCATTATCTTAATATTTTAATAAATTGTTTTACTACATTTGAGATACCATGCGAGATAGATTCTCCTATAATAAAATGCCCTATATTAAATTCTTCAATTTGTTTTATCTTATTTAGTATTTTTGTTGTCTTATAATCCATTCCATGACCAGCGTGAACCTCTAAACCTATTTTGTTTGCATAAAAGGCACATTTTTTAATTTTATCTAGTTCTTTAGAATAATTTTGTTTTTGTTTTATTTGATTAGAAATCTTACCTGTATGTATTTCTATACATTTACTTCCTAAAATTTTTGACAATTTTATATCCTGTAGAGATGGATTTATAAATAAGCTAGTTCTAATATTATTTTTATTAAAAATTTCTAATATTTTTTTGATTTTATTTTTATTTTTTTTTAAATTTAATCCACCTTCAGTGGTAATTTCATTTCTTTTTTCAGGTACAAGACAAATAAAGGAGGGTTTATTTTTAAGCGCAATATTAATCATTTTTGGATCTGAAGCAATTTCCAAATTGATAGGGATTGATTTATTAGACGAGAGAATTTTTAAATCTATGTCGTTAATGTGTCTTCTGTCCTCCCTTAAATGAATAGTAATAGAATCTGCTCCAGACTTTAAAACATCTAAAGCTACAGTATAGGGATCAGGATGTTTTTCGCCTCTGGCATTTCTCAAAGTTGCAACATGGTCAATGTTAACGCCTAGTCTTTTTTTCATTTTAAGAATCTACTTCCTGGTTTAGTAATTGGTATTTTTTTTAGACTTTCAGGAATATTTATTTTTTTATAAGTTGGAATCTTTAATTTTACTTGTGAGACAATTTTTTTTCTTTTTATTTTTAAAGTTTGCATATTAGATCTATCAATTAAACATGCAAATCCTAATAAAATTGCACCAGATTTTTTTATTAATTTAGCACACTCTAAACATGATTTTCCTGTCGTTATGACATCTTCAATAATTAAAACTCTCGATTTTTTTTTTATATTAAAACCTCTTCTTAATTTAAAATTTCCTTTAACTCGCTCACAAAAAATTGTTTCTTTTTTTAAAATTCTACCAATCTCATAGCCAATTACAATTCCACCCATTGCTGGTGAAAGAATTAAATCAATATTTTTAAATTTTCGTTTTATTTTATTTGCTAACGATTTTGAAAATTTTTCAGATTTATTCGGAAAGCTTAGTAATTTTGCACATTGTACATAAGAAGGTGAATGTAGTCCAGATGACAAAACAAAATGTCCATCTAACAAAGCATTAGTTTTTCTTAAAACTGCTAAAGAGTTTTTTAAAGAAAGCATATTTTTTATTTTTGTGTCTTATAATTTTAAATTTATATTCTTTTTGTTTTAGTTCACTTATCAATTTTGTAAAGTTCTTAAGGTCATGTATGATTAAATTAAATTTGAAATTAATCCTTCCATTGAGTTTTTCTACCATTTCTACACTTGAAATATTAACAAAGTTTTCACCGATCATGGTTGTTACATCACCCATTTTTCCAGGTTCATCAGGAAGAGATATCCAAAGTGTGGTATTATATCTTTTTTCCTTAATCGGTTTGCTGTTTTCACGGTACTGCCAATAACGTCTTATTGCAGCACGAGCTTTACCTGTTTTGGTGCTCGTTAACCAATGTAAGGAGGGGGAGGCTTTTTTAGATGTGATAATCTTAACTACATCCCCGTTTCTTAATATAGATTGCAAAGCGCTTTCATTTCCATTTATTTCGCAACCAACAGCAGCATCACCGATTTGAGTATGTACCGCATACGCAAAATCTATTGGTGTAGCATTTTTAGGTAGTTTAATAATTGATCCTTTTGGTGTGAAACAAAAGGCGTTTTCTTGAAACATTTGAAGTTTTGTGTATTCGTAAGAGTCATCTGGATTCTCGTTTTTATCAATAATTTCAACTAAATCAGCTAACCAATCATACTCCTTCCAAGTCAAAGAATTAAATTTTTCTGATGATTTATATTTCCAGTGTGAAGCAATACCTCTTTCTGCAAACTCATGCATTTGCTTTGTTCTTAACTGGATTTCAATTGGTCTTTTATTTGGTCCAATAATGGCTGTGTGTAATGATTGATATTTATTGATTTTTGGCGATGAGATATAATCTTTAAATTTACCTGGTATACAATTCCATTTACTATGGAAAATTCCTAAAGCTTTATAACAATCTTCAATATTATCTAAAATAATTCTGAAACCAATTATGTCTGTTATTTGCTCAAGAGAAGTTCTTTTTTTTTGGATTTTTCTCCAAATTGAGAAAGGAGTTTTCTCTCTTCCAACTATTTTTGGTTCTATATTTTTGATTTTAAGCACTTCAAAAAACTCATCAGAAATATTATTAAAGTTAATAAGATTATTTTCTTTAATTTTATCTAATCTATCTTTTATCAATTTTCTTGCATCTTCATTTAGAACATCAAAAGAGAGGTCTTCTAATTCATCTCTTATACGATGCATGCCCATCCTATCTGCAAGCGGCGCATAAATTTCCATTGTTTCTTTTGCTTTTCTAATTTGCTTTTCTTTATCAACAACTTTAATGGTTCGCATATTATGCAGTCTATCAGCTAGTTTTACCAGTAAAACTCGGATGTCTTTTGATGTTGCTAATATTAATTTTCTAAAATTTTCTGCTTTAGAGTTTGATATTGCTTGATTTTCAAACTCAGAAATTTTTGTAACACCATCAACTAAATCAGCAACCTCTTTTCCAAATTCTGATTCTATTGTGTTATAAGTTGCATGAGTATCTTCTATTGTATCATGAAGTAAACCAGTGGCTATAGTTGCACTGTCTAGCTTTAACTCAGTTAAAATATTTGCGACTGCTATCGGGTGAATAATGTAAGGTGAGCCCTCATCTCTTTTTTGTTTTTCATGGGCCTTTAAAGCAAAATCATAGGCTTTTGATAAAGTTTCTGGATTAAGAAACTTATTATAATTTTTTACCTTCTTAATTAATTCTTCAGATTTAAGCATTACTATTTATATCATTTTATTGAGCAATTTTAATACCCAATAACTGATCTGAAGTTAAATTTGACAATAAAATGACTATATTTTTATTAAGTTTAGGGTGAACCCAGTCTTTATCTAATTCATATAAAGGAAACAGAACAAAATTTCTATTATGCATTCTTTTATGCGGAGTATTGAGTTTATGATTTTCAAGTTTTCTATGGATTATTTCACCATTAAAATCAATTATATCGATATCACATATTCTTGGATAATTTCTTTTAGAATCAGTTCGACCTAGTTTTTTTTCAATTTTTTTTATTTTTAAAAATAATTCATCTATATTTAATTTTGTCTCAACTAATAGGATAGAATTAATAAAGTTTGGAAAATTTTCATTTGGCCAAGATTTTGTACTGTAAAATTTTGATCTTTTCTTTATAAAAATTCCCTCTTCTTGGATTAAATCTATACTTTTATTTAGATTATTTTTCTTGTCTCCAAGATTAGAACCTAATGCTAGAAATGCAAAATTAACTTGATTTTCTAATATATCTTGCTTTTTCACGGTTCCAATCTCTTGTCTTCTTTGTCAGTCTTTTATCAAATTGTTTTTTACCTTTAGCTACTGCAATTTCTAATTTTGCCTTTCCTTTTTTAAAATACATTTTTGTTGGCACAATAGTTAAACCATCTTCATGAATTCTGCCGATAATTTTATTAATTTCTCTTTTATTCAATAAAAGTTTTCTCTCAGAGTAAGGATTATGATTTGAATAACTGGCTTGTTTATATATTGGTATATGAGAATTAATCAAAAAAATTTCTCCATCTTTATCTACAGCATAAGAGTCTGCTATGTTAATTTTACCTGATCTTACAGATTTTATTTCAGAGCCCTTTAAAACTATACCTGCTTCAAACATCTCTTTAAAAAAATAATTAAAAGATGCTTTTCTATTAATTGTAATAATTTTTAAACCAGGAGTGGTTTTTTTATTCATTAATTAATTCGGCAGATATAAGAGCTTTTTTAATCTCAGCTTTTGTTTCATCTAAAACTGTTACTAAAGGTAGTCTCACATTATCATCACATAGACCTATCATTTTAGCTGCATATTTAACTGGTGATGGATTGCTCTCAATAAACAAAGATTTATGAACAGGTTGAAGTTTTTTGTCTATCTCTCCAGCCTTTTTTTGCTCATCATCATCCTGTGATTTTGAAAATTTTTGCATATCAGAACACATTTTAGGGGCTATGTTGGCTGTAACAGAAATACACCCTACACCACCTCTTTTATTATATTCATAAGCAAGACCGTCCTCGCCTGTTAGTTGGATAAATTCATGACCAATTTTACTGAAAGTTTCATCTACTCTATTTAAATCGCCAGTTGCATCTTTAACACCAACAATGTTCTTAAGCTCAAATAATCTTGCCATAGTATCTACTGTCATATCAATAACTGATCTGCCAGGAATATTATAAATTATGATTGGTATGCCACATTTGTCATTTATAGCCTTGTAATGCTGATATAAGCCCTCTTGAGTAGGTTTGTTATAATAAGGTGTTACTATCAAGGCACCATCTGCCCCAGCCTTTTCAGCGTGTTCTGTGAGTGATATGGCTTCTGTAGTAGAATTTGATCCTGTGCCTGCGATCACTGGAATTTTTCCTTTAGCTTCTTGAATACATAACTCTATAACTTTTTCATGTTCTCTATGCGAAAGAGTTGGTGACTCACCTGTTGTACCAGCTGGCACAAGTCCATTTGTTCCATTTTCTAAATGAAAATTAATAATTTTTATATAGGTTTCCTCATCAAGGCTATTGCCTTTAAATGGTGTTACTAAAGCTACATTTGAACCTTTAAACATAAATATTTATATCATAAGTTATTAAAAATGATTTTTAGAAAATCTAAATTACTCCTAACAACTATATTTTTTTTAACCTTTTTTCAATCATCATATTCGAATGAAATAATAATACCTAAGAAAAAACCTGCGTTTAAAAGTCAGATAGTAGTCCCTCCTTTAAAACCTGGAACATTTAATGAGAAACAAAGTTTAAAAGATGATAAAGATTTACCTAAAGAGATCTTTGGGATTTTATTGCCCCCCAAAAAACCACTTATTGTAAAAAAACAAACATTAAGGACTGTTAAAAAAACCAGATATTATAGTGAAAGAGATTTTGAATTCTCAAAACAAGCAATTAGATTTATGGAAAAATCTAATTGGAAAGATGCAAAAAATACTGCAAAAAAAGCAAGGGCTCAATCAATATATGATTTTATAGAGTGGAGGCATCTTCTTACATCAGGAAATAAAGCAACTTTTTCTGAATACAAAAGGTTTATCGAAAGAGTTAAAGACTATCCAAGATTTGATAGGATTAAATATCTTGCTGAACACAAAATAAATTTACAAAACCATTCTGCGACTGAAATAATTAATTGGTTTCAAAATAATGAACCATTAAGTGGATATGGTAAAATGGTATTAGGTGAGAGTTTTATTAAAACTGGAAAGTCTGGCGATGGGATAAAATTAATAAAAGAGGGGTTTATAAATGCAGATCTAAATACAAATAATTTAAAATATTTCAGAAAAAAATTTAAAAATATTCTAGATACCTCTGATTATATTAATAGAGCTGATTATTATGCTTGGGAGGGTAAACATTGGGATCTTAAAAGGGTTATTAGATACCTTCCTAGTGAGTATCAATTACTTTATACAGCAAGACAAATATTAATAAGCAGAGGATATGGGGTTGATGAAGCGATAAAAAAAGTACCAAAAAACTTTAAGAATGATGCTGGTTTAAATTATGATAGATTAAAATGGAGAAGAAAAAAAGGACGCGTAGATAGCTCGCTAGAAATTCTTAATAAAGTAAAAAACACCGAAGAATATTTAGTAAGACCAGATAAATGGTGGAAAGAAAGGTCAATAATTGGAAGATCCTTAATTTATAAAAAAAAATATAAAACTGCATATAAAATTGTTTCAAATCACGCAATGACAGAAGGCGCAGATTATGCAGAAGCCGAATGGATGAGTGGATGGATAGCACTTAGTTTTTTAAAAAATGCGCAACAAGCAGAAAATCATTTTTTGAATTTTTATAGGAATGTAAGCTACCCAATCAGCTTATCTAGAGGTGCGTATTGGCTGGGTAAAACTTATGAAAAAATCGGTGATAAAGAAAACTCAAATAAATGGTTCTTTGAAGGATCAAAATATTTAACAACATATTATGGTCAGCTTTCACATATGAAAGTGAAGCCACAAGAGAAATTTGAACTAGATAAATTAATGTTTGTAGATGATGATTATGAACAAGAGTTTTACTCAAAAAAACTTGTCGCAATTGTTGATTTGCTTGATTATTTAAATAAAGATAAATACACAAAACATATATTAAGATTTCTTGCTAATGATAATGTGAAAAAAGGTAGTGAGGTTTTAGCTGCTAAATTAGCATCTGACATATCACGGTTTGATTTTGCCATACAAGTTTCTAAAATTGCCTCATATCAAAAAAGATTTCACAACCAATTTAACTATCCAATAATGAGTGTCCCAAAATTTGTAGGTGGAAGAAAAATTCCTGATCCAGCATTAATATTATCTATTATCAGACAAGAAAGTGAATTTGATACCTCTGCTAGGAGTAGAGTTGGAGCTCAAGGATTAATGCAACTTATGCCTTATACGGCAAAGACTGTATCAAAACAAGCGAAGTTAGGATACTCGAAGTCTAAATTAACAACTGATCCTGAATATAATATTAATTTAGGATCTCATTATATTGCTGGTCTAATTAATCAGTATAAGGGATCCTACCCTTTTGCTACAGCTGCTTATAATGCTGGTCCTAAGAGAGTTAAGTATTGGAAAAAAATTAATAAAAATCCTCAAAAAAAACAAATTGACTATGTTGATTGGATTGAGCTTATTAAATTTAAAGAAACAAGAAATTATGTGCAAAGAGTTTTAGAAAATTACAATGTTTACAGGTACATTTTGTCTCAAAAGCCAATTTATCTAAAAGATTTCTTTAAAAATCAGAACCTATATTAAATGGCGGAAGAGAAGGGATTCGAACCCTTGGAAGGATTACTCCTTCGGCAATTTAGCAAACTGCTGGTTTAAGCCAACTCACCCACTCTTCCGTTGATACATGTGTAACTTGAAATCATTGAATATTCAATATTAATCAAGTAATTTCTTGCAAATATGAAAAATAAATACTCTATTTTTTCGCTTATAAAAAATGCCTTTTCCCAGCATGAAAATTGGAAACAAGCTTGGGGGAATCCTGAGCCTAAAAAAGAATATGAAGCAGTAATTGTCGGAGGTGGTGGGCATGGACTAGCCACGGCATACTATCTTGCAAAAAAACATAACATGAAAAATATTGCGGTTTTAGAAAAAGGTTGGATTGGTGGAGGTAATACCGGGAGAAATACAACAATCATAAGATCAAATTATTTATGGGATGCTAGCGCTGGATTGTATGACCATGCTTTAAAAATTTGGGAAAATTTATCTCAAGAGTTAAATTATAATATAATGTTTAGTCAACGCGGAGTTATGAACTTAGCTCATAACCTTCAAGACGTTAGAGATTTAAAAAGAAGAACTCATGCAAACAGGTTAAATGGAATTGATGCTGTTTGGTTAGACACAAAACAAGTTAAGGAATTTTGTCCAATAATAAATATTTCTCAAGATATTAGATATCCTGTACTTGGTGGAACTTTACAAAGAAGAGCTGGAACTGCAAGACATGATGCTGTTGCATGGGGTTATGCAAGAGGTGCAGATACAATGGGTGTAGATATAATTCAAAATTGTGAAGTTAAAGGAATAAAAAGAAATGGAGACCAAGTTGAAGGACTTGATACCACAAAAGGATTTATCAAAACAAAAAAAATTGGTGTTGTAGCCGCAGGTCATTCAAGTGTAATTGCTAATATGGCAGGCTTAAAATTACCACTTGAAAGTAAACCATTACAGGCATTAGTCTCAGAGCCAGTCAAACCAATAATAGATACAGTTGTAATGTCTAATGCTGTCCATGCATATGTTAGTCAATCTGATAAAGGTGAATTAGTAATTGGTGCTGGAACAGATGCTTACATATCTTATACACAAAGGGGAAGTCATGATGTAGTGGAAGGTACTTTAAAAGCTATATTAGAGCTGTACCCTATTTTTAGTAGAATGAAGATGTTAAGACAATGGGGTGGTATTGTAGATATTTGCCCAGATGCAAGTCCGATCATTAGCAAAACAAATATAAAAGGTCTTTATTTTAACTGTGGGTGGGGAACAGGAGGTTTTAAAGCAACACCTGGATCTGGTGATTTATTTGCTCACACAATTGCTAATGATGAGCCACATAAATTAAATGCAGCATTTAATCTTAACAGATTTGTAAGTGGAGATCTTGTTGATGAACATGGTGCAGCTGCTGTAGCACACTAATGTTTGTTATAAATTGCCCATATTGTGGAGAAAGAGACCAGAGTGAGTTTTCATGTGGTGGCGAAGCACACATTGTAAGACCAAAACAACCTACGGAGCTAAGTGATGATGAATGGGCAGAATATTTATTTATGAGAAAGAATATTAAAGGTGTACAGTTTGAAAGATGGAACCATGCTCATGGATGTAGAAAATGGTTTAATATGGTTAGGGATACATCAAATGACAAAATATATGCAGTTTACAAAATGGGTGAAAAACCTCCTGTAATTTAAATGACCAAATATAGAATTAATAAAACAAGATTTGTTGATCAAACAAAAACTGTTTCATTTACTTTTGACGGTAAAAAATATCATGGTTTTGAGGGTGATACTTTAGCCTCAGCACTTCTTTCAAATGGCATTCATTTAATTGGAAGAAGTTTTAAGTATCATCGTCCAAGAGGTATAATGTCATGTGGATCTGAAGAGCCAAACGCAATATGCCAAATAAATGATAATACTGATTTAACAGAGCCTAATGTAAGAGCTACAGAAATAGAACTTTATGAGGGATTGAAAGCATCTAGTCAAAATTGTTGGCCAAGTCTTAACTTTGATATAGGTGGAATTAATAACTTAATATCACCATTTTTACCAGCTGGTTTTTATTATAAAACTTTTATGTGGCCTAAAAGTTTTTGGAAAAAAATTTATGAACCATTAATAAGATTGTCTGCAGGCCTTGGCAAATCACCTACACAACCAGATCCAGACATTTATGATCATAAACATGTACATTGTGATGTATTAGTTATTGGAGGTGGGATTTCAGGTATTGTATCTGCTAAAATAGCAGCAAAAAATAATTTAAAGACAATATTAATCGAAGATAAAAATATACTTGGTGGATCCACAATTTATCAAAATAATAAAAATTTTATAATAGATAATCAAAAATCAAATGAATGGTTAATGAATGAAATATCAGAATTAGAAAAATTAGATAATTTAATAATAAAAACTAGAACAAGTTTGGCAGCTTTTCATAGTTATAACTACCTTTTGGCCAAAGAAAATATATCAGATCATTTACCATTAGATAAAAAAAATGGCAGTATAAGACAGAGATTATGGAAAATAAGAGCAGATAAAGTAATTATTGCTGCAGGTGCAATAGAAAGACCTCTTATTTTCAACAACAATGATAGACCAGGAATTATACTTGCTAACTCAGTCAAAAAATATTTAGATTTTTATGGTGTATCCACTGGATTAAATAATATTATTTTTACTAACAATGATAGTGCTTATGAAACTGCAGTGTCGTTATTTGAAAAGGGAATATCAGTAAAGATTGTTGATATTAGAAAAAAATCTTCATCAAATATTGTTAAAAATGCTGTAGACCTAGGAATTAAAATATATTGGAACTCTACAGTGGTTAATACTTTTGGCTACAAAAAGATAAAATCAATAGAAATTATGAATTTATCAGAAGACGGATCGAATGTTACTGGAAATAAACATAAAATTCAGTGTGATTGTTTATCAATAAGTGGAGGTTGGACACCTATGGTACATATGCATACACAATCAGGAGGAAAATTAGATTTTAGAGAAATAGATCAAGTATTTGTTCCAAGTGAAAAAAGTGAAAATCATATAAATGTTGGATCATGTAACGGTGATTTTGAATTAGAAGAAATTGTTAAAAATACAAATAATAAAGTTAAAAAATTTTTAAACATTAATGAAGGCGGTTTTGATAAAATTTCAGTTTTATGTTCAAAAGAGACAGAGAAGAAAAACATATGGCTGTTACCAAATACTATTTCAGAGAGTAAGACTAAATCTTTTATAGATTTTCAAAATGACTCGACTGCGAAAGATATAAAGTTAGCACTTAGAGAAGGTTTTAAATCGATAGAACATGTAAAGAGATATACAACAACCGGAATGGCAACAGATCAAGGTAAATTATCGAATATGCATGCTTTGGGGATTATTGCTGACACAGCTGGTGTAAAAATGGGTACTTTAGGCACAACTACTTTTAGACCACCATTTACACCATTAACTTTTGGAGCAATTGTAGGAAGAAGTGTCGGGAAATTTTTTGATATTGTTAGAAAAACCTCAATTCATGAATGGCACGTTCAAAATAATGCAAAGTTTGAAAATGTTGGGCAATGGAAAAGACCCTGGTACTACCCTATTAATAATGAAAATCTTCATGAAGCAGTTCAAAGAGAAAGTAAAGCTGCAAGAGATAGTGCTGGAATTTTGGATGCCTCTACATTAGGAAAAATAGATATACAGGGATCTGATGCTTCTGAATTTTTAAACAGAGTTTATACAAATGCTTGGTCAAAATTAGGAATTGGGAAATGCCGATATGGTTTAATGTTAAATGAAGATGGTATGGTTTATGATGATGGTGTAACCACAAGATTGGGTGAAAATCATTATTTAATGACCACAACTACTGGTGGCGCAGCAAATGTGCTTTCTAAACTTGAAGACTATTTACAAACAGAATGGCCAGATTTAGACGTTTACTTAACCTCTGTTACCGATCACTATTCTACAGCAAGTATTTGTGGTCCAAATTCAAAAAAAATATTGAAAAAATTATTTCCTAATAAAGATTTTAGTGATGAAGCGTTTCCTCACATGTCTTACCAAAATGCAATAATTGACAAAATTGAATGTAGAATAATGAGAATAAGTTTCACAGGAGAGCTTAGTTATGAAATTAATATAGAGTCAAAATATGGTAAATCATTATGGGAAAATTGCATTGCAGCTGGAGAAGAATACAAAATTACTCCTTATGGAACAGAAACAATGCATTTATTAAGAGCTGAAAAGGGATTTATTATTGTTGGCCAGGATACAGATGGAACTATGACACCTATTGATCTTCAGATGGATTGGATAGTTAGTAAAAAAAAATATGACTTTATAGGTAAAAGATCACTTTATAGAAGTGATACAATGAGAGAAGACAGAAAACAGCTTGTTGGATTGCTTACGGATGACCCTAATGAAATATTAGAGGAAGGTGCTCAGATAGTCTCTGAATTAGAAAAGAAACCTGTTGAAATGATTGGACATGTAACATCAAGCTATTTTAGCCCTAATTTAAATAAATCGATTGCACTAGCAGTTGTTAAAGGAGGAAAAAAGATGAATGGTCAAAAACTTTTTGTACCTATGGAAAATAAAAATATCAATGTAACAGTTTCAGATTTTATTTTTTTAGATAAAGAAAACAAGAGGATCAATGCTTAATTTAGAATATCCTAACTTTGAAAAAAAATCATTAGATGACCTAGAATTAAAGTTATCTGAACCAATAAAAAAAATAAATATTCGAGGGAAAAAAAAGGAATTTTTTACAAAAGCAGGAAAGATTTTATCAATCATCTTACCAATTGAACCAAATACAAGCTCCTCAAATCAACAATTTAATGCTCTATGGCTAAGTCCGGATGAATGGTTAGTATATTTTAATGAAGATAATAATAATGTTTATAATGATCTTTATAACGAAATTTCTAAATTAAATTTTGGCTCAATAGTTGATGTTTCTAATCAATGGATATGTATTAATATAAAGGGTAAAAAGACTTTTGATTTACTTTCATCGGGATCTCCTTTTAACTTCAATAATTTTAAAAATACTAAAAATTCAGTAACACAAACATTGCTCAATCATACAGATGTAATTATTCATCATACTGAAATAAACGAAATAAATCTTTTTGTGAGAAGATCATTCTCAGAAGATTTATGGTTGTGGATTAAGGATAGCGCTAGGTTTATCTAATTTTTTTTTTATATAATAACTCACATAACTAAATAATAGTATCGAAAGTGACCATTGAAAAATAAACCATAACCAGAAAAAACTATCAAAATCTGCAGATAGATATTTGGCTAAGTAAAAAACACATATAGGAACAAGAACATTTCGCAACATATTATTTATCATTGCATAATTAGACTTTTTTAAACCCATAAAAAAACCGTTTGATAAAAAGAAAATTGGATATGCAGGTAAAATAAATGCTGCAATTTTTAAGTATCTACGTCCATATTCTAAAACAGTTTCATCATTAGAGAAAAGTCTTGGTATTATATCTGCTGTGAAATAAACAAATATTCCAGAGAAAAACATTAATAAAAAGCCATATTTGACAGATATAAAATAAGTCTCTTTCACTCTATCGAAATGATTTGCACCATAATTTTGAGCTATAATTGAGATAATTGCAGTATTTATTCCTAATATAGGAAGTAAAACAACTTGCTCAATTCTCGTAGCTGCACCATAACCGGCTACAGCCAATTCACTAGTTTGACCAACATAAGTAAATATAAATGTAGCAGCAACTGCATATCCACATATAGCAATTGATATTGGCATTGATTGAAAAAATATATTTTTTAAAAATGTTAATTTAATTTTAAAAAATTCCTTGGTAATTTTTTTCACCCTAGGATTTTGCAAGACCTTATATAAAATAATCGCAAAAGCTATAAATTGAGCTATAATTGTTGATAGACCTATACCCATCATACCCAAAGCAGGTATGAATAGAAAACCAAATATTAGTATAGGATTTAAAATTATATTTAGTAGAAAACTTAAAACCAAAACATTTCTGTATGTTTTTGTATCTCCTTCTGCATGTAATAAAGAGTTAAGTGACACAACAAGAAAAAAAAGAAACGATCCATAAAACATAATATTTGTATATTGAAGTCCTAAATTTGTAATTTCTTCAGTTGAACCCATTATATTAAAAACTTTTTCAGCAAAATATAAACCTATGAATGTAATAAAAGCTGATATGATGAGTCCATAAATAATAATATGGGTAAAATAATAAGAGACATTTTTTTCATTTTTTTCTCCAATACTATTCCCTATCAAGGAAGTTCCTGCAACTGTTACACCAATTGAAGTTGCTACAATAATAAAATATATTGGAAATGATTTACTTAGTGCAGAAAGTGCTTCAGGTGAGATTAGTCCTGAATAGAAAGTATCAACAATATTGTATAAGGTTTGAAAAAGTGTACCTACGCTTGCTGGTATTGCAAGTTTTCTAACAAGTAAAGGTATATTTTCTTTAAGCAAATCCATAAAAATTATAATTTAATTAATATTCTTTTTTAAAGATATGTCTCTTGCCAGTTTTTTTTGCAAGTATTATTTGCTTTTGTCTCATTGCAAATCTTGATTTTTGATCATCTGTTAAATAATCGTGACATTTTGGACAATGAATGCCTTCTAAATATTTAGAAGATTTTTTTTCTTTGATAGAAAGAGGTTTTCTGCAACCACTACAAATTGAATAACTGCCCTGCTTCAAGCCATGTTTTATTGAAACTCTATTATCAAAAACAAAACATTCACCTTTCCATTGACTATTTTTTTTATCAATATTATTCAGATAATTAATAATTCCACCTTTTAAAACATATACATTTTTAAATCCTTTTTTTTTCAAAAAAATATTTGCTTTTTCACATCTGATGCCACCTGTACAAAACATTGCTATATTTTCACTATTTTTAAATTGATTTAAATATTTAGGAAATTGACGAAAGTTTTCAATATTTGGATTTAAAGATTTTTTAAAAGTACCCACATCATATTCAAAAGATTTCCGTGCATCTATCAAAACTGTATCCTTTTTTTTAATTATTTTATTCCATTGCCTTGGATTGAGGTTGTTCTTGGGATAGTTGTAGTTTCTAACTTTAAAACCCATTGGAACAACTTCCTTTTTAATTTTTACTTTATGTTTATGGAATGGATTAAATTTACTATTTGAATTATTTTCTGAATTAAATTTTTTTATATTTAATATTTTTTTTAATAGCTTATTGAATTCTAAAAGATTATTTTTTTTAGCTGAAATCGTTCCATTAACACCCTCTGATGAAATTATTATTGTTCCACAAATTTCATAGTCTTTAAGATTATTCTCTAATCTATTTTTTAATTTTTTTAAATTATTAAGTTTTTTAAATTTATAAAAACCAAAAATATTAAACATTATAAAACTCTACAAACAGTCATTCCATCTCCTAATGGGATAATTATTTGTTCTACCCTCTCATCACTTGAAACATACTCATTTAATTCTCTCATATTTAATGTAAATTTATCCATTTTATCTTGATCTACGACTTCACCATGCCATAAAACATTATCAATGATAATCAAACCACCTTTATTTATCATCTTAATTGATTTTTCATAATATTCTTTATAATTAAGCTTATCAGCATCAATAAAAACCATGTCATATTTTTGATTTTTTAATTCATCTAAGCTATCTAGCGCAGGTTTTACAATTGTTTGAATTTTTTTATCTTGATTAGCTTTCTTAAAAAAACTTTCTGCAATCTTGTTTGTCTCTTTATCTTTATCAAGTGCTACAAGTTTTCCATCTTTAGGAAGTGCAAGGGAAATAGAAAGCGCACTTAAACCAGTAAAAGTTCCAATCTCAAGTACATTTTTTATATTAGATATTTTTATTATTAAATGAAGAAAATGACATTGAGATATTGCTACCTGCATTCTGTTTTCATTTCCAAGTGTATTATTATAATCTATAATTTCTTTTTGAACCGGGTTTAGTTTAAAACTAAAATTGCTAATATATTTTTCAATTTTTTCAGAAATTTCAATGTTCTTACCCATCTATTTAAATTATATAATGACTATAGGTTTCTTTAAAATTAAAGTTTCTTCTTTAAAATTTCGTTAATTAATTGAGGGTTAGCTTTTCCGCCGGAAGCTTTCATTGCTTGCCCCACAAAGAAACCAAATAGCTTTTCTTTTCCCTGTTTATATTCAATGGCTTTTTCTCGGTTATCGTTGATTATTTTATCAATTAATGCCTCTAGTGCTTTTGGATTACTTTCTTGCTTTAACCCTTTTTCCTCAACAATTATTTGAGGGTCTATGTCACCATCCAGCATTAATTCAAATATTGTCTTAGCAATTTTTCCTGAAATTGTTCCATTTTTAATTAAATTAATCAATTTTGCTAAATTTTTTGCACTTATTGGACTTTGAGCAATTTCAATATTTTTATTATTTAAAACAGCAAATAATTCACCTGTAATCCAATTTACGGCTAGTTTCATATCGCGGTTTTTACCCATTTTAGCAACAACTTCTTCAAAATATTTTGCTGTATCAATATCAGAGACTAATATTGTTGCTTCATATGGTGACACTTTAAATTCGTCAATAAACCTTTTCTTTTTGTCATCTGGTAATTCAGGAATTTCAGATTTTATTTGATCAATAAATTCATCCGTAACTTCTAATGGAAGTAAATCTGGATCTGGAAAGTATCTATAATCATGAGCGTCTTCTTTTGATCTCATTGACCTTGTTTCATTTTTTTTTGTATCAAAAAGCCTTGTCTCTTGATCTATCTCCTCACCATCCTCTATTAAATCAACTTGTCTATTTGCTTCATAAATAATTGCCATTTGCATGAACTTTATAGAATTGACATTTTTTATTTCACATCTTGTTCCTAAATCTGTTGAGCCTTTTATTCTTACCGACACATTAACATCAGCTCTCAATGATCCCTCTTGCATATTCCCATCACAAGTTCCTAAATATCTCATAATAGATCTAAGTTTTTTTATATAAGCATTCACTTCATCTGGCGATCTTAGATCAGGCTTACTAACAATCTCCATTAAAGCTACACCAGATCTATTAAGATCAACTAGTGTGTTACTTGGATCAACATCATGAATACTTTTTCCTGCATCCTGCTCTAAATGTAATCTTTCTATTCCAACCTGTTTTTGACCTTCAGGCATATCCAATATAACATTGCCCTCACCCACAATTGGGTATTTATATTGTGAAATTTGATACCCCTGGGGTAAGTCAGCATAAAAATAATTCTTTCTATCAAAAACAGACTTATTATTGATCTTAGCTTTTAAACCAATGCCAGTTTTTATAGCTTGTTTAACACAATATTCATTAATTACTGGAAGCATTCCTGGAAATGCTGCATCAACTAAACTTACTTGAGTGTTAGGTTCAGCACCAAATTTTGTTGAAGAAGATGAAAACAGTTTTGAATTTGATGTTACTTGAGCATGAACTTCAAGTCCTATAACAACTTCATAAATATTATCATTTCTCTCTATTAAATATTCTGAATTTTTTTTAGACATTATTCCATCCACCAATCAGTTATATTATTTTTATAATTGATTTTTTCCTCCATTGAATATGCAATATTTAAAACTGTTTGTTCATCAAATGGTTTACCTATTATTTGTAAACCTAATGGATAATTATTTTTATCTGTACCTGCTGGTATTGAAATTCCAGGTAAACCTGCAAGGTTTACTGGAACAGTAAATATATCATTTAAATACATTGAAACTGGATCATTAGATTTTTCTCCAATTTTAAATGCAGAACTAGGTGTTGAAGGTGTCAAAATAGCATCGACTTTATTATAAGCTTGATCAAAATCTTGTTTAATTAATTGTCTAACCTTTTGAGCTTTAAGATAGTAAGCATCATAATATCCAGAAGATAAAACATAGGTGCCTATCATTATCCTTCTCTTTACTTCTTCACCAAAACCTTCTGATCTAGTTCTTTCATACATATCAATTAAACTTTCTCCAGAAGATCTTAGACCATATTTAACACCATCATATCTTGCTAAATTAGATGATGCTTCAGCTGGCGCTACAATATAATAAGTAGGCAAAGCATAACTTGTATGAGGTAAAGAAATATCAATTAT
>CACEXE010000017.1 GCA_902563435.1 uncultured Pelagibacteraceae bacterium
AGTTTAGAATTAATCTCTTTTGTTTCAATTTCTTGAAGTTTTGAATTTATTTTATCTAGTAATTCGTCTTTTATTGAATTTAAGTCAGATGCAAATTTTTTTCTTTCATCAGTCGGCAAAGATCCTAATGATTTAAAGAAATTAGAAATCTGTCCATTTTTACCAAATAATTCAGTTTTAATCTTATTTACACTTTCAATATCCAAATCACTATTTAATTTATTTAAGTATTCATCTTTAATTTTTTTTATATCAGACATATTTGTAGAATATTTGTTAACTCTAGAAAAACAACAATGAAAATTAATTTAACGCTGCTTGAGCTTTTTTAACTATAGTTTTGAATGCTTCTGGATTATCGTAAGCTATTTCAGCGAGTATTTTTCTATCTATTTTAATGCCTGTTTTACTTAGGCCATTTATAAATTTAGAATATGTTAAACCCTCTGATCTAACCCCAGCGTTAATTCTTTGTATCCAAAGTGATTTGAAGTCTCTTTTTTTATTTCTTCTATCTCTATAAGCGTACTGCATAGCTTTTTCCATTGCCTGTCTAGCTACTCTTATAGTATTCTTTCTTCTTCCCCATTGACCCTTAACAGCTTTTAACACTTTTTTATGTTTAGCTCTGCTTGTTACACCTCTTTTTACTCTAGCCATATTATCCTCTTAGGTTATACGGCATATAAGATTTTACAATCTTACCATCTTGTTTTGACATTACCGTAGTACCTCTTTGTTTTCTTATCTGTGAATTAGTTCTTTTAATCATTCCATGTCTTTTGCCAGCTTGAGCTGTAATTACTTTACCTCTAGCTGATATTTTAAATCTTTTTTTTGCTGAACTTTTTGTTTTTAATTTAGGCATAATTTTGAGGGGGTTATACAAATATTAATATTAATTTACAACCAGAAATAAGGCTTATAAAGGCTGGATAACCATAATCATTTGTTTACCATCAAACTTAGGCTGAAGCTCAACTCTTCCAACGGTCTCCATATCCTGTTTGATCTTTTCCATTAACTCATTACCTAAGCTTGAATGCTGTAATTCTCTTCCTTTAAATCTTATTGTAAATTTTACTTTATCTCCTTTAGCAATAAATTTTTGAGCATTTTTTATCTTAAAAGTATAATCATGAACTTCTGTAACAGGTCTTAATTTAATTTCTTTTAACTCAATCTTTTTTTGCTTTTTCTTTGCTTTATTCGCTTTTTTCTGTGCATCATATTTATATTTTCCCATATCCATAATTTTGCATACAGGAGGTTTTGCATTTGGAGCAATTTCTATTAAATCTAAACCTTCTTCCTTAGCTCTACTAATAGCATCTTGTAAATTTAAAATTCCTAAATTATCACCATCGCTTGCAATAACCTGAACATCTTGTGAGGTTATTCTTTGATTTGTTCTAGGGCCTTTAGGTTTAGTTCTTCTCTGAAAGTAGTTTTGTTTTAAATCTGCCACTTAGATTGAGGGTGCTTTGTTAAGAGCAGAATATTTTTTTAAGAATTCTTTTAAATCCATAGTTTCTTGTTTCTTAGAATCCAATCTTCTAATAGTTACAGTGTTGCTGTCAACTTCTTTTTTTCCACAAATAACTAGCATAGGTACTTTAGTTAATGAATGTTCTCTAATTTTATAATTTAAATTGTGGTTTTTTAAATCTACTTCAGAGGAAAGCCCTACTTTTTTTAACTGACTGTTCACTTCTTTTGCGTAATCATCAAAATCACTTGAGATGGGAATTACTACAGTTTGAATAGGGCAAAGCCAAAAAGGTAGTTTTCCAGAATAGTTTTCAATTAAAATTCCAATAAACCTCTCCAAAGATCCAAATAATGCTCGGTGAAGCATTACAGGAACTTTTTTATTTCCATCGCTATCAACAAAAGAAGCGCCTAGTCTACCTGGTAGGTTTAAATCTACTTGCAAAGTTCCACATTGCCAATCTCTTCCAATCGCATCTCTTAAAACAAATTCTATTTTTGGACCATAAAAAGCTCCTTCGCCCTTATTAATAGAATATTCTAATTTTGTTGCTTTAATTGCTTCTAATAAAGCTGCCTCTGATTTATCCCAAACCTGATCGTCACCAACTCTTAATTCTGGTCTATCAGAATATTTTAAAATTACTTCTTCAAATCCTAAATCTTTATAAATTTCCAAAATTAAATTAGTTACAGTTAAACATTCATCAGTTATTTGTTCCTCAGTACAAAAAATATGTGCATCATCTTGGGTGAAAGCTCTAACTCTTAATAATCCATGAAGTGCACCTGATGGTTCATACCTATGAACCTTTCCAAATTCTGACATTTTAAGTGGTAAATCCCGATAACTTTTTAAACCTTGATTAAAAACTTGAACGCAACCTGGACAATTCATCGGTTTTATTGCAAATACTTTTTCATCAGGTGTAGTAGAAGTATACATATTGGCACCAAATTTTTCCCAATGACCAGATTTCTCCCAGAGTGAGCGATCTAATATTTCTGGAGTATTTATTTCTTGATAACCTGCTGTTTCTTGCTTCATTCTCATATATGAAATAAGTTTTTGGAATAGGCTCCACCCTTTTTGATGCCAAAATACAGATCCTGGACTTTCTTCTCTGAAATGAAATAAATCCATTTCTTTTCCAATTTTTCTATGATCTCTTTTTTCGGCCTCTTCAACTCTATTTAAATATTCATCTAATTCTTTTTGAGTAGACCAACTTGTTCCATATACTCTTTGTAACATTTCATTATTAGAGTCGCCTCTCCAGTAAGCACCTGAAACTTTTGTTAATTTAAAATATTTTCCAATTTTACCAGTTGAACTTAGATGAGGGCCTCTACATAAATCATGCCAATCTCCATGAAAATATAAAGATACATCTTCTCCCTCTGGAATACTTTCTATTATCTCCGCTTTATATATTTCTCCCTTTTTTTTAAAATGTTCAATTGCATCACTTCTTTTCCAAACCTCTCTGTAAGTTTTTTCATCTCTATCTACTATTTCTTTCATTTTATTTTCAATTTTTTCTAAATCTTCTGTTGTAAAAGGTTCTTTTCTAGCAAAATCGTAATAAAAGCCATCTTCGATAACTGGCCCTATTGTAACCTGAGTCCCTGGAAATAATTCTTGAACTGCCATAGCAAGTATATGAGCAGTATCATGTCTTATGGTTTCTAAACCTTCTTTATCTTTTGAAGTGAATATCTTAATTGAAGAATCTTTAGAAATACTATGATTTAAATCTTTTAATTCTCCATCAACACTTATTAACAAGGCTTGTTTTGATAGAGATTTGCTAATTTTTTCTGCAACTTCAAATCCCGAAATACTTTTTTCAAAATTAATTTTTTTTCCGTCTGGTAATGTAATTTCTGGCATTAATTAAATAGTTTTTTGTATTCTGAATAAGTAGAAAAACACATTTTTTGAACATTAAATTTTTTTAATACATTTTCTCTTCCATTATTACCCATTTTACTGATTTCATTTGGATCCATATTCATTACTTTAATTATTTTTTCAGATAATTCATCAGAGTTCCCTGCTTCAAATAAAATACCAGTTTTTCCATCTATCACAGTTTCATTGGATCCACCTAAGTTACTCGCTACAACCATTTTCTGCATAGATTGTGCTTCAACTGATACCCTTCCAAATGCTTCTGGTTCTATTGATGCTGAAATCACTATATCTGAAATTTTGTAGGCCAATGGCATATTTTTACAATGATCTATAAATCTAATTTGTTTTGTAAGTCTATATTGCTCCACAAGTCTTATGAGTTTTTTTTTGTAAAGGTCCCGACCCTGATCATTACCGAGAATAACTGCAATGAATGCATCATTGCCTAATTGAATATTTACTTTATTTAAAGCTTCTAAAAACATTTCTTGGCCCTTCCAAGCAGTAAGTCTTCCGGGTAATAAAATTATTTTTTTACCAATAATCAATTCCCAAGATTTAAACAGATTATCCTCATCAACTTCTAGAGTCGTAGAAGCATCATAATAATCTGTATTAATACCACGAAAAATTGAAAGTAATTTTTTTTTATCAGATAAATATTCTGAATAGTTTTCTTTAATGTGTGAAAATATAAAATTTGATCCTGCAATAATTAAATCTGATCTGACCATAACTGAGTTATAAAATTTTTTTAGATTACTATTGAAATTGTATGTTCCATGGAAAGTAGTAACAAATTTTCTTCTAGTAATCTTTGTTGCTATTAAACATGACCAAGCTGGAGCTCTACTTCTTGCATGAACGATGTTTATCCCATTAATTAAAATAATAACTGAAATAATTATAGAGTTTAGAAGAATAAGTATTGGATTTTTAGATTGAACTGGAAGTCTTGTTACTTTAACTTTTTTTTTATCAATAAATTTTAATAGTTCACCACCACTTGTTATTAAATACGAACCAACATTATTTTCTGGCAAATAATGAGCAATATCGTAGCATCCAGTTTCAGCTCCGCCATAACCTAGTTTAGGAATTACTTGAAGGACTTTTAATTTAGACTGCATGTGGTAATAATATTATAAACTTGGTTAACTATATTACTTTATATGAAAAAATATAAATTTCTAAGAATTTCTAAATATAAAAAACTAAGATATATAACAAATAATTATAAAAAAAATCTTTACGTGGTTTTTTTACCTGGTTTTGCATCCGATATTGATGGCGATAAACCAAAGAAATTTTTAAAATTTGCCATTCAAAATAAACTTGGATTTTTAGCCATGGAATACTTTGGTCATGGAAGATCATCAGGAGAATTCACAAGAGGTAATATCACTAAATGGTCAAATGACGCAAGAATTACAATAAGTAAAATAGTTAAAAAAAATAACTTTATACTAATTGGATCTAGCATGGGCGGCTGGATTTCTTTGTTAATGCATAGATATTATAGTCAGCAAATTAAAGGTTTTTTAGGAATTGGATCTGCTCCTGAATTTCTTACAAGAATTATGTGGAAAAAATTTCCAAAAAAAACAAAAAGTGAAATTTTGAAAAAAGGTATATCAAAAATTAAAAATGGTGATTATGAGTATTTAATAACAAAACAGCTAATTTTAGATGGTAAAAAAACTAGTAATAAAGTTCTTAACAGAAAATTATACAATACAAATCCTGTAACTATGGTTCATGGGCAGAAGGATGAAGTAGTTCCTGTAATGTATTCAAGAAAAGTTTTAAACATTTTTCCTTATGCAGAAAAAAAACTACTAGTGATTAAAAATGGAGATCACAGCCTTTCTTCAAAAAAAAATTTAAATATTATTTGTAAAGAATTAAAATCTATAATTAAAAAAGTTAACTAGCTTTTCCAACTAAACTTTTATTTGAAATAGGATTTTCTAATTTATTTAACATTTCTTTAGGGCAAACTTGTAAGAAATGTTTAATTTCATCGTCAAAATTTTTAATAATCTGTGCTGATAAATTAGAGTTAGTTTCATAGTTGTGTTTTAAAACTAAATCTTTTAGATAGTTTTTCCAGTATTCAGTCTCGGGAGTTTGCCAAACTATTGTTTCAGGATTAGCTTTTTTTGCGAACTGGTTTTTTTGGATCATATATAAATGCCATACCACCAGTCATACCAGCTCCAAAATTATCGCCTACCTCTCCCAATATTACTATTGACCCACCTGTCATATACTCACAACCATTTGAATCACATCCTTCTATGACTGCAGTAGCACCCGAGTTTCTAACAGCAAATCTTTCGCCTGCCTGTCCAGCTGCAAAAAGATATCCTGATGTTGCACCATATAAGACTGTATTTCCTATAATAGTATTTTCATTTGAAATTAAATTACTTTCATCTCGAAGTTTAATCACGATAGATGCTCCCGAAAGACCTTTTGCAACGTAATCATTTGCATCTCCCTTTAATATTAGTTTAAGTCCTTTAACACCAAAAGCACCAAAAGATTGACCAGCAGAACCTTTAAAGTTAATTGCAAAAGTATTTTCCCCTAATTTATTATTTCCAAATTTTTTATAGAGATTATATGAAATTCTTGTTCCAACAGCTCTATCTGTATTTTCAATTGAATAAACATTTTCTAACGGCAATTTTCTGTTTATTAAACTTTCTATCTCAGGCCAAATTTTTTGGTCTAAAGTATCTGGTACTTCATTTATTATAGGAGTTTCACAATATCTTTTGTTTATGCCTGGATCAGCTTGAACAAATAAAGGATTTAAATCTAGGTCATCTAAATTCGGTGATCCTTTACTGACTTGTCTTAGTAAATCTGTTCTTCCGATTACTTCATTTAAATTTTTAAATCCTAAACTTGATAAAATTTCTCTTACTTCTTGAGCTATAAAAGAAAATAGATTTACTATTTTATCTGGGGTGCCAGTAAATTTTTTTCTTAATTCATCATCTTGGGTACAAACTCCAACTGGACATGTATTAGAATGACATTGTCTTACCATAATACAACCCATTGCAACTAGCGCTGTTGTTGCAACGCCAAATTCTTCGGCTCCCATCATTGCAGCTATTACAACGTCTCTTCCTGTTTTAATTCCTCCATCTGTTCTTAATGTAACTAGGTGTCGTAATTTGTTTAAAGTTAATACTTGGTTTGCCTCTGTTAGTCCCATTTCCCATGGAATACCAACATATTTAACACTTGTTTGTGGAGTGGCACCTGTCCCACCATTATGACCTGAAATTAAAATTATATCTGCTTTTGCTTTAGCAACACCTGCAGCAATTGTTCCTATACCTGAAGAGGCAACTAATTTTACACCAACTCTTGCCTTTGGATTAATCTGCTTTAAATCGTAAATAAGTTGAGCTAAATCTTCAATTGAGTAAATATCGTGATGTGGTGGTGGCGATATTAAGGTTACGCCAGGCGTAGAATGTCTTAGTCTTGCAATTTCCTCTGTTACTTTAAATCCTGGTAATTGACCACCTTCTCCAGGTTTTGCTCCTTGAGCAATTTTGATTTCAATCTCATTACAATTATTTAAATAGTTAATAGTTACTCCAAATCTTGCAGAAGCAATTTGTTTTACTCTAGAATTTGCGCTATCTCCATTATCTAATACTTTAAATCTCTCTTCATCTTCTCCACCTTCTCCACTACATGAAGCTCCTTTAATTCTGTTCATTCCCATGGCAAGTGTTTCGTGCGCTTCTTTTGATAAGGCTCCGTGAGACATACTTCCACTTCCAAACCTTTTCATGATTTCAGTTATTGGCTCAACTTGATCAATATTAATTGCCTGTTGATTTTTAAAATCAATTAAATCTCTTAAACTAATTGGTTTTAAACCATAAATACCCTTAGTATATTTTTTATAAGTTTCATATGAATTTGAGCCTACAGCTGCTTGTAAAAGATGAATTAATTTTCCTTGATATTGATGAGTTTCACCATTTTTTCTATATCTGTAAATTCCACCAATTGGTAAAATATTAGAGTGAATATCAAATGCATCTTTATGTATAGATCTTATTTTTTTTTCAATACCAGTTAAACCTATTCCAGAAATTTTAGATAATACTCCTGGAAAATAATCTTTTACAATTGTTCTGCTCAATCCAACAGTTTCAAAATTACATCCACCTCTATATGAACTTAAAACTGATATACCCATCTTAGACATTATTTTTAATAGTCCAAGATTTACTGATTTTATATATCTACCCACGCACTCATCAAATGAGAAATTCCCAAAAAGCTTTTTTGAATATCTTTGATTTAAACTATCAAATGCTAAGTAAGGATTGACCGTTGTTGCTCCAACACCTATTAATGTTGCAAATGAATGGGTATCTAGAGCATCTCCTGTTTGTACATTAATTGATGCATAGCCTCTTAAGCCTAATTTTATTAAATGTGTATTTATTGCACCAATACATAGAAGCATTGGCATTGGTAATTTTGTTTCAGATATATTTTTATCAGACAAAATAAGTTGAGTATTGCCTTCTCTAACTGCTGTTTCAGCTTTATTTTTTAATAATTCAATAGCCTCTTCTAAAGTTTGATCAGTATTAAATGTGCAATCTAAAATTTTATAATTATCTCCAAAATACTTTATAAATTTTTCAAACTGAGTGTTTGATAAAATTGGACTATCTAAAACATAAATATTTTCCTCTGTAAGATTAGAAAAATCTAGTATGTTTCCTAAATTTCCAAACCTAGTTTTCAAGCTCATCACTTTATTCTCTCTAAGTGAATCGATAGGGGGATTGGTTACCTGACTAAAATTCTGTCTAAAATAATGATAAAGAGGCCTATATTTGTCAGATAAAACTGCAAGTGGAGTGTCATCTCCCATAGACCCAGTTGCTTCTTTAGCATCTTCAGCCATAGGATGTAGAATTAACTCCAAGTCCTCAAGGCTATAACCAAAACAATGTTGAATCTTCTTTAAATCAGCACCTGAAAACCCACTTTTTTCATTTTCTATAGTTAATGATTTATCTAATTCAATTATTTGATTATTAAAGTGTTTGTATTCTTTAGACAAATAATTCTTTATTTGATTGTTTGTATAAACTTTTCCTTTTTCAATTCTTACTCCTAATATTTCACCCGGTCCCAATCGTCCTTTTGAAATAATTTTCTTCTCATTTAGGTCAATCATTCCTGTCTCAGATCCTGCGAATAGAAGTTTATCTCTTGTAATTGTATATCTAAGAGGTCTAAGTCCATTTCTGTCACTACCTACAATAACCCACTCATTGTCAGTTGCAGCTATAGCAGCAGGTCCATCCCAAGGTTCCATTGTACTATTTAAAAAGTTAAAAAGTTGTTGATGATCTTTTGGAAGAACTTTACTTTTTTTTGACCAAGCATCTGGTATTAGCATGAGTTTTGCTAAAGGTGCTGAATGTCCAGAAATATTTAATAATTCAAACACATTATCTAGTGATGCAGAGTCAGAATTACCAGCAGGGATAACCGGTTTTAAATTTTCCATATCATCAAACAAAGGACTAAACATTTCCTCTTCATGAATTCTCATCCAATTAATATTTCCTTTTAAAGTGTTTATCTCCCCATTGTGAGCAATTGATCTAAAAGGTTGGGCTAAATCCCAACTTGGAGCAGTGTTAGTAGAAAATCTTTGATGGAAAATTGCATAACGTGAAATGAAACGCTCATCTTTTAAATCTGGATAAAAATCAGATAAAGACTCCGCTAAAAACATTCCTTTATAAATTATTGATTTCGAGCTGAATGAACAAATATAAAAATTGTTTAGTTGATTTCTTAAAGTTTCTTTTTCAATTTTTCTTCGAGTTTCATAAAGAGCTCTTTCTAAATCTTTACCATGAATTGACTTATCATTATGAGTAAAAAGAACTTGTGTAATCTCTGGTCTAGTTTGTTCTGCCTTTTCTCCTAAAACAGAAGGATCCACGGGTACTTGTCTCCATCCGTAAATATTAAAATTCTTTTTTGTTAATTCACTTTCTACAATTGATCTACATTGCTCTTGTCCCCCAAAGTCATTTCTTGGCAAGAAAATCATTCCCACACATAAATCTGAGTTATCATGCTCATGACCTGTTATTTCAATTTTTTCTGCAAAGAAATCATTTGGTATTTCAATATGAATACCTGCTCCGTCCCCAGTTTTACCGTCTGCATCAATTGCACCTCTATGCCATACAGCTTTTAGAGCCTCGATACCGTATTCGACTACTTTTCTTGATTTTAGACCCTCAGTTGATGCAACAAGACCTACTCCGCATGCATCATGTTCCATAGTTTCATCATAAACATGATTTTTTTTTAAAAGTTTACGATTTTTGTTTTGAATATCCATTATGCAACCTTCATTTTTTGTTTTGATTGAAGATAGCTTTCGATTGAAGTCGCAGCATCTCTACCGTCTTTAATAGCCCATACAACTAATGAGGCTCCTCTTACTATGTCTCCAGCCGCAAATATACCTGGTATACTAGTCTCCAAGGTATCAAAGTCAGCTTTTATTGTTCCCCACTGTGAAACTTGTAATCTAGGTTCCTGAAATAAAACTGGTAAATCTTCTGGGTCAAAACCTAAGGATTTAATTACCAAATCAGCATTAATTTCAAATTCTGAGTTTTCTTCTGCAACAGGTCTTCTTCTGCCACTTTCATCTGGATCTGTTAATTTCATTTTATCTACAATAATACTATTTACTTTATTAGTTCCTCTAAACTCTTTTGGATTACTTAACCAAATAAATTCTACACCTTCCTCCTCAGCATTTCCTACTTCTCTCGCTGATCCAGGCATATTTTCTCTATCTCTTCTGTAAAGACATTTTACAGATTTGGCTTTTTGTCTTACTGATGTTCTTACACAGTCCATAGCTGTGTCTCCGCCACCAATTACTACTACATCTTTACCTTCTGCATTTAGTGTTCCGTTATCAAACATTTCGACTTTATCGCCTAAGCCTTTTTTATTTGAAGCTGTTAGGAACTCCATTGCAGGAAAAATATTACTTAGATCATTTCCAGGTAAGTTAACCTCTCTTGCTTTGTAAACACCTGTTGAAATTAATAAGGCATCATGTTTTGATTGTAATTCTTTCAATGTAGAGTCTTTACCAACCTCAAAATTATGAACAAATTTTATTCCACCTTCTTTTAAAAGTTTGATTCTTCTCTCAACCACATGTTTTTCTAATTTAAAATTTGGTATTCCATATATTAACAATCCACCTGCTCTGTCATAACGATCATATATTGTTATTTGATATCCCTTTTTACGCAATTCTTCACCACAAGCTAATCCTGCGGGGCCTGCTCCAATAATTCCAACACTTTGTTCATTTTCAATTTTTACATTTATTGGTTTTACCCAACCATTTTCCCATGCTTTATCAGTTAAATATTTTTCAACTGAACCAATTGTTACTGTTCCATGTCCCGATTGCTCAATTACACAGTTTCCTTCACATAACCTATCTTGTGGGCATATTCTTCCACAAACTTCCGGCATATTATTGGTACTTTGGGATAGATGGTAAGCTTCTTCATACCTCCCCTCTGCGGTTAACTTTAACCAATCAGGTATATTGTTACTTAAAGGACAGTGAACTTGACAAAAAGGAACACCACATTGTGAACATCTGCTAGATTGTTCTTTAGCTTTTTCATGAATAAACTCCTGATAAATCTCACCAAAATCCTCTTTTCTTTGCGATTTATCCCTTTTAGGTGGATTTTGCTGACCTATATCTACAAACTTTAGCATTTTATTTGTCATTTGAATCGGCTTATACACCAGAAGCATAAATCCTAAAAGTATTACTAGGTAAAACATACTGACATATAATTTTTAAAAATCTTGATTTTATTGAATTTTTTATTTTATGCATAGTTGATATGCATTTAAAGGATTGCCTTATTTAGGTAATCTTTTAACTATCTATTAAGAGTGCTTAATGATTTCAAAATATATAGAAGCATCAATTTTAGCGTTTGTACAAGGTTTTTCAGAATTTATACCTGTAAGTTCCTCTGCCCATCTTATAATTATATCAAAAATATCGAACTTTAGTGTTAGTTCGCTTCAACTTGATATTAGTCTTCACTTAGGTTCTCTTTTGGCAATTATTTTTTATTTTAGAAAGGATTTAGTAAATATTTTAAGAAATAATTCTTTATTATTACTTATAATTTTAGGTTCTTTTCCATTAGTTGTTGTTGGTTATTTTATTTATACCTCAGGATTGATTGAAAATTTAAGAAGTTTAAAAGTTATAGCATGGACAACTTTAATATTTGGTATTTTATTATTTATTGCAGACCGATCTAGTATTAAAAATAAAATTGATACCAATTTAAGTTTAAAAAATATTTTAATCATTGGTATTTTTCAAATTTTAGCTGTTATACCTGGTGTAAGCAGATCAGGTATAATAATTATAGCTTCAAGGTTTTTAAATTTCGATAGAGTAGACTCTTCAAAAATATCTTTTTACTTATCAATACCTGCATTAACAGGAGCAAGTATCCTTAGCTTAAAAGACGTGATGAATACAAATATAGAATTGAACATATTATTTTTATATTCAATAATATTTTCATTTATAGTTTCTTATTTAACAATCAAATATTTTTTAATTTATGTAAAAAATTTTAATCTAAATATTTTTGTATATTATAGAACTTTTCTTGCTTTAATTCTTTTTGTAATTGCTTATAGCTAATTTTTAGAACTAGGTGAAATTTGAGAAGAAATTACTGCAATCAATATTAATAAACATCCAATCATGTTATTGGTACTTAAAAATTGATTGAGAATAATCCATCCTGCTACAGCTGCAAATACTCCTTCAAGAGAATAAATAATTGCTGCTGGTGCCTCTTCTATGTTTTTTTGTGCGTACATTTGTAATGTAAAGGCTATACCGCCTGATAATGCACCTGCGTAAAGAATAGAACTACTTTCCATTAATATTTTTGAAATATCAATTTCCTCAAAAATATAAGAAAAAATTAGTGAAAGTGTTGCAACGAATAATGCTTGTAGTGCAGCATAAAACATTGGAATATCAAATTCTTCCATGAACTTGCCTGCAAAAATTATATGCAATGCCCAAAATACCGAGCACAATATAACCAGACCATCACCTAACATAATTTCTGAGTTAGAAAAATCACTTAGAAGGTACACACCAAGAACACAAAGACCAATTGCTGGCCATATACTCCAATGAACTTTTTTGGAGTAGATTAAAAACAACAAAATCGGAACTATCGGTACATAAAATACTGTAAAAAAAGCTGCATTTGCAATATTTGTATATTGGAGAGCAGCTTGTTGTAAAAAAGTTCCCAAAAACAGTGATACTCCCATGAAAATTAAGTATTTTATGAAAAGTTTTGATTTTGAAAATATTTCTAGTTTAATTTTTTTTCTCTCAAATAGTAAGGCAAGTGGCAATATTGTAAAAAAGCCAACAATAAATCTTGCTGAATTGAAAGTTAATGGACCAATATTATCCATACCAGTGTCTTGAGCAATAAAGGCTGTTCCCCAAATAAAAGTTGTGACTAGGGCGCAGACCATTGAGAGGGATTTTGTCATTATATTTAATTAGATAATTTTGTTAATTAATTTATTCCGTTTAACTTACAAGAGCTATCGAAATCCTCTTTGTTAATATAACACCCGGACATTTTTCTAACTCCATTAAACGATCCTCTACCATGAAGTATTCGCCAATTATTAAATATTAGAAGTTCTCCAGGTTTAAGTATATGTCGCCACTGATAATCTTTGTTATTTGCAATAAGATCAAATTTTTTTATTGCTTCATAAAACTTTAATGTTAAATCTTTTTCAAATCTAAATGGTGCTCGATCATAATTATTAAAACTAACTTGGACTATTTCATTATTTTTGTTTAACTTAAATATTGGTCTTTCAGCCTCAAGGTAAACACCATCCCCAATATAATTTCCCTTAATATTTATTTTAGTCATTAATTCATACATCAGCTGGTTTTCTTTTTTAATTGTTTCAGCTATTTTTAATCCATCAACCATTATCGATTCACCACCTTTGGCATTGTATTCACAACACAATAATAATTGTAATCCTGGAGCGTCATTACTATAAGTTGAGTCTGTATGAGGTCTGAGTTCTTCTTGGGTATAAGCACTATCAGCTTTATTTTCATCTGACTCAAAACTCCATAATCCTCCAAATATTGAGTTTCTTACGTAACCAATTTTATTTGCAATTGTTTCAACAGACTTTAAATTTGTTTCACAGTTTTTAATTACTGAAAATCCATAGTCATGAAGATTTTTTAAAAAATTTCTAAATCCTTCATTTGATAAAATTGAATTATAATCTAAAAAAATTTCTTCTTTTATTTCATTAGATTTCCAGATTTTTAAATTAGATTTAATTTCTTTTTTCTTTTTTATTTTATTATTACTTAAAAATTCAGAAGAATATTTCACTGGTTTTTCTAAATCAGGCCAGGAAACACTCAAATATTTTCCATTTTCAATTATTTCTGCCTTTTTAACTTTTAAATTTAAATCTAATGCTGCTGTATATGTTTTCCTTTGACTAGATCTTTTATCCCAATTTTGCTCATCTTTTGCATGGTCTCTTAGCCAAATATTAGGAAAAATTTCAGAATTTTCTCCATTAAAGTGGACGTGTACATCATCTGCTAGTAATTCAATTTTAGTAATCATTTACTTAAATTATATGCAAAATTAGACCCAAGATTATCTTTTAATTCATTATTAAATTTAGCAGCCTCAGCACCATCTATAATTCTGTGATCATATGAGAGAGATAGAGGAAGCATGGTTCTTGGGGCAAATTTACCATCAATAAATACCTGTTTTTTATAACTTCTTCCAACGCCAAGTATAGCAACCTCTGGAAAGTTAATTATTGGTGTAAAAAACGAACCACCTATGCCACCTAAGCTTGTAATGGTCATTGATCCCCCAAAGAACTCTTTTTTATCAATTTTTAAATTTCTACAATCATCACTTACTTTTTTTAATTCCTCACTTATCTGACTGATGTCTTTTTGATTAGCATCTCTAATTTTAGGAACCATAAGTCCATGTTGAGTATCAACTGCGATACCAACATGAAAATACTTTTTAAAAGTAATCTTTCCATTTTCAATATCATCAATTGATGAATTAAATGATGGAAATTTTTTTAGTGAAAGTACCAATGCTTTTATAATAAATGCAAGAGGAGTAATTTTTATTCTTTCTCCTGTATAATTATCTTTTATTGAGCTTCTAAATTCTTCCATTTCTGTAATATCAGCCTCATCATGGTTAGTTACATGCGGAATGTTCGTCCACGAATTTACTAGATGTGGAGCTGCTATTTTTTTTACTCTAGGAATATCTTTAATTTCAATTTCTCCAAAATCTAAATGTTGATACTCACTTTTAATAATTTTTTCTTTTTGTCTTTCACCATTATTCTGAGGATGGTTAATTTTAGATGAAACAAAATCTTTTAAATCTTTTTCAACAACCCTACCTAATCTCTCTGTTCCCTTAACATTATTTATATCTACTCCAAGTTCTCTTGCAAATTTTCTAACTTTTGGACTTGCGGATATTTTATTTGATTGATCGGACATTTACATTTTTGTTGGCATGGGTTTGTTTTTATCAATTTTATACTTTTTGATTGCGTCTTCAGCATACTTTGATGCAACAAGTTGTTCATTTGCTAAAACACTAAGGCTATAAGCAACTATGTGTTCTTTATCTACTTCAAAAAAATTTCTTAAGTTTTTTCTTGTATCACTTCTTCCATATCCATCAGTACCTAATGAATAAAAGCTCTTTTTTGTAAAAGGTCTTATTTGATCAGCATTTATTCTCATATAGTCAGTGGCTGTGAGGATAGGACCTTGTTGTTCACCTAAACATTCCTCTACATATGATTTTTTATTTGTTTCTGCCGGATTTAGAAGGTTAAATCGTTCAACTTCCATTCCATTTTTTCTTAACTCATTAAAACTAGTAACACTCCAAACTTCGCTATCTACCTGATATTCTTTTTTGAGAATTTCTGATGCTGCCATCATTTCTCTTAGTATTGTGCCTGAGCCTAATAATTGAATTTTTGCATCTTTAGAACTTGATGTCTCTTTAATTTTGTACATTCCCTTGAGAATTCCATCCTCACAATCATCTGGCATTGAAGGGTGGGAATAATTTTCATTCATTGTTGTAATATAATAAAAAATATTTTCATTTTTTTCATGCATCCTTCTTAAACCTTCTCTAAAAATGACAGCTAGTTCATAATGGAATGTTGGATCATAAGAAATACAGTTTGGAATTGTTGATGCTAACAAATGACTATGACCATCTTGGTGTTGAAGACCTTCTCCTGCAAGTGTTGTTCTTCCTGCAGTCGCACCAATTAAAAAGCCTCTAGCTTGACTATCTCCTGCTGCCCAAGCAAAATCTCCAATTCTTTGAAAACCAAACATAGAATAGAAAAGATAAATTGGTATCATTTCAATATCATGATTTGTATATGCTGTTCCAGCTGCTATCCAAGAAGACATAGAACCAGCTTCTGTAATACCTTCCTCTAATACCTGACCACTTTTTTCTTCTCTATAAGATGAAAGTTGTGCTGAGTCCTCTGGCTCATATTTTTGACCTTCATGAGCATAAATACCTATTTTTTGAAAGAAACCTTCCATTCCGAATGTTCTAGCTTCGTCAGGAATGATTGGAACCAATTTCGGTGCAACACTTTTATCTCTCAAAAGATTAGTTAACATTCTCACTAATGCCATTGTTGTGGACATTTCTTTTTCGCCAGTAGACTTTTTCATAAAATCAAAAATATCTTTAATTGGGGCTTTAATCGGTTTTGAATATGATGTTCTCTCTGGTATAAAACCACCAAGTTCTAATCTTCTTTTTTTTAAGTATTTAATTTCTTCAGAATTTTCATCTGGTTTGAAATATTCAATATTTTTAACTTGAGAATCTGTTAAAGGAACATCAAACCTATCTCTGTAATACATTAAATCATCAACATCCAATTTCTTTTGTTGGTGAGTAGTGTTTACACTTTCGCCGCTTTTACCCATACCATAACCTTTTATAGTTTTGGCTATTATGACTGTAGGGCTTCCTTTGTGATTGACCGCTTTATCATATGCAGCATAAACCTTATGTGGATCATGACCTCCTCTATTCAATCGCCAAATATCAGTATCTGACATTGATGAAACTAATTCCGTGGTTTCGGGATATTTACCAAAAAACTTCTCTCTTACATATAGTCCATTTCTTGCCTTAAATGCTTGATATTCGCCATCTACAGTCTCATTCATAATTTTTACTAAATGTCCAGTCTTATCATTTGCTAAGAGTGAGTCCCAATAAGATCCCCAAATAACTTTTAAAACGTTCCAGCCACCTCCTCTAAAAATACCCTCTAATTCTTGAATTATTTTTCCATTTCCTCTTACTGGACCGTCTAATCTTTGTAAGTTGCAGTTTACAACAAATATTAAATTATCTAAATTTTCACGCGCCGCTAAACCAATTGCTCCAAGTGACTCGGGTTCATCCATTTCTCCATCCCCAAGAAAAGCCCAAACTTTTCTTCCCTCATCTTTAATTAATCCTCTATTAATTAGGTATTTCATAAATCTTGCTTGATATATTGCTAACATAGGACCAATACCCATTGAAACTGTTGGAAACTGCCAAAAGTTTGGCATTAGCCAAGGATGTGGATAAGATGAAAGTCCACCAGTATGTACTTCTTGTCTAAATCTATCTAACTGCTTTTCATTTAGTCTTCCCTCAAGAAAAGCTCTTGCATACATTCCTGGTGCACTATGACCTTGAAAATATACTAGATCACCTCCGAATTTATTATTTTTTGCTCGCCAAAAATGATTCATACCAACATCATACAAAGTTGCAGCTGATGCAAATGTTCCTATGTGACCACCGAGTTCAGGATATTTTTTATTTGCTCTTACTACCATCGCAGCAGCATTCCATCTAATTAATGATCGTAACTTACGT
>CACEXE010000018.1 GCA_902563435.1 uncultured Pelagibacteraceae bacterium
GATTTTAAGAATACAAGTGGATATCAAGGTTCTTTTCAAAAAAATTTTAATGTTTATCAAAGAGAAAATAAAAAATGTTTAAAATATAGTTGCAAAGGAAAAATACATAAAAAATTTATTTCAAATAGGTCTAGTTTTTTTTGTAATTTGTGTCAAAAATAAACAATTATTGTATTGACCCAATCATTATCTGAAGATATACACTCACGCTTATGGCGAATACAAAATCAGCAATTAAACGTACTAGAAAAATTAAAAGACAAACAGCTGTTAACAGATCTAGAAAGAGTCGTTATAGAGGCGCATTGAAAAAAATGAACTCTATAATAGAAAAAAAGGATAAAAAGGAAGCTTTAGCATTTCTACCCAAGTTAAATTCAGAGTTGATGTCAATTGCAAAAACTGGAGTAATTAAAAGACAAAACGCCTCAAGGAATGTATCGAGAATTACAAAAAAAATTAATTCTTTGTAACAACCTCCAATAAGTAAAAAACTTTTTGTATACAACTTTAGCGTACAATTTAATTACAAATTACTACATCTAAAAGATTAATTTAAAAAATTACAACATATAGATTTAGTAAAATTTTAAATTTTTAATTTCATACCCCATTAGGTTGCAAAATTAATTTTAAAAAAATTCAATTAGGAATTTATTCAATCATAAATTTTATTTATTTTTGTATTTACAAATAAACTTATTGCATTAATTTTTCATAAGCCTTAAGTGGAATTTCCTCATGAAAAATAATTTACAAAATAATAAAGCACTCGAAAAGAAAATTGATTGGCAAAATATTAAAAAAGAATTAAGAGACAAACTTGGAAACGACATTTTTGAGAGTTGGATAAAAAAAATTGAATTAGTTGAAGAATTTCATAATTATATTTTATTTTCAGTCTCAACTAGATTTATAAGAGACTGGATAGTATCAAGATATTTAGACCAAATATTACAAACAATTAAAGAATACAAAAAAGACTTGGTAAGGATTGAATTCATAATAAAAAACAATAACGAAACTGAAATTAGTGAGACAAATACTTTATCCCAAAATTCCCTTAAAACTAATAATGATAAAGTTTCGTTTATAAAAGATTCTTATCTTCAATATAATAGAATAGATCCAAATAAAAACTTCGAAAATTTCATAACTGGAGGAAGTAACAAATTAGCATTTGAAGCATCAAAAAAAGTTTCCAAAGATATAGCTCATTATAATCCTTTATATTTATATGGTGGTGTAGGAATGGGTAAAACTCACTTATTAAACGCTATTGGTCTAGGATTGAAAGAAAAGAATAAAGTTATGTTTATATCAGCAGAAAGGTTTATGTACCAATTTGTAAAATCTATAAAATCAAATGAAATGGTAAAGTTTAAAGAGTACTTTAGAAATACTGATATTTTATTGATCGATGATATTCAGTTCATGAATGGTAAAGAAGCTATGCAAGAGGAATTTTTTCATACGTTCAATGCATTATTAGATAAAAATTCACAAATAATAATTTCAGCAGATAGACCACCTAACAAACTAACTAGGATTCAAGAGAGAATAAAATCTAGATTTTCAGGTGGTTTAGTTGTGGATATTCAAAGCCCTGATTATGAACTTAGATATAAAATTATTAAATCTAAAACTGATGAATTAAAATTATCTTATTCAAATCAATTAGTTATTTCTGAGGAAATTCAAAAATTTTTAAGCAAAGAAATTAAAACTAGTATTAGAGAATTAGTCGGAGCACTAAATAGAATTGTCTCATTTACAAGGATTTATAATAAAGTTCCAAACTTGTCAGAGGTTAAAATAGTTTTAAAAGATTTGCTAAATCTTACAGAAAATAAGGTTGATATTGACACAATACAGACAATAGTCTGTAAATTTTATAAAATTAGTAAAAATGAAATGCTTTCACCAAGAAGATCAAGATACCTCGTAAGACCAAGGCAGACTGCAATTTACCTTGCTAAAATGCTAACATCCAAATCATTACCAGAGATAGGTAGATCTTTTTCAAATAGAGATCACACAACTGTAATCCACTCAGTTAAAACTATAGAGAGATTGAGAAAAGAGGATAGTGAACTAAATATTAATATTGATAGTTTGAAAAATAAGATTTTGTACAGTAAAGAAAATGAAGTTTAGTCTAAATCAACATGACCTTCAAAAATCTTTAAATTATTGTCAAGGCGTAATTGAAAAAAGAAGTACGTTACCGATACTTTCAAATGTATTGTTAGATGTTAGTAATGGAAAACTAACAATTACAGCTACCGATCTTGATTTAATTTTTATTCATCAAATTCCAAATGTCGAAATAATAGAAGAAGGTAAAACTACTTCATCATCATCAATAATGTATGATATCGTTAGAAAGTTTTCATCTGGAAGTAAAATCAACTTTTCTAATCCTAGTGAAAATAAATTGCACTTAGAGTCTGATAAATCTGTTTTTAACTTAAATTGTATTAATGCTTCTGAATTCCCAATAACAGATGAAAATTTTAATGAAAATGAATTTTTGATTAAATCAAAAGAACTACTAAAATTATTAAATAAGTGTAAATTTTCAGTATCTAACGACGAAACCAGACATTATTTAAGTGGAATTTTTTTACATCAGACAGAAGTTGAAGATAAAAATTTTTTAACAGCTGCAGCTACTGATAGTCATAGAATGTCTATATCAAAGATAAGACTGCAAAATAAAGTACAATTTGATCAGATAATATTACCTAAGAAGACTATTTTTCAGCTTTGTTCATTATTAGAGGACTATGAAGGTGAGGTAAAAATATCAAATATTAAATCAAAAATTAAATTTGAAATAAATAATAGTATATTGATATCTAAGCTTATTGATGGAAAATTTCCAAATTATGTACAGGTAATACCTAAAGAAAACAAAAAAAAATTAGAAGTTGATTTAAAATCATTTTTGAATTCAGTAGATAGGGTTGCATCAGTTTCATTAGATAAAAAAGATGGTGTAAAATTTAATCTTTCAAAAGATAATCTTAATCTTTCAGTAAACAATACAAATAGTGGTGATGGCAGAGAAAGTTTAAGTGTTAAGTTTGATCACGAGCTTGATATAAGTTTTAATTCTAGGTATTTAATCGATGTTGCTTCTCAATTGGATGGAGATCATATTGAAATTTACTTAAAGGATACAGGTTCGCCAGCATTAATAAGAGATCCGGCTGATTTCGATAGTATTTATGTTGTAATGCCAATGAAGGGTTAATTCATCGAATTTAATTCAACATATATTTTATCTTCAATATAATTTGTAAAGTCTAATGAGCTCATTCCAGGTTTTACTAATGGAAGGATTGATACAATTATTGTTTGCTTTGAGATTAATTTTCCACTTTTTGGCCAAACATTTCCAGAGTTTATAGCTACTGGTTGGCAATTTATTTTTAATTCATCATAAATTCTACCAACCCCCTTTTTAAAAGGAACTATTTCACCTGGCAAAACCCTTGTTCCTTGCGGGAATATAATTAAAGGCCTTTCAGTTACTTTTACAGAATTTTTTATTTTATCAATAAGACCTAAATTATCTTTGCTAATTTTATTTCTATTAATTGAAACTGAACCTATCTTTTTTAAATACCACCCAAATATTGGTATTTTGATTAACTCTTGCTTTAAAATAAATATTGGTGCATTAAAAATTGTTTGTAGGTAAAAAGTCTCAAACATAGATTGATGAGAACAAGCAATAAAAAACTTTTCATTTTTAATAATATTTTCTCTACCTTTAACAATAATGGTGGTTTGTAAAAAAATTTGAAGACAAACCGCAGCCCACCTTCCCATCATTTTTCCACCAAATAAAACTATTTTAGTTGGCATTATTAATGATGGCAGGAATATTATTGAAATTATAGATATACCTAGGAAGAAAAAAATTAAAAATAGAAGATTTCTTATCATTTTAATCAAAAACTAAATTATATCTTTTAGTTTTTGTCTCTTTTTAATTACATTTATTTTTGAACCTTTAATTAATATTTCTGCAGGTTTAGGTCTAATGTTATAATTTGAGGCTAATGATGAGCCATATGCTCCTACGTCACAAATAATAATATAATCTTTCTCATTTAATTTTTGAAATTTATTTGTCGTTAGGAATTTATCTGTGGTTTCGCAAATTGGGCCAACAAAATCATAGCTTTTGTTAGTCATTTTTTTAGTTTTTTTCAATGGAATTATTTTATGCTTAGCTCCATACAACGCAGGTCTCATAAAATCGTTCATAGCTGCATCTACAATAATAAAATCTTTTTTAGAATTTTCTTTTATATAGATAATTTTTGAAATTAATATTGCGGTATCTCCAATAATTGATCTACCAGGTTCAAAAATAATTTTTGACTTATGTTTTTTTAGAAAATTTTTAATAATTTGATTATATTTTTTATAATTAAATTTTTTATTTTCCTTGTTATAATCAATGCCCATACCACCACCAAGATCTATATATTCAAAATTAAAGTTAATTTTTTTTATTAATTTGTCTAAGACTTTAAGCATCTTTTGGTAAGGTTTATAATCTAGGATTTGACTTCCAATATGAACACTTAAACATTTTAGATTTAAAAATTTTGAACTTTTTATATATTTTGAAACTTCAATAAATGTCTTTTCATTAACACCAAATTTATTTTCTTTTTTACCAGTTGAGATTTGTTTAATTGTTTTTGCATCAGTATTTGGATTTAATCTAATCCCAATATCTACCTTTTTATTCTTAGATTTTGCTATACTTTCAATTTCTAATATTTCACTTTTTGACTCGCAATTAATTAATAAAATATTCTTATCTATTGCATAAATCAATTCTGATCTAGTTTTACCTACTCCAGAAAAAACAATTTTCTTTGAATTTATTCCTGCTCTAAGAGCAATCATTAATTCACCTTTAGAGACAACATCAGCTCCCAATTCATTTCGTTTAATTAGTTTTAGTATTTCTAGATTACAGTTGGATTTTGTTGAAAAACATATAATTGGCGAAAATGATTTAAAACTATTCTTAAATTTAATTATATTTTCATTAATTTTTTTCTCAGAGTAGCAAAAAATTGGAGTTTCAAATTTTTTAATTACTTTAGTGAGTCTGGATTTTTCAATTGTAAAAATATTATTGATATATTTCATCTTTTTTTGGCATTTTAAATATATTATTAATATTATTAGATTTCAGAACATTATTATTTAATGATGCCTCATACTTTGGATCATTTTTTCTACCACATGAAGTTAATAAAATTAGGCAAATTGTAATTAAAATTGCTTTTTTAATCATAGTTATTTCTTTTTGTAACTTAATATCATCTTCTTAATGTTGTCGAAAGAAGTTCCGCCGTAAGAAACTTTAGAATTAACGGATTTTTTTAGTTCAAATACTTTTAGAACATCTGAGGTTAAGCCTTTTTCAATTTTATTTAACTCTTTTATTGATAGTTCTGATAATTTTTTTTTATTTTTTTCAGCAAAATTTATTATTTTAGCCGTTTGTAAATAGGCTTTTCTAAATGGATAATTTAATTCTCTTACCATGTAATCTGCTAAATCAGTTGCTGTAATATAACCACTTTCTGCGAGTTCAATCATTCTTTTTTTATCTGGTGAAAAATTTTTAAGAACATCATTTAATATAATTAAGGAATTTTTTAATTGATCAAATGATTTAAAAACAATTTCTTTATCATCTTGCAAATCCTTAAAATAAGAAAGAGGTAACCCTTTTAATGTTGTAAGCATAGAAAATAGATTTCCAAACATGAAACCTGTTTTTCCTCTTAAATATTCAAGTGGATCAGGATTTTTTTTTTGAGGCATAATCGATGATCCAGTCACAATTTTATCATTCAAATTAATAAGTTTAAAAGCATCCGAATTCCAGATGATAAACTCCTCTGCAATCCTAGAGATATGAATGGCACAGGCGGAACAAGAATATAGAAAATCAATTACAAAATCTCTATCAGAAACAGTATCAATTGAGTTTTTAGTTGGTCTGTCGAAACCTAATTTTTTTGAAGTATAAAATCTATCAATATTAAAAGAAGTACCTGTTAAAGCAGACACACCAAGTGGATTTTCATTAAGGCTCTCTAAATTGTTTTTAAATCTTTTTTTATCTCTATTAAACATCTCTAAGTACGCCATTAAATAATGAGCAAAAGAAACTGGTTGTGCATTTTTAAGGTGCGTAAAACCAGGCATAACTGTTTCAACATTTTTTTCAGCTTTTTTTAAAATATTTTTAATTGTTGCATCAATATTTTTAACAATTTCTTTATTAGCATTTCTTAACCAAATTTTAAAATCTGTGACAACCTGATCGTTTCTTGATCTTGCAGTGTGAATATACCCCGCGTCTTCTCCAATTAGTTCAAAGAGTCTGTGTTCTATATTCATATGAATATCCTCAAGCTTGTCGTCAAAAATAAATTTTTTTTTTATAATTTCGTTCTTAATTCTATTCAAACCCCATACTATTTTATTTTTAATTTTAAAATTTATAATTTTTTGTCTAAACAACATCTCAACATGCACAATTGAAGCTTCAATATCTTCTCTAAATAATCTTTTATCGATTGAAATTGATCCACCAACCTTTTTAAAAAGGTTTGTTTTTTCCTTTTTAATTCTAGTATTCCAAATTGGTTGATTGTTTTTATTTTTACCCATGATATTTAATTGTTACAGATTTTATGAAAATCATTTTTTTTAATTATCTTATAATAATATTTTACTTAATATCATCTAGCGTCTCATATTCAATAGAGCGTCCAGAAATTAAGAATCTTATAGTACATAAAGACAAGAAAAAAATTGAAAATATAGAATTTATTAAATCTGATGGCCAAAAAGTAAGTTTAATTGATTATAAATCATACCCATTAATAATAAATTTTTGGGCCACTTGGTGTGCTCCTTGTAAAAAAGAGATGCCATCTTTGGATAAACTTAAAACTTTAAATGAATTTAAAAACATTAATATTATTCCAATTAATATCGGTGGCGAAAGCTACAAAAAATCAAAAGAATTTTTTGATAAAATCAAAATTAAAAATTTAGATATATTTACAGGATCGGGACCAGAGTTTTCACAGTTGTTTAAACTTAGAGGATTACCCACAACAATTCTAATAGACCGAAATGGTTTTGAAGTTGGGAGAATTGTTGGGTATATTGACTTTAATGATCAATCTTTACTTGATTGGTTACCAAAAATTTTATGAAATTTTCTTTAAATACAACAATAATAAAACCAGAAAATAATGAGAAAGTTAAAAGTGCAGTAATTTTACTTCATGGATATGGAGGTGATGGAAAAGATATCAGCATGCTTACATTAAATTGGAAAAGATTTTTAAAAAATACAGTTTTTTTATGTCCCGATGCACATGAAGTATGCAGTATTAATCCAGTAGGGTTCCAATGGTTTGATTTAAATAACGAAGATCCAGAATATACTCTTCAAGAATCAAAAAAGGCAGAAAATGTTCTAAACAGTTATATTTCAGAAGTAAGTAATTATTTTGATTTAGAATATTCAAAAATTTGTGTTTCTGGTTTCAGTCAAGGATGCATGATGTCGTTAAATATTGGTCTAACATCCGAAAAAGAATTTAGTTGTATTGTAGGGTTTTCTGGAAGAGTCATAAATATGAAAGACCTTTCTAAAAGAATTAAAAATAAAACTAATATTTTAATGATACATGGTGAAAATGATCCAATCGTCCCACCAAGCAATTTACTTGAGGCTGAAGATTTTTTTATCAGAAATAAAATTAAAATTGAAACTTTAATGATTAAAAACTGTGATCACCATATACCTATAGAAGCATCAAGTGCGGCATTAAACTTTATTAAAAAAAATATAATTAATTAATAGGTCCTTAATATACAATTAGTAAAGTTGATTAAAAATATATTTAATGTATGTTTTAATTATGATTGAACTTTCAGATCAAAGTATTTCGTTAGAAAAATGTCCAGCATTAGTTTTAAATGCAGATTATAGACCTTTAAGTTATTACCCACTTTCATTGTGGAGTTGGCAAGATTCAATTAAATCTGTTTTCTTAGATAGAGTTTCTATTGTTAGTTATTATGACAGACAAATCAGAAGTCCTTCGTTTAGTATGAAACTTCCAAGTGTAATTGCTCTTAAATCATATATTAGACCTCAATCAAATCCTAACTTTACAAGGTTTAATGTATTTTTAAGAGATAAGTTTAGCTGCCAATATTGTGGAAGTAAAAATGAATTAACCTTTGATCATTTACTGCCAAGATCGAAAGGTGGAAAAACTAATTGGGATAATGTTGTTACAGCTTGTTCTTCCTGTAATGTTAAAAAGGGAGGAAGACTAATAAAGAACTCAGGTATGACATTAAATCAATGGCCTTTTCAACCTACCACGGAAGATCTTCATAAAAATGGAAAGAATTTTCCACCTAACTTTTTACATAAAAGTTGGATGGACTATTTGTATTGGGATGTCGAACTTGAACCGTAGCTAAATTTTTTCAGAGATTTTTATAGCAACCTTAGAACCAGTTTTAATTACTTTATCCATAATTGAATAAACACCTTTTTTTGTAGCACCCTTCTCGTAAGCTATATCTTTATGGTCTAATTCGTCTTGTCTAAATTTTATTATTTTTTCCTTTAAATCCTTTTCATCTCCTTCTATTTGGTCAATTTGGCTTTTATAATGTTCGTCTATTACTTCCTCAACAGAGGCAGTACATAACATCGCTGCTTTTTTTCCAAGTATTGTTGAACCAAATCCAAGACCTAGTCCAAGCAAATCCCATAATGGTAGAAATTTTGTTGGTTTTATATTTCTTTTTTCTATTTCATCCTCAAAAAAATTTGAATGTTCCTCCTCATGCTTCTTCATTTCTCCAATAATTTGTTTCAAATCATCATTTTTTACAATAGTATTTAAAGCAAGTAGTTGACCCTCATAAATTTTAATTGCACCTCTTTCTCCAGCGTGATCTACTCTTATAAATTCTTCTAATTTTTTTTTATTAGTTTTTTTCATAGACCAATGTTCTAATAGAAAAAATAACAATTAAAATTGATAAAATTGTGTTAATTGCCGCTAGTGAAATTCCAAGAATTTTAAAAGTAGCATCTTTACAGTTAACGGGCATAGTTTTGTTAAGAGACTCTAGTAATTTCGATTTATTTAAAATATCTGATGATCCATTTGTACAGGCTGATAGCTCATCAAATATACTATTCTCAATTCCAAAATGATACCCAGATAGTATAGCGCTCAAAGCAAATATCATAATTGTAATTATTAAAATTTGATCATTATTCGAATAATTAAACCCGATAAAGCTTACAAATATTGCTGCTAGGTAAGGTAACCTTTGATAAATACACAACTCACAGGGTTGATACTGTAATATATACTCAATGTATAAAGCTGAAATTATTGAAATAAATGAGATAGATAAAATAATTAAATAAAAATTTCTTCTATTAGGAAATAGGATCATATTTAATTAATAAAATTATTTAAAAATTGGTAAACAAAATATGCAAATATAATAAAAATAATTGATAAAAAAATTGAAAATTTTAGAAGTTTTTTTTCAATAATTATTTTCATTGTAGGTCCAAAGTTCCCAATTAAAAATGCTATTAAAAAAAAACGCGAACCTCTTGTTAGAAGAGAAATTATAATAAAATACAAAATATTAAAGTTTATAAAACCACTTGTAATTGTAAGTAACTTAAAAGGTACTGGTGAGAAGCCAGCAATTGTTAAAAGAGTTATCCAGGCTATAACACCACCTTCTGAAGACACTTTATCTTTTAAAAATGAAGCATCGTCTACACCGTAGATCTCAAAAATTTTAAGGCCAATTTCATTAAAGAAAACATATCCTATAAAATACCCAAGGCAAGCTCCCAAAACAGATCCTATAGTTGCAATTAATGCAATTCTAATCCATTCATGTTTTCGAGCTATTGTCATAGGAATTATCAAAACATCGGGTGGTATTGGGAATATAAAACTTTCAATAAAAGATATAAATCCCAAAATAGCTTTGGACTTTTTATGACCAGCTAGTTTAATAGTTTTATTGTAAAGCTCTTTAAACATATTTTCTTTTATTATAATAAGTGATTTAATACTATGAGTTAAAATATGTTAAGTTTTGGGCGAATGGCGGAACTGGTAGACGCGTTGGACTCAAAATCCAATGGTAGCAATACTGTGAGAGTTCGATTCTCTCTTTGCCCACCAAAAATTTATGAGTACACAAAATATAAATAATTTAGTCGAATTGTTTTTTATTAGATATAAAGAACAAAAAAAAGATAATATTCTTTTAACATCCCTAAAAGATACTGATAATAATTTTACATGGGAAAAAACATTCCATTCAATTAAAAAACTTTCGTCAGAAATTAAAAAATATGTAAATAAAGGTGATAGATGTTTATTAATATCTGAAAATAGACCAGAGTGGTTTATAACTGATCTTTCAGTAATGTTGTCAGATGCTATTACTGTACCAGCTTATACAACTTATGCTGAGAAAGATTATGAATATATAATTGATAATTGTAATCCAAAATTAATCTTTGTTTCTAATCAAGAACAATTTAATAAAGTAAAAGATATTATAAAAAAAAAGAGTTTTATTGTTAAAATATTTTCTTTTGAACAATTAGATTTAGACTCTAAGAGTTATATTAATGTTAATAAATTATTTTCTAATTTAGATTACCAAGATTCAAATATTCCAGACTTATCAATTAAAAGAAATGATCCAGCTTGCATTATCTATACATCAGGAACACAAGGTAATCCAAAAGGTGTAATCTTAAGTCATGGTGGTATTTTAAATAATTGTGATGGTGCACTTGATATATTAAAACCTTTACTAACAGATCAGACTAGATTTTTAACTTGGTTGCCTCTTTCGCATTCTTATGAGCACACAGTTCAATTTGTTCAAATAAGCGTTGGAGCAAAAATATTCTATGCAGAAAGTATTGAAAAATTAATTAAAAATATGAATGATTGTAAACCTCAACTAATGACTGCTGTGCCTAGATTTTACCAAAATTTATTTCAGAAAATTAATGCAAGTTTTAATAAAGCGACAGGATTAAAAAAAAGTTTAGTATTAAAAATGTTAGAACTAGGAACCAAGAAGATAAACAAAAAACCTTTAACAATTATAGAAAAACTAATTGATAATATTTTAGAAAAAATTGTAAGGAAAAAAATCAAAAGTCAATTTGGAGGTGAGTTAAAAACCTTTGTGTCGGGTGGAGGAGCGCTTGATAAAGAAGTTGGTATTTTTTTAAATGCTATAGGACTACCTACATTACAAGGATATGGATTAACCGAGACCTCTCCAGTTGTGAGTTGTAACCCAATTGATGATATCAGGGTTGAGACTGTAGGTCCCCCGTTTAAAGGTAATGAGGTAAAAATAGCGTCAGATGGAGAAATTTTAGTTAAAGGTGAAAATGTAATGTTAGGCTACTGGAATAATGAGGAAGAAACTAATAAAGTTTTAAAAGATGGTTGGTTATATACAGGTGATATTGGAATTTTTGAGAATGGTTATTTAAAAATTACTGACAGAAAAAAAGATATTTTGATAACACCTGGTGGGGATAATATTTCTCCGGTTAAAATAGAAAATGAATTATCAAATTCGAAATTTATTGATCAATCAATTGTTTATGGAGATAATAAACCCTATCTAGTTGCATTATTAGTTCTATCCGAGGAAAATATCAACGTAACTAATGATCAAATTGAAAAAGAAATAGAAAATATTAACAAAAATCTTTCTAGAGTAGAAAATATAAAAAAATTTTTTATAATTAATGAAAAATTTTCAATTGAGAATGGAATGCTAACTCCAACTTTAAAACTTAAAAGATATAAAATTATTCAAAAATATAAAAATGAATTTGAAAAACTTTACTAAAATGTTTTAAAAAACACTTTATTAATAGCGATTTAATTCACTTTTTTTTTAATTAATAAAAAAAGATAAAAAATTATTTTTTTTTTAATTTTCAAAAAAATTATATGTTTGACATAACTATTCAAAAAAAATAAAAATTAGTTAATAACGAATCATAAAGATTCGTTTATAAAAAAGGGAGCTAAAGATGGCTAAAAGAAAAAAGAAAGCTGCTAAAAAGAAAACTAAGAAAAAAGCTAAGAAAAAAGCTAAGAAGAAAAAAAGAAGATAGTTTAGTATTCTTTTTAACTGATAACGCTTCTCATGGCGCTTGCGTGGGGAGCGTTTTTTTTTAATCTGACAGTTCTTGATTAACTGGCTCTTCAGGGATTGGTTTTTCTTCAATTTTTTGGACTTGTTTTTCCAAGTTTCTCTTTAAAGCTTTATCAAGCTTTTTCTGTGCATCTTCTAGGCTCGATCCCATTACTATTTGGAACTCTGTCAATAATCTTTCATAAGCTTTTTCAAATAATTGTCTTTCACTATAAGATTGATCAATCATTATATCATCACCTTTGTTGAGATCTCTAACAACTTCTGCTAAATCATAAATTTTACCTGATGATATTTTTGCCTCATATTCTTGAGCTCTTCTGCTCCACATTGATCGTTTAATTTTTGGTTTACTTTTCAAGATACTTATACATTTATTTATCTGATTAATTGTTGCTAATGGTCTCAAGTGGGATTGTTTGTTTACTGGCACCATACCATTAGCCTTATCTTTTTCAAATTTAAGAATATACGTTTCAACATCAATTCCACCTATATTGATTTTTTTGGTTTCTGTAATCTGACCTACTCCATGCTTAGGATAAACAACGTAATCTTTGACTTTGAATATTCTTTTTTCTGTATCTTGTTTTTTTACTTTTTTAATTTCAGGTTTTTGCTCATTATTTTTAGGTATTCTAAGTGGATCAGTTTTGATCTCGACTTTATCTTTTTTTTTTGTTTCTTTTATTATTTTTTTTTTATTTAATTCCTTATTTACTTTCTTAATTTTTACTACTTTAGAAACTTTCTTTGGCTTAATAACTTTTTTTGGTTTAACAACCTTTTTTACAGTTTTAGATTTTTTCTTAACCACTTTTTTTGTTTTTTTATTACTCAAGATTTTCTTCAAAATATTTTTCATACTTATCTTTTACATCTTTAAATTGTTCATGATCCGCAGGGGGATCTTTTTTTTCACTAATATTTGGCCATAAGTCCGCATATTTTTTATTCACTTCCAGCCACTTTCCACCATTATCATCATTGTCAGATATTATGGCGTCTACTGGACATTCAGGCTCGCAAACGCCACAATCTATACACTCATCAGGTTTAATTACAAGCATATTTTTGCCTTCATAAAAGCAATCCACTGGGCAAACTTCTACACAGTCCATCAATTTACATTTGATGCATTTATCATTTACTAAATATGTCATGTTTTTTTTTGTCGAACTTTTTCTTTAATATCACCTACAACTTTTGGATCTAAATAAAGTAATCCAGATAATCTTCTCATTAAGTTCGTTTCATACATATCGGCATCTTCATCCGAATATATAATGTCCCATAATGCCTCAATAATAATTTTTTTGTCCTCTTCATTAATATTTTTAATTTCTCTTGTAAAATCGAGAATTTGATTAGAGTCTCTTTCCTTTTCTTCAGCATCTTGTATTACTTTATCAATATTTTCAGTTTCTGCTCCCATTTCAATAATGGCGTCTTTAATAATTTTTTTTTCTTTATTTGTATAATTCTCATCAATTCTTGCCGAATGAATTAATAAACAAGCTACTGCTGTTATTGATGGATGATTATTTTCTTTTTCTGTTTCTTCTTTTTTAAAAATATTAAACATTATTTTAAGTTAAGCTGTGAAAGTACATTAAACGGATTGTCATTAATATTCTTCCTTATATCTTTTTTAATTACTTTTTTAGTTGGAATATATTTAAAGTGAAGATTTTTATCTTTCTCATAAGTTTTGTAATTCATTTTTTTTATTAATTTCACAAAATTTTCTTTATTACAACCTAACAAATTCAGCATTTCAGGAATTAACTTTATCTCTTTAATTTTATCTTCTGATTTAGTGTTAAAAATCATTAAAAATAACCTTTCTAAAATATCTATTCTAACATACAAATTTTCAAATTTTTCAAAACCACATAAAAGCATTAGATTTTTATTTAATATTTTTTTTTCTTCTAAAAAGTTCAATCCAAAAGTTGGTGGTGAGAAATCAAAATTTTTCTCATTAAAATTTTTCCATAAAAGAATTCTTAAAAATACTGAACTTGGTTTAAATAATTTAAATAAAAAATGTGATATCTTCCAAATTTAACACCTAAGTTTCTCAATTTTTTTCTCTCATCCTGGTTAAGTTTATTTAAATAATTCAAAACTTCTTCTCTTTTTACAACTCCATTATTTTCATAAAGATGATATGCTAAAGCTCTTAATTCTGAATTATTATCTTTAACATTTTTCAAATCTATTAGACTTTTTAACTCTGTTTCAATTTTTTTATTAAGCCAGTTCTGCAAATAAGTGTTTAGTCTTGATTTCTCACTGTTCTCAATCATTTCATCAACAATTAATTGAATTTGTGGATTTAGATAATCCGAACCTGGAATTAATTTAGCAATTTGATTGTTGTTCCAATAAACTTTAAAATCATCTTTAAGTTCAATTAAACCAGTATCAATTATCTGAGTTATTCTTTTAATAATTTCGGGGACAACGTTTTGTCTTGCAGCCTTTTTTAATGATTTCACATCAGCATCCAATGTATCAACTTTTAGATCTAATTCTAATTTTAAACCTTTTAAACGACCAATAAATTGTTCATTGATCATTACCTCTTCATTATTAATAATCACTGTTTCAAACATAATATCTTGTTTTAAACCTCTTGCTAAAACGCTTGCTCTTTTATCAATAAAAGTTTTTGTTAATTCTTCATGAAGTCTGTCAGATAATTTATCCTCAAGGTTTTTAGCTCTTTCTATCCAATAATCTTGATTTTCAACCCAATTAGATTTGTTGGATACATAAGCCCAAGTTCTAACGTTAGCAATTCTGTTGGATAAAGAGTCAACGTTTCCATCTAATTTATCCAATAAAGATAGCTGTTCTTTCATATAGTGATTTGGAACTTTATTATCTCCGCTAGTCAAAAATTTAAAAATTTTACAAACAATTTCAAAGTGATGACCATAAGTTTTTTTTACAAAATCAGGTATTTGGCAACATTCCCATAATATTTGTAAAACTTTACTATTATCTTGAATTTCAATATTAGTAGCTTCTTTTAAAAAATATTTTAATACCTTTTCATCCTGGCATTCATTTATTCGTCTTAACCAGTCTTTGTGGGGTCTCTCTTCTAAAGATTTCAATAATGAAACTTTATTAATAAAATTCAGTTTTGAGTTTCTCCAAAAAATAGTTTGTATATCTGGAAAGCTATGAGCTTCTAACGCTTCAATTTCCTCAGGTCCTATTTCTTTACATTCTCCAGTTGTTCCAAATATTCCATCATTCAAATATCTTCCTGCTCTACCCGCTATCTGACCAATCTCTGAAATATTTAAATTTCTTAATTTTTTACCATCAAATTTTTTTAAATTTGAAAAATAAACATTATCTAGATCCATATTTATCCCCATTCCAATTGCATCAG
>CACEXE010000019.1 GCA_902563435.1 uncultured Pelagibacteraceae bacterium
TTCCTTTAGCTAATAGAAAAATAAAAGTAATAACAGATGACTATGCTGATCCTGAACAAGGAACTGGTGCAGTTAAAATTACTCCAGCACATGATTTTAATGATTATGATGTAGGTATTAGAAACAAGTTAGAGGTAATTAATATATTTACTCCTGATGGAAAAATAAATGACAACGCACCTGACCCATATAAAGGGTTAGATAGATTTGCAGCAAGAAAACTAATCTTAGAACATCTTGAAGAGGGTAAATTTTTAGAAAAAATAGAAAAGTTAGTAAACAAAGTTCCTTACGGTGATAGATCAAATTCTATTATTGAACCTTATTTAACAGAACAATGGTTTGTTGATGCTAAAACTTTAGCGATTAAAGCAAAAGAAGTGGTAAATAATGGTAAAACTAAATTCTTTCCTGAGAACTGGTCAAAAACATATTTTCAATGGATGAATAATATTGAGCCTTGGTGTATTTCTCGTCAATTGTGGTGGGGACATCAAATTCCAGCATGGTACGGACCTGATGGAAAAATATTTGTAGCTGAAAATGAAGATGAATGTAAAAAACAGGCAAAAGAATTCTATTCAAAAGATGTTGAATTAAAAAGAGACGAAGATGTTTTGGATACTTGGTTTTCTTCAGGTCTATGGCCATTTGCTACTTTAGGATGGCCTGAAAAAACTCCAGAAGTTGAAAAATTTTATCCAACAAGCGTTCTTGTTACTGGTTTTGATATTATATTTTTCTGGGTTGCTAGAATGATAATGATGGGAACTCAGTTTTTAGATAAGGAACCTTTTAAAAATATATACGTTCACGCTTTAGTTAGAGATGAAAAAGGGCAAAAAATGTCGAAATCAAAGGGCAATGTAATTGATCCTTTAGAACTTATTGAAAAATATAGTGCTGATGCTTTAAGATTTACTCTTTTGTCAATGGCATCGCCAGGGCGTGATGTAAAATTGTCTGAAGACAGGGTTAAAGGTTATAGAAATTTCTTGAATAAAGTTTGGAATGCCAACAATTTTTTAAGACAAAATGAGTGTGATTTTAGCGACATAAGAAAACCTGAAAATCTTAAATTAACAATTAATAAGTGGATATTATCAGAGTTAGTTAAAACTAAAAACGAGACTGAAAACAGTTTAAAAAACTATAGATTTGATGAAGCAGCAAAGAATATTTATCAGTTTGTATGGCATTCATTTTGTGATTGGTATCTAGAGCTATCTAAAACTGTATTTAATTCTAACAATGAGGAAGAAATTAAAGAATTAAGACAGACTTCATCTTATATATTTAGAGAGATTTTAATTATACTTCATCCATTTATTCCATTTGTTACAGAGGAAATTTGGTTGAATAACAAGTTAGATAAAAATGGCGATGAATTCTTAATGCATGCTAATTGGCTAGAGAATAATTATCATGAAAAAAAATCTTATGATGAAATAAATAATATCATTAATTTTATTACCTCCATTAGATCATTTAAAAATGAGTTAAACATTAGCCCTGGATCATTTATTGAAATTTCAACAGAAAACACAAATAAAGAATATAAAAACTTTTTATCTGGTAATGAAAATATATTGAAAAAAAACGGGAGAATAAAAAACTTTCATGAAAAAGATTTAAACAAGTCCTCAGCGAGTATTGTTATTAATGGTGAGCTGTTTAAATTATATTTTGACCAAGATGTTGATCTAAATATGATTAAAACAACGCTAGAAAAGAAAATTACAAAAATTAATGAAGAAATGAAAAAAATAGACACTAGATTGTCAAATAAATCCTTTATGGACCGTGCGCCACAAAATATAGTAGATCAAGAGAAAAGCAACTTTGCTAATTTAGAAAAAGATGTTAAAAAAATAGAACTAACCCTAAAAGGTTTATAATGAAAAAATTTAATAAGAAAAAATTACCAAGTAGACATACAACAATAGGTGCAGATAAAGCCCCTCAAAGATCATTTTATTACGCAATGGATTTAACCGAAAAAGATGTAGCAAAACCATTTGTTGGTGTTGTTTCAACATGGAATGAAGCAGCTCCTTGTAACATAAATTTAATGAAACAAGCACAATCTGTAAAAAAAGGAGTTCAAGCTACTGGAGGAACGCCAAGAGAATTTTGTACAATTACTGTAACAGATGGAATTGCAATGGGTCATGAAGGAATGAAATCATCTTTAATTTCAAGAGATGTAATTGCAGACTCAACAGAACTTACAGTTAGAGGTCATTGTTATGATGCATTAGTTGGATTAGCTGGATGTGATAAATCATTACCAGGTTTAATGATGGCTATGGTTAGATTAAATGTTCCAAGTGTTTTTATTTATGGTGGTTCTATTTTACCAGGTAGATTTGAAGGTAAAGATGTAACTGTTGTTGATGTATTTGAAGGTGTTGGAAAATATACTTCAAAAAAAATGACAGCTCATGCATTAAGAAAATTAGAACTAAAAGCTTGTCCAAGTGCAGGAGCTTGCGGTGGTCAATTTACAGCAAATACAATGGCATGTGTTTCAGAGGCAATTGGCTTAGCATTACCTTTTTCTGCTGGTACACCAGCGCCTTATGCTGAAAGAAATAAATATGCTATTGATAGTGGAAAAGCTGTCATGCATTTATTAGCAAAAAATATTAGACCAAGAGATATTGTAACAAGAAAATCTTTAGAAAACGCAGCAACAATTGTTGCAGCAACAGGCGGATCAACAAATGCAGGTTTACACTTACCAGCTATAGCAAATGAAATAGGAATTAAATTTGATTTAATGGATGTTGCAAAAATATTTAAGAAAACTCCTTATCTCGCTGATTTAAAACCAGGTGGAAAATATGTTGCAAAAGATATGTGGGAAGCAGGAGGAGTTCCAATGTTATTAAAGACATTAATGGACGGCGGTTACATTCATGGTGATTGTATGACGGTTACAGGCAAAACCATGAGAGAAAATTTAAAAAATGTAAAATTTAGAGAAAATCAAAAAGTAATGAGATCTTATAAAAATCCTATTTCTCCAACAGGAGGAGTTGTTGGATTAAAAGGTAATTTAGCTCCAGAAGGTGGAATTGTAAAAATAGCAGGTTTGAAAAAATTACAATTTACAGGAAGAGCAAGATGTTTTGATACTGAAGAAGCAGCTTACAAAGCAGTAATAAACAGAAAATACAAAGATGGAGACATCATTATAATTAGATATGAAGGACCAATAGGAGGTCCTGGAATGAGAGAAATGCTCCAAACAACTGCAGCAATCTACGGTCAAGGAAAAGGGGAGAAAGTAGCCCTTATTACGGATGGTAGGTTCTCAGGGGCTACCAGAGGCTTTTGTATCGGTCATGTGGGCCCTGAGGCCTCCGTAGGCGGTCCTATAGCCCTTTTAAGGAATGGAGATATCATCGATATAGACGCTAAAAAGGGTACAATTAACGTAAGGCTTACAAAGAAGGAATTAAGTGCAAGACGTAAAAAATGGAAACCAAGAAAAATGAATTTTGGTAATGGTACATTATGGAAATATGCACAAACTGTAGGACCAGCTTATAAAGGTGCACCAACTCATCCAGGTGGTAAAAACGAGGTTAGAACGTACGCAGATATTTAATGAAAATTAGACCTGTAATACTTTGTGGTGGCGCAGGAACAAGACTTTGGCCAGATAAAAAAAAACATCAAGCAAAACAATTTATTGATTTTGGCGGATGGAGTTTAATTCAAAAAACTTTAGAAAGAATAAATAGACCAATTTTTGATTTTCCTATAATCAGTACAAATTTAAAATACTTAAAACAAGTCAAATTAGCTTTAAAACATAGCAAAATAAAAAATTTTAAAATAGTTTTAGAACCAGCAAAAAAAAATACAGCACCAGCAATATTAGTGTCCGCATTAATAAAAGATATTCCATTAGAGCAACCATTAATGTTTTTTGCAGCAGATCATTTAATTGAAAAATCTAATATTTTAAATAAAGCCCTATTAAAAAATAAATCAAATTTAGATAATCAAAATCTATTTATTTTTGGAATAAAACCTACAAGCCCATCAAGTGAATATGGATATTTTTTAACTAAAAAAATTAAATCTATAAATAAAGTTACAAAATTTATTGAAAAACCAAAATTATCAAAAGCAAAAGAAGTAATTAAGAAAAAAGGTTACTGGAACTCTGGCATGTTTTATTTAAGAAAAGACTCAATAATCAATAACTTTAAAAAATATCAAAATAAAACTTACAAAAGTTGTGTTGAGGCTGTTAAAAAAGGCAAATATAAAAATAATACCTACTACTTAAATAAAAGAGCTTTTGAAAAATCAATCGAGAAATCTTTTGATTATGCAATACTTGAGAAAACAAATAAAATTAATGCTATTAAATTAAAAATTCCTTGGTCCGATCTTGGTAGTTGGAAAGAGATACTTAAGATATATGATAAAAGTAAGAGAAAATATTTTAAAAAAAAGAATGTTTTTTATAGACCATGGGGGAGTTATTTAAATTTATTTGAGGGAAAAGAGTTTTTAATTAAAGAATTATCAGTAAAACCTAAAGGTATATTAAGTCTTCAAAAACATCATCACAGAGCAGAACATTGGTTAGTTACAAAAGGTAATCCACGAATAACTTTAAATAAAAATATCATTAATAAAAAACCCAACGAACATATTTTCATTCCATTAGGAGCAATTCATAGAATACAAAATCCTGGAAAAAAACCTGTAAAAATTATGGAAGCTCAAGTAGGTTCTATACTTAAAGAAACTGATATTGTTAGATATCAAGACATTTATGGTAGAGTTAAATAATTAACTCTTAATGGATAATACTGTTTTCATATTAGTTCTTATAGCAGCTATTACACATGCCACATGGAACGGAATGGTTAAGAAACATTCTGATAAAGTTATAGCTTTATCTGGAGTAATTTTAGGTCGTTTACCATTAGCTTTAACAGCAATAATAATCTTACCATTGCCTACATATGAGAGTATTCCTTATTTAATTGTAAGCATTATTATTCACCAAGCATACCAATGGTATCTTTTAAGTGCATATGAACTAGGAGATTTAACAAAGGTTTATCCGATTGCACGTGGAACAGGACCTTTGGTTGCAACTATAATTTCAATTTTATTTTTAGGTTTGGTGCTTGATAATTTTATTATTCTTTCAATTTTAATTATTTGTTTAGGAATAATTTTTTTAAGCTTATTTGATAAATCCAAAAAAAACTCAAAAATAATCCAATATTCTCTATTAACTGGTTTATGGATCGGATTGTATTCTGTGATAGATGGTTATGGTGCAAGGGTAAGTTTGTCAGCTATTTCCTTTATTAGCTGGGTGTTTGTTATAAATGCATTAATGCACACTTTTATAATGCGTTTAAAAAATGAGAAAAATATCATTCAAAGATTAGCAAAATATGGAAAAAAGATATTTATATTCGGTGGTTCGCTTGATTACTTCACTTATATAACAGTAGTGTGGGCGTTTACTAAAGCACCAATACCAATTGTTGGTGCATTAAGAGAAACGAGTATTTTATTTTCTATTTTAATTGGATATTTCTTTTTAAAAGAACAAATAACTTCAAAAAAAATTATATCTATTTTATTAATTGTTATTGGTGTAATAGGAATTAAAGTATTTTAATTGTAATTAAATGGAACTTTTAACAATCATCTTATTAATTATTATAGGGATTTTGGCTTTCTTGTTGCTTAAAAAAGAAAAAGTTCTAGGTATCAAAACGGATGAAAATAAAACTGAAGAACAAGTAAAAGTAATTGAAAGTAAAGATTATAGAAAAAATATCTACGATTTATTAAATTATATACCAGAGGGAATAATAATATTAGATAAATCAAAGAAAATTATATTTAGTAATAATTCAGCAAATAATTGGTTTCAAATAAAATTAAATGAAAATATTAGCGGCTATTTAAGAAACCCTGATTTATTAATTTCAATTGATAAAGCATTTGACGGTAAAAAAGTTACAGATTTTGAAATAGAAATTAGAAATCAAGCTGTTTTGAGATTAAATATTACTATTTATCTTGACCAAAATAATTTATTTTTCGATGAAAATTCATGCTTTTTATTTATTAGAGATTTAACTGAATTTTATAAATTCCAACAACTCAAATCAGATTTTGTTGCTAATGTTTCTCACGAGCTAAGAACTCCTTTGCAATCAATAAAAATGGGTCTTGAAACCTTTGAAAATAACCCAGATATAAAACAAAATTCAGAGGCAAATAACCTATTACCAATTATGATTTCCCAGTCAGAGAGAATGGAAAATCTAATTCGAGATTTACTTTCTTTATCAAAAATTGAATTGCAGGAACATATAAGACCAACTCACGAGATAGATTTAGTAGAGCTGATTGATTATGTAATTAAAACATATGAAAAAATATTAAGTAAAAATAAAATTAAACTTATATTTAATAAAATCGATAATTGTAAAATAATAGGTGACAGAGATAAGCTTATTGAAATATTCACAAATCTTATTGATAATTCGATTAAATATAGTGATAAAAATAAGGAAATAATAATTACAGCAAAAAAAGATGGGGATTTAGTTATTATTTCCGTAGCAGATCAAGGAATTGGAATTCCAAAAGAATCTATACACAGAATCACTGAAAGATTTTTCACAGTTGACCCTAGCAAAAGCCGTAGCGTTGGAGGAACAGGATTAGGTTTGGCAATTGTGAAACATTTGGTTTCTCAACATAGAGCAGAAATGAACATCAACAGTATTGAAAATCAAGGAACAACAATAGATATCAAATTCAATTCTCTATAATACAACTAAAAAGTTAGTCCTTGTAATAAAAGTTTAACGTTCCTTTAATAAAATATTTAAGAATCAGATTTATTTATTTAAGCATAATAAATCTTTAAGGAGATAAATGAAAAAAATAATAAATGTATTTTTAGGATTTCTTATAGCTTTAAGTTTTACAACAACTAGTTATTCAAGAGATCAAATTAAAATAGTAGGATCGTCCACTGTTTATCCTTATGCAACTGTAGTTGCTGAAAAATTTGGTAAAAGTGGCAAGTTCAAAACTCCGGTTATAGAAAGTACAGGAACTGGTGGGGGAATGAAATTATTCTGTGCAGGAGTTGGTGCAAATCATCCAGATGTTACAAATGCCTCTAGAGCAATTAAACCAAAAGAAATTGAATTATGTAAAAAAAATGGTGTTACTGAAATTATAGAAATAATTGTTGGTAATGACGGAATTTCTTTTGCTCATTCAGTTAGTGCTCCAGATGCTGATTTTACCAAAGAGCAATTATGGAGAGCCCTAGCCGCTAAAGTGGACATCGATGGTAAACTTTTAGAAAATCCTTATAAAAAATGGAGTGATATAGATGCAAATCTTCCAAACAAAAAAATTGAAATCTTAATAGCCCCTCCAACATCAGGAACTAGAGATGCTTGGAATTCTTTAGTAATGACTAAAGGATGTACAAAAACTGCAAAATCTCTTTATGAGTCAGCAGGTAAAAAAGCTAAAAAAGAATGTGCTAAAATACGTGAAGATGGATATGCCGTTGAAGCTGGCGAAAATGATACGCTTATAATACAAAAACTCTCATCAAATCCTGATGCTTTCGGTTTTTTTGGTTATAGTTATTTGGTTGCAAACAAAGATAAAATTAAAGCTTCATCAGTAGATGGTGTGCAACCATCATTAGAAGGAATTCAGGATTATTCATACCCAATTGCTAGGCCATTATTCTTTTATGTTAAAAAGGCTCATGTTGGTGTTATACCTGGGATTAAGGAATTTCTTAAAGAATTCACTTCAAAAAAAGCCATGAGTAACAGAGGTTATTTAGCTAAAATTGGATTAGTTCCTCTAGCATCTGACAAGTACAAAGCAACACGAACAGCAGCTCTAGATCTTGTTACTATAAGCATTAACTAGACTAATACTCAAAATTGAAAAAAAAGGCCAAATTCATTGGCCTTTTTATTCAATTACTAATTTAATTTGTAATAAATCTGTAACAAATTAAATATATCAAGTTGTTCGAATGAATTTCGTTCTTATTTTTTTAATAGTAATATTTTCATCATCTTTGTTTTTTTACGGTAAGTCAAAGACAAAAAGTATATCTATTGAGAGAAATATTAAATTAAATGCACTTCCAAAATTTTATGGTTATTATTTAGTTCTATGGAGTTCAATACCTGCATTAGTTTTTTTGTTAGTTTGGTCTTTATTTGAACCCGTAATTATAAAATCAATTATTATTGAGACAGCCGCAAATCAAGGAGCAATTTTTAATGATAAAAATGAAGCTAACTTAATTTACGAAAAAATTAAAGCAATTCATTTAGGTACTTATTTTGGTGACATTGACACTATCTTAAAAGAAAGCGCGATATCATATTCAAAATTTTTAAATATTTTTACTAATTCTAAAATAGTTTTAATTTTTGTAACAATTATTGCTTCAGTTATTTTTTCATTAAAAAAAATTAAAAATAATAATAAAGCAAGAGAAGATGTTGAGAAAATTTTAAAAGGTTTGCTTTTTGTTTCATCCTTAATTGCTATTCTTACGACTTTAGGAATAATATTCTCATTATTATTTGAAAGTATAAAATTTTTTTCAGTAATAAATATTTTTGACTATTTATTTGGTACTAATTGGAGCCCTCAAAGAGCCTTTATCAGGGATGCATCTGCAATAACGGCTGCAGAATATGATGAATTAAGAGATGCATTTGGATTTGTACCATTGATAGCTGGAACTTCATTTATTGCATTCATTGCTATGTTTGTTGCTGTACCTATTGGATTATTTTCAGGAATATACATGGCCGAATATGCTTCCTCTAAAATAAGAAGAATTTCAAAACCAATCATTGAGATACTTGCTGGAATACCTACTGTTGTTTATGGTTTTTTTGCAGCTTTAACCGTAGGACCATTCTTTAGACAAATAGGTGAGAGTATTGGTTTAACAGTTTCCTCAGAGAGTGCTTTAGCTGCAGGTCTTATTATGGGAATAATGATTATACCTTATATTTCATCTTTATCTGATGATGTAATTAATTCAGTACCACAATCACTTAGAGATGGTTCCTATGCTGTTGGCGCAACTAAATCAGAAACAATAAAACAAGTTGTAATTCCCGCAGCATTACCTGGAATAATTGGATCAGTATTGTTAGCTGTATCGAGAGCTATTGGTGAAACCATGATTGTAGTTATGGCAGCAGGATTAGCAGCTAATCTCACTATTAACCCACTTGAGTCAACAACAACAATTACAACCCAAATTGTAATGATACTCGTTGGTGATCAAGAATTTGATAGCCCAAAAACGCAATCAGCTTTTGCATTGGGATTGACACTATTTGTTGCAACATTGATTTTAAATTACATAGCTCAGAGAGCTGTGAAAAAATATAGAGAGAAATATGACTAAAGAACAAAGATTAAAAAAACGACATGCTGCTGAAAAAAGGTTTAGATTGTATGGTCTCACATCAATTTTGGTTGCTTTGGTTTTTGTACTTATATTAGTAAATAATATTTTTTCAAAAGGAAGTTCTGCATTCATGAAAACGGTCATTAATGTAGAGGTTTTCTTTGACCCAGAATTAATTGAGATTGAAAATGGAGCACCAGAGGAGAATATAAGGGAATCAGATTTTTATGATATTACAATTGAAACTCTTCTTAAAGCATATCCTGCTAAAAATTTAGATGAAGAAAATGAATTAATTGATTTATTTACAACCGATGCTGAAATTGAAATTAAAAAAGCTTTTTTAGAAAATAACAACTTAATAGGAAAAAAAATTAACTTAGAAATAACGGCATCAGACGATATAGATCAATTGCATAAAGGAAATTACCCTAGAAATTTACCAGAGGATAGAAGAAGAATTTCAAATTTTCAGCTAAAAATTTATGACAATCTTTTAAAAAATAATAAAATAAACAAAAATTTTAATAATTATTTTTTTAATAATGGGGACTCCAGAGATCCAGAGCTAGCTGGAATTGGAGGGGCTTTAGTTGGATCGTTCTATAGCATAATCATATGTCTATTGTTAGCTTTTCCAGTTGCTGTTCTTGCTTCAATTTATTTAGAAGAGTTTGCTCCAAAAAATAAAATTACAGATTTTATCGAAATAAACATTAATAATTTAGCTGCTGTACCTTCAATTGTTTATGGATTGCTTGCTCTACAAATATTATTAGCTACTATTCAGTTACCTAGATCTACTCCATTAGTAGCTGGTATTACATTAGCCTTGATGACATTGCCAAGAATAATTATTCCTTGCAGGGCATCTTTAAAAGCAGTTCCACCCTCGATAAGAGAAGGTGCATTGGCAGTAGGCGCATCAAAGTTTCAATCTGTATTTCATCATGTAGTCCCATTATCGCTACCAGGAACATTATCAGGAACAATTATTGGTTTAGCACAAGCATTAGGAGAGACTGCACCATTAATTTTGATTGGTATGGTTGCTTTTGTTGTTGACATTCCATCAACTCCAATTGATCCATCATCCTCGCTACCTGTGCAGGTATATTTGTGGTCAGAGTCAGCTGAAAGAGGTTTTGTTGAAAAAACATCAGCAACAATTATGATGCTATTGAGTTTTTTAATTGTTATGAATTTTATAGCAGTATATTTAAGACAAAAATTTGAAAAGAGATGGAATTAAATGAGTGATGTAAAAATCAAATCTAATAATTTAAATGTGTTCTATGGAGACAAACAAGCTTTATTTGATGTAAACTTAGATTTGAATGAAAAAGAAGTAACTGCATTAATTGGTCCATCTGGGTGTGGTAAATCAACCTTCATAAGATGTATAAACAGAATGAATGACGTAATTGATATTTGCAAAGTTACAGGAAATATTGAGATTGACGGTGTAGAAATTAATGATGAAAATTTAGACGTCGTTTCCTTAAGAGAAAGAGTTGGGATGGTGTTTCAAAAACCAAATCCATTTCCTAAAAGCATATACGATAATATTTCATATGGTCCAAAGATACATGGCAAGGGAGAGACAAAAAGTGAGCTAGATGAAATAGTTGAAAGAAGTTTAAAAAAAGCTGCTTTGTGGGAAGAGGTTAAAGATAGGTTAGACGAACCAGGTACTGGATTATCTGGAGGTCAACAACAACGACTTTGTATAGCTAGAGCAATATCAGTAAATCCAGAAGTAATTCTAATGGATGAACCATGTTCAGCCTTAGATCCAATAGCAACAGCCAAAATTGAAGAATTGATTGATGAACTTAAGAAAACCTATACAATAGTTATTGTTACCCATTCGATGGCTCAAGCAGTTAGAGTTTCACAGAAAACTGGCTTTTTTCATCTTGGAAAATTAATTGAGGTAGGAAAAACAGAAAAAATTTTTAAGAACCCTGACAATAAAATGACACAAGATTATATTACAGGTAGATTTGGATAAACTATGAGTAACGAACATACAGTAAAGTCATATGAAGAAGAATTACAATTTCTTGTTGATTCTGTAATTAAAATGGGAAGTTTAACAGAGTCTCAAATGGTAGACTCAATGGACGCTATCATCAAAGTTGATAAAGATTCTATTGATAAAATTATTAAAAGTGATGATGAAATTAATAAATTTAGATCAAAAATAGATACTCAAATTATGACATTACTAGTCAAAAGAGCTCCTATGGCTATTGATTTAAGGGAAACAATTAGTTCTTTAAAAATTTCACAAGACTTGGAAAGAATTGGAGATCTATCTAAAAGTAATGCTAAAAAAGTTAAACCACTACCACTAGATTTACCAGAGGAATTACTTTCAAATTTAAAAAGATTAGGTGAGTTGGTTATAAAACAGTTAAATGATGTATTAGATAGTTATGTTAACAAAAATTACGATAAAGCCAAAGAAGTTTGGGAAAAGGATGAACAAGTTGATGACCTTACCTATATTGCAATGGAAAGTGTTATTGATTTTTTATCTAAAGATAAAAAAAATTTAGATTTTTCTACACATCTTATATTCGCAACAAAAAACTTAGAGAGAGCAGGTGATCATATTACTAATATTGCAGAGTCTATTTGTTACTTAATTAAAGGCGAATATCTAAAAGGAAGCAGACCAAAAGGAAAAGTTATCCAAGAATAAAATGAATGGCAAAATATTTATTATTGAGGATGAGCCTTCAATAATACAATTAGTTCAACATAATTTAGAAAAAGAGGGTTTTTTAGTAGCTTCATCTACCAATGGTAATGATGGTTTAAAAGATTTAAAAAAGTTTGAACCAAATTTGCTTTTACTTGATTGGATGCTTCCAGATTTATCTGGAATTGATATTTGCAAAAATATTAGAAATAACTCAAGTCATAAAAATCTACCCATAATAATGCTTACAGCAAAAGGAGAAGAGGAAGATAAAATAAAAGGATTAGATAGTGGTGTTGATGATTATTTAACCAAACCATTTAGTTTCAATGAGCTTTTAGCAAGAATAAAAGCTGTATTAAGAAGATATGATCCTAAAGTTGTTTCAAATAGTTTAGAATTTGAAGATTTAAAATTAAATAGATTTGAGAAGAGAGTGTTTAGAAAAAATATTGAAATACAGGTTGGACCAACAGAATTTAGACTACTAGAATTCTTTTTAAGCAACCCTAAAAGAGTATATTCAAGAGATCAAATTTTAGAAAATGTTTGGCCAAACAACATAAACGTAGAAAGTAGAACCATTGACGTACATATAAGAAGATTAAGAAAGTCGATTAATATTGATAAAACAAAAGAACTAATTAGAACAGTAAGATCCTCTGGATATTCACTTATTTAAGAAATGCATCTTCAAGATAATCTAATCTATCTTGACCCCAAAAAATCTCATTATTTAAGACATACGAAGGAGCGCCAAATACATCATTATCAACCGCATCTTTTGAATTTTTTTGATACTCCAAGTTCACATCTTCAGATAAAGCTAATTTCTTCATTTCTTCAAAGTTTAAATTTAATTTTTCACAAATTTCCTGAAGTGTATTGTGATCAGAAAGATCTTTATCCATAGACCATAAATATTTTAAACATTCATTTCCAAAATGAAGTTTATTACCCAATTTATTTGAAGCTATTACAAATTTTGCTGGCAAGTGTGGGTCTTTAGGTGGAAAGAACTTTGGCTTTTTAATAATCGGCAAACCTAGTTTATTTGAAATTCTCTCCAGTTCTACAAGTCTATATTTTTGTCTTGCAGGATGTCTTTTAGGAACTGGTAATCCACCAGTATTTGGAAATATTTCGCCAACTAAATCAAGCGGTTTTTCTATAACCTCTAAATTATATTTGCTTACTATCTTTGTAAATCTATCAGCTCCAAGATAACTAAACGGAGATAATACACTAAAATAATATTCAATTTTCATTATTTGTTTAATTAAGCGCAAACTGCTTAATTTTTTCAAATTCAAAATGATCTGCTATATCTTTTTGAGCATAATATACTTCTTCAACAACACCTTGTTCGTTAATCAAAACATCTGTTACAGCAATATCTAAATGACCTTTAATCTTTGTTGGAATATATCCTTTCATCATTGCTGGAATGATTTTGTGAGGTTTAAATAACATTGCATTCAATGTTTTTGCCATAGATCTTTCAATTTCATATTTTTTAAAATATTCAAAATTTTCATCAGCTAAAACTGTAAAAGGTAATTCACCATGTTTATCCATATAAGATTTTAAATTATCTACTGGGGAATGAAAAATTCCAACATGTGTAAAATTATTTCCAAATTCACTAAATCTTTTATTCAATTCATTCAATCTTAAATTGCAAAAGCTACATCCTGCTATACGGTAAAAAGTAAGTAGTACTTTTTTGCCCTTTGTTTCAGATAAATTAAATATTGAACCATCTGGTTTTGGTAATGAGATTTCTTCTAATGTATCGCCTTTATTTATTTTCATTTTTTATATACATTTCTTGCAAAGGCCAAAAAACTCCAAATTGTATTTATTGTATTTCATTCCTTTGTTATCTTTAAAATTTCTTAAGTGTTCTGATAGTTTATGATCATGAATTTCAGTTACATCTTCACAACTTTCACAAATTGAAAAAACAGTAGCTTTTGCAATTTGACATTTTGAATTTTTACAAGCTATGAAAGCATTTCTACTTTCTATTTTATGTATCTTTCCAATCTCCACTAATTTATCCAGAGCTCTATAGACTTGTAAAGGAGCATTAATACCTTTTTTTTTAACATCAAATAAAATTGAATATGCTTTTAATGGTTGATCAGATTTTTCTATTAAATCTAATATTATTTTTTGGTTTTTAGATAATGTTTCTTGTTTTTGCATATTATTATTTTTTATAATACTTCATTAATTTTTCAATTGAATCGTTTGTTTAATTTTAAATAATGAAAAAATAAATAATACTAGTGCAGCACCTACGATAGAAGGACCAGATGGAGTATTAAATTCTAATGAGGAGAATAGTCCAATAAATACTGACAGTAACCCGCCAATTATTGAAAATATAACCATTTTTTGTGGGTTATCTGATAAGTTTCTAGCCATAGCCGTTGGTATGATTAACATTCCTGTAATAAGCAATAAGCCAACCATTTTAATAGATATTGCAATTATTGCTGCCATTAAAATTGTAAATATAGCTTTAGCTCTATCTGGATTTAAACCTTCTGCTTCAGCCAATTCATAATTTACAGTTGATGCAAATAATGGTTTCCATATAAATCTTAAAACCAATAAAATTAAAGCACCACCGATCCAGATTGTAAGCAAATCATCAGTAGTTACTGCTAAAATATCACCAAATAACAATCCCATTATATCAAATCTAATAAATGTTAAAAATCCAATAGCAACTAATCCAACTGCAAGAGATGAATGAGCTAAAAGTCCTAATAAGGCGTCACCTGGCAAATTAGTTTTTTTTTCAAGTTTAACTA
>CACEXE010000020.1 GCA_902563435.1 uncultured Pelagibacteraceae bacterium
AACCACCCAAAGTAAAAGATGGTCTAATTATTGCTGGTAATCCTATCTCCTTCAAACATTTAGTTGCATCTTTAAAGTGATTTATAATTCTTGATTTTGGAAGATCTAAACCAATGTCAGACATATTTTTTCTAAATTTTTTACGATCTTCAGCATTTTCAATTGCCTTGGACTTTGCACCTATCAATTCGATTTTATATTTTTTAAGTAGTCCAGCTTTTTCAGCACTTATTGCTAAATTTAATGCGGTCTGTCCTCCCATTGTTGGTAAAATTGCGTTAGGTTTTTCTTTTTTAATGACTTCTTCTAAAACAGGAATTGTGATTGGTTCAATATAGGTTTTATCAGCAACTCCAGGATCAGTCATGATAGTTGCAGGATTTGAATTTATTAAAACTACATTAAAACCTTCATCTTTAAGAGCCTTACAAGCTTGTGTACCCGAATAATCAAATTCACACGCTTGTCCAATTATTATTGGGCCTGCTCCAATAACTAATATTTTTTTAATGTCTTTTCTTTTTGGCATATTTTTTTACATCTTCAATAAAGTTTTTGAATAAGTATTGACTATCTTGAGGTCCAGGATTTGCTTCTGGATGATACTGAACTGAAAAGACAGGTTTGTTTTTTAATTTAATTCCCTCAATAGTATCGTCAAAGAGTGACTTATGAGTAATTTTAATATTTTTAGATAAGCTTTTTTCTATAACAACAAATCCATGATTTTGACTTGTTATCTCAACTGAATTATTCACAAAATTTTTGACAGGATGATTGGCACCTCTATGACCTAATTTCATTTTTTTTGTTTTTGCATTTAAAGCTAAAGCTAAAATTTGATGACCGAGGCAAATTCCAAATATAGGATAATTTAATTTAATTAATTTTTGAACCGTATCAATTGCATATTTTCCAGTGGCTGCTGGATCTCCAGGCCCATTTGATAAAAAAATACCATCAGGTTTTAATTTTACAATCTCATCAGCAGATAATTTACAAGAAACTACTTTTACCTCACAGTTGTAATTCGAGAAATATCTTAAAATATTTTTCTTAATCCCATAATCAACTGCGATAATTTTAAATTTTTTTATTGAATTCTTTTTATATCCGACATTCTTTTTCCACGTTTTAAACCCTTTCCATATATAAGTTTTTTTTGTTGATACTTCTTTAGCAAGATCTAATCCATTTAAGCCAGGCCATTTAACTGACATATTAATTAGTTTTTTTATATTAAATTTACCTTTTTTATTATTTGTAATAGTACCTTTTGGAGGACCCTTATCTCTAATAAAGTTTGTTAAGCTTCTAGTATCTAATCCAGTTAATCCAACAATTCGATTCTTTTTAAGCCATTCATCTAATGTCTGTAATGCCCTATAATTTGATGGAGAAGTAATTTCGGAATTAAATATTACACCTTTAGTCCAAATTTTATCAGACTCTAAATCCTCATCATTAGTTCCAACGTTTCCAATATGAGGAAATGTAAAGTTAATAATTTGTCCAGCATATGATGGGTCCGATATAATTTCCTGATATCCAGTTAAAGAAGTATTAAAACAAACTTCTCCAGTTGAAGTTCCCTGATATCCAAGGCCAATACCCTTGAAAACTAGCTTGTTATCTAGAACTAAAATACCTGTGGTAAATGGATGATTAATTGCAATTTTATTTTTTTGTTTTTTGATCAATTACAACTCATGAGTTAAAGGTCTATACAATAAAACCTTTTTTTGCGCAACACATCTAATGTATATTTCATAAAAAAAAAATTTTTCTTTTTGCAGAATATTCTTATTAAGCTAAAATTAAATATGCCACTAAGAGAAAGTATAGAGACAGACTACAAAACAGCTTTAAAATCTAAAGATAAAAATAAAATATCAACTTACAGGTTAATATTATCTGGGATTAAGGATTTGGATATTAACAATAGATCTGGGGCAGAAAAAAAAGAAACAGATGATGAAGATATTAAAAAGTTATTAAAAAAAATGATTAAACAGCGTACCGAATCAATTGAATTGTATAAAAAAAATAATCGTAAAGATCTACAGGATATAGAAGAACAAGAAGTTGGAATAATTAGTCAATACTTACCTAAACAGATTAGCGAGGAGGACACTAAGAAAATTTGTGAAGAGGTGATTAAATCAACAGGTTCAAACTCAATTAAGGATATGGGAAAAGTTATGGGTGAATTAAAGAAAAATAATGCTGATAGTATCGATTTTTCTAAAGCAGGAGCAATTATAAAAGAATTGTTAAATCAAAAATGAAATACCCAAAAGAGTACTTACAAGAAATAAAAACTAGATTAAAAATTTCAACTGTAGTTTCAAAAACAGTAAGTTTAAAAAAGAGAGGAAAGGAATATGTTGGCCTTTCACCATTTAAGACTGAAAAAACACCATCATTCACAGTAAATGATGAAAAGGAATTTTATCATTGCTTTAGTACTGCAGAGCATGGAAATATTTTTGATTTTGTAATGAAGACTCAAAATCTTAAATTTGGTGAGTCAGTCAAATATTTAGCAAATTTAGCAGGGATGAGGCCTTATACATTTTCAAAAGAGGATGAGATCAGAGAAGAAAAGTGGAACAAATATAAATTGATATATGCAAAATATGTTGAATTTTATCATCAAGATCTTTTTAAAAACCCTTTAGCAAAAGAAGCAAAGGATTATTTAAAAAATAGAAATTTAAATGTTGAGGAAGTAAAGAAATTTAAAATTGGATATGTTTCAAATGATGAAAACTTTAAAGAAGCGATTTTTAAGGAATTTACAGAAAGTGAAATCAAAGAAACAGGATTATTTTATTTTGATCAAAATAAAAAAAAATATGTAGATAGGTTTAGAGACAGAGTAATTTTTCCAATAAATAATATTTCAGGTGATCCAATAGCTCTTGGAGGTAGAATATTAAAAGATAATAAGTATCTTGCTAAGTATATTAACTCACCAGAAACTCCATTTTTCAAAAAAGGATCTAATCTTTATAATCTAGATTTTACAAGAAAACTTTCAAACAATATTGATAACATATTTCTTGTTGAAGGCTATATGGATGTGATTGGTCTTAGTAAAAACAAAGTGGAAAATGTAGTTGCAAATCTGGGTACTTCTTTAACAACAAGACAAATATTAACTCTTAACCAATTTTTTCAACATATCACTGTTTGTTTTGATGGTGACGAAAGTGGATATAAAGCAGCTTTAAGAGCTGCAGAAAATTCTATTGTTGAATTAAAACCGGAAAAAGAAATTTCGTTTTTATTTTTACCGAACAAACATGATCCAGATAGTTATGTTAATGAAAAAGGAAAGGATTTTTTTGAAGATTTTTCTAAAAATAACTCTGTGCCTATTCATAAATTTATATTTAATCACTATTCTAAAGAAATGAATGATAACCCCTCATCAAGAGCTATTTTTGAAAAAAAATTAAGATCAATTTCATCTACAATTAAAGATGAATTCATTAGAAAGTATGTGCTTGAATATTTCTTAGAAAAAATTTCTGAATTAACACCAAATACAAACTTTAAATATAATAAAAATTATACAAAACTTACAAAATCACTTAAATCAACTCAGAATTATTATAATGAAACAAAGTCATTATCAGCCACTGATATAAAAGAATTTTCTTTTTTATATATTTTACTAAAAAAGCCTGAGCTTATAAAAGATAATTTTTATTTAATTGAAAATGTAAAATTATTTAGTAGTGAAAATAAATTATTGTTTGAGGAAATTAAAAATCAAACAAATAATTTCGAAAATACTGACATTGAAAGTTTAAAAATTGACAAGAGCTTGGTTGATAGGGTTTTTAAATACGCATCAATAAAGCATATACTGATTAAAAATAAAAACGATGATGAAAATACTCTTGAAATTCTATCTGAGTTAATAAGAGACCTAAAGAATTATGAGCTTGAATTAAGAATATCTGAGTTAGAATCGCGATTTTCTAAAGATTTAAGTGAGGTCACCTTTAATGAGTTAAAAGAGCTTAAAAAACTGCAAAAAACCAATTAAATTAAAATCAGAATCCAATAGATTTTTTTAATTTTAGCATTATATACATTCTGAACTTTTTTATTGTGGAACGTATAATTACAAAATCATTTGCAAGATTGATGGGCAGAGGTGTCCACAGAGGATTTATCACTTATGAGGAGCTAAATAAATCTTTAGGAAAAAGAAATTTATCCAATGAAAATTTGGAGCAAGCATTTATTCATATCCTTAATGAAAAAATAATTTTAGTAGAAAAGAAAGCTGATTTTAAGGTCCTTAGAAAGAAAGATAATGGAATAAAAGAAGAGGGCAAATCTATCGAAAAAAGTGATGACCCTATAAGAATGTATCTAAGGGAGATGGGTGGAGTTGAATTACTTTCTAGGGAAGGAGAAATAGCTATTGCTAAAAGAATAGAGGCTGGAAAAGATGTTATGTTAAACGCTTTATCACAAAGTCCCATAACTGCTCAACAGTTTTTTGAGTGGAATAATAAACTTCAAAATGATGAAATTTTAGTTAGAGAAATAATTGATATTGACACAAATTATATGGAAGATGAAGACACCGGTCAAAGTGCAAAGCAAAAAAAATCTGACAATGGAAACGATAGTCAAGCAAATGAAGAAGGTAACAGTAGTTCTGAAGATGATGAATTTAACCCTACTCTTGCTGCAATGGAAACAGAGATCAAACCAAAGGTTTTACAAACAGTTTATAATTTAACAAAAGAGTACAATAAATTAATAAAATATCAAAAAGAAAAGTTAGAGTGTGTCCTGGGCTTAAAAATTTTCTCTTCAGCCAAAGAAAAAAATTATAAAAAAATAGTAAATGACATATTGGAGAATATTAAAACACTCCAGTTATCACCTTCAGTGTTAGAAGAATTAGTCCAAAAACATTATGTAGAAAATCGTAAAATAGTCTCATTAGAGGGAAACTTACTAAGGCTTGCATTAAATGAAAACATTTCTAGAGACGAATTTATAAAATTCTATGTAGGAAATGAGATAAATCCTAATTTAAAAAATTTCTTAGATACAAATGATGTTTGGAAAAAATTTTTTCAAAAACACAAAGTAGAATTTAAAAATATTAGGGACAGATTAATAGAAATAAGTAATAAACTTGGAATTTCAGTAACCGAATTCAAACTAATGGTAAGTAGAATTCAAAAGGGAGAAAAAGAATCAAGAATTGCTAAAAAAGAAATGGTTGAAGCTAATTTAAGACTTGTCATCTCAATTGCAAAAAAATATACAAATAGAGGTTTGCAATTCTTGGATTTAATTCAAGAGGGAAATATAGGTCTAATGAAAGCTGTCGATAAATTTGAGTATAGAAGAGGTTATAAATTTTCGACATATGCAACTTGGTGGATAAGGCAAGCAATTACAAGATCTATAGCTGATCAGGCTAGAACAATTAGAATACCTGTACACATGATTGAGACAATAAATAAAATTGTTAGAACCCAACGTTTAATTTTAAGTGAATTTGGTAGAGAAGCTACCCCTGAAGAGCTTGCTAAAAAACTTAGAATGCCACTTGAAAAAGTAAGAAAAGTTTTAAAAATTTCCAAAGAGCCGGTATCCCTTGAGAAACCAGTCGGTGATGAAGAGGATAGTAGTTTGGGTGATTTTATTGAAGACACAAAGGCATTAGCACCCTTAGAGCAAGCAATTAAGTCAAATCTAAGTGAAGCAACAACAAAAATTCTCTCAACTTTAACTCCTAGAGAAGAAAGAGTTTTAAGAATGAGATTTGGAGTAGGCATGAATACAGATCATACTTTAGAGGAAGTAGGACTACAATTTTCAGTTACTAGAGAAAGAATTAGACAAATTGAAGCTAAAGCTCTTAGAAAGCTTAAACACCCCAGTAGATCCAAACAGTTAAAAAGCTTTTTAGAAAGCTAATAATTTCTATATAATCAATTTTTAAGGTATGTTTTTTTTAAAAAAATACGAAAATCTTTTTTTATTTTATATTTTGATAGTTTCTGTTCTGTCAGTTTATTACTTAATGGGTCTAAATATAGTTATCACAAATAATGCTATTGCAGAGTGGTTAATAAATTATCAGGGTGGGTTTGTAAGAAGGGGTTTTTTAGGAGAATTTATTTATCAAATAAGTTTATTTTTTAAACTAAATTTAAGATTTGTATTTTTAATTTTACAAATTTTTTTATACTTAACTTATTATTATTTAATTTATAGATTATTGAAGGATATTTCTTTTAATTATCTAATTTTAGTTACTATTTTTTCTCCATTATTTATTTTATTTCCAATAGCAGAATTGGAGGCTTTAGGAAGAAAAGAGGTAGTTTTATTTATTATTTTAATATTAAGTTCAAATATTTTTTTTTACAATAAAAAAAATAATTTAGGTTTATTTTTTATCTCTTTGTCATTTCCTATTTTGTTATTAATATTTGAAACAAGTATTTTTTATAGTTTTTTTTTTATTTTTATAATTTTAATTTCATGTAAAGAATTGAATAAAAAATATTTTATTAAATTATTTTATCTCTCATTACCAACATTGATAGTCATTTTGTTACTAGTTTTAAATCCTCATTCAATTCAAGATACTGAAAGAATGTGTGATTCATTAAAAAAAATTGGAGAAAGTTGTGGAATGCCAACATTTTTTTTATCAAAAAAAATTGGATATCACATGAATGAAGTAAGTTGGAAATTTGAACATATTCTTCGATATTTAACAATTTTTATACTCGGATTTGGACCACTTTTGATTTTAATTAAAAATTCCTATTTTAATGTAGATAAAGTGAACAAAAATTTTAAACAAATTCCACTCATTTATTATTTTTTAATACCTGTTTTCACATCATTTATCATGATGGTTATTGCAGTAGATAGCGGAAGGTGGATGCATATATCATACACTTGTTCGATTATTACGTATTATGTAATGCTTAAAAATCAAGTTATTATCCTTAATCAAAATAATTCCTTAATTAAATTTTTTAATAAGAAAATTAAAAACGTTACAAAAATAATTATATTTTTGATCGTATGTATGAGTTGGAATCCAAAGGCTGTTTATCATGAGGATCTAGGCTCTTTGCCTCTTTTTAGAGCGATTGAAAAGAGTAATACTTATTATGATAATATTTTATTAATAAAAATTTCTCGAAATTAGCATTTAAAAACAAACTTCTATTAATAGTTTAATAAAATTAATTAATGATTTTTTGAAAATACTTAGATTTTCTAATTAACTCCTCAGCAACCACTTTATTTCCTTTATCATTAAAATGATTATCACCAATAAAGAATAAATCTTTATAAATTTTAAATTTGTCATCCTCATCTTTATGATATTCATTTACAAAAATGAAATCTATTTTATTTTCTTTAGAGAATTTGTTCCAATAGTTATAATAAAATGAAGAATTAATTGAATTTAACATAAAAATTGGCTCTTCTAAATACACTAATGTAAGACCAATTTTTCTTTCATCTAATAATTTTTTTACTTTTTCAATATAAAGTCTAGATTGCTCAAGACCGCTGGCACCCCATTTATTAAATTCTTGTTTATCAATTACATGTTTTTGATCAGGTTTATTATTTAATATCGAAAGTACCTTTTTAAGATCATAATTTTTAAAATCCTCATTACTTTGATTTTTTAAATTTTTAAACAAATTACTTAATGGGGTTACTCTTTTAATGAATTGATATGTGATTGTGTTTGATTTTAAAAAATTGTTTACATCAACAAAAATTTTTATATTTATGAAATCATCATGACTTACTACATAATTTTCATTAATACCTTTGTATCTAAACAAATCATCATGAATATCTCCATTACACAAAACAACAAATACTTTTGTTATTGGCAACCTTTTAATATTAATTAAATAATTTAATTTGCTTAAAATGATAATTGGCGAATATGAAACTACGCCTGCATTTAGTATCTCGTATTTATTTGAGATTGATTTTATATCATTTTCAATTATTCCAACAAAAGTATTCTGATATTCTACTCCCACTCCCTCAGTGAAAGAGTCTCCAATAAATAAAATATTATTTTCTTTAAACTCTACATTTCTATTTTGCCTGTCTTTAAATCCTAGATTATTTGTAAATATTTTGCTGTTTTGGTAGCCCCAATTTTCAACCCAAGTAGCATTAGGGCGCAAATCATGATGATAGTAATAAGATTTTATCTTATGACTTTTTCTGTCATATATTTTATTTTTAATTTCAATTGGAAGAAAAAACATTAATATAATGTCAAATAAGATAAGAATTATAAAAATTATTATAATATTAATGATACTTTTTATAAATTTGCTCATTTGACTATTGATGCAGAAATTTAATAATTTATATAAGTATTAGTTTATAAGGGCCGTTAGCTCAATAGTAGAGTACTGCATTGACATTGCAGGGGTAGTTGGAGCGTAACCAACACGGCCCACCATAATTGATGTATATATAATTGATAAGTATAAAAAAATGTTATAACTAACATTTAATTTTGGGCCTGTAGCTCAGTTGGTTAGAGCAGTACACTCATAATGTATTGGTCCCAGGTTCGAGTCCTGGCGGGCCCACCAAACTTATTTTATTATAAATTCTTCTAAAGACTTAAATAAATAGTTAATGTCATTGTCGTTATTTTGAAGAATCGACTTAAACTCTTCTTTCTGTGTTCTTGCTAAACTAAGTCCCTCAACAATTAGATCTCTAATTAGTGGTCGTTCAGGATTTTTGGTATAAATTCTCCAGTCAATTTTTATTTGAGGATTTTTGGATGTTTCTTCTAATACTGTTCCTACAATTGTATATTTATCATTAATCTTTTTTTCAGAAATCACATTTATTTTTGGATCAGAATAATCTACCAATCTACTAGAAAAACTCTTTAAAAAATAACTTTTAAATAACTTTTTATATTTAATCTTTTGATCTTCATTAAGACTTTTACGATATTTTCCTAGCGTATACATTCCTATACCATTTATATCTACGTTTGATTCTGCAATATTATTTAATTTAATAATTTTAGACTCAACAGGATCTGAACTTGATAAGATTTTAGAAGCTTCATTAACTATTTCAGTCACTAATTTACTTGGATCTTTTGCTTGAGCTGGAATAATATAAATTGATATTAATATTAAAATAGAAGTTATTTTAGTTTTGATCATTAATAATTATTGGGTATCTATTTCTTCCCAATCATCATCATTCATAGTCTCGGTTGTTTCATCTAAATTTTTAATTTTTCTATTTCTATCTTGAAGATAAAGGCTTCTTACTGATGCATATAAATCCAAGGAATTTTTTTCTAAACTATTAAATGCCTCTATATTTTTTGCTCTAAAGTCTATACCTGATGTTAATCTAGAATAATAATAATCTGAGTTTTCAAAGTAACGTGTATCGTTTGATATTGTAACATTATACCAAGCATCCCCACCTGAAAAATTGACCATAGATCCCAATGAGTCTCTTACAGTAGTTGGACCTAAAACTGGTAAAACAAAATAGCATCCTTCTTTTACTCCCCAGGTTCCAAGAGTTTGCCCATAATCCTCTTTATCAAGTTTATTTAATCCATAATAAGATGCCACATCAAAAATACCTGCTATTCCTAAAATTGAATTTATTGTAAATCTTAAAGTATTAATACCTGCTTCTTTAACTTGTCCTTGTAAAATATTGTTTGGAATTGTGACAACATTAGATAAATTACTTAAGGCGTTGCCCGTTCCAGACCTAATCGGCTTTGGTAAATATCTATAACCCTTTGCAATTGGCTTAAAAAAAATTTTGTCTAATCCTTGATTGAATGCAAAAATACCCCTATTAACAGTTTCAAAACAATCTTTAACCTCGTTACTTTGCTCTGATTTTTTATTTTTTATTTCTAAAGTTCCATCCGACCCAGCCAAAACTTTAAGCATTAAAACTTGCGAAAATATCAAAGTTAATAATATTGTTAAAATATTTTTCATTAGAAAGATTTATATTATATCCTTTATATATTTAAAGGTCTAAATGTTTAAAATAATGCAAAAAAATGTTGAAAAAATGACTATTAATTATTCCCCAAATTTTTACCCAAAAAAAAGAGAAAAAAAAAAAATTAAATATTTAATTTTTCACTATACAGGCATTAAAAATGATAGGTTGGCTATTAAAAAATTAATAAGTTTTAATTCTAACGTAAGTTGTCATTACTTTATAACAAAATCAGGAAAACTTATAAGAATGGTGCCAGATTTATATGTGGCTTGGCATGCCGGCAAGTCAAATTGGAAAAAAAAAAAATCACTAAACTACAGATCAATAGGAATTGAAATTTCTAACCCAGGTCATGAGCATGGATATAAAAAATTTAATAACAACCAAATTAAATGTTTAATTGAATTATCAAAATTCCTCATCAAAAAATATAAAATTAATAAAAAAAATATTTTAGGTCACTCAGATATAGCCCCTTTAAGAAAGCTAGACCCTGGTGAAAAATTTCCATGGAAAGCCTTATATAAAAAAAAAATAGGTCTTTGGCATAAAATAAATACTAGGAAGCTTAAAATTTATCGAGGAAAAATTTTAAATTTTAAAACGAAAAAATTTTTAAATTATTTAAAAAAATTTGGTTATTCTGTTGAATATAATAATTCTAAAGAATTAATAAAAATTATAAAAACTTTTCAAATGAGATTTAGGCCTGAATTGGTTGATGGAAAAATTGATTTAGAATGTTTTGAGATAATAAAATCCCTTAATAATCTCAAATAATTAATATTGAATTTTATCTAAAAATTTATATTGTCTTGCTGCCAGATAAAAGACTTATCGCTTTAATTAAATAAAGAGGAAAGTCCGGGCTCTACAAAGACACAGTGCCAGTTAATGACTGGCGGGGGCGACCCTAGGGATAGTGCCACAGAAAATAAACCGCCTTATCAAGGCAAGGGTGAAAAGGTGTGGTAAGAGCACACCGGCTAAGTTGGTAACAGCTAGTGCATGGAAAACCCCACTGAGAGCAAGACTGAGTAGAGATGACACAGTTAGAAATAACAGAAAGCAGTCTTTGGCTAGTCATCTGGGTTAGTTGCTTGAGCCTTAAAGTGATTTAAGGCCTAGAGAAATGATAAGTTTAAACGACAGAACCCGGCTTATATTTTATCTGGCATACACAAGTATAAAAAAATCTAAAAAGATTATTTATTTTAAAAAATAATAAATTTAAGCCTATCTTTGTTTAAGAACAAAACCTATCTTTTTTTGAGAACAAAATAAGAATAAATAATTCATTTTATATATTGACGATAGAATATTAAACCCATATGATCCCATAAAATCCCAAAAAGGGAATTTATGGATTATGTTTTTATCTACATTCGAAAACAAATTAGACAAAAAAGGAAGGGTATCAGTGCCTGCTAGTTACAGAGCTTTTCTCTCTAATCTAGGATATAACGGTGTTATATGCTTTCCGTCTTTTAATAATCAATCAATAGAAGCCTGGTCTCAAGACAGGATAGAAAAAATTTCTAATTCTATAGACACACTCAATCCTTTTGACGAAAAAAAAGATTATTTTGCAACATCAATTCTTTCAGAAAGTTCAAATTTACAATTTGATGGGGAAGGGAGAATACTACTTTCACAAAAATTATTAAATCATGCAAAAATAAAAAATAGCATGCTGTTTGTTGGTCAGGGAAAAACATTTCAAATATGGGAACCAACTACGTTTGAAAAATTTAGGGTCATTGCTAGAAAAAAATCAAATATTAATAGGATTAGCCTTAAATGGGAGCACAAACTTAATAACTAAAACGGGGGATAAATGACAATTAATTTTAAAACACCAGATATAAAAGAGTTGAAGCCAAGAATACTAGTTCTTGGAATAGGAGGTGCGGGAGGAAATGCTATTAATGGCATGATAGAGTCAGGTTTACAAGGAGTAGAGTTTATAGCTGTAAATACTGATGCTCAGGATCTAAGATTGAGTCATGCACAAACTAAAATTCAAATGGGTTTAAATTTAACAAAGGGGTTAGGTGCTGG
>CACEXE010000021.1 GCA_902563435.1 uncultured Pelagibacteraceae bacterium
TTATACAAACAGGTGGAAAACAGTACAAAGTTTCAGCTGGTGAAATAATTAAAATAGAAAAATTAGCTGAGTCAAATCCAGCCACTAAAGTGGAATTTAATGAAATTTTAGCTTATGGAGATGATAAGAGCATTGAATTAGGTGCACCAACTGTAGATGGTGCGAAAGTTGAAGCTGAACTATTAAAAAATGACAAAGAAAGAACTGTTCTAATTTTTAAAAAAAGAAGAAGAAAAAATTCAAGACGTAAAAACGGACACAGGCAACAGTATTCACTAATAAGAATTAACAAAATTTTTTCAAAAGATGGTAAAGTTTTATCAGAGGCTGAAAAGATGAAAAAAAAGGAAGTTGTAGTTAAAGAAGCTAAAAAAGAAAAAACTGAGGCTTCAAAATAAATAGGTAATTTATGGCAACAAAAAAAGCAGGTGGATCGTCGAGAAACGGAAGAGATAGTGCAGGCCGTAGACTAGGTGTAAAAAAATATGGTGGTGAATTAGTAATACCTGGAAATATTATTGTAAGACAAAGAGGCACTAAAATTTTTCCTGGAGAAAATGTTGGGATGGGTAAAGACCATTCAATTTTTTCTGTTGTTAAAGGAAAAGTTGTTTTTAAAAAAAGCAAATCAGACAGAACTTACGTATCAGTAAAGCCTAATTAGTAGACAGCTAATTAATTCTGTAAAATCATGAAATTTTTAGATCAAGTTAAGATATTTATAAAAGCTGGAGACGGTGGATCTGGTTCTCCTAGTTTTAGAAGAGAAAAATTTATAGAATTTGGAGGACCTGACGGAGGCGATGGAGGGAAAGGTGGTTCTATTATTCTTGTGTCAGAGAGAAATTTAAACACACTAATCGATTTTAGATATCAACAGCATTTTAAAGCTGAGAGAGGTAGAGATGGAAGTGGTAAAAATAAAACAGGAAGAGGAGGAGAAGATTTATATTTAAAAGTACCGGTTGGGACACAAGTATTTGAGGAAGACAATAAAACCCTGATTTTTGATTTCAAGAAGGAAAATGAAAAGTTTGTTGCAGCTATAGGTGGTAATGGAGGTTTTGGTAACACAAGGTTTAAATCATCAACTAATAGAGCTCCAAAGAAATTTACAAAAGGTACAATTGGAGAAGAATTCTGGATTTATTTACAACTTAAGACAATTGCTGATATTGGTATCATTGGATTACCTAATGCAGGAAAATCTAGCTTATTAGCATCATTAACAAGTGCTACTCCTAAAATTGCAAATTATAAATTTACAACTTTAAATCCAAATCTAGGTGTCGCAATGTATGACGATAAAGAGATAACTTTAGCAGATATTCCAGGATTAATTGAAGGAGCACATCAAGGAACAGGATTAGGGATTAAATTTTTAAAACATATTGAAAGATGCAAAGCGCTTTTGCATCTAATTGATATATCAGAAAATGATTTAATTAACTCATATCTTCAAGTGAGGGATGAAATGGGTAAATATAGTTCAGAGCTATTAAAAAAGCAGGAAATAATAGTGTTTAACAAAATAGACCTAATTGATGAGAACGAAATAAAAGAAAAAATAAAAGATTTTGAAAAAATTATCAAGAAATCCACTTTTACAACATCAACACTCGATAAAAAATCAGTATCTGATATTAAATCAACATTGCTTAATTATGTATCTTAAAGATTCAAAGACTGTCGTTATAAAAATTGGATCATCTTTATTGATTAATGACAAAAAAATTATCAGAGAAAAATGGTTGTCAGAATTTGCAAAAGATATTCAACATCTAAAAAAATTAAAAAAAAATATAATTTTGGTTAGTTCAGGAGCGATTGCTTTAGGATGTAAAAAATTAAAATTAAGTAAAAAAAAACTGAAACTTGATAAAAGTCAGGCAGTAGCATCAATTGGCCAAATTGAGTTAATGAATCTTTTTAAAAAAACTTTTAATAAGTCAAAAATCAATCTTTCTCAAATTTTGCTAACACTTGAGGATACAGAAAAAAGAAGAAGGGCTATTAATGCAAAAAGAACTTTTGAGAATTTATTTAGTCTTGGTTTTATTCCAATAGTAAATGAAAATGATAGTATAGCTACTTCTGAGATTAAGTATGGTGATAATGACAGACTAGCTTCTAGGGTTGCACAAATATCAAGTGCAGATTGTTTAATTTTATTATCTGACGTTAGTGGTCTTTACTCTAAAGATCCAAAATTAGATAAAAAAGCTAAATTAATTCGTGAAATAAAAAATATTGATCAAAATGTAGAAAAGTTAGCAACAAATAAAACTGGAGAATTTGGATCAGGTGGAATGAAAACGAAGATTGATGCTGCTAAAATTTGTCAATTCTCAGGGTGTCATATGGCGATTGCTAATGGCTTAATAAATAGACCAATTAAAAAAATTTTAACTAAAAATATATGTACTTGGTTTTTGCCTAAAATCTCAAAATTAGATGCGAGAAAAAAATGGATTATAAGTTCAGTTTCTCCAAAGGGAAAAATAGTTATTGATGAAGGTGCATTATCAGCTTTAAATAATGGGAAAAGTTTATTAGCTGCTGGGATTAAGGATGTTCAAGGTAGTTTTAGCAAAGGTGATCATATCAAAATCCTAAACAATAATATGACAGAATTTGCTAGAGGATTAAGTAGCTTCTCTTCAGAAGAAATTTTAAAAATTAAAGGTAAACACTCTAATAAAATAAATGATATTTTAGGTTATGTTTCAAAATCAGAAGTTATTCATAAAGATGATATGGTATTAATCAAATGAGTAAAACTTTAGAAAAAATTGGTTTAAATGCAAAAATTGCTTTTCAAAACAAAATAAGTAATAAAAGAAAAAATAAAGTATTAAATTATTACATTCAACTTATTTTAAAAAACCAAAATAAAATTTTGGTAGAAAACGCAAAAGATATAAAAATTGCCAAATCTAAAAAACTTAAAGAGAATTTAATTAAAAGACTTGCTCTTAATAATGACAAAATAAGCTCTATTATTAAGTCAATTAAAACTATTTCAAAATTTAAGGATCCAGTAGATGTTGATATAGAAACCTGGAAAAGACCAAACGGCTTAAAACTTAAGAAAGTATCAATTCCAATTGGTATTATTGGTGTAATTTATGAAAGTAGACCAAATGTTACTTCGGATGTGTCCACACTTTGTTTTAAATCTGGGAACTGCGTGATATTAAGAGGAGGGTCAGAGGCTTACTTTAGTAATAAAATTTTAGCTGATCTTTTTAGAAAATCTTTAGAAAAAAATAAAATAAATAAGAATTTTGTTCAGTTTATAGAGAATAAAAATAGAAAACTAGTCGACTATATGCTGTCAAAAATGTCAGAATATATAGATGTTATTATTCCAAGGGGTGGAAAAAGTCTTGTAAAAAAAGTTCAAGATTTATCCTCTGTTCCTGTAATTGGTCACCTTGAAGGTATGTGTCATACATATATTGATAAAGATGCAAATCTTTCAATGGCAAAGAAAATATTAATCAATGCTAAGTTGCGCAATACTAGCATTTGTGGAGCTACTGAGACACTCTTAATACATAAAAATAAATCTAAAAATGTAAATGAGATATTAAATGAACTCACTGAAAGAGGTTGCTATATTTATGCTGATAGAAAAATTTCTAAATTATTTAATGGGAATTCAAAATTAGCAAATAATAAAACATGGTCGAAGGAACATTTATCTGCAAAAATATCTGTAAAATTAGTAAACAATATTAATGATGCAGTAAATCATATTAATAAATACGGAACAATGCATACTGATGCGATAATTACAAATAATAAAATTTCTGCAAAATTTTTTATAAAAAATATTAAAAGTTCGATCGCTATTCACAATTCTTCGACACAGTATGCTGATGGAGGAGAATTTGGTTTTGGTGGTGAGGTTGGAATTTCAACAAATAAACTTCCACCAAGAGGTCCTGTTGGACTAAACCAGCTAGTTAGTTATAAATATGAGATATATGGATCTGGGCAAACAAGGAAATAAAAAAAAAATTGGTATTCTTGGAGGCACTTTTGATCCAGCACATAAAGGACATTTAAGTATCTCTAAAGAAGCAAAAAAAAGGTTCGATATTGATAAAATTATTTGGGCGGTAACCAAAAAAAATCCATTTAAGGAAAAAAGTAATTTAAGTTTAGATAAAAGAATAAATTTTGCAAAAAAGGTCGCGCAAAAAGATCAATTTATAAAAGTTAAATATTTTGAGGATAAAATTAAATCAAATAGAACAATTGACCTGATAAAGTATATAAAAAAAAATAATAAAAAGACTGATATTTATTTTATAATGGGAGCAGATAGTTTGATTAATTTTCATAAATGGAAGAATTCTGATTTAATTTCATCTATTTGTTTCATTCTAGTATTTGATAGAGACAGATATAAGGCTAAATCATTAAGTTCTAGAAGCTTTAAAAAGTATAGTAAGAAAAGCTTAAAATTTATAAAATTTAATAAGGTCAATATTTCATCTTCTAAATTGAGAAAAATTTGATACTCTTTTGAAAATTAATGGATAAAATCTCTTCTCTTCACAAAGATGTAGTCAATCTCTTAGATGCAAATAAAGCCCTAGATATTGTTTCAATAGATTTAGATGGAAAATCATCAATAGCGGATCAAATGATAATCGCTAGCGGGACGTCTTCAAGACATATCCAAGCTTTATCAGAGCAAGTATATGAATACTTAAAAAAAAATGGTGTAAGCAATTGTAAAATTGAAGGAAGAGAAAGTAGTGATTGGAAACTTGTAGATGGAATAGATCTTATTATTCACATTTTCAATCCTGAGAAAAGAAAATTTTATGAATTAGAAAAAATATGGTCTGAATTAATTCCTAAAGAAAAAGTAATTATATAATGAAAAAACTTAAAAGATATTTTTTATCATTATTTATTTTTTTTTTCGTAACTAGTATTGTCAGCGCATCAGAAGAGAATGATATTTATAAAAAAATAGATGTTTTTTCAGAAGTCTTAGATAAAATTAATAAAGAATTTGTTGATGAGGTGAACCAAAGTGATGCAATGGATGCTGCAATCAATGGTGTTCTTCAATCCTTAGATCCATATTCTGCTTATATGTCGCCTGAATCTTATCAAAGTATGCAAACGGAAACGAGTGGAGAATTTGGAGGACTGGGAATTGAAGTGAGCATGGAAGCTGGGGTAATAAAGGTAATAACACCTATGGATGATTCACCTGCAGCTGAAGCAGGAGTGAAGGCTGGAGATTATATTGTAAGAATTAATGATATTCAGGTTCAAGGTAAATCTTTAAGTGAAGCAGTTGATATCATGAGAGGTCCTGTTGGATCAGACATTGAAATTACAGTTAGAAGAAGAGGTGAACGAAAGGCATTAGTTTTTAATATTACTAGAGAAAAAATTAAAGTTTCGTCAGTAAAATCTGAGATATTAGATAATCAAACTGGTTATTTAAGACTTACCTCTTTTAATGAAAACAGTAGTGTTCAAATAAGTGATAAAATTAAAGAGTTTAAAAAAAATGAAAATATTAAAAATTATATTTTAGATTTGAGAAATAATCCTGGTGGACTACTTTCTCAGGCAATTAAAATTACAGATTTTTTTATAGATAGTGGAGAAATTGTTTCAACAAAAAGTAAAAGAAAATATGAAAGTAGGAAATTCTTTGCAAGAAAAGGTGACATAATAGATGGCAATACAATTGTTGTATTAATAAATTATGGTTCAGCATCTGCATCTGAAATTGTAGCAGGCGCACTAAAGGATCACAAAAGAGCAATAATAATTGGAGAAAATAGCTATGGTAAAGGCTCTGTACAATCAATCATTCCACTCAAAAATAAAGGTGCAATAAGATTGACTGTATCTAAATATTATCTTCCATCAGGAAAATCTATATCAGAAATAGGTGTCTCACCTGATATTGAGGTAGCTGAGGGATCTGATGACTTTAGGTTTAATACTGATACAGACAACCAACTTCAATTCGCTCTAGAGCTTTTAAACGGCTAAAATGAAAGAGAAATATAAAAATTTACCACTTAGAAGTGGTGTTGGCATAGTTGTTTTAAATAAAGAAAACAAAATTTTTGTAGCAAAAAGAATAGATAATAAAAAAAACTTTTGGCAAATGCCGCAGGGTGGGGTTGATAAAGGTGAAGACTTTTATGAAGCTGCAATAAGAGAATTAAAAGAGGAAACTAGTATTAAATCAGTAAGTTTAATTAAAAAAATTGATGGATTACTTACTTACCATTTACCAAATGAATTATTAGGAATTATTTGGAAAGGTAAATTTAAAGGTCAAAAACAACAATGGTATGTAATGAGATTTAATGGTGATGAAAAAGAAATTAATATTAAAACAAAACATCCAGAATTTCTCGAATGGAAATGGGTAGATCCAGATAAAATTACTGAAACTGTGGTAGAATTTAAACTAAATGTATACGAGAAAATTCAAGAAGAGGTAAAAAAAATTTTAGTTAATTGATTTCAATACTTCAAGTTTTTGATCAAGCAAATATTTTTCCTGATCATTAATATCAGACTTATTAAGTTCTTCTTGAGCAGATTTTTGAATTTCTGAAATTTTTTCTTTATCAATGTCTTTTAAATCTAAAATAAGACTTGTAAGTATAGAAAGATTATTATCTTTAAATTCAATTATTCCATCATTTACATAAAAACTTTCCTCGCCAGACTTTGAAAATATTTTAATTATTCCTGGTTTTAAAAAAGAAATAATAGAAATATGGTCTTTTAAAATACCTATCTCACCTTCAAATGCAGGAACAACTACCTCTGTGACATCATTTTTTGATAAAAATGATTTTTCAGGGTTTACTATTTCTACAGAATATTCTTCGCTCATTATGCAGCAGCTTCGTTAGCTAAACTCTCAGCTTTTTGTACAGCTTCCTCAATAGTACCAACCATATAAAACGCAGCTTCTGGCAGATGATCGTATTCACCTTTACAAATAGCATCAAAACCTTTGATCGTTGATTCTAAGTCAACAAGCTTACCTGGGGAACCGGTAAATACTTCAGCAACAAAGAAAGGTTGAGAAAGAAATCTTTGTATTTTTCTGGCTCTGGCAACAACTAATTTATCTTCCTCAGATAATTCATCCATACCTAAAATTGCGATAATATCTTGTAAAGATTTATAAGTTTGCAGAACTTTTTGCACCTCTCTAGCAACTCTATAATGCTCGTCACCAACTATTCTAGGATCTAGAATTCTCGAAGTTGAGTCTAAAGGGTCAACAGCTGGATAAATTCCAATTTCAGCAATCTGTCTAGAAAGTACAGTTGTTGCATCTAAGTGAGCAAATGAAGTTGCAGGCGCAGGGTCGGTTAAGTCGTCTGCAGGAACATAAATTGCCTGAACAGATGTAATTGACCCTTTATTCGTTGTAGTAATTCTTTCCTGTAGGTTCCCCATATCTGTTGCTAATGTTGGTTGATATCCTACAGCTGAAGGTATTCTGCCAAGTAATGCAGAGACTTCAGATCCTGCTTGTGTAAACCTGAAGATGTTATCAACAAAGAATAGTACGTCTTGACCTTCCTTATCTCTAAAATATTCAGCAACAGTTAATCCAGTTAAAGCAACTCGTGCTCTTGCTCCTGGGGGCTCATTCATTTGTCCATAAACTAATGCTGCTTTAGAACCTTCTCCATCAGTTTTAATAACACCTGAGTCTATCATTTCATGGTAAAGATCATTTCCTTCTCTAGTTCTCTCTCCTACTCCTGCAAAAACTGAAAATCCACCATGGGCTTTTGCAACGTTGTTAATCAATTCCATAATTAAAACGGTTTTACCAACTCCAGCTCCACCGAATAAACCAATTTTTCCACCTTTAGCGTAGGGTGCTAAAAGATCAATCACTTTTATTCCAGTTACAAGTATTTCAGTTTCTGTTGATTGATCATTAAATTCTGGAGCAGCTCTGTGAATTGGCCAGTTATCTGAACTTTTAACTTCTCCTCTTTCATCAATAGGCTCACCTATTACATTAATAATTCTTCCAAGTGTCTCTGGTCCTACAGGGACTTTAATTGGAGCAGCTGTATCTGTTACCTCATCTCCTCTTTTAAGACCCTCGGTTGCATCCATTGCAATTGTTCTAACACTTGACTCCCCTAGATGTTGTGCAACTTCTAAAACTAATCTATTTCCACCGTTATTGCACTCTAATGCAGTTAAAATTTCTGGTAGTTCTCCATCAAATTTTACGTCGACTACCGCCCCAATAATCTGTGTTATTTGTCCTTTTCTCATAATTATAAACTTTCTGCTCCTGAAATTATTTCTATTAACTCTTTAGTAATTGCTGCCTGACGACTTCTATTATACTCAATAGTAAGTTTGTCAACCATTTCACCTGCGTTTCTGGTTGCATTGTCCATTGCACTCATTCTTGAACCTTGCTCGCTAGCTGAATTCTCTAACATCGCTTTAAAAATCTGAGTTGAAATATTTTTTGGTAACAAGTTGCTCAATATTTCATCTTCTTCAGGTTCAAATTCATAATTATCTTCTGATGAATTTTCATCTTTTTCAGATGTTTTTAAAGGAATGATTTGTTGTTCTTGTGGAATCTGAGTAATTACATTCTTAAATTGGTTATAAAAAATTGCACATACATCAAATTCTTTTTTATCAAATTTTTCTATAACTATCTTGCCAACTTTGTCAGCATCAAAATAATTTACATTTTTTGACTCTTTAAAAGATATTCTCTCTATAATATTATCACCATAAAGACGTTTTAGTTGGTCATAACCTTTAGTTCCAACTGTAATAATTTTTAGAGTTTTTCCTTCATCTAAAATTTTTTGAAAATATAGTTTAGCTTTTTTGATAATATTTGTATTAAAACCTCCGCAAAGACCTCTATCAGATGTCATTACAACGCATAAATGCACTTTATCTTCTCCGGTGCCAGACAAAAGTTTTGGGGCATTATCTATATCTGAGATACCATTTGATAAGTTTAAAATAATATTATTCATTTTATCTGAGTAAGGTCTCCCTTTTTCTGCACTTTCCTGAGCTCTTCTAAGTTTTGCAGCAGCAACCATTTTCATTGCCTTGGTGATCTTTTGTGTAGACTTAACACTTGATATCCTTTTTTTTAGATCGTCTAAACTAGCCATTATTTTTTATGAGTTAAAATCTTTCTTAAGTTGTAAAATAATTTCATTCAATTCTTTCTCTTTATCGTCTTCAAGTTTCCCTGAATTTGTGATTGACTCAATGATATCTGGCTTTTCAGCTTTACATTTTTCAATAATTTTATTCTCAAAACTTGAAATATCCTTTTGTTCAATATCATCAAGATGTCCTCTAACTCCACAAAATACAGAAATGACTTGTTCTGCAACTGTCATGGGAGAATATTGGTTTTGCTTTAATAGTTCAGTTAATTTTGAACCTCGGTTAAGTAATTTTTGAGTAGACGCATCAAGGTCTGAACCAAACTGTGCAAATGCGGCCATTTCGCGATATTGAGCCAATTCTAATTTCATCGAACCTGAAACTTTTTTCATAGCCTTTGTCTGCGCAGAGGATCCTACTCTTGATACAGATAAACCAACGTTAATTGCTGGTCTTATACCTTGGTTAAAAAGTTCAGTTTCAAGGAAAATTTGTCCATCAGTAATTGAGATCACATTTGTTGGTATAAATGCGGAAACGTCACCTCCCTGAGTCTCAATAATTGGAAGTGCTGTCAAAGAACCACCTCCATGTTCATCACCTAATTTTGCTGCTCTTTCAAGTAATCTACTATGTAAATAAAATACATCACCAGGATACGCCTCTCTTCCAGGGGGTCTTCTTAACAATAGAGACATTTGTCTATATGCGACCGCTTGTTTTGATAAATCATCATATATTATTAAAGCATGCATTCCATTATCTCTAAAATATTCACCCATAGTACATCCAGTGTATGGAGCTAAAAACTGAAGTGGGGCAGCATCTGATGCTGTTGCTGCAACTATTGTTGTATATTCCATTGCACCAGCTTCTTCTAATGTCTTTTCAATCTGTCTAACTGTAGATCTTTTTTGACCTACGGCTACATAAATACAATATAATTTTTTCTTCTCATCACCTGACTCGTTAATTTTTTTCTGGTTTATGATAGCATCAATAGCAACTGCTGTTTTACCAGTTTGTCTATCTCCAATAATTAATTCTCTTTGTCCTCTTCCAATTGGAACCAGACTATCAATTGATTTGAGACCAGTCTGCATTGGTTCACTTACAGATTTACGTGGAATTATTCCTGGAGCTTTGACCTCAACCCTGCTTCTTTTTAAGCTTTTATCTAATGCACCTTTTCCATCAATTGGATTTCCTAAACCATCAACTACTCTACCAAGTAATTCTTTTCCAACTGGTGTATCAACAATCGCACCAGTTCTTTTTACGGTATCACCTTCCTTAACCGCTTTATCATCACCAAAAATTACAACACCTACATTTTCACTTTCTAGGTTCAATGCCATTCCTTTTGAACCATCAGAAAATTCTACCATTTCTCCGGCTTGAACATTATCTAATCCATAGATTCTTGCTATACCATCTCCTACTGATAAAACTTGACCAACCTCAGTAACCTCAGCTTTATCTCCAAATTTTTTAATTTGTTCTTTTAATATTTTCGTAACTTCTGAAGGATTTATTTCCATTTAAGCCTCTATCATTGTATTTTCGATTTGTTGTAATTTATTTTTAATTGAGGTATCTACCATAATACTACCAACTTGAATTACTAAACCTCCAATTAAACTTTTATCATATTTATAGTCTAATTTTATTTTCGCATTAAAATTTTGAGACAATTCGTCTTTTATTTTACCTACTTGTTCTCCTGATAATTCTTTAGAAGAGATTAGTTCAGCTTTTACTTCTCCTCTTTTTTTTGAGCAAGTATCTACAAAATCTTGAAGAATTGTTTTTACATAAAAAAATCTTCTTTTAGATATTATAAAACCTAAAAATTTTGATAATAAAGGATTTAATTTATAATTATCAACAATCTTATTAATTACACCCTGAAGTTCATTTACAGAGTTAGTTGGATCTTTTATTAATGAATTAAAATCTTTGCTTTCATCTATTAATTTTAATAAAGATATTGA
>CACEXE010000022.1 GCA_902563435.1 uncultured Pelagibacteraceae bacterium
TCACAACCTGACAAAAAAACTAATGAAAATGGGAAATTGCAATTAATATCAGGATCTCCAAACTTATTTTCAAAATCTACTTATTTGGTGAAGCCTGAATTGGGAGATTTTTACTTATTTCCAAATTATTTAATGCATACTGTATACCCATTTTCAGGAACAGATGAAGAAAGAAGATCCGTTTCATTTAATGCTAAAGTTGAATTTTTTAATTGATTTTATGAGAAATAAAAAAGTATTTATTAAAACATTTGGTTGTCAAATGAATGAATATGACTCTAATAGAATTTACGACAATGTTAGTAATTTAGGTTTTGTAAAGACCGAGGATCAAGCAAATGCAGAATGTTATATTTTAAATACTTGTCACATCAGGGATAAAGCAAAAGAAAAAGTATATCATGAAATAGGAAGAATAAAAAAATTATATAGAGATAAAAAAAAACCAATTATGATTGTAGCTGGATGTGTGGCTCAAGCAGAAAATGATGAAATGTTAAAAAGAGAACCTTATATAGATATTGTGATAGGCCCTCAAGCTTATCATAAAATAAATAATTTATTAAAAAAACACGAATTAAAAAAAAAACAGGAAGAAACAGAGTTTGATACGATTTCAAAATTTAGATATTTTGACAAAATCTCAAATAATAATAATAAAATTTCTGCTTTCTTAACCATTCAAGAAGGTTGCGATAAATTTTGTCATTTCTGTGTTGTTCCATACACAAGAGGACCAGAGTACTCTAGACCATTTAATAAAATTATTAATGAAGCAGAGCAATTAATTAAAAATGGTGCAAAAGAAATAACATTACTTGGACAGAATGTTAATGCTTACTCTTACAGAGAAAATTCTAAAGAATTTAGAATTTCAAATTTAATATATCATTTAAATCAATATTCAGAATTAGAAAGAATAAGATATACAACTTCGCACCCAAAAGATATGAGTGAAGATTTAATCGAATGTTATTCTTCTTGTAAAAAATTAATGCCATTAGTTCATTTACCAATTCAAAGTGGTTCTGACAAAATACTAGAATCAATGAATAGAAAACATAAAGTAGAAGATTACATAAAAGTTTATGAAAAATTAAAAAAAATTAATAAAGAGGTAGAATTTTCAAGTGATTTCATTATTGGCTATCCTGGAGAAACCAAAAAAGATTTTGAAGATACATATAATCTAATAAAAAAAATTAAATTTATTAATTCTTTTTCTTTTATTTTTAGTCCTAGACCAGGAACAAAAGCATCAAAGTTAGACATGGTAGATGAGAATATTGCTAAACAAAGACTTACATTAGTGCAGGAAAAACTATTTAACAATCAAATAGAAATGAATAAATCAATGGAAAATGATATAATTGAGGTTCTTGTTGAAAATAAAATGAAAAAACAAAACAAATTTTTTGGAAGGAATAAGTATATTTCACCTGTAATTTTTGATGGTGTCGAAAGTCATATTGGTAAAATTGTAAAAGTAAAAATTCAAACTAGTAACCAAAATACTTTATTTGGTTCAGTAAATAAAAATATGAAAGCAGCTTGAATTGAGCAATTTAAATAAAAAAAATATAATTTCAGAACTAAAATTTCTCTATTCTGAAAATAATACATTAAGCATAATATTTCAGAATAATGATTTGTTACTAGGTGTAGCAGGAGAATTTAACAATAATTTAAAAGAATTAGAAAAAATTACACAAACAAGCCTATATTCTAGAGGAAATTCAATTTTAGTAAAAAGCGACCCAGAAAAAAATAATTTAGTTAAAAATGCTATACAGTTTTTAACTGAACAATTTTTAAATAATGGAACAATAGAGAAAAAAGATATAATTTCCTCAACAAACAAATTTATGATCGAAGAAAAAAATAACTCCGAGAAAAAAGTTGAATATATTATCAAAACCCCAAAAAAATCTGTAATTCCAAGATCTGAAAGGCAGAAGGATTATGTTAGAGCCTTAAAGGAGTCAGAGATAATTATTTCTGCTGGACCAGCTGGTACCGGCAAAACTTTTTTAGCAGTTGCTGTAGCGCTAACTATGTTATTAGAAAAAAAAATAGATAGAATAATCCTCTCTCGACCTGCTGTTGAAGCTGGAGAAAGACTTGGATTTTTACCTGGTGATATGAGAGATAAAGTAGATCCATATCTCAGACCATTATATGACTCTTTGTATGATTTATTAGATTTTGAAAAAATACAAAAAAAAATAGAAGTTGGTGATATTGAAATAGCTCCTTTGGCCTTTATGAGGGGTAGAACTTTAAAAAATTCATTTGCAATTCTTGATGAAGCGCAAAATGCTACAGATACTCAAATTAAAATGTTTCTAACTAGAATAGGAGAGAATTCCAAGATTGTAATTAATGGAGATCCTTCTCAAATAGATTTACCAAACAAAACCTTGTCAGGATTATATAGATCAAAAAAATTGCTAGGGCATTTAAAAGAAATATCAGTAGTTGACTTTAATCATAAAGATGTAGTTAGGCATCCACTTGTATCTAAAATTGTTAAAGCATATTCAGATCAAAAATCTGAAGGATGATAAAGGCCAATGTAATATCTGACCATTCAAATTGGAAAAGAATTATAAAAAAACCAAATGATTATTTAAAGAATAGGCTTAGCATATTATCTAAGGCACCTTCATTTAGAAATAAAAACCATGAATTTTCGATTCTTTTAACAAATGACAAAGAAATGAAAAATTTGAATTATAAGTTCAGAAAAAAAAATAAAACTACTGATGTTTTGTCTTTTCCTATTAAAATTAAAAACAAAAAAAAACTATATGTTGGTGATTTGGCAATTAGTTATGAAATTATTAGAAAAAGATCAAAAGAGACTAATTTTTTTATAGAGTTTGATAAAATGTGGATTCATGGATACCTGCACTTGATTGGCTATGATCATAAAAAAAATAACGATTATAAAAAAATGTTTAGAAAAGAAAAATCAATATTAAAATATTTTCATAAAGTAACTTGACTTTATTAATTAGAAATAGAATTTTATTATACTCGTTTGTACTTTTACTAGGTTTATTTTCCTCTTTTAGCCTTGCGCCTTATAATTTTTTTTATATAAATTTTTTTTCATATCCATTTCTCCTATGGATAATAATATTTTATTCTAAAGATAAAATCATTTCATTCAATCTTGGATGGATATTTGGCTTTGGTTATTTTATTTCTAATTTGTATTGGATAACTAATTCCCTTACATTTGAAGAAATTTTTGAACCTTTAATACCATTTGCTTTAATTCTAATACCATTATTTTTAGGTTTATTTTATGGGTTTTCAACTTTAACTTTTTCTTTTTTAAATCCAAAAAAAAATCTTTTATCAATCTTGATGTTCACTACCTCTTTATCAATTTTTGAATACTTAAGAAGTTTTATATTTGGTGGTTTTCCCTGGAACTTAATCGCTTTTAGCTTTGTAGATTATTTAGAATTTATTCAAATACTTTCTATTACAGGAACATATGCATTTAATTCTTTTGTTATATTATTATTTTTATTACCAACAATTTTATTTTTTAATTATAAAAAAAACATAAAAATTAGTATATTAATTTTTTCTTTACTATTAAGTTTTACTAATTATTTTTGGGGTAAATCTAATTTAAGACATAATGAGTTAGCAAAAAAAATAGATTTAGGATTTACTATTAAGATAATATCACCAAAAATAAAAGTTAATAGATATTTTCAAAATGAAAAACCAAGTAAACTTATTTCTGAATTGATAAATATTTCTAAACCAAATCCTTTAAACGAAACACTATTTATTTTACCTGAAGGTATTCTTTCAAATATTTATTTTGAGGATCTGAAAAAATTTAAAACTATTTTTAGTAAAAATTTTTCAAAAAAACATAAAATTATTTTAGGTATGAATATATATGAAAACCAAAAGATTTATAATTCTCTTTTAGTACTTAATAATGAGCTTAATGTTTTGGAAAAATATTATAAAAACAAATTAGTACCATTTGGAGAGTTTCTGCCATTTGAAAATATATTACATAGTATCGGTTTCAAAAAAATTACTCAAGGTTACCAGTCCTTTTCTGCTTATAATCAAAGAAATCAGATTCGAGTGAATAATTATAACTTTATTCCACTTATTTGTTATGAAATTATATATTCTGGAAAAATTAATAAAAATAAAAAAAATTACGATTTTATTTTAAATATTTCTGAAGATGGATGGTTTGGTAACTCTATTGGGCCATATCAGCATTACTCTCACTCTATTTTTAGGTCTATTGAAGAAGGCAAACCTGTTATACGTTCATCAAACAATGGTATTTCAGCCTTTATAAGTTCAAAAGGACAGGTAATTGATAAAATTTCACCAACTGATGAGGGATTTATAGAACTTAAATCATTTAAAAAGAGCGATAAAACTATCTTTAGTTCTCAAGGCAATAAGATCTTCTTTTATTTTCTATCTATTTATATTAGTTTAATTTTTTTTTTTAAAATACGGGAGAACAAATGAAAAAAAATTTTTTATTTACTAGTGAATCAGTGTCTGAAGGACACCCAGACAAAGTTTGTGACAGAATTTCAGATATGGTTGTTGATAGTTTCTTAACCTCAGAGCCTCAAGCGAGAGTGGCTTGCGAAACTTTAACAACAACAAATAAGGTAGTATTGGCAGGAGAAGTGAGAGGACCAGAACTAAAGGAGGATGAACTAATTTCTAAAGTAAGAGATTGTATTAAAGATATTGGTTATGACCAAGATGGTTTTTCTTGGAGAGAACAAACTAAAATTGAGACACATTTACATGCACAGTCAGCAGATATTGCAATGGGAGTAGACTCTGCAGGCAATAAAGATGAAGGTGCTGGTGATCAAGGAATTATGTTTGGATATGCTTGTAATGAAACAGATGTGCTGATGCCTGCTCCAATTCACTATTCTCATAAAATTTTAAGATTAATGGCAGAGGATAGAAAATCTGGAAAGTTAAAAGGAATAGAACCTGATTCCAAAAGTCAAATTACTATTGAATACAAAGATGGTATGCCAGCAGCTGTAACATCGGTGGTTATTTCTACACAACATTCTAAAGATGTTAGCTTGGCACAAGTGAAAGAACTTTGTATGCCTTATATAGACAAATCTATACCTAAAGATTTATTAGGAAGTCTTGATGAAAAAGAGATTTATATTAACCCTACAGGGAATTTTGTTATTGGTGGTCCAGACGGTGACAGTGGTTTAACTGGTAGAAAAATTATTGTTGATACTTATGGTGGAGCTGCACCTCATGGAGGAGGAGCATTTTCAGGTAAAGACCCAACAAAAGTAGATAGGTCAGCTGCATATGCTTCAAGATATTTAGCAAAAAACGTTGTAGCATCAAAAATTGCAGATAAATGTTTAATTCAATTAGCTTATGCAATTGGAGTATCAAAACCTTTATCTATTTATGTCGACTTATTTGATAATGATGAAGAAAAAAATATACACGTTGAAAAACTTATTAAAGAAAACTTTGATTTAAGTCCAAGAGGAATTAGAGAAATGCTTGGTTTGAATAAACCTATATACGAAAAAACATCAGCGTATGGTCACTTTGGAAGAATACCAGAAAATGATGGATCATTTTCATGGGAAAAAACTGATAAATCTGGAGTTTTCAATAAGTAAAAATTGTTGAAAAACAGTAAAAAATAACTATATTCCAATCACATTGTTAAAATTTGAAATGGGCTGAGGCCCATTTTTTTTTGTTTAAAAAATATGTTAAATAGAAGAGCAGATAAACTTGAATTACTAAGAATTGCTGAAGCAGTAGCTTTAGAAAAGTCTATTGATAAGGAACTGATTATTGGATCAATGGAGACTGGAATTGCAAAAGCAGCAAAATCAAAATTTGGATCAGACAATGAGATTAAAGTAGAAATTAATAGAGATGACGGAGAAATTGGTATTTTTAGAAAATTACTAATTGTTGAAAAAACAGAAAACCCAAGTGTTGAAATTACTCTTGATGAAGCGATTAAATTAGATTTATTGAATAAAGATAAAAAAATTGGGGACGAAGTACTACAACCATTACCTTCTTTTGATTTTGGAAGAATTGCGGCTCAAACTGCAAAACAAGTGATAAGTTTTAATGTAAGAGAAGCTGAGAGGGAAAGACAATTTAATGATTTTATTGATAAAAAAGATACAATTCTTAGTGGAATAGTTAAGAGAATTGAATTTGGAAACGTAATTGTTGATCTTGGAAGAACAGAGGCAATAATTCAAAAAAACGAAATGATACCTAGAGAAAATATCAAAGCTGGAGATAGAATAAAAGCATATTGTTTAGATGTGAGAAGAGAGCCAAGAGGTCAACAAATTTTTTTATCAAGAGCACATCCGAAATTTATGGATCAACTTTTTACTCAAGAGGTACCAGAAATTTATGATGGACTAATTGAAATTAAATCTTCATCAAGAGACCCAGGAAGTAGAGCTAAAATTTGTGTGAAGGCCATTGATACTTCTCTTGATCCTGTTGGAGCGTGTGTTGGTATGAGAGGAAGTAGAGTACAAGCTGTAGTGAATGAGCTTCAAGGTGAAAAGATTGATATAGTAAATTGGTCAGAAGATCCTGCTATCGTCGCAGCTAATGCACTCTCTCCTGCAGAAGTTCAAAGAGTAAATGTAGATAGTGAGGCTAGAAAGCTTGACGTGATTTTATCTGAGGAAAACCTTAGCAAAGCAATTGGAAGAAGAGGACAAAATGTTAGATTGGCAACTAAGTTGCTAAATTTTGAAATAAACATAATGACTGAACAAGAGGACTCTGAGAAAAGACAATTAGAATTCAAGGAAAAAACAGATAATGTTGTTAAAAATCTTGAATTAGATGAAACTCTAGGGCAACTTTTAGTTGCTGAAGGGTTTTCAACTATAGATGATATCAAAGATAGCACCACAGAAGCATTAATAAAAATTGAGGGAATTGAAGAAGATACAGCAAAAGAACTAATTGAAAGGGCTAAGGAATTTTATGAAAAAGACCAAGAAGAGATATCAAATAAAATAAAGGATCTTGGTTTAGAGCATGATCTAATTAATCACAAAGGACTCACACCAGGAATGTTAGTTACTTTAGGTGAACAGAAAATCTTAACTTTGACAGATTTAGCAGATTTGGCTTCTGATGAACTAACGGGTACTTATGATATTGTTAAAGGTGAGAGAATAAAAATAAAGGGTTATTTGGAAGAATTTGCATTATCCAAAGCCGAAGCGGATAATTTAGTAATGTCAGCAAGAGACAAAGTTTACAAAGATTGAAAGATGGGAAATGGAGAAAAAAAAATTAAAGTTATCAATATCTGGAAGTTCTCAAAAAACTTTTAGTAGTATAGAACAAGCAAAGTCAAAATCTAAAAATACAGTTGTAATTGAGAAAAAAATTTCAAAGTTTGCAGGAAAGCCACAATTTTCGAAACAAAACAATAACAACTTCAGGTCTACCAACAATACTTTATCAAAACCAAATAATTTTACACGACCTGCAACACAACCTTCTTCAGATTTTGAAAAAAGGAAATTAGCTGAACAACGAGCTACAAGAAGGTTAAAAGGTGAAGCCATACAAAAAGAGAATAAATCTAATAAATTAGGTATAAAAAGAAGAGAATTAAAATTAACCATCTCAAGAGCTTTAAATGATGATCATGTTGAGACAAAATCAAGAAGTTTAGCATCATTAAAAAGAGCCAAACAAAAAGAAAATCGAAACTTAAATCAAAAAGAGAACAAAGAAAACTTTCAACAAATAAAAAGAGAAGTAAACCTTCCAGAGGTAATAACGATTAAAGAGTTGGCAAATAGGATGGCAGAACAGTCTAGCAGTATAATTAAACACTTGCTTGGCATGGGTGTAACAGTAACAATAAATAATACAATTGACACTGACACAGCAGAATATTTAGTTAAGGAATTTGGACATAATCCAATACGCGAGACAAAAGCCGAAGAAATAATTGAGAAAATAAAAGAAGTTAAATCTGAAAATTTAAAAAATAGAGCTCCAATTGTTACAGTTATGGGCCATGTTGATCATGGCAAAACTTCAGTTTTAGATGTGTTAAGAGAAGCTAATGTAGTTTCAGGTGAGTTTGGAGGCATTACCCAACACATTGGTGCTTATCAGATCAAGCATGATAATAATAAAATTACTTTTATTGACACACCAGGTCATGCAGCTTTCACTGAGATGAGGGCTAGAGGTTCTAGACTTACAGATATAGTAATATTAGTTGTTGCCGCAGATGATGGTGTTAAACCTCAAACTATCGAGTCAATTAAACATGCAAAAGCAGCAAAGGTTCCCATTGTTGTTGCAATAAATAAATGTGATTTGCCTGAGGCAGACCCGCAAAAAATAAAAAATCAACTTTTAGAATATGAATTAATTGCTGAGGATTTGTCAGGCGATACTTTAATGGTAGAAATTTCAACAAAAACCAAAAATAATTTAGACAAGCTAGTAGAATCAGTTTTATTACAAGCAGAATTATTAGATTTAAAAACAGATTTTGAGACAAATGCTAAAGGTATAGTCATAGAGTCAAAAATAGATATAGGAAGAGGTCCAGTTGCAAGCGTTGTTGTAACTACTGGTACTTTAAAAAAAGGAGATTATTTTGTTAGTGGTTTAAAGTGGGGAAAGGTCAGAGCAATAATAAATGATAAAGGTAAAAATATTGATATTGCTGAACCGGCTACTCCAGTTGAGATAATTGGTATAAATGGTGCAGCTAAATCCGGTGACGATTTTATTGTATTGCCAAATGAAAAAGAAGCTAAATCTCTTTGTGAAGCAAGGGTTGAACAATCAAAAGATGATAAAATACCACTTACTTTTGTAACACAAGACTCAGCCTTTCAAAATTCTATATCTGAAGAATTAAATATAATAATTAAATCAGATGTTCATGGTTCATCAGAGGCAATCAAAAATGCTATAGATCAAATTAAACATGATGAAGTAAAACCAAAAATACTTCTATCAGATATTGGTATGGTAACTGAAACAGATGTAACTCTAGCAAAAGCGTCAAATGCGGTAGTGATTGCATTTAATGTTAAACCAAGTAAAGAAGCAAAGAAAAGAGCTGAGCTAGAAAAAGTTTCTATCTCCTCTTTCAACATAATTTATGAAGTGTTAGATTTTATAAAAGGAAAAATGGGTGGTCTATTGTCACCAGATGTTGAGGAGATAATTATAGGAAGTGCTGAAATACTTGAAATTTTCAAGGTTTCGAAAGTTGGAAAAGTTGCTGGATCTAAAGTAATGGAGGGTGAAATAACTCAAAACTCTAGCGCAAGAGTTATCAGAGATGGGACAATAATTTTTAATGGTAAAATTGGTTCAATATTTAGAGAAAAAGATCAGACTAAACAGGTTTCAGCAGGATTAGAATGTGGAATTACTCTAAAAGATTTCGCTGATTATCAAAAAAAAGATATTATAGAAGTTTATAATTCAACAGTAACTGAAAGAACAATTTAATGAAACATTTAGGAAAACCCATAACACAAAGACAATTAAGAGTTGGTGAGATGGTAAAACAAGCTTTGGGTAATATTTTTATAAGAGATGAAGTAAAAATACCTGACTTATCTACAAAAGAAATTACAGTTACAGAAGTTAGAATGTCACCGGATCTTAAAACAGCAAAAATATTTGTAATGCCATTAGGTGGTAAAAATACAGATAAAATTATGGAAAAATTAAAAATGTCATCATTTATGATCAGAAAAGTTCTATCGAAAAAAATTATAATGAAGTTTTTACCAAAACTTTTTTTTGTGAAAGATGATTCTTTTGATTATGCTGAAAAAATAGAAAATTTAATTAAACAAACAAAT
>CACEXE010000023.1 GCA_902563435.1 uncultured Pelagibacteraceae bacterium
GCTAGAAAAGTTTTAGAATTTCTTACTGGAATAGATAAAAGAGTTATTTTGCCAAAATATAATAAAGAAACATTCGCAAATTATTTTCAAAAATTTAAAAAAAATATTTTATCAAAGCATAAAGAAAGAAAAGTTGTAATTTATTCCACTTGCTTTGTAAATTTTAATAAGAAAAAAACTGGAGAAGCAGCTTTGAAAGTTCTTCATCATAATAATGTAGAAGTAGAGCACTCCTATGCAGGTTGTTGCGGTATGCCTTATCTAGAACAAGCAGACCTAGATCAAGTTACAAAGCAAGCAGAGCTAGTTTCTAGAGAATTAATTAAATATGTCGAAAAAGGTTATAAAGTAGTAACCTTAACAGCAAGTTGTGGTCTTATGTTAAAGTTTGAATGGCCTTTATTGATGCCAAATGATGGAATAATTAAGAAACTTTCACAAAATACACTCGATATTGATGAATATGTAATGGATATTGCCAACAAAGAAGGATTGGTAAGTGGTTTAAAAGAAATTGATGGAGGAGTAACAGTACATAATGCTTGTCATGCTAGAGCGCAAAATATGGGTAATAAGGCAAGAGATATGCTTAAATTAATTCCAAATATAAAATTAGATGTAGTTGAAAGATGTGCAGGTCATGGAGGAACCTTCGGTATTATGAAAGAAACTCATGACATAGCAAATAAGGTGGGTAAAACTACCGCAAGCACTGTTAAAAGAAAAAATAATAAATACATGGCGTCTGACTGTCCATTGGCTGGTAAACATATTAAACAATTAGCTGATGACACAAATATTGTTAGTGATGAAGCTGTGCATCCAATCGAGATAGTATCAAAAAGTTATGGATTATAAAATGTCAAAAGAACAAAAAATTATTTCAAAAGAAGATCTTTTACCTTTAGATGCATACACAAAGGTAAGAAGACAAATGAGAAAAGAATTAGTTGAGTTTAAAAAGAATAGAAGAATTCTTTTAGGGCCTTATGCAACATTTTATTTTGAATGTTATGAAACAATGATAGCCCAGGTTCAGGAGATGCTTTACATCGAAAAAGGTGGAGATGAGCAAGTTGCAGATGAACTTGCAGCATACAATCCTTTAATACCTAATGGAAAAGAATTAGTCGCCACTTTAATGTTTGAGATAGATAATCCAGTAATAAGAGCAGATTTTCTTGGAAAGTTAGGTGGAGTGGAAAATAATATATTTATTAAAGTTGGAGATGAAAAAATTTATGCAGTTCCAGAAATGGATGTTGATAGAACTTCAGAGGATGGAAAAGCATCTTCAGTTCAATTTATACATTTTAAATTTTCAGATGATCAAATAAATAAGTTCAAAGACCAAAATAATTCAATTGAAGTAGGTATTGATCATAAAGAATATTCGCACACAACTAAATTTTCAGAAGATAACATTAAAGCTCTTTCTGCAGACTTTAATTAACGATACCCCAAATTTTATCATCTTTCAAAATCCAACCTGAGTAATCGCCCGTACTTATATTACACCATTTTTCTTCGCATTTAATAACTTTTAAAAGACGACCCTTATCCAACTTTGCCAATGGTTTTGAATATTTCGTAGGTTTCCTAAATAGAATTTTTTCAGATTTGGTGATTATAGAACGTGAATTCCTCAATTGTGAAATATGGATCCAACCACTATTTTTTTTATGATCAATAACTCTTCTGAAATTTTCTTTTTTATCGATTACTTTTAGAGGTAATTCTATCTTTCTATAAACATATTTAATTGGATAATCAAAGCTTGGCCCGTATCTAACATTTACTTTTTTATTTTTTAACATCAGAAAATAATTATTTTCTTGAGCGAACGATGAAAGTGGTAAAAGAAAAAAAAATGAAAGTATTAAATATTTTCGCATATACATCCTTTTCTTTTTCTAAATAGTACTTTTCTAAATTTAAGATTTAATAAATCTATTATTAAAATATGGGAATTTAAATTTTTACCAACATTTAAAATTGCCTTCAAAACCTCATTGGCTTGTAGGCTACCTGTAATAACTGCCGTTGATCCCAATATACCATCTGTTTCGCAATCCAAAACTCCTTCTGCTGGTTCACCTTGGTAAAAACATTTTAAACAGGGACTTTTTTTTAAACTAAAATCAAATGTAAAAATATGCCCTTCAAATTTACTTATAGCTCCAATAATAAGTTTTTTTTTATATTTTAAAGAAAATTTATTTAAAAGAAATTTTGCTTTAAAATTATCTGTACCATCAACAATAATATCATACTGTTTAAGAATTTTCCCTAAATTTTTATTTTCTGCTTTAACTTTATATGTTTTTACATTTATTTTTTTATTAATTTTATTAATTTTTTTTTTTAAGATATTTACTTTATATTTATCAACATCATCAGAAATGAACATAACTTGTCGATGTAAATTTGATATACTCACTTTATCATGATCCATCATACCAATTTCACCAATACCTGCTCGACAAAGTAAATCAATAACTGGTGTCCCTAAGCCACCACACCCAACAACTAGAACTTTGGAATTTTGAATTTTTTTTTGACCTAAAATCCCAACTTTTTTTAAAATAATCTGTCTTGAATATCGCTCGAGGTCTTTGTTACTAAACATTTACTATTTACCAGTAGATCCAAATCCTCCAGACCCTCTGATTGTCTCTGGTAATTCATTTGTTTCTTCAATTTCTACTTTTAAAATAGGCATTAAAACCATTTGAGCAACTCTATCTTCATCATTGACAGTAAATTCATCTTTACCATGGTTAAATAAAATAATTTTTAGCTCTCCTCTATAATCACTATCAATTGTACCCGGTGTATTTAGTACGCTAATACTTGATTTTGCAGCAAGACCAGATCTTGGTCTAATTTGAACCTCTGTATCTTCAGGAATTGCAATTGCAATACCTGTTGTAATCAATTTCGACTCATTTGGTTTGATTGTTACAGGTTCATCTACACATGCCATCAGATCCATACCCGAAGATCCACTAGTTTTATAACTTGGAAGTTTTGCTTTTTGGTTAAGTCTCTTAAATAAAACCTTTACCATTGATTAATTAAGCTCAGAGATAACTCTGTCTACTATCTCAGATGCTATTAAAGATTTGTTTTTCTTTAATAACTTTTCACTTTCTTTATTTTTATAAAATATAGAAACTTCATTATCATCAGAGTCAAAACCTATCGTCATATCAGAAATATCATTTGCAATAATCCAATCACAATTTTTTTGGTCTAATTTTCTCCTTGAATTTATTTCAAGATTTTGTGATTCTGCTGCAAATCCAATTGTAATCTTTGGTCTAAGTGAATTATGATTTGATATGTTTGATAAAATGTCAATATTTTTTTCTAACTTAAGATCCAAATTTTCTCTTTTTTTAATTTTTTCATTATTGACTTCTTTAACTTTAAAATCAGCTACTGCTGCATTAAAAATAGCAACATCAGTCGGTAGATTTCTGAGAGTTTCTCTAAACATTTCTTCTGCAGTTTTAACTGAAATAAATTTAACTCCCTCAACTGGGTCTAAATTTGTTTCTCCAGAAATAAGTGTTGTTTCAAAACCATTATCTCTTAATGACTTAGCAATTTCATAACCTTGTTTTCCACTTGATTTATTAGTTATAAATCTTACTGGATCTATAAACTCCTTAGTAGGTCCAGCTGTAACTAATGCCTTATATTTTTTATTTTTTTCAATATTTTTAAAATAATTTTCTATAGTCTGTAATATATATGAAGGCTCTGACATTTTTCCTTTTCCATACTCTCCACAAGCCATATCCCCAATTTCAGGGCCAATTATCTTATAACCGTAACTTTTTAATTTTGATAAATTATCTTTAGTTGATTTATGTTCCCACATTCTGACATTCATAGCGGGTACTAAAAATACTTGTTTATTTGATGCTAAAACAACAGTAGAAGCAAGATCGTCAGTTAATCCATAACTTAACTTTGAGATTGTATTTGCTGTTGCAGGCACAATTAAAATTAAATCTGCCCATCTAGAAAGTGAAATATGATCCATTTCAGCCTCATTTTCTGCACTGAATATGTCTTCATATACTTTTTCCTGAGAAAGTGATGAAATAGACAGAGGTGTTACAAAATTTTTACCACTCTTTGTAAGTATTGTTTTAATGCTTACATCTCTTTTTTTTAAACCTCTTATTACTTCTAAGCTTTTGTAAGCAGATATTCCACCACATATGATTAGAAGTATTTTTTTATTTTTCATGAGAAGAATTAAAATACCAATAGGGTTAAAATTACAAGAGATAATAAGCCAATAATAGACTGGTTTCTAAATGACTTCATTTCTTCTTTTTTAGTATTTAATTCATTATAAGAGTTTGAATTTTGAGGTATTTGACCACTTGCAAGGTAATTAAGGGCTTGGTTTGCTTTATCCATTACCTCAGGTAAATTTGGAAGACGTTTTAATACTTCGACAGAGTCTTTTAATGTTTCATTAATCGAATTTATAGGATCTTTAGTTTCTTTTAGCCATTTTTCTAGAACAGGTTTGGATGTTTCCCATATGTTTGTTTCAGGGTTTAATCTTCTTGCAACTCCTTCAACTACTACCATTGTTTTTTGTAACATAAGTAACTGAGGTTGGGTTTGCATATTAAATTTTTCAGTAACATCAAAAAGTTGTTTTAGAAGTTTACCACCTGAAATATTTTTTATAGAGTGACCGAAAATTGGCTCACCAATTGACCTTAATGCTTGAGCAAGATCATTGACTGGTACATTGTTTGGGACTAGTCCTGCTGCGAGATGCACTTCTGCAACTTTTTTATAATCTCTTTGTATAAAACCAAATAAAATTTCAGCTAAAAATCTTTTACTGACATTATCTAGCCTTCCCATGATACCAAAATCAATAGGAACAATTTGACCACTTTCATTTACAAAAATATTTCCTTGATGCATGTCTGCGTGAAAAAAACCATCTCTTACAGCATGTCTTAAGAAATGTTGAATTATATCAGTGGCAATTTTTTTTGTATCAATTGATCTTTTCTCTAGCTCCTCTGTCTCTCTAATAGATACACCGTCAATCCAATCAAGGGTCATTATATTTTCGCTTGTATAATCCCAATAGATCTTAGGAACTTCAAAACCCGCATCATTTTTGGTATTTTCTGCGTATTCATTAGCTGCAGCAGCTTCAAATCTTAAATCCATCTCAAGACTGGTAATTTCTTTCAATAAAAAAACTACTTCAACCAACTTTAATCTTTTAGTTTTTTTGATTAGTGACTCAATAATATAGGCAAAAAGCATCAAAGCATCTACTTCTTCATTAAAGATCTTTTTAATATTCGGTCTTAGTATTTTTATTGCTACATTTTTAATAACTCCATTATCGTTTATTTGAGCTTTATGTACTTGAGCAATAGAGGCAGCTGCAACTGGTTCACTAATATTAATAATTGAATTATATAGTTCATCACCTAAGTCTTTTTTAATCATTTCTTTAGCTTTTGATTGTGGAAAAGGTGGAAGTTTGTCTTGTAAATTTTCTAGCTCTTTTGATAATTTATCTCCTATTATATCAGGCCTTGTCGCTAAAAATTGGCCAAGTTTAATAAATGTTGTTCCCATAGATGCCAGAGAATTTGATAATTTTTCGCCTTCGTTTAAATTATCATGTGACTCATCTTTTTTTGTAAACGAAAAGGAAAGTAATTTAAATATTATACTTATTAGTAAAGGTGGTTTGTTAAATTTTGATACAATACTTAAAACATCAGACTTAGCGAGTTTTCTACCAAGTTTAAATAATGTAATTAATCTTTTGAACATTATATTTTCCAACCAGAATGAATAGCTACTATTCCACCAGATAGATTTCTATATGAACAATTTTTAAAATTATTTTGTTTCATTAAATCGATCAATTCTTCCTGATTAACAAATTCTTCTATACTTTTTGTCAAATATTTGTACGGGTCTTTATCCCCAACAACTGCCTTTCCTATATGTGGAATTAATTTTGAATAATTTTTATATAAAAAATCTAAATTAGAATTTTGAATTTTTGAAAATTCTAAACACATATATCTTCCACCAGATTTAAGAACTCTGTGAGCTTCTGATAAAGATTTTTTTAAATTTTTTGTATTTCGCAAACCAAAACTAATTGTATAAAAATCAAAAGTATCGTTTTTGAATGGCAACTTTTCTGCCTCTGCAACAACCCATTTTATATTTTTATACTTGCTAAGTCTTTTTTTTCCTTTTTCAATCATTTTGATGTTCGAATCTGAAGAGAAAATTTCTCCATTTTTATCTGTATTATCTAAAAATAATTTTCCTAAATCGCCAGTTCCACAAGCAACATCTAAATATTTTTTGTTTTTTATTGGACTCATCCAATTCATAAGGTTTTTTTTCCAAAGCCTATGAATTCCAAAGGACATAAAATCGTTCATCAAATCGTATTTATCGTAGACTTTGTTAAATACTCCTTCGACAAGACCCGCTTTATTTTGAAGATTTTGTTGCATATAAATTATATTAAAACACTAATATAGTATGAAATGCCTGAATTACCAGAAGTAGAAATCGTCAAACAATCTTTGAATAAGAGTATTACTGGAAAGATTATTGAAGACATATTAATAAAAAATAGAAATTTAAGATTTAAAATCCCAAAAAATTTTGAAAAAAATATTGTAAAAAAAAAAATTGTAAAAGTAGATAGGTTTTCAAAACATTTGATTCTCAAATTTGAGGATGGTTCTAATTTAATGATACATCTTGGGATGTCAGGAACTATTCATTTAATTAATAAATCTAGAAAAAAGAATTCCATAACAAATACTAGTTTTTATCATTCACCATTATTACCAAAAAAACATAATCATGTAGAAATCAAAATTGATAACTTAAAATTAATTTATAATGATCCAAGAAGATTTGGTTATTTTTCTTATTTTAAAAATGATGAAGAAATAAATAATAACTTTAAAAAATATGGGCCAGAGCCTTTTGACCCATTATTTGATAAAAACTATATTTTTAATTACTTTAAAAATAAAAAAA
>CACEXE010000024.1 GCA_902563435.1 uncultured Pelagibacteraceae bacterium
TTCCTGTTATGCTTAGAATATCAATGGGCTTAAATGGAGCCAAATACTTAAGTCTTTTAAGATTTATTATTGGAGTATTTATGTTTGGCATTCAAACATTTTTTATTTCAAAATCAATTACATATCTAATTAGAATTTTTATATACTATAACTTAGATAGTCAAATGCTAGATGGTCAAGTATTTTTAGCTTTCTTTCTTGGATTAAATATTATTGATTGGATTTCATTAATACTAACTTTTGTCATTCAGTATTTTTTATTCACAAATGGACAAAGGTTTAATCAAAGATTTTTACAATTTTCTGCAATCTTTGTTTATTTAGGTTTGTTTGTCTTTTTTTTAATTTTAACTTTAGAAAATCAAACACAAATTTTTCAGTCTCTTAAATCAAATACAATAGAGGGAAATTTTTTTTCAAAATCTAACGTTTTACCTTTTGTAGTTTTAACAGGCACAATTTTCTCTTATTTCTCAATTGTGTTGTTAAATTTTGGTGATTTTTCTAGATATGTCAAAACAGAAAAAGATCTAAAATTGGGAAACCTAAATCTTTTTCTAAATATGATTTTGTTTTCATTTTTAGCAACATCTATAGTTGTTGGAGTAGATGTTATTTTAAATCAAAAACTTATTATTGTTGATCAAATATTAACTAAGCCGATGGATATTATTGGAAAATTAGACAATACTGGCTTAACGGTGTTTGTATTAATTTTTATAATTTTTTCATCTCTATCTACTAATTTAATTTCTAATTATGTCCCTACTCAAAATAGTATAATAAATTTTATTCCTAATAACTTAGATCTCAAAACTTCTGGAGTATTAATTTTAATAATTGGTTTTATTGCTGGAGGTTTGTGGCCCTCTATTTTAAGTCAAATAGGTGTAATAAATATTATAGATAGCCTTGCAGCATTTTTTGGCCCAATCTTTGCAATAATAATTGCTGACTACTATCTGGTGAAAAAAGAGAGAGTAAATCACAAAGATCTGTTTTTTTTGAGAGATGGAAATGAATATATGTATTCAAATGGTTGGAACTATAAAGCTCTGTATTCACTTATTATAGGTTTTATATTCTCATTTTCATTATTATGGAATATCAATTTCTCAGATATAAAATCATTTTCTTGGATATTAGGATTTGTCGTATCGTTTTTTATATATTATCTTCTAGATAAAAAATAATTATGAAAGCTTTAGTTTATACCGGTGTTGAGGAATTGGTTTACAGAGAAGAAAAAGACCCTGTAGAGACAAGTGGAGAAAGCATATTAAAAGTTCATGCCTCAGGTATATGTGGATCTGATATGCACGCGTATCACGGAAAAGATGAACGAAGAATTGCTCCACTAATAATTGGACATGAAGTAAGTGGTGTAATTCAAAATGGTAAATTTCAAGGAAAAAATGCTGTTTTAAATCCATTAATAACATGCGGAAAGTGCGAATATTGCACAAGTGGGCGAGAGCATTTGTGTCCACATAGGGTTCTCTTAGGAATGAACAAACCTTACGAGAGACAAGGAGTTTTTGCAGAATTGGTTTCTTCTCCTAATCAAAATATATATGAAGTGCCAGATCATTTAGACCTTAATGAGGCGGCTATAGCAGAACCAACAGCAGTTGCTTTGCACGCAGTCTTAATGGGAGAGAGTTCTTTAAAAAAACCTCTATCTGAATGTAGAACTTTAGTTCAAGGAGCTGGAGCGATTGGATTATTGTGCTCGTTAATATTATCTAAAATTAAAGGAAACAAAAATATTGTTATGTCTGATCCCAATAATTTGAGACTAACAAAGTGCTCAAAATATTTTGAGGGGAAATTTGTTAATCCATCAGACAAAGAAGTGCAAAATGACAGCTTCGATGTTGTATTTGATACAGTTGGTTTAGAAGTTTCAAGACAACAAGCTATATCAGTTATTAAACCTGGAGGCACAATAATACATATTGGATTAACCCAACCTGCAGGGCAGTTTAATTTTAGAAAAGCAACTCTTCAAGAGGTAACTTTTATTGGCACATATTGCTATACTAATAAAGATTTTGAAGACACTATCAAAATTTTAGCAGATAAGAAAATAGGAAAATTAGACTGGATAGAATATAGAGAATTAAAGAAAGGTGCAGAGGCCTTTAAACAAATTCATGACGGAACCTGTTCTTCACCAAAAATTGTTCTTTTACCTTAAAGTTAAATTTTTAAATTATAGTTGATAATTAAAAATATTTAATTATATGAAACGAGTGTTAATAAAATTTATCAAATTAATAACAATTTATTTTTTATTTATATCCTCGGTTTGTGCTGAAAAACTAATGGTTTTCGATTTTACTGAGGAGGAATTAAATTCATTAGAAGTCAGAAAAGTAAGAGGAGCTGATGCAAAAACATTGTATTCTATTGGAAATAATGAGAACGGAAGTTATTTGAAAGCAGTTGCAGAAAATGCAGCATCAGGAGTGGGAAAAGAAATAAAAATTAATTTAGACAAAACCCCTTTTATAAATATTACTTGGAAAATTGAAAAAGATCTTAAAGGTATAAAAGAAAATACCAAAAAAGGTCACGATTTTGCTGCTAGAGTTTTTGTAATCAAAAAAACTGGTGCAACACCACTATCAAATAGAGCTATAAACTATGTTTTTTCAAGCAATTCAAATGTAGGAGAAACATGGCCCAGCCCTTATACAAAGAAATCTATCGATAGCGTTCTGGCTTCAACAAAGTCAAATTTAAATGAATGGGTTACAGTAAGAGCTAATGTGAAGGAAGATTTTAAAAAATTTCATGATTTAGACGTTGAAGAACTTTCAGGAATTGCAATTATGGCAGATACCGATAATTCAAAACTAACTGCAGTTAGTTACTACCAAAATATTTTTTTTTCCTCTGAGTAAAATTTTAATTAAGATACTTTTTTAAACCAAAACTTAATAAAGACAGTATTATCGCAGCCAAAACATCAAGGATTGGAGTGGCTTCTGGATATCCAAAATTCCATAATATAACACCAATTAACCAAATTATATAAATTTTCATATTGTATTAATCACTAGTATAAAAAATATTTTCACTTTGATATTATTATTTTTATGAAAAAATTTAAATCAAGTTTTAATGTCTATTATGAGGATACAGATGCTGGTGGAGTAGTTTATTATGCAAATTATTTAAAATTTATAGAGCGTGCTAGAACAGATGCCATAGCCTCTGTAAACTTTACAAATTCTAACCTGAAAGAAAATTATGGAATATATATAATTGTTAAATCTTGTAATTTAAATTTTATTAAATCTTCAAGGTTAGAGGATAAACTTGATATTTTTTCTGAAATTATACAGGTAAAGAATGTGTCAATTAAAATGAAGCAAGATATTTTTGTAAAAGATAATTTAATTTTAACTGCAGATGTTCATTTAGCTACAATTAATAAAGATGGCAAACCAACCAAAATGCCTGAAAAACTCAAAGAACAATTAACTAAATAGTATTTTTTACTTTAATAAATAAATTAGTCATTTTATTTACATTAATTCTGCCTGTATTTACATTTCTTGGACTTGGATGATAAGAACCTACCAATAAAATATTATTTGGGAGTTTGAAGAATCTACTATGCCCAAATTTAATATTTGTATCAATTTTGTAATGTTTTTTGTAAAATTCTATACAAGCATCAAAAGCTATTTTACCAAGTGCAACAATAATCTTTAAATTTTCTAAGTATTCAATTTCTTTATTAAAATATTTAAAGCAAGTGTTTAGTTCTTTTTTTGTTGGTTTATCTCCAGGTGGGACACATTTTAAAGCAGTAGTTATAAATATATCTCTCAATTTAAGTCCATCATTTTTGTGGTCTGAATTTGGCTGGTTAGATAATTTTGCTTTATAAAGACATTTGTATAAAAAATCAGACGATCTATCTCCTGTGAAAACTCTACCAGTTCTATTGCCACCGTGTGCAGCTGGCGCTAAACCAACAAATAAAATTCTAGCTTTTGGGTCACCAAACCCTGTTATTGGTTTTCCCCAATATTTTTCATTTATGAATTGTTTTCTTTTTTCTTTAGCTATCTTTTTTCTAAAACTCACCAACCTAGGGCATTTTTTGCAGCCCACTATCAAATTTTCAAGTTTTTCAAAATCATTAATCATAAATATTAATTTTTAATCTCTAAGTCTTATACTATAATTAACTTAGATTATGAATGTTGGTTTTGTTGGTGTTGGTTATATGGGTTATGGGATAGCCAAAAATATTTTAAAAAAAGGAAATAACTTATTTGTTATTGCAAACAAAAAAAGGGCACCGATAGATAAGATTGTAAGTGAAGGTGCCATTGAGGTAAAATCTTACAATGAATTGTGTGAAAAAAATTTAGATGCATTATTTCTTTGTGTGACTAATACACCTATCGCTTTAAGTATTGCTGAAAAAGTCTCAACTTTACTAAAAGATAATACATTAATTATTGATGTTACAACACATAACCAAAATGGATCTATTCAAATGGAACAGATTTTTTCAAAACAAAAAATTAACTATATTGAATGCCCTGTGATGGGAGGTCCCGTTCAAGCAGAAGAAGGTGTTTGTGGAGGAATTGTTGGAGCCTCCAATGAAAATTTTAAGAAAGCAGAAGTTTATTTAAAAACTTTTTGTAAAGATTATTTCCATTTCGGAGAAGTGGGCAAAGGAGCAAAGTCAAAGTTACTAAATAATTTTTTGTCACTCGGTACCGCAACAAATGTTATTGAATTCATCAAGAGCGCAAAAAAATTAGATATTGATTTAGAAAAACTTTTTGCAGTAGCTAAATTAGGATCTGGAAACTCAACAGCTTTAAATAGAATTTTTGATAATGTGCTTAAAGATGATTATACTGGATTTAAATTTTCGACTTCCAATACCTTAAAAGATCTTACTTATATCCATGAAATGCTAAAAGATTTAGGTAATGCAGAAAAATTAGCTGATGTAAAAAAATCTTTTTACAAAAAAGCAGTAGAAGACGGGAATGGAGATTTATTTATAAGTGAACTAATACAGAAAGATTAATTATTCCTTTTTTTTATCAGCAAATACAATAGCTACAAGTAATAATGCTGTCCAAAACATTGCCGCTAAACTTTTGATAGCACTCGTTTCAGCGCCCCACAAATCAAAAAAAAATGCTCCAATAAGAATTCCAATTATATAAATAATTACTACTAATCTAGTCTGAGTCATTTAGTTGCTTTTTTTTAAATAACGACATTCCATTATTTTTTTTATGTTCATACGATTCTTTGAAACTTTCGAGCTGCCATCCCTGCATTCTCATTTGAATATCTTCTAAATTTTGTTTTTTCCACTCATCTTTAGTATTCTGGTCTTTCCAAATTTTCTTTTCATCATTATTTCTTCCACAACCATAACAATATCCAGTTACAGGATCCATTTTGCAAATACTTATACAGGGTGAAATTATCATTTTTTTATATATTTATATCCTTTTACACTATTATTCTGATTGGACAAATTAGATCAATACTATATAAAACAGCATAAATTTGGGCGAGTGGCGGAATTGGTAGACGCGTTGGTCTTAGGAACCAATAGTGCAAGCTGTGAAGGTTCGAGTCCTTTCTCGCCTACCATAAATAGAATATGAAAGTAACAGTAGAAAATAAAAAAGGTTTAGAAAAAGATCTTAAAGTATTTGTAGATAAAAAAACAATCTCAGGCTTTATGGATGAGAAATATGAGGAAATAAGAAAAGATGTAGTAATAAAAGGTTTCAGACCTGGCAAGGTACCTACCGAAATATTAAAAAGACAATTCGGTAAAGCAGTTTACGGTGAAGTTATTGATAAGTTGTTAAAAGATACAACAACTAAAGCTTTAGAAGAAAATAAAATCAAACCTGCTGGACAACCTAAAATAGATTTAAAGTCTTTTGGTGAGGGTAAAGATTTAGAATACATCATTTCAGTTACTGAACTACCAGAGGTTTCTGCTAAAGGACTAAGCTCAATTAAAGTAGATGAGTATGTTGTAAAAATTGATCCAAAAGAAACAGATAAAAGAATTAGTGAAATTGCAAAAAATCAAAACAATTTTAAAGATGCAGAGACAAATTATAGCTCAAAAATAAATGATCTTGTAATTTTTGATTATAAGGGAACTATTGACGGCAAAGAATTTAAAGGTAACGAGGGGAAAAATACTCAATTAGTTCTTGGAAAAGATTTATTTATTAAAGGTTTTGATAAACAATTAGAGGGTGTTAAATCAGGTGATATAAAAAATGTAGAAGTAAATCTTCCTGAAAATTTTCCTGAAAAAGATCTTATTAACAAAAGTGCTGTTTTTGAATGCAAGATTACAGCAGTTAGAATTCCAGAAGAAGTAAAAATTAATGATAATTTTGCAAAAAATATGGGTGCAAAAGATTTAGCAAATTTAAAAGAACTTATTTCAAAACAAATTAATGATGAATATAAAAATTCATTAGCCATGATTACTAAGAAAAGTATTCTTGAGCAAATAGAGAAAGAAAAGTTAGACCAATTACCCGGTAATTTAATTGAACAGGAAATTAAAATATTATCTCAAGGAATGAAAGAAGATGAAGTTAAAAAGAACCAAAAATCATTAGAGGAACAAGCAAAAAAAAGAATTAAAACTGGATTAATTTTAAAT
>CACEXE010000025.1 GCA_902563435.1 uncultured Pelagibacteraceae bacterium
ACCATTATATTTCCACCCTCAAGGACTTCTGTAAGTTTTATAGAACCACAGTTCATATCACATTTAGGTTTTGTTATTGTTAAATCCTGAGCAACATCACACAATCTTCTAGTCAAATAACCTGAGCTAGCTGTTTTAAGTGCTGTATCAGCTAATCCTTTTCTAGCACCGTGTGTAGAATTAAAATATTCTAAAGCTGTAAGACCCTCTTTGAAGTTAGATGTTATCGGTGTCTCAATTATTTCACCAGATGGTTTTGCAATTAAACCTCTCATTCCAGCTAATTGTTTCATCTGAGCCGCTGAACCTCTAGCACCACTATCTGCCATCATAAATACTGAATTAATTTTTAAACCTTCCTCCGTAACTTCAGTTGCTGAAATTCTTTTCATCATTTCAGATGCAACTCTATCCGTACACTTAGACCAAGCATCAATAACTTTATTGTACTTTTCACCTCTTGTGATAAGACCTTCTGCATATTGACCTTCATAGTCTGCAATAAGTTTTTTAGTCTCATCAATTAATTGTTCTTTATTATCTGGTATTAAAAGATCATCTTTCCCAAATGAAATTCCAGCCTTGAATGCATGCTTAAATCCAATATCTTTTAATTTATCACAAAATATTACCGTACTTTTCTGTCCTGAGAACCTAAAAACATGATCAATAACCTCTGAAACTATTTTTTTTGGTAACAATCTATCGATCAAAGAAAATTTATTATTTACATTTTTTGGTATTATGTTTGATAATAAAAATCTCCCAGCTGTACTAATATGTTTTTCAAATTTTGTATTTCCTTTCTCATCAATAGTTTCAAATCTTGATACTATTCTTGAGTGTACCTTAATTTGTCCTGTTTCTAACGCGTGTTCAATTTCAGATGTATTTACAAAATATCCATCAACCTTTTTCGTTTGTACTGGTGGTTGAGAAAGATAATATATACCTAGTATCATATCCTGACTTGGTACAATTATAGGCTTACCATTAGATGGACTTAATATATTATTTGTAGACATCATTAAAACTCTAGCTTCTAATTGTGCTTCTAAACTTAAGGGCACATGTACAGCCATTTGATCTCCATCAAAATCTGCATTGAATGCTGCGCAAGTTAATGGATGAAGTTCAATTGCATTACCTTCAATCAATTTGGGTTCAAAAGCCTGAACACCGAGTCTGTGTAATGTTGGAGCTCTGTTCAATATAACCGGATGTTCTCTTACTATAAGCTCTAAAGCATCCCAAACTTCTGTTCTTTCTTTTTCTACAAGTTTTTTTGCTTGCTTAATTGTTGAAGCTAAGCCAAGTTTATTTAATCTTGCGTATAGGAAGGGTTTAAATAATTCTAAAGCCATTTTTTTAGGCAAGCCACATTCATGTAATTTTAAGTCAGGGCCTACAACAATTACTGATCTACCAGAGTAATCAACTCTTTTACCAAGTAAGTTTTGTCTAAATCGTCCTTGTTTACCTTTTAACATTTCTGCAAGTGATTTTAGAGGTCTCTTATTAGTTCCAGTTATTACTCTCCCTCGTCTGCCATTGTCAAATAAAGCATCTACTGACTCTTGTAACATTCTCTTTTCATTTCTAACAATAATATCAGGGGCTTTTAAATCTATTAATCTTTTTAGTCTATTATTTCTGTTTATCACTCTTCTGTAAAGATCATTAAGATCTGAAGTTGCAAATCTGCCGCCATCTAAAGGTACAAGCGGTCTAAGTTCTGGTGGTATAACAGGTACAGTAGTTAATATCATCCACTCAGGTTTGTTACCAGTTTCAATAAATGACTCAATTAATTTCAATCGTTTAATAGATCTTTCCTCATTAACTTTTGATTTTGTTTCTTTTATACTTTTTATTAAAAGATCTCTTTCTTCTTCAAGATTAATAGATTTTAAAATTTCTAATATAGCCTCAGCACCAATACCAGCTGTAAAAGCTTCTTCACCGTAGTCGTCTTGGTATTTAATAAGTTCTTCTTCACCTAATAACTGGTTCTTCTTCAATCCAGTTAGTCCAGGTTCAATTACAATAAAATTTTCAAAATATAGAACTCTCTCTACTTCTTTCAATTTCATATCAACAACTAGAGAAATTCTGCTAGGTAATGATTTTAAAAACCAGATGTGAGCTACTGGTGTTGCTAAATTGATATGACCCATTCGTTCTCTACGAACATTTGATTTTGTAACTTCAACTCCACACTTTTCACAAATTATACCTCTAAACTTCATTCTTTTATATTTTCCACATAAACACTCATAATCTTTAATTGGGCCAAATATTCTTGCACAAAATAGTCCGTCTTTTTCTGGTCTAAATGTTCTATAGTTTATTGTTTCAGGTTTTTTAATTTCACCAAAAGTCCATGACTTAATTTTTTCAGGACTTGCTAAAGTAATTTTAATACTATTAAAATTTTGTGCCTCAGATATTTCTGAAGATTTAAAAAGATCTGATAATTCTTTACTCATTTTTTAATTTAACTCCACATTTAATGCTAATGATTTTATTTCTTTAACTAAAACGTTAAATGACTCAGGTATTCCAGACTCAAAGTTTTCTTCGCCCTTAACAATTGTTTCATATACTTTTACCCTACCAGCTACATCATCAGATTTGACTGTGAGAATTTCTTGAAGTGTATAAGATGCTCCATATGCTTCTAGAGCCCATACTTCCATTTCTCCAAATCTCTGACCACCTAATTGTGCTTTACCTCCAAGTGGTTGCTGGGTAACTAAACTATATGGTCCAGTAGATCTAGCATGAATTTTATCTTCTACTAAGTGGTGCAATTTAAGCATATATATTATTCCCACTGTTACCGGTCTATCGAATTTTTCTCCTGTTCTACCGTCCCATAATGATGTTTGTCCTGTGTTTGGTAGTTTTGCTAGGTTTAACATTTTTGTTACATCATTTTCTTTTGCGCCATCAAATACTGGAGTTGATATTGGAACTCCATTTTGAATATTCTGGCACAAATCTTTAAATTCAGATGTTGTCAATCTATCAATATTTTCTGAGTATACTTCATCACCGTAAACTGATTTTAAAAATTTTGATATTTTATCCTCTTTTTCTATTTTTTTTTGGTTTTGATTGATTAAATCAGTTAATTGCTCACCTAATTCTTTGCAAGACCATCCTAAATGTGTTTCTAAAATTTGACCAACATTCATTCTACTTGGCACACCCAGTGGATTTAAGACAATATCTACAGGTTTTCCATTCTCTCTGTATGGCATATCCTCTACTGGAACTATTTTACTAACTACACCTTTATTTCCATGTCTACCTGACATTTTATCCCCAGGTCTTAATCTTCTTTTAATTGCAACAAAAACTTTTACCATTTTCATAACGCTAGGCAATAAATCATCGCCTTGTCTTATTTTTAAAACTTTATCTTCAAATCTTTCTTGAATATCTTTTTTTGCATTTTCGTATTGGCTTCGAAGTTGGCTTAATGTTTCTGTTTTTTTGACATCATCTAATGAAATTTTAAAAAGGTCTGATACAGGTAAATCAAAAATAATTTCTTCATTTAAAATGGTGCCAATTTCATAACTTTTAATTTTTTTATTCAATTTAGTATTTGTTAAAATTGTTGAGGCTCTCTGCTTAATACTTCTTTCTAGTATTTCTTCCTCAACGTTTTTATCTTGTTGAACACTTTCAATTTCTGCTCTTTCAATAGTAATTGATCTCTCATCTTTTTCAATTCCGTGTCTATTAAATACTCTCACATCAACAACAATTCCGCCACTACCACTTGGCATTTTGAGCGATGTATCAGTCACATCAATTGCTTTCTCTCCAAATATTGATCTTAAAAGTTTTTCCTCAGGTCCTGATGCTGAATCTCCCTTGGGTGTAACTTTTCCTACTAGTATATCTCCAGGTTTTACTTCTGCCCCAATATAGACTATTCCGGATTCATCAAGGTTTTTTAATGCTTCTTCGTTAATGTTTGGGATATCTCTTGTAATATCTTCTTCACCTAGTTTTGTATCTCTAGCCATTACTTCATATTCTTCAATATGTATGGAAGTAAAGACATCATCTGTAACACATCTTTCTGAGATTAATATTGAATCTTCAAAGTTATATCCCTGCCAAGGCATGAAGGCTACGGTAACATTTTTTCCTAACGCCAACTCTCCTATTTTTGTTGATGGACCATCAGCAATTATATCTCCAGATTTAACTTTATCTCCAACTCTTACAAGTGGCTTTTGATTAATACACGTATTTTGGTTAGATCTCTTAAATTTTTGTAAGTTATAAATGTCAACTCCTGATTCTGAATAATCTTTTTCATTTTCAGCTTTGATTACAATTCTTTTTCCATCAATTTTATCAACTATACCATCTCTTTTTGCTACAATTGTAACACCAGAGTCTAAGGCTACGTCGCTTTCTATCCCAGTCCCTACTAAAGGAGCTTCTGGCTTAAGTAAAGGAACAGCCTGTCTCATCATATTTGATCCCATTAGAGCTCTATTTGCATCATCATTTTCTAAAAAAGGTATTAATGATGCTGCTACAGAGACTAGTTGTTTCGGTGAAACATCTATATAGTCTATGTTTTCTGGCTTAGACAAAATAAAATCTAGATTTGCTCTACTTGAAACTAAATCTTCAATAAATTTGCCATTTTTATCAAGAACAGAATTTGCCTGTGCAATTGTAAAATTTGTCTCTTCCATTGCAGAAAGATATTCTATTTTATCTTGAACAACACCGTTTTCGACTTTTTTATAAGGGCTTTCTATAAAACCATATTTATTAATTTTTGAATATGTAGATAAACTATTTATTAAACCAATATTAGGTCCCTCAGGTGTTTCAATCGGACATATACGTCCATAGTGAGTAGGATGTACATCTCTAACTTCAAATCCAGCTCTTTCTCTTGTAAGCCCACCTGGTCCTAATGCAGATACTCTTCTTTTATGTGTAATCTCTGACAATGGATTTGTTTGATCCATAAATTGAGAAAGTTGTGAAGTTGCAAAAAAATCTTTTAGTGAAATGGTTAATGGTTTAGCATTAATTAAATCTTGTGGCATTGCAGATTCAACATCTAATGTAGTCATTTTTTCTTTTATCGCTCTTTCCATTCTATAAACACCGATTCTTGCTTGATTTTCAACTAACTCTCCAACAGATCTAACTCTTCTGTTTCCTAGGTGGTCTATATCATCAACTTCATCTTTGCCGTCTCTCAGGTCAAGCATTTTTTTAATTATTGCTAAGATATCATCATTTCTTAAGATTGTAATTTTATCTGAACAATTTAGATTAAGCCTTGAGTTCATTTTAACTCTGCCTACATCTGATAAATCATATCTATCTGAGCTAAAAAAGAGATTATTAAAAATTTGAGCAGCAATTTCAATTGTTGGTGGTTCTCCTGGTCTTAGAATTTTATAAATTTCTGTAATTGCCTCATTTTTATTTTCATTTTTGTCATTTAAGATAGTTTGGAGAAGGTAAGGCCCTTTTGATATTGAATTAGTTTTTGACGTATTTACTGTATTTATGTTTGCTTCTAATAGTTTTTGGAGAATAGTTTCATTTATTTCAGTTCCAATTTTAAATGAGTCTTCACCAATAGTTATTTCCTCGTGTAAATATTTTCCATATAAAGATTCATTTGTGACTAAAATCTCTTTCAATCCATCATTCTGTAGTTTTTTTGCTGTTAAAAAATTAATCTGTTCACCAACTTTTAACAAAATTTTGTTAGTTTTAGCATCTATTATTTCCTCTGAAAAATTCTTAGCTTTGTAGTTTTCTGGATCAAATTTAGTTTTCCATTTTTTTAATGCTTTATCATAATTAAATGTTTCTTTTTCATAAAATTCGTTAACTATGTCTGATTTTGAATATCCTAGCGCTTGTAATAAAGTAGAAACAAATATTTTCTTTTTTCTATCTATTCTAAAATATAAAAAATCCTTAACATCAAACTCAAAATCTAACCAAGAACCTCTATTAGGTATAACTCTACAATTAAACAAAAGTTTTCCACTAGCGTGGGATTTTCCTTTGTCATGATCAAAAAATACACCTGGACTTCTATGCATCTGATTAACCACTACTCTTTGGACGCCATTTGTAATAAAAGTTCCACTATTTGTCATCATTGGCACTTCTCCCATATAAACTTCTTGTTCCTTAGCTGACAATATATCTTTTGTATTATTTTCTTGGTCTATTTCATAAACAACTAATCTCAATGTACATTTTAAAGCAGCTGAGTAAGTTAATCCTCTGGTTATACATTCATCAACATCAAACTTTGGTTTTTCTAGTCGATATGAAATGTATTCTAATGTAGCTTTGTCATTCAGATCTTCAATTGGAAAAATACTTTTGAATACTCTATGGAAGCCTTTGATAAGATGTTGTTCAACATCACCTTTAAATTCTGTTAACTCTTTATATGAGTTTTTTTGTACCTCTATAAGATTTGGTATTGATAAACTTTCTTTTAATTTACCGAAACTTTTTCGAATATTTTTTTTCTTAGTAAAAGATAATTGCATATCTAAATG
>CACEXE010000026.1 GCA_902563435.1 uncultured Pelagibacteraceae bacterium
AAACTTAAAATATTGTATATATAAATGGAGCGACTGCTGAACCTTGACTTAAAATTATTAATCCACCAAATAAAGCTAAAACAATTATTATAGGTAAGAGCCAATATTTTTTTCTTACTTTAAGAAATTCCCAAAATTCTTTTATAAAATCCATATTAAAATTGTTTGTTCATTCTATAATTTGTTTCTTTTGTTTCTACCCAATAAGATTTTTCGTTATTATATTTTAAACTTAATAAATCTTTTTTAAATAATCGCATAAATAGTCCTATAGGTGTAACAACAGAAAAAAATATAATGGCCATGACTAGTGGTGAAACTATTTTTCCTAAAAATAATCCAAATTTAAACCACAACCTGTTTAATGGTGACAGAAGTTTAGAATTAATTATACCTAAAACTAAGAATATTAATGAAATTAATAATGACCATAGTCTTAGCTCGCCTTCATAAATCATTGGATAAATAGCAATTAATAAAAATACAACAAAAAATACTATTCCGAAGCTTCGATTTGAACTTATTTTTATGTTTTCAGACATTAAGAGATCTTCTACAATATATATATAAACTTTTTTTAATCTATAGACTTTTTATTATATCTTCGGTCATTTTTTTTGCATCTGCAAATAACATCAACGTATTATCTCTATAAAATAGATCATTATCAATTCCTGCGTATCCAGGGGACAGACTTCTTTTAACAAATAATACCGATTTACTCTTTTCAACATCTAAAACTGGCATCCCAAATATTGGGCTTTGTGGATCAGATTTTGCAACAGGATTTGTAACATCATTTGCACCTATTACATAAGCAACATCGCAGTTTGCAAAGTCATTATTGATTTCTTCAAGTTCAAAAACTTCATCATATGGCACATTTGCCTCAGCTAAAAGAACGTTCATGTGACCTGGCATTCTGCCTGCAACTGGATGAATTGCATAGCTTACCTTAACTCCATTTTTTTTTAATGCATCAACCATTTCTCTTAGTGCGTGTTGTGCTTGTGCAACTGCCATACCATAACCAGGAACAATTATAACTGATGATGCGTTTTTCATAAGAAACGCTGCATCATCTGAATTACCATTTTTAACAGGCTTTTGCTCTTTCGATTTTTCAGAAATATTTTGATCTGCGGCACCCCATCCACCTAAAATTACATTAAAAAAAGATCTATTCATACCCTTGCACATAATGTAAGAGAGTATTGCTCCGGAGGATCCTACCAAAGCCCCTGTTATGATCAAAGCTGTGTTTTCTAAGGTAAAACCAATTCCTGCAGCTGCCCATCCAGAATAGGAGTTTAGCATTGATATAACAACTGGCATATCTGCTCCACCAATGGGAATAATTAATAAAATTCCGACTAAGAAAGAAATAGCTATTAAAGTCCAGAAAATTGATGGTATTTGAGTTTTGCATAAATAAAAAATTAATACCAAAAGAGCAATTCCTAAAAATAAATTTAAAAAATGTTGACCAGGAAATGTGATTGGAGATCCAGACATTATTCCTCTCAATTTCAAAAAGGCAATAATAGATCCAGTAAAAGTTATTGCCCCTATTGATACGCCTAAAGACATTTCTATCAGGCTTGCTATTTTTATATCTCCCGGGTTTCCTAAATTGAAAACAACAGGGTTTAAAAATGCAGAAATCGCAACAAATACTGCAGCCAATCCAACTAAACTGTGAAATCCAGCTACAAGTTCTGGCATAGCTGTCATTGGTATTTTAAAAGCAATAAAAGCACCCACAGATCCTCCAATTGCTAGAAAAAGAATTAAATAAATGAAACCAGAGGAAAAATTACCCACTGAAAGTATTGTAACACCAATAGCTAATGCCATTCCAATAATTCCGTACAAATTACCTTGTCTAGATGTTTCAGGTGACGACAAGCCTCTAAGGGCTAAAATAAATAGAACACCCGAAACAAGATAGAATATTGCTAAAAGATTTACAGATATCATTTTTTATCTTTCTTTTTTTTTTTATACATTGCTAACATTCTTTGTGTTACTAGAAATCCACCAAAAATATTTATAGCCGCTAGAAATATTGCAAGAAAACCATAAATATTTGCTGTATCAAATACATTTGCATTATTCCCAGCCAAAGCAGCTATTATCGCTCCAACAATAATCACTGAGGATATTGCATTTGTAACTGACATTAATGGGGTATGTAATGAAGGAGTAACACTCCAAACTACATAATAACCAATAAAAATTGAAAGTATAAAAATACTTAATCTAAATATAAAAGGATCAATTTCCATGGTTCTATTTAATTATCGTCTTAGAAATAATTTCATCTTCAAGGTTAATGTTAATTTTTTTATTCTCTTTATCATATAAATTAGCGACAAAATTATACACATTTTTTGCGTATAAGTTTGATGAAGAAGAAGGTAGTTTATTTAAAATATTTCTTTCTCCCATAATTTTTACACCATTTTTTTCTATAACATTATCGACTTCTGTAAATGCAGAATTTCCTCCTTGTATGGCAGCTAAATCATAAATTACTGAACCTGGTTGCATATTATTTATCATGTTTTCTTTAATAATTAATGGAGCTTTTTTGCCTGGGATTAGAGCAGTACAAATTACTATATCTATTTTTTTTAATGTTTCTGCTAAAAGCTCTTCTTGTTTTTGTTTAAATTCTTCAGATGCTTCTTTGGCATATCCACCCTCGGTCTCAAGGTTTTCAGATCCATCTACACTTAAAAATTTTCCACCCAAACTTTCAACTTGCTCTTTTGAGGCTAGTCTCACATCTGTAGCATATACAATTGCACCCATTCTTTTTGCAGTCGCAATAGCTTGTAATCCTGCAACTCCAGCGCCAACAACTAATACTTTAGCCGCTGGAATAGTCCCTGCTGCAGTCATCATCATTGGAATTGCTTTTTCAAAGATAGAGAATGACTCAAGTACAGCTTTATAGCCGGCTAGGTTAGCTTGAGAGGAAAGAATATCCATTGATTGAGCTCTAGTAATTCTTGGAAGTAATTCTAATGAAAAAAAATTAATATTTTTTTTTGATAACTCTAATAGTTTATCTTTGTTTTCATGTGAGTTTAAAACTCCAATATAAGTTTGTTCAGATTTTAAGAAAGATAAATGGTTATTATCTAATAGGTTCATCTGTACTATAATATTAGAATTTTGTATCAGAGTTTTAGTATCTTCAATCATTTTTACTCCAACATCCTCAAAATCTGATTGAGTAAAACCTAAATGTTTTCCATACCCTTTCGTAAGCTGAATTTCAAAACCTAAATTGATATATTTTTTTGATATTTCGGGGGTAATCGAAATTCTTTTTTCAATACTTTCATTTTCAGAAATTGATCCTATTATCATAAATATCGATTTCTACTTCTGTCTTGCTTTAAATTTAGGGTTTTTTTTATTAATTATATAAACCCTTCCTCTGCGTCTTACCAATTTAGAATTTAAATCTCTTTTTTTTAGTGATTTTAAAGAACTTGCAATTTTCATATTTATTTTTTTTTTGATTTAATAAACGAACTTACGTAATCTTTCAAATTTATTTTTCCATAATACTGAATAACCTTATTATTAAGGGACATATTAGTTAGAGCAGATGCATATCTTTCTCCCTGTCTACTAGGAATATATTTGATTTTGGAATTAAACATTTTAGCTACTTTCATAATAGAGAATGCTTTTTTGTGACTGATGCTATAATGTTTGCATTTTTTCAATTCCCAGGCCTTAAAACATATATCTACAGTATCAGATATATGAGTAAATCTTCTCGTCTGTGTACCTGGCCTCACAACAGATAGTGGTTGATTATTTATAAACTGATACTCAAAAATTCCAATTACTGTTGCCATTTTACCAGAACTAATTTGGTTTTGGCCGTAAACATTATAAAAATAGATTATTTCAAATTTAAAATTAAACCATTTTTTTAAATTTTCTAGAAGTTCAAGATTATTTGATTTTGTAAAAGCATACGGTGATAAATTTTTATCATTACCTTTTTTTCCTAATGATGCAGAAGTTGCAGAATAAACAAGTTTTATGTTGTTATCTAAACAAAACTTAAATACTTCCTTACTACCAAGAGAATTTGATTCAAAACATTCATTAAAATGTTTAAAACTTTGATATATTCTAGAAAATTCACCAAAGTGAAATAATGAATTTATATTTTTTTTAAATTTATTTAATTTTTTTTTTATATCTATTGTATTTCCCTTAATATAATTAACTCTTTTCGATATTAAGTGATTTTTTTTTAATCCTGTTGAGTAGTTATCTAAACTAATTATATCAAAATTAGTTTTTTTTAAAAAAACTTTGATTAAATTTGAACCTACAAACCCTGCACCTCCAGTTATCACTATATATTTTTTCATAAATATTAATTTAAAAATTAAAATATATTACTTATTGTTATTTAAATGATTTTTTAAGTAATCATTTATTACAATAGAAATACCTTTTTCAAAATTTACCTTATGCTCCCAACCATTTTTTTTTGCAAGAGAACTATCCAGAAGTTTTTTGAAAGTTCCATTAGGTTTCTTTTTATCATAGATAATTTTTAAATTTACATTTAGATGTTTCATTATTAATTTTGCGTATTGTTCAATACTATATTCCATTCCAGACCCAATATTAAAAACTTTTGATTTAGTTTTTTTTCTAAGAAAAAATTTACATGCTGAAGCAATATCTTCACTAAATATTAATTCACGTTTAGATTTACCATTTCCCCACAATACTATATAATTCTTATTATTTTTAATTGCCTCAATAATTTTTTTAATTAAAGCTGGAAAAAAATGAGAAGTCTTTAAATCATAATTATCATTTTCACCATAAGCATTACAAGGCATAAGAGTTTTATAATTTAAATTATATTGATAACTGTAATTTTCACACATTTTTAAACCAGCAATTTTTGCAATTGCATAAGGCTCGTTTGTTTTTTCAAGATAATTAGATAATAAATAACTCTCTTTTATTGGCTGTTTTGATAATTTTGGATATATACAACTGGAGCCTAAAAAAATTAAATTTTTTACACCTGCTAAATAACTTCCATGAATTACATTAGATTGTATTGAAATATTGTCATAAATAAATGAAGCCCTATCAGTATTATTCGTAAAAATACCTCCTACTTTTGCGGCTGCTAAAATAACACTATCAGGTTTATTTTTTTTCAAATATTTAAAAACACTTGATTGATCTTCTAAATTTAGTTTATTTTTGTTTTCATAAAGTAATTTAAATCTCTTAATTTTTTTAAATTTTTTTAAAATTGCAGATCCAATCATGCCATTATGTCCAGCAATATAAATTTTTACCTTATTTAGCATTTGATACATCATTTAATTCATAATTAACCATATCTTGAATTAAACTATTAATATCCTTTGATGGTTTCCAATTTAAGAATTTCTTAGCTTTGGAGTAATTTCCTTTTAAATTATCAACTTCTGCCGGTCTAAAGTATTTTTTTTTAATTTGAATGATCACTTTATTGTCTTTAGATAATGCCTGTTCATTAATACCTTTGCCTTTCCAGCGAATTTTCAAATTAATTTTTTTTGCAACTAGATTTATAAATTGCTTTACTGAATATTGTTTTCCTGTGCAAACTACCCAATCATCTGCTTTTTTGTATTGTAAAATTTTCCACATAGCAATTACATAATCCTCAGCATGACCCCAATCTCTTTTTGCATATATATTTCCAAGGTATAGTTTTTTTTGTCTTTTGTTTTTAATTCTACATAAAGCTTTAACAATTTTCTTTGTAACAAATGTCTCTCCTCTTAAAGGACTTTCGTGGTTAAATAAAATTCCATTACAAGCGAAAATATTATAGGACTCTCTATAATTTATTGTTATCCAATGTGCATAAACTTTTGATACAGCATATGGGCTTCTTGGATAAAATGGAGTTTTTTCATTTTGTGGATATGATTGAACTTTACCAAACATTTCTGAACTACCGGCTTGATAGTATTTAATTTTTGGATTTATTTTTAAAATAGAGTCTAAAATTCTTAGTGAACCAAGAGCATCTGTATTTGTAGTGTACTCGGGGACTTTAAAAGAAACAGCTACATGTGATTGTGCTGCTAGATTATATATTTCATTAGGTCTAACTTTTTTTATCAAATCAAAGATTGATGTACCATCAGTAAGATCTCCGTAATGCAATATAAAATTTTTTTTCTTAGTAAATGGCTCTTGATATATATCATCAATCCTACTAGTATTTATCGAGGACGATCTTCTAATTATTCCATGAACTACATAGCCTTTCTTTAATAGCAATCTAGATAAATAAGAACCATCTTGACCTGTAACTCCAAAAATCAGTGCGGTTTTTTTCATAATTATATAAATTAATTATTCTGATAAACTATAACTACGCAAAGATTTTTCAATTATAATTGTAAATAGTTTTGATTTATTTTTATAAGCCTGGCAATGTCCTACTCTTCCATGTCTTAAGACAAAGTACCATCGGCGCTGAAAGGC
>CACEXE010000027.1 GCA_902563435.1 uncultured Pelagibacteraceae bacterium
TGATTTTTTATTTTCAGGTGAATGGTGGATAACATTCTTTCCTGCAATATTCTTAGTTATTCTTGCTTTCTCAATTAATTTATTAGGAGATTGGATGAGAGATACGCTTAACCCAAGGTTAAAAAAATGACTTTTCTTAAAATAAGTAATTTGAGTGTCGACTATAAAATGAGAAAAGAAACAGTAAATGCTGCAAAAAACATTAATATAGACATTAAAAAAGGCGAAATTGTTGGACTAGTTGGGGAGTCTGGTTCTGGAAAAAGTACTGTAGCTAATGCAATTGTAAATTTAATTGATGAACCAGGTAAAGTTTCAAGTGGATCAATATTGATGGGAGAAACAAATATCAGCGAAAATCCAGAAACAATTGTTCAGTATCGAGGAAAAAAAATTGGATTAATATTTCAAGATCCTCAAACCTCTTTAAATCCAATTTTAACAATTGGTGAACAGCTTATAGAAACAATACAGACTCACTTAAATTTAAGTTCAGAGGATGCAAAAAATAAAGCAATTAATTTATTAAAAGAAGTTGGGATCAAGGATGCCGAGAAAAGGTTTTATAATTATCCTCACCAATTTTCTGGTGGTATGAGACAAAGAGTTGTTATTTCTCTTGCTTTATGTTGCGAACCCGAATTATTAATTGCAGATGAACCAACAACAGCACTAGACGTTTCTATTCAGTCTCAAATTCTAGAATTAATCAAAAGACTAACAAAAGAGAGAAACTTAGCTGTAATACTCATTACCCACGATATGGGAGTTATCGCTGAAACTACAGATAGAGTGGCTGTAATGAAAAATGGAGACTTAGTTGAGCTAGGTTTAACCAAACAGATATTGGTTGAGCCTAAGGAAAAATACACAAAAAGCCTAGTTAGCTCTGTACCACCGACTAATAAAAAAATATCTAGATTTACAATAATTGAAAAAGAGAACGTTAATAATCAAAATAATAACATTAAAATATTAAACAGGTGGTCGAAAAAGATAATTGTTGATCAAAATTTAATAGAAATTAAAAACTTGAGTAAATCTTTTGATGATAGTTTTTTCACTGAGAATACAAAGAATTCTGTAATGGCTGTAGATGATGTCTCACTAAATATTAAAGAAGGACAGTCTTTTGGCTTAGTTGGTGAAAGTGGAAGTGGCAAAACAACAATAGCAAAAATGGTTGTTAATTTGTTTAAGCCTAGTTCTGGAGATATTTATTTTGATAGTGTTAATGTTACCAAAATTAAAAAAAATAAAGATCTACTTAAATTTAGAAAACAAATTCAAATGATATTTCAGGATCCATTTTCCTCGTTAAATGGAAGACTAAAAGTAAAGGAAATTATTGCAGAACCTATTAAACTTCATAATCCAGATATAAAATCTAGCGATTTAGACAGTTATATCTATGATTTATTAGAGTCTGTTGAATTAACTCAACAGTCTGCAATTAGATATCCTCATGAATTTTCAGGGGGCCAAAGGCAAAGAATATCAATAGCAAGAGCATTGGCTACACAACCAAGACTTCTTGTTTGTGATGAACCTACATCAGCATTAGACGTAAGCATACAAGCTCAAATATTAAACTTATTAAAAGATCTTCAAGAACAGTTAAATCTCACTATTTTATTTATTAGCCATGATTTGCCCGTTGTTAGACAAATGTGTGATAAAATAGCTGTGCTTAAAGACGGAAAATTATGTGAAGTGTCCGAAACAGAAGAGCTGTTTAAAAATCCTAAACATAATTATACTAAGGAACTACTAAAATTAATGCCAAAAATTGAATCAATTTATAACTAAAAGGAGAAAACTATGACAATATTTAAAAAAATTTCTGAAAATGAGGCTACTGGTAAAGTAAAAGAAATTTTTGATGAAATAAAAGAAGCCCGACAAATAACCGAAATTCCAAATTTTTGGAAAACTATGGCTAATAGTCCTGAAACGTTAGAAAGAACCTGGAGATCATTACAACAAGTAATGGGAAAAGGTGAATTAGATCCTGCTGTAAAGGAACTTATTTATGTTGCAGTTTCAATTACTAACAATTGTGAATATTGTATTAAATCTCATTCTTTAGCTGCCAGAAAAAAAGGTGCTACAGACGGAATGATAAACGAAATGATCGCAATTGTTGGGATGGCAAATGAAACAAATCGTTTAGTTGAAGGTTATCAAGTAGAAGTAGACGACTTTCTCAAATAAAATGAATTTTGATTTTGTTTACAAGATATGTACAAAATCTGAGTGGAGTGAGGCAAAACAAAATAATGTTTTTAAAGGCACTGCATTAGATTTAAAAGATGGTTATATCCATTTTTCTGATAAAGATCAGATCAAGCAAACACTAAATAAGTTTTATATTAATCAAACTAATTTAATAATTCTTAAAGTGGATGCTCTAAAATTAAAAAATCTAGTTTGGGAGCAATTAACTGATGGCATCATGTTTCCACATTTATACTCAGATCTAGATTTAGATTTTGTAGTTAAAGAATATATTATTGATTTAAAAGATGATGGTAAGCATAATCTGCCAGACGAACTTTAATATTTAATTTGATTTTCCAATTAAATTAACAATTAAAACACCAGATATAATTAATATGAGACCTATAATTGTAAAAAAGTCTGGAATTTGATTAAATTTATAAATACCAACAACTGAAGTAGCTATTATACATAAGCCTGCAAATGAAGCGTAAGTTACGCCAACAGGAATAGTTTTCATAACTAAAGACAGCGTATACATGCAAGCAACTATTGTTATTGCTGTAAAAACACTTGGTAAAAAAATTGTAAAACCATTTGCTGCCTTTGCAAAACCATTTGATGCTGTACCAAGGGCAACTGCAATAATTAAAATTATATAAGCAGTTAGATTACTCATAACTAAAGAATAATATATCCTTAATTAATATCTACAACTTTTCTAATTTATTTAATTATTATAGGACCGACCATTCCACTTTCGTAGTGACCAGGAATATTACATGCCATTTCTAAAGAAATATCTTTTGAAAACTTCCATATAATTTCTCCTGTTTTATTTGGCTCTAGCATTACACTATTTGCATGTTTGTGGCCTAATGAATGATCTATTTTTGACATTTCTTTCATTTTTTTATGATCAATTCGGTCGCCTAAAAGAATATCATGTTCAATTAATCTTGCCATTTCGGGTTGGTGATCAATATGCATCTTTTTAGTGCCAATATTATATTCATGTACCAATTCACCTAAATTTTTAACAATTATCTTTACTGTTTCGCCTTTTTTAACTTGAATTGAACTTGGTTCATAATAATTGTCATACATCTTTACTTCTATTACTCTAGTAACATCGTTTGGATCGCCCTTAGATCCAATCATCTTCATTGAAGCTGCATTTGAATTAAAGGCGATAAAAATAAATAAAAGTATTAGTTTTTTCATTATTTAGGCATTGGTGTTGCGCCAGTCTCTAAACTCATGATTTTTCCATTATCATATTTGTAGACTGCCATTACTGCTTCAACATTTCCATCATCAAATGTTACGAATGCATGGTGTACACCAACTTCGTCGTTTTCATATACTACTCTAGTATCTCTTTGGTTGATATCTCCGCTCATAGCCCATTTGATCACGTCAGCTTTGCCTAAAGTGTTTCCTGATTTATGCATTTTGAATTTGAAATCATCATGCAAAAGTTCATTCATAGCTGCTTCATCTTTATTTTTTAATGCAGCACTGTATTTTTCTAAAATTGACATATTATGCTCCTATTCTTTTATTATTTTATTATGTTTATATACCATCAACAATTACAGAATTTGACACAGCATTGTCGTGTCTTATTTGCCTAATTGGTTTATATTCCTCAGAATTATACCATTCCATCGCCTTTTCTCTTGATGGAAATTTAATTACAATATTTCTTTCATTTGGCCAATCACCTTCTATTATATTCATTTCTCCGCCTCGAACTAAATATTCCCCACCAAATTTTTCAACAACAGATTTTACCTTCGAAACATATTCTTTATAATTTTCAGGATTGTTAACAGTTATGTTTGCCAATAGATATGCGCTCACTAAACCTCCTTTTTATAAGTAAATTTTAATTTATTCTGCAGGTTTAATAACAGACTTTGTGGCATGTGCAGCATTTTGAAAAGCTTTATTGTAGTCAATAACTTCATGTACCATCAAATCATCCATTAGACCTGAATTTTTAAAAGCAATCTTCAAGGCAAGTGCTTGTTCATAATCTCCTTCTACACATGAGATAACATCAAATCTACCTCTTACCCATTCATAGCTGATCAATTTTAAACCAGCAGTCTCGGTAACTTTCTTAGTCGATGCATATCTATCCGCAGAAGGATCATTTTGCATTCTTCTCATTAATTCTGCACTTATTTTGCCAATCAAATAAAATCTTGCCATATTACATTTCAACTTTTGTTAAATCCCAAGCAGTCATTTTGATAACACATTCATCATAAATTTCTTTTCCAACTGGATGTGTACCAGATATTAGTTCTTTCATTTTTTCCTCATTGTGAACAAATACCTTAAACATAACACCGCTTTTGTCAGGTATTACTGCTCCTACTGTTTTTTCAGGATAAGCTGCAGATTTTCTTACACTCATGCCTTCATCTGACTGCATCCATCCCATAAACTTTTCAAACTTGCCTTCTTTTAATTCTGCAAGCACTAACATTTCTTTTTCCATATATTCCTCCTTTTTTTTATTTAATATTTTAAATCAATCTTATGATTATTCAATTATTTTGGTAATTTGGTTGCACCTGTCTCGACTTCAATGATTTTACCGTCTCTAAACTTCCAACAACACATCAAAGCTTCTGTATTTCCATCTTGATAAGTAACATATGCATGATCAAAACCAATTTCATCATTCTCAAAAAGGATCCTGTATTTTGCAGGACTCATCATACCTTTACTTACGGCTTCGACCATACCTGCTTTACCCATGTGTACATATTCACCTTTTAGATGAGAAAACATTTTGTAGTCATCGTGCACCAGCTCACCAGCTGCTGCACCATCTTTTTCCATGATTGCTTTATTTAGTTTTTCTAATATTGACATATAGTTCTTATTTCTTCATCGCATTGAACATGCTAAGTGTATCATCAAATGTCATCATGACTTTAGTTTTTCCTTCATCACTAGATTCAAAATAATGACCAAACATAGTATCCATATTGTCAGCAGTTGCATGAACTCTAACAAAAACTTTGTTACCTTCACTAATCATATCTAAAACTTTTAAATGAAAATTTGGCCACATCGCTGGAATTTTTGACATCGCAGCCATCATAGCTTGTTTACCTTTATGTACTCCTGATAACGGATGAACACCCTCTTTACCTGGAAATGTCCATACTATATCATCATCAATCATTTCATTAAAAAAAGTTTCCATATCGCCTTTACCAAATAGCTCATATGCTTTTCTTGTTTGCTCTTTTACGTCCATAGTTCCTCCTTAAATTAATTGTTATTAGAGTTTATTATAAGGAAGAAATGTAATGAATTTATTACAGTACTGCTATGCGTGATTATATCCAATGAGGATAGGGAAGACCTTTTTCTTTTAAAAAAGATTTATTAAACATCTTTGAGTTGTATTTATCAGATTTATCACAAAGTATTGTTACGATTGTTTTACCTGGACCTAAAATTTTACCCAATCTTATTGCTCCAGCAATGTTTACTCCACAACTTGTACCTAAACTTAAACCTTCTTTTTCAATTAAATCGAATAGAACAGGTAAAGACTCATGATCACTTATTGAAAATGCTCCATCAATATTTGCTTTTGCAAAGTTTGCTGTAACTCTACTTGATCCAATACCCTCAGTTATTGAGCCACCTTCACTCTTTAAT
>CACEXE010000028.1 GCA_902563435.1 uncultured Pelagibacteraceae bacterium
ATATTTTTTTCTTCATTTTTGACAGGAACAATAATTGATAAAGACATAAAAATGTATAACACTTATTATTAAAATGAAAATACTAATTACTGGTGGATGTGGTTTTGTCGGCACTAATATCATTTTATATCTAAGTGAAAAAAATTTTAACGTAAGCTCACTTGATAACTTATCAAAAAAAGGATCTAAATTTAACTTAGATTTACTTAAGCGAAAAAATATTAAAAATTATAAAATTGATATTTCAAACTATAAATTAATTAAAAAATTACCTAAATTTGATTTAATAATTGATTGTTGTGCAGAGCCAGCTGTTGAAGTCTCTAAAGCTGATTTTAATCGGGTAATTAACACAAATCTTATTGGAACTTTGAATATTTTAAAAAAATGTAAAAAAGATAAGTCCAAGTTAATTTTTTTATCTAGTAGTAGAGTATATCCAATAAATTTAATTAAAGATAAAATCGGTTTTTCGAATTTTAACAAGAATTTTTCAATGGATAAAAAAATAAATGAAAGGGAGAGTCTTAATGGACCTAAAACGTTGTATGGAGCAACAAAACTTTCATCTGAATTATTTATCGAGGAATTTTCTTATGCGTTTAATTTAAAATATATAATCAATAGATGTAGTGTAATATCTGGGCCGTTGCAATTTGGCAAAGAGGATCAAGGATTTGTAAGCTTATGGGTATGGAGACATATGTTGAATAAAAAATTAAAATATATTGGTTATGGAGGAAATGGAAACCAAGTTAGGGATGTTCTTCATATATTAGATTTATGTAATCTTATTTTTATCCAAATTAAAAAGTTTAATAAAATTTATAATAAAACCTTTAATGTGGGTGGCTCAAAAATAAGTTACGTTTCACTTAAAAAACTAACCAGGGTGTGCCAAATTATAACTAAGAATAAAGTAGATCATATAAAAGTTAAGAAAACATCTATTTATGACATTCCCTATTACATATCTGATAATAAATTTATATCAAATACGTATAATTGGAAACCTAAAAAGAAAATTTTTGACGTGGTAAAAGACATATATTTATGGATATCAAATAACAAAAAAGAATTAAAAAAATACTTTTAATGTCATTAGCAATAATAACAGGTTCGAGTGGTTTAGTTGGTTCAGAAGCAGTTGATTTTTTTTGTGATAAAGGCTTTGACGTAATTGGTATTGATAATAATTTTAGAAAAATTTTTTTTGGAGAAGACTCATCTACCCATAAAATTAGAAATAAAATTAAAAAAAGAAATAAAAATTTTAAACATATAAATTTAGATATAAGAAATTTAGATGGACTAACAAAAATCTTTAAAAAATATAAAAAAAAGATAAATTTAATAATACATTGTGCCGCTCAACCCTCCCATGATTATGCAAAAAATAATTTATTCTTAGATTTTGAAATAAATGCGAAAGGTACATTAAATTTGCTAGAACTTACGAAAAAAAACTGTCCTGATGCTGCTTTTATTTTTATGTCAACAAATAAAGTTTATGGTGATAATCCAAATAAATTAAATTTTGTAGAAAAAAAATACAGATGGGAATTAAAAAAAAAAGATAAATTATACAAAGGTGTGGATGAAAAATTTTCACTAGATAACTGTACTCATAGTTTTTTTGGTGTTTCAAAAACTTATGCAGATCTAATTGTTCAAGAATATGGAAAAAATATTGGTCTTAAAACAGTTTGTTTCAGAGCTGGGTGTATAACAGGTCCAAATCATAATGGTTCACATTTACATGGTTTTTTATCATATTTAGTAAAAGTAGTTCAGATTAAAAATGAATATTCACTAATTGGATATAAAGGGAAACAAGTAAGAGACAATCTACATAGCAAAGACCTTATAAAATGTTTTTGGGAGTATTTTAAGAAACCTAAGTCTGGTGAAGTATATAATATAGGAGGTGGAAGATTTTCTAATTGTTCAATATTAGAAGCAATAAATGTTATTGAAACTCTAACAAATCTAAAAGTTAGAAAAAAGACAATCATAAAACCAAGGACTGGAGATCATATTTGGTATATTACTAATAATAAGAAATTTAAAACTCATTTTCCTAAGTGGAAGCAAATATATAATACTAAGGAAATTATTTTAGAATTATTAAATAGTAGAGTTTAATCTATATTAAAAATTATTTTTTTAAGTATTGTAAGATATGGTAGAGAGTAAGTTACTCCAAATGGACCAACTAATAATATTAAATAGTAATAATTAGAAGGTGTCATTAACTTAATATTTTTATTTTCAGATAAGTAAACAACTAAAAATAAAACCATTATAAATATGTAGTTGGAAACATACCTTGCATGATCAACTGCAACTATAAGTATTACAGTATAGAATACAAAAATTGAAAGTATAAATTTTTTTATTTTATTAATTTCTTTAAATTTTTTAATTAATAAAAAATTAAATGTAATAAAAACTATAATTGCAAAAAGATGTCTATATATAATAGTTGTATTAAAAATGAGTAATTTTTCCCACCAATAAAGACTTTTTTCTATAAAAGTTTTACTTGGATCAAAATATGCATGTAATGGCCATATGTAGTTAGCTTTATTATAATCAGCATCTCCATAAAGAAGCAAAATAAATAAAATTAAAAGATTTGCTAATATCAAATAGCTTATCAAATACATATTTCTTTTAAAAAAGTAGGTATAAAAAAAAATAAATGAAGATAATAAAAACAAGTTTGTTTCTTGTACAAATAAAAAAAATGGAGAAATAATTATTAAATAATTTATAATATTTTTATTTTTAAAAAAGATAAAGAAAGTTAGAAAATAAATAATAGTAAATTGATCAAATCTACCTGCATCATATCCAAAATTAATAAAAGCAAATGGAGAAATAGCTAAAATAATTAAAATTTTTTTATATTCCTTAGAGATTTTATTTAAGACAATTAAATATAATGTAATAGTTATTGTGATTACTACAACTGAAATTAAATTAATAAAATTTTGGAAGCTTTCAGATACAAGTCTATCAGGCCTAATTATTTCTACATCAGAAACTCTAATCCCAAGAAGGGTTCCGATTAAACCTCTTTTCAAAAAACCGTAGTCAAAATAATTTAATAAATATGAATCTCTTATCCAAAAATTAACATTAAAACTTAATTTTTCAAATTCTATAAAAGAGAAATTACCAATTAAATATATTGAAAGAAGAAGAAAATATAATAGTAAATTTTTTATTAAAAGATTACTCCTATTATTTTCCATTTAATAAAAATGTTTTAAATTTTTCCAACAGTGTCAAAGTACTTAGCTTCAAAACTTTTACCAACCTCTTTTATTTTATCATTTACTGGTCCATAAACTCTAAATTTTTTTATTTCAAAATGATTAAGAAAGTCTTTTGCAACCTCTTTTGTAAAATAATCAATATGTCTTAACCATGCTTCATTGTTTGGAAATCTTTCATGGAGGTCGATTTCTCCATTATTTACATAATATTCATATAAATTAGGATTTCCTGATAATTTTACTTTATTGACTGTTGAGGAGATAAAATCTCTCCATCCACTGTTGATATCCTTTATTTTCAATAAAATATAAACACCAACTGTCTGATCACTCATTTGCCTATATAGCAGCCTGTTTTATAGAGAGTTTTACTTTTCCTCGATCAAATCCAATAACTTTAACTTTTACTTCGTCACCCTCTTTTACAATATCAGTGACTTTAGCAACTCTTTTATCTGCAAGTTCTGAAATGTGAACTAATCCATCTTGCTTTCCTAAAAAATTTACAAAAGCGCCAAATTCCATAATTTTCATAACTTTACCGTTATAAATTTTATTTAATTCAGCTTTAGCAGTAATATCTTTTATCATTTGCATTGCAATATTTCTCGACTCTTCATCAGGTGCAGCAACTGTTACTTCACCCTCATCGTTAACATCAACTTTTGCTCCAGATTTCTCAACTATTTCTCTAATTGTTGCACCACCTTTACCAATTACTGCTGCGATATCTTTTTTATCAACTGTAATTTTTTCCATTTTTGGTGTGTGTTTGCCAACATTATCTCTTGATTTAGAAAGTGCTTTGTTCATTTCACCTAAGATATGAATTCTTCCATCTTTAGCTTGATTTAAAGCTTGTTCCATTATCTCAAAAGTGATTCCAGTAATTTTTATATCCATTTGTAGGGATGTAATACCATCTTTAGTACCAGCAACTTTAAAATCCATGTCCCCTAAATGGTCTTCGTCACCAAGAATATCTGATAACACAGTGAAGTCATCACCCTCTTTAATTAAACCCATGGCAATTCCAGCAACTGGCTCTTTAATCGGAACACCTGCATCCATGAGAGCTAGTGAAGTTCCACAAACAGTTGCCATTGAGGATGAGCCGTTAGATTCAGTTATTTCGGAAACTATCCTAAATGTGTAAGGAAAATTTTCTTTCGAAGGTAGTGATGAGTTAATTGCTCTCCATGCTAGTTTACCGTGTCCAATTTCTCTTCTACCAGTTCCAATTCTACCAGTTTCACCAACTGAGAACGGAGGAAAATTATAGTGCAACATAAATCTCTCTTTTTGAAGACCATCTAAACTTTCAATTCTTTGTTCGTCATCTGATGTACCTAGAGTAGTTGTAACGATCGCTTGAGTTTCACCTCTTGTAAATAAAGCTGAGCCATGAACTCTAGGTAATATTCCAACTTCACACATAATTGGTCTTACATCCGCAAGACCTCGTCCATCTATACGATTTTTATTTTTCAGAATATCTGTTCTTACAATCGACTTTTCTAAGTTTTTAAGTTGAGAGTTTACATCTAGATCAGTATAATCTTCATTTTCTTCATAAAGCCTCTTTGCTTTTTCTGTTATTTCAGAAATTTGATTTGATCTATCCTGTTTATCTCTAGTAGAGAATGCTTTTTTAAGATCTTCAGTAAATTCTTCTTCTAATTTCTTTTTTATCTCAGAAAGATCTTTTTTCTCTATCGTCCATTCAGGTTTTCTAGATTCTTTTGCAAGATCTTCGATCATTTCTATGATAGGTACAAATCCCTCATGACCAAATTTTACTGCATTTAACATTTCTTCCTCGGTTAAACCATGTGCCTCTGACTCAACCATTAAAACAGCGTCTTTAGTTCCCGCTACTACTAAATCTAATTTTGACTCCTCTAATTCCTTTTTTGACGGGTTAAGAACATATTCTCCTTTAATAAAACCAACTCTTGAAGCTCCCACAGGGCCCATAAAAGGCATACCTGATATGGCTAATGCAGCTGAAGAGGCGATTATTGATAAAATATCAGCCTCATTTTCTTTATCGTAAGATATTACTGTTGGTAATAGTTGTACCTCATTTTTAAATTCATCAGGGAACAAAGGTCTGATAGGTCTATCTATTAACCTTGATATTAAAGTCTCATTTTCAGTTGGTCTGGCTTCTCTTTTAAAATACCCACCTGGAATTTTACCAGCTGCATAATATTTTTCTTGGTAATTTACAGATAAAGGAAAATAGTCCATATCTGGATTTACTTTCTTAGCACCAACTACTGTTGCCAAAACTACTGTTTCACCACATTGAGCTATTATTGCACCATCTGCTTGTCTTGCTATTTTACCTGTCTCTAAACTTAATTTTTTTCCACTTAATTCTATTTCTTTTTTTACTACTTTAAACATTTACTTCCTTAAAT
>CACEXE010000029.1 GCA_902563435.1 uncultured Pelagibacteraceae bacterium
CTTCCTCGTAATGTCTACACATCCGTTCACTAAAAAGTTTTTCCCATCCATAGCCATCTTCAGGATCTGCTGGATATGCATCTTCTTCTTTTAATCCAGGATTATTTGAAATCGTTTGCTTTTCCGCATTGTAAACACATGCACTTGAAGAAAAGAAATATCTTTTTACCTTATTAATTTTTGACGCTTTCAAAAGATTTGTATTTATAAGCACAGATGTCATGCATGACGCTTTATTATTTTCAATAAAACCCATTCCACCCATATCACATGATAAATTAAATACATAATCTATATTTTTTGTATATTTCAAACAAGGATGAAAATTATTTAAATCTGCTGAGAAATTATTTGCTTTTTTAAAAATTTGAAACCAATTTTTTTTTGGCTTTATATCAACACATATAACTTTATAATTTTTTTTAATCAATTTTGATACAAGATGACCTCCGATAAAACCACCAGCTCCTGTTATTAAAATTTTTTTCACAATATTTTTTATTATTTATTTAAAATACTTATATTTTATTATTGCAATGATAGCTATTAATCCGTCAACAGCCTTTATTTTTTTTCCTTCTTTATAAGTTCTACCTTGATAATTTATTGGAATTTCAAATATATCAATTTCCATGTTGGAAATTTTGGTATTTATTTCTGGACAAAAGGCAAATCCATTTTCTTTCAAGGAGATGGACTTAAAAATATTAGCTTCAAACATTTTATAGCAAGTATGTGCATCTGTTAAATTTTGTTTGTTAATTACATTAGAAACAAAAGTCAATATTGAATTTCCCCAAATTCTAACCTTATGACTAAAGTTTTGCACATTATACAATTTATCTTTCTTCAAAACTCTAGATCCATAAAGTACTTGATAATTTTTTTTAACAACTTCATCAATAAACAATGGATACTGATTAGGATCGTATTCTAAATCTGCATCTTGAATAATAACGTATTCTCCATTAACATATTTTTGAGCACTTCTAATTGCAGCACCTTTTCCTTGATTTGTTTCATGTAATATCAATTTATCAATTCTGTTTTTGTAATCATTAATAATTTTATTCCTAGTTCCATCAGTTGAGCAATCATCAACAACAATAATTTGTTTATTGATTGGTACCTCTAAAACTTTATTCAACAATATTTCTATAGAGTTAATTTCGTTGTATACAGGAATAATTACTGTTAACTTCATTTTCGAATTTTAGATGATTAAAATTATATTTTCCAGTTTTTTAGTTACACTATTATATACGCCTTTTGGAATTTTTTTCTATAAAGGAAATAATTTAGAAAAGTATTCTTTACAACTTATCTTTGGTTTAATTATTATTTCATTTTTTGCTTTAACTCTTAACTTTTTCTTACCACTAAACAATATTTACAATTCCATACTTATAGTACTAAGCATAGTAATTATTTTTATAAAAAGAGATATTTTTTTTAAAAAAGAATTTTTATTTTTTTGTATGATTTCATCAATAATTATTTTTTTACTTGTTACAAACAGTAACGTTTATAGACCAGATGCTGGACTTTATCATTTACCATACATTAATCTGATTAATGAGGATAAAATTATAATTGGAAACTCTAATTTACACTTTAGGTTTGGACATACTTCTATAATTCAATACACCTCAGCAGTTTCAAATAATTTAATATTTGGTTTAAATGGAATTGTATTTCCTAGCGCTTTAATAGCAAGTGCAGTTATAATAAATTTTTTATATAATTTGATAAATTATATAAAGTTGAAAAAATTAAATTTTCATTTTTTCTTCTTATTATCAGTTTTTATTTTTATTATTTATAAAATGAACAGATATAGTGAGTATGGCAATGATGCACCTGCTCACTTTTTAATGTTTTTATTAGTATCTGAAATTGTCAAGAATTTTGAAACTACAAAAAATATTGAAATTTCGAATTATTTTATTTTAGCTTTATTTATAATTATGAATAAAATAATAATTCTTACATCAATATTATTTCCATTTATATTTTTAATTAATAGAAAAAACTTTAGAAATATAATAAATAAAAAATTTATTTTCATATTAATTTTTTTGATATTTTGGTGTTTGAAGAATATTTTAGTAAGTGGGTGCTTAGTGTATCCTGTTAAATTCACGTGTATAGAAGGGCTAGTTTGGACAGATAAAGAAAAACTAGAAAAAATTGCTACAGATAATGAAGCTTGGGCAAAAGGATGGCCCGAGTTTAGGACAACAAATTCTAAAATAAAACAAAAAGAATTTACATCAAATATTTGGCTCAATACTTGGTTTAACAACCATTTTTTGAAGATTTTAGAAATTTTAGTTCCATATATTTTATTCTTGATAGCTTTTTTATTTTATTTCCGAGATAAAAAAAAAGATTACTTAATTGATTATTTTATTAAAATTTTAATAGGATTTTGTGTGATTGGTATATTAATTTGGTTTTATAAAGTTCCAAATTTCAGGTATGGATACTCAAATATTATTATATTACTTTCAATAATATTTGGGTTTTTGGGAAGTAAGTATCTGAAAATTAGTAAATTTAATGGATTAAAATATTTGATTATAATTTTGCTAACTATTTTTACATTAAAAAATATGAATAGAATTATTTTTGAGAAAAAAGATTATTACAATTATCCTTGGCCAAAATTTTATTCTTTTGATAATAATAATAAAATCAGAGATCATAAATATAAAATAATTAATAACAAAAGAATTTATATACCAAATGATGGTTATTGCATGTATAGCAAAGCACCATGTGGTGAAATTAATAAAGAATTAAAAATTAAAAAAATAAAAAATTATTTAGTGATGTTTACTGAGTCTTAGATATCATATGTTTAAATTCCTTGATAAATTCATTTATTTTAAATACTTCTTGTAATTACAAATAAATACAAATTGGACTAAAATATTGCCTAGTATGTTTATCAAATCTACCTCTCTTATAATTCCAACTAAGGATAGACCTGATTTTTTAAAAAGACTGATTAAATCATTAAATGAATATATCGAATATTTTGATGAGATTTTGTTGATAGATAGCTCAAGAGATAGCAATTATTTGAACAATTTAAATTATTTTTCAATACAAAAAAATTTAAAAATAATAAAATCTGTTCCATCATCTTCAATTCAAAGAAATTTAGGAATTGAGATTGCTAATAAAAAAAATCATTATTTTATGTTCTGTGATGACGATATTATTTTTGAAAAGAATGCTTTGAATAATATGGATGAATTTATTAAAAATAATAATTCTTATATTGGTTATGGTTTCAACTCAATTGAGAAAAATAAAAAAAAAAATTTAGAAAATTTAAAAAAAAACAAATTTTTTACCAATAATGGTTTTTATCATTCTAATCCTGGTGTTGTCTGCGATAATGGTTGGCACACTAAATTAAATAATTTAAAAAAAAATTATGAAACTATGTGGCTAAGTACTCAAGCATGTATTTATAAGAGTAATTACATAAAAGACGTTAGATTCAACACTAATTTGGGCAAGTATAGTTATTTAGAAGATTTATTCTTTAGTTATGAAATGAGAAAAAAAGGAAAGCTTATTCTTTTCTCAGACTCAAAATATTATAATGAAAATTTAGTTGAAAGAACAAGTTTCGATTTTGGATATCAAGAAGTTGTTAATAGATATAAATTTGTTAAACAAAATAATTTGAATAAAATAAAATTCTATATTTCAATTATTTTAAAAACCACATTAACATTAATAAAATCTTTATCAGGTAAATTATTTTTTTTTCCTAAATTCTTTGGTAATATAATTGGAATAATCTCATGCGTGATAAAAATGAAATAGACAACAATTATTTAAATTATATCGTTTTGTTATTATTTGTTGGAATTTGGGGATCTTTAGCGTCTGATCCTTATGATTTTCTAATACTTTTTGATAATTCAAAAAATTTGGGTTTTGAGATAAATGTTATTAATATCATAAATTTTGTTCGTGCGATATTTCCAACGATAGGTTTAATAATTTCCTTAATAATAATTGTAAAATACAAAATATTTTTTAATCACAATAATTTTATCTACATATTATTAATTATTCAATTGTTACAATTGATATCAACCTTTGCTTCACAGAATAGTTTTATAAATGATTTTGAAAGTGCTATTGATCATATTGGAAGATATAATTGGATTATTTCATCAATTACAACAATATTTATTTTTATGATTGCAGAAAAATTAAAATTTTTTGAATTAAAACAATTATTTTATATATCTATATTTTTTTTAATTTTAATAATTCTTTGGTTTACTTTTATAAGTATTAAAGATTTTTTTGTATTAGACGTAAAAACTTCTTTATATAATTTAGATGTTTACAGAGATAGCGCTTACATTTTAGGACATCCTATGCCTAGGCTAACAGGTTTGTCTAGATCAATTTTATTTATTTATATTTTAATTTTATTAATCAACGTTAAAGAAAAGAAATTTTTGATTTATTTAAGATATTTTTTATTAATTATATTAGGCTCATTACTATTTCTTTATCAATCAAAATTCGCCTTAATTACATTGATTTTAATTAAAATATTTTATTTTTTTAGTAAAAAAAATAAAATTAAAACTGGAAAATTTATTTTATTTTTAACTATCTTTCAAATTTTATTATTTTATAGCTTATCTAGTTCAAGGAACATTGAGTCTATTTTAGTAAAAAAAAATTTAGACATTGAAAATATAAACAAAACGGAATTATTAAGTAAGGATAGGGATGTTTCTCATTTTAGATCTTTCAAGTATAGAGATAAAGAAGGAATTGACTTATTTCAGCAACTTTTCTTTTCTGGGAGAATTGGAATATGGGAAGAATCTTTAATTTTTGTTCTTCAAAGACCAATTATGGGTTATGGTTCAATGTCAGATAGAATAATTTTTAGTACAATAAGACATGATAAATCTATAGCTTACAATCCAACATCAAACGCTTTTATATATTCATTATTATCTGGTGGGATATTTTCATTGATTTTATTGATGTATTTTTGGATTAATATAAGACAAAAAATATTTTACATTTTTAAATTTGGTGAAAATAAGAATTATTATCAAAATATAGGATCATTATTGATCGGGATTATATTTTTGAGGTGCATGATAGAGAATTCAATGATGTTGTTTGGTGTTGATTTTATAATATTATTAAATTCTTTATATCTGACTAAAGAAAAATGAAGATATCTATAATAATGAGCGTTTTGAATAGTATGCCATATATAATGGCATCAGTAAAATCGTTTGAAGAACAAAAATATAAAAATAAAGAACTTATAATTGTATATTCTAAATCAGAAGATACTACGGAAGATTATATAAAATCTATAAAATCAAATAATATTAAAAAAATTAGTTTTGAAGGTA
>CACEXE010000030.1 GCA_902563435.1 uncultured Pelagibacteraceae bacterium
TAATCTAGCTCCTAATTTATCAGACCTTGGATCTAAAAGAATAGGATCTTCTCTAAATTTAATAGTAAAACCCATCTCATCTTTAGAATTTTCTAATTCTAGAAATTTTTCCTTTGTTACATTTGCAACAACGAACTCATTACTTAGATTTAAAATTTCTACTTTAGATCTAAGCTTGTATAATTTTAACTGTTTATATAAACTCTCAATTATTTTCTTTTCACAATCCAAAAAATAGCCTGATTTATGTTTAATAATTATAAAATCGTAAAGATATTTGCCTTGTGGGGTTAACAGAGCTGAGAAACAACTTCTATCATCTGATACATTTTCAATGTTGTTTGTAATTATATTTTGTAAAAATTCTTTAGCATCATCTCCATTAATATAAAGAAGACCCCTATCTTCTAGGATGTAAATATTGTTTCTATTCATATTGTAATATTATAACGAATGATATAAGTAGTTTTTTTATAAATGTTAGACCTAATAATCAAAAATGGAAAGTGTTATATTGATAAAAGTCTCAAAGATGTTGATATAGGCATTCAAAATAGCAAGATTGTAAAAATTGGAAAGTTAGATGAAGATTCAAGCCAGTCAATTGATGCAACTGGACTAACCGTTCTTCCTGGTTGTATTGACACTCAGACGCATTTTAGAGAACCAGGTTCAACAGATACTGAAGATTTAGCTTCAGGAAGTAGAGCAGCAATTGTTGGAGGTATAACCTCAGTATTTGAAATGCCAAATACTAATCCTGCAACTACTAACAAAGCAGAATTTCAAAGAAAAATAGATTTAGCAAAAAATAGAATGTACTGTAATCATGCATTTTATTTTGGAGCAACTCCCACCAACCAAAGCGAATTAGCTGAGCTTCAAGGTTTAGATGGATGTTGTGGCGTTAAATTATTTGCTGGTTCGTCTACAGGAACTTTACTAGTTCATAAAGAAGAAGACATTGAAAAAGTATTTGAAAGTACATCTAAAATTGTTGCAGTTCACTCAGAAGATGAAGATATTTTAAATCTTAGAAAGAAATTACGAGAAAAAGGTAATGTTCATTCACATCCAATATGGAGAGACGAAGAATGTGCAATTTCTTCTACAAGAAAGATTGTAAAAATTGCAAAAAGATTAGGTAAAAAAGCTCATATCTTGCATATTACAACAAAACAGGAGATTGATTTTTTATCTCAGAACAAGGGAGATATAACTTTTGAAATAACTCCGCAACATTTAACGATGTATGCTCCAGATTGTTACGACAAACTTGGAACTTATGCTCAAATGAATCCACCAATTAGAGAAAAAAGTCATTACGATAGGCTCTGGTATGCGGTAAGAAATAATTATAATGATACTATCGGTTCAGATCACGCTCCTCATCTAAAAATTAATAAAGACAAAGAATATCCTGATACTCCATCAGGAATGCCTGGGGTTCAGACATTGCTACCTGTGATGCTTAATCATGTCAATGATGAAAAACTAACTTTAGTTCAGCTTATGAATCTCATCTGTGAAAATCCAGCAAAAATTTTTGGTATAATTGGCAAGGGATATATAAAAGAAAAATATGATGCAGATCTTACAATTGTTGATATGAATAAAACTATTGAAATCAAAAATGAGAAAATAGAGAGTAAGTGTGGATGGTCACCTTTCGATGGACATAAATTTAAAGGAACTCCAATATACACAATTATAAATGGTGAAATTAAAATGAAAGATGGAGAAATCCTTGGAGAAGCATCAGGTAGGCCCATCAAGTTTGATAATTAATCTAATTTATTTAATCAGAATTTTATTTTCTACTAAACTTTGAGTAATCTCCTCTAAAATTACTGGATCATCGATTGTTGCCGGCATTTTATAATCTTCCTTGTCAGCAATTTTACGAATAGTTCCTCTCAATATTTTTCCTGATCTTGTTTTAGGTAATCTTTTAATAACAATAACAACTTTAAATGCTGCAACTGGACCAATTTTATCTCTCACCATTTGAATACATTCTTTTGAAATAGTGTCATTATCTTTTTCAACACCAGATTTTAAAACAACTAAACCAATAGGCAATTGTCCTTTCAATTTATCTGCAATTCCAAGAACAGCACACTCAGCAACTGACTGATGTTCTGATAAAACTTCTTCAATAGCACCTGTCGATAATCTATGACCAGCAACATTTATAATGTCATCGGTTCGTGACATAATCCAAATATATCCATCTTCATCAATGTGTCCTGCATCATAAGTTTGATAAAAACCTTTATAGTTAGTCATATAATTTTCTTCATATCTCGTATCAGCATTCCAAAGTGTAGGAAAGGTACCTGGAGGTAAAGGTAATTTAACAACTATATCTCCCATCTCATTCGGTTTTGCAATCGAATGATCTGGTTTAATTATTTTTACATCGTAGCCTGGAACTGCTTTACACGCTGAACCATACTTGGTTTTTTGCATTTCTATTCCAGTACAATTTGAACTTATTGCCCAACTAGTCTCTGTTTGCCACCAATGATCTATGACGGGAACATTTAAAAGATTTTCAGCCCATTTTATTGTATCAGGATCAGCTCTTTCTCCAGCTAGAAATAAAGATTCAAAAGAACTTAAATCATATTTTGAGAAAAACTTTCCATCTGGGTCTTCTTTTTTAATAGCTCTAAATGCTGTTGGAGCAGTGAATAAAGATTTAATTTTGTACTCTGAAATTATTCTCCAAAATACTCCTGCATCAGGAGTTCCAATTGGTTTCCCCTCAAATAAAACTGTTGTACACCCTTTAAATAATGGAGCATAAACAATATATGAATGTCCTACTATCCAACCAATATCACTTGCCGACCACCACACATCATTCTCATCAACATTATAAATATTTTTCATTGTCCATTTAAGAGCAACTATATGACCTCCAATATCTCTAACTATTCCTTTTGGTATTCCTGTAGTTCCAGATGTATATAAAATGTAAGCAAACTCATTTGCTCCGATTTCAACACAATCTTTGTCTTTAGCGTTGTTCAGAGATTCTTCCCAACTTATTTCAAGTGGAGAGTTGAGTTTTACCTCGTGATCTTTTCTTTGAAAGAAAATTACTCTCTCAACTTTATGTTTTGCAAGTTTTAATGCTCCATCTACTAACGGCCTATACTCAACTGTTCTTCCTGGTTCAAATCCACAAGAGGCAGTGATTAAAATTTTTGCTTTACTATCATCAATTCTACTTGCCAGTTCATTTGAAGCAAATCCTCCAAAGACGACTGAGTGTATCGCACCGATTCTTCCACAAGCAAGCATAGCTATAACTGCCTCAGGTATCATTGGCATGTAAATAATTACTCTATCACCCTTCTTGATACCTTGATTATCTAGCGCTCCTGCAAATTTTGATATTTTTTCTCTTAATTCATTATATGTAAACTTTGCTTTGCTGTTGGTTATAGGACTATCATAGATCAAAGCAGTTTTGTCACCATTTCCATTATCAATATGAACATCGATTGCATTGTAACAGGTGTTTGTAACCCCATCTTCAAACCATTTATAAAATGGAGGGTTAGACTTGTTTAAAATCTTAGTAGGTTTTTTAAACCAGAAGACATCATCAGACACATTTTTCCAAAATTCCTCGGGATTTTGTATAGATTCTTGATAAATTTTGTTAAAACTATTTTTCATAGTGATTTGTTTTTTGATACACTTTTATAATGATTTTATGCAACAGGTTGTATTTAATTTTATAAAGTAAGTAAAATCAATACTTTTTAGAGGTCAAAAACTCTTCAATAAACTAATTTTTTTTGCTATCTAACCCTAACTTTAGGCTAATCATTAGATTAGTCTGTAGTTTAAATTTAAACTAATAAAAAAACTAACTATGAGGGAGTTTTTTATGAAGACAATGAAAATGTTAGCATTAGCAGCAGTGCTTTTCGGAGCAACTACAGCAGCTAACGCAGCAACAGCCTTTTTAGCTACAGACGATTTCGTAGGTATTTCGTTTTGGTTAATATCAATGGGTATGTTAGCAGCTACAGCGTTTTTCTTTATGGAACAGGCTAATGTCAGTTCACAATGGAGAAAATCAGTGAACGTAGCTGGATTAGTAACAGGTATAGCATTTATTCACTATATGTATATGAGAGCAGTATGGATCGAAACAGGTGATACTCCAACTGTTTACAGATACATTGACTGGTTAATTACTGTACCACTACAGCTAGTAGAATTTTACTTAATTCTTTCAGCAGTAAGAAAAGTTGACACAAACATATTCTGGAGAATCTTAATTGGTTCACTAGTTATGTTAATAGGTGGATATCTTGGAGAAGCAGGATTCATTAACGCTACACTAGGTTTCATAATCGGTATGGCTGGATGGATTTACATTCTTTATGAAATCTTTTCAGGAGAAGCAGGAAAAGTTGCTGCTAAATCTGGAAATAAATCTTTAGTAACTGCATTTGGAGCTTTAAGAATGATTGTTACTGTAGGTTGGGCTATTTACCCATTAGGTTACATTTTTGGTTACCTAACAGGTGGAATAGATGGTAACGCGTTAAACGTTATCTATAACTTAGCAGACTTTGTTAATAAAATCGCATTTGGTTTAATTATCTGGTCTTGTGCAGTATCTAACTCTACAAGAAGAGCGTAGTAACAATTAGTTACGAAATATAAGATAGGGCAAGTTTGATTACTTGCCCTATTTTTTTTTGTGCTTATATAAAAGCAATGGCTAAAATCAAATATATTGAACACAACGGAAAAGAGCACATAGTTGAAGTCCAAAATGGGCTCACAGTTATGGAAGGTGCTGTTCAAAATGATATCCCTGGTATTGATGCAGATTGTGGTGGAAGCATGTCATGCGCTACGTGTCATGTTTATGTCAAAGAAGATTGGTATGATAAGTTACCTAAAAAAGAAATGG
>CACEXE010000031.1 GCA_902563435.1 uncultured Pelagibacteraceae bacterium
AATAAATATAGACACGGCTCCTGAATATGTAGGTGAATAATTCTCTTTGTATGGCAATAATACTGAAATTTTCATTTATTTATATATTCATTTTTTATTTTATTTCTCAGTGAGTAATTTTTTTTTAATTTATATTCCTCTTGCATAGCAGTACTTTTTTCATAGTATTTCTTTACGTAAATTAATTTCCATTTATTTCCTCTGGTAAACTTTGCACCTTTTGAAGAGTTATGAAGCAAAATTCGTTTATTAATATTATTAGTATAACCAACATAAGATCTGTATTTGTTTAATTTTTTTGATATTATTAGATATACATAATATATCATTATGATTTTTATATATTTAATAATAAAATATATAAATATATATTTTTATGTTCCCAAGAAATTATAAAAAACTAAGTAAAATTAAAAGATTTATTCTTAAAATATTAAACGTTTATGCTCTAGACAAGGAGAGTCTTAATCTAGTAAATCCCGATTATAAAAATGTTAATTCAAATTATTTCTCTTTTAATGATAAATCAATAATACTATCAAAAGGTTATTTAGATCTTGATAGAAAAATAGAGAACTTAGATATTTATTATAGATATGCTCCCAATAATCAACTTTGGAACTCAACAGATAGATGGAAAAGGATTATTCCCAATATTAACAAAAAACAACTTATTTTAACTTCGCTAATTAGTTTGAATGAGAGTATTTTAAATTTTTTGAGAGAAAATAAATTAAATATTACTTTAAATTTAATTTCAGATGTTTCAGATGATCAGTTTGACAACGAGATATTAAGAAAATTAGAGGATAAAAAGATCAATATAAAATTTATTAAATCTAAAATTAAGGGAAATAGAGGAACTTATCTAGAGTGCTGTGATTGTGCTGAAAATGCTAGGGATCTTATTTTTTTTATAGAAGATGATTATTTATTTGAAGATAATTGTATTGAGGAAATGATTTTTACATACTCTAGATTGTCAACTCTTTTTAAAAAAGACATTTTTCTATGTCCAAGTGACTATCCTTTTTATTATGACTCAAGTTATAACACCTCAATATATTTAGGAATGAACTATAAATGGAGAGACGTAAAAGAAACATTGTTAACATTTATGTTTTCAAAAAATGTATTAAATGATTTTCGAAAAAATATTCGTATGGTAGGTGAAAGGATAAATGATCCTTTTGAAAAACCATTACATGACATTTATTCTAAAGAAACATGTTTGGCTCCTATAGGATCATTATCTTATCATATTAACAGGCATGTCCCAGCAACTACAGAAAATTGGACGAACTTATGGCAAAAAAACTTTCAAAAATTGTAGAATAAATTTTATCCAGCTATGACTGCTAATAAAAGTAATGCTACAATGTTTGTAATCTTAATCATAGGGTTAACTGCTGGTCCTGCTGTATCCTTGTATGGATCACCAACAGTATCACCTGTTACTGCTGCTTTATGAGCCTCTGAACCTTTGCCACCAAATTTACCATCTTCAATATATTTTTTTGCATTATCCCATGCACCACCTCCTGCTGTCATAGAAACAGCAACAAAAAGACCAGTAATAATAACTCCCAATAACATTGCACCAAGTGATGATAAAGCTGCTACTTGTCCACCAATAAAATAAATTATTATGTATAGAACTATTGGTGATAATATTGGTAATAATGATGGAATAACCATTTCTTTAATTGCAGCTTTTGTTAAAAGATCAACAAGCTTTCCATAATCAGGTTTGGCTTTTCTTTTCATTATTCCAGGTATTTTTTTAAATTGTCTTCTTACCTCAACGACAACAGCTCCACCTGCCCTACCAACTGCTTGCATACCCATCGATCCGAATAAATAAGGGAGCATACCACCAATAAGAAGACCAACTACTACATAAGGATTGGATAAATCAAAAGTGACAGCTATCCCTTCCAAATTTGAACCAGCAACTTTTGAAAAATGTTTAATATCTTCAGTATATGCTGCAAAAAGTACTAACGCTCCAAGACCAGCAGAACCAATAGCGTAGCCTTTTGTTACTGCTTTTGTGGTATTTCCAACTGCATCTAAAGCATCGGTAGTTTTACGAACGTTTTTGGGAAGATTTGACATTTCTGCAATACCTCCAGCATTATCAGTAACAGGACCATAAGCATCTAAAGCGACAACCATGCCAGCTAGTGCAAGCATAGTAGTTACAGCAATTGCTATTCCATAAAGACCAGCAATATGATTGGTCCATAAGATACCTCCAACAATAATTAACGCGGGTACAGCAGTTGCTTCCATAGAAACTGCCAAACCTTGAATAACGTTTGTACCATGTCCGGTTGTAGATGATTTTGCTACACTTTTGACAGGTCTATAGTCAGTACCTGTATAATATTCTGTAATCCATATTATTAGTCCAGTAATAACTAGTCCTATTATTCCACAAAAATATAAACTTAGTCCATTAAATGATTTTCCATTAACTATATACTCGGTTGTAAAGCCAATAACATGCTTAGTTATAGGAAATAAAATAATTAGTGAACTTACAGCTGTTATTACAAAACCCTTATACATAGCTTTCATTATATTTTTATCACTTCCAAGAGTAACAAAAAAAGTACCAAAAATTGAAGTTAAAATACAAGCACCACCAATTGCTAAAGGATATATCATCATATTCAAATCATTAACAAAAAAGATAGATGAAAGAACCATTGTAGCAACTATTGTAACAGCATAAGTTTCAAAAAGATCTGCAGCCATACCAGCACAATCTCCAACATTATCACCAACGTTATCTGCAATAACCGCAGGATTTCTAGGATCATCTTCTGGAATACCTGCTTCTACTTTTCCAACTAAATCTGCGCCTACATCAGCACCTTTAGTAAAAATACCACCACCAAGTCTTGCAAAAATTGAAATTAAAGATGCACCAAATCCTAATGCAACTAAAGCATTAACTATTTCTCTTTCTTCAACATCAGTTTTAACTAAATAATAATAATACACTGCAATGGCAAGCAAAGCTAATCCAGCAACCAACATGCCTGTAACAGCTCCTGATTTAAATGCTATTGACAAACCACTTGCTAAACTTTTTCTTGACGCCTCTGCTGTTCTCACATTGGCTTGAACAGAAACAAGCATACCCACATAACCTGCAATACCAGATAATGCTGCGCCAATAAAATAGCCTAAACCAACTAAAGGGCTAAATAATATTGTGATTATAATAAGAACTACAACACCAACAATTGCAATAGTTTTATACTGTCGATTTAAATAAGCTCTAGCACCTTCTTGAATTGCTGATGCAATTTCTAGCATTTTAGCATTACCCGAACTTGAGTTTAAAATATTTCTACCTGTTATAAAACCATAAACGATGGATAAGATTCCAGCCGCTATAATATAATACATTATTGTTTCAGTTGATGTGTTCATTGGTTCCTTTGTTAATTAAAGTTATGAAAAACATGTAATACAAAATATGATATAAAACGCAATATTTAACTTTTTTTTAAAAATTGTGAGAATATGCCTCATTATAAGCATTTTTTAATCGGTTATTTCCCTCAATAATTTCATTATTCTTTGCATCTCTACTTAAATTGCCAATTAGTGTTACTTTTTGATTCATCTTTTTGAAAAATTTTAAAATATAATTTCTCTTTGATTTTGGGGATGTAAACATAATTTGATAATCATCACCCTTTGAAATGAAATTGATCTTCTTTTTTTTGGATCTAGTAAGATAGTTTCTCAAATTTTTTGAAACTGGAACTTTATTTAGGTCAACTTTATAATACAGTTTACTTTTATTGATTAGCTTGGTCAAATCTCCAAATAAACCATCTGAAATATCAATTGAAGAATTTGCAAAATTATAAAGGTTTGAGCTGATCTTAGTAGGTAAATCAGGTAAATAGTATTTTTTAACAAAATAGTTATGTTCTTTTTTATTTAAAAAAACTTTTCTTTTTAAAATTTGTAATCCTAAATAACTGTCACCTATGTACCCAGTTACATATATATCGTCACCATTCATACAATTATTTCTTTGTACTATTCTTTTTGAATAACCTAACGACATTATTGTAAAGATTGTTTTGTTTGATTTTGTTGTGTCGCCACCTGATAATTTAATATCATATTTCTTTTGCTCTTCTTTAAGACTTTTAGAAATGATATTAAGATTTTTTTTTGAAAAAGAGTTATTGTTTCCACTAGCACCTATGAAAATAAATTTTGGTTTTACACCTTTGCAATATAAATCTGAGATTGAAGACCTTACTATTTTTTTTATTACTAAATCAGGA
>CACEXE010000032.1 GCA_902563435.1 uncultured Pelagibacteraceae bacterium
AACATTTCCTTTAGAAATTTCTATAAGTTTTGCTGCAGCTTCTGCAGTTCCTCCAGTTGCTATCAAATCATCTATTATCAGAACAGAATCATTTTCTGAAATTGAGTCTTTGTGAACTTCTATTGTTGCTGTTCCATATTCAAGCTCAAAATCAACTGAATGCACATCAGCGGGTAGTTTATTTTTTTTTCTCAACATTATGAATGGTTTTTTTAAAATGTAAGAAACAGCAGATGCAAACACAAAACCACGTGATTCAATTGCTGCAATTTTATCTATTTTAAATTTTTTGGATCTCTCAACAATTTGATTTATTGACTCCTCAAAAGCAGTCTCATTCTTTATTAATGTGGTTATATCTCTAAATAAAATACCTTTTTTAGGATAATCTTTAATTGAGCGAATATAATCTTTTAAATCCATAATAGTTATTTATAATTCAGATATAATTACTTTTTACATGGCAAATAATAAATTAGCAATAATTGGTGGAAGTGGTCTTTATGATGTTGAGGAGTTTAAAGACAGAGAATTATTAGATTTAAACACTCCATGGGGAAAACCATCAGATAAGATCTTAAAAGCAATTTATAAAAATAAAGAAGTTTATTTTTTACCAAGACACGGTAAGGGACACTTTATTTCACCATCAAACATAAATTTTAGAGCAAACATTGACTCATTAAAACAATTGGGTGTAACAGATGTTGTATCTGTCTCAGCTGTAGGTTCTTTGAAAGAAAATTTGCCTCCCGGTATATTTGTTATTGTTGATCAATTTATAGACAGAACATTTGCTCGAAATAAAAGCTTTTTTGATGAGGAAATAGTTGCTCATGTATCAATGGCATACCCAACCTCTAAAGGCTTAATGAATGCATGTGAAGATGCTATAAAAAAAGAAGGAATAGATTACCAAATGGGAGGAACTTATGTGGTAATGGAAGGCCCACAATTTTCAACTTTAGCTGAGTCGAATCTTTACAGATCATGGAAAGCAGATGTGATTGGAATGACAAATATGCCTGAAGCTAAATTAGCTAGAGAAGCAGAAATTAGATATGCATCTGTTTCAATGGTGACTGATTATGATTGTTGGCATCCAGATCATGAAAATGTTGATGTCCAAAAAGTAATAAAAGTATTATTAGATAATGCTTCTAAAGCAAAAAACATGATTAAAAACCTTATTGATAATTTTGAAACTCATATTGATCCTGACGACCCAACAAATAATTGTTTAGATGTTGCTATAATTACTGCTCCAGAAAAAAGATCACAAAAGACGAAAAACAAACTAAAAACAGTAGCCGGTAGAGTTTTAAACAAGTGACTTTAAAATTAACTGATAAGCAAATTTTAGATTATAAAAAAGATGGCGTAATTTTAATCAAAAAAGCTTTTTTGCCTTGGATTGAAAAACTTAGTAAGGGATTTCAAAAAGTATTAAATAAACCAAGTTCACATGGAAGAGAAAATGTTTCAAAACAACATGGAGGAAGATTTTTTGAGGACTATTGTAATTGGCAAAGAATAGATGAATTTAAAGATTTTATTTTTAATTCACCAGCTGCAGAAATTGTTGCTCAATCAACTCAATCTAATAAAATTCAGGTATTCCATGAGCACATTTTCTTAAAGGAACCTGGCACAAAAAAAGAAACTCCATGGCATCAAGATCTTCCATATTATTGCGTAGACGGAAATGATACAGGAAGTTTCTGGATACCATTAGATAGTGTATCAAAAGATAACTCTCTAAAAGTTTTAAAAGGATCCCACAAGTTACCAATGTTAGTAAGACCTACTAAATGGTCAAATGACACGTTTTGGTATAAAAATAACAAGAGTTTTATGGACATTCCAAATATAGAAAAAAATAATATTTTTAGTACAGAGATGGATATGGGAGATGCAATATTATTTAATTTTAAAGCTTTACATTCATCTTCAGGAAATAGTGACAAAAAAAGTCGTAAAGCTTTTTCTGCAAGATTTATTGGAGACGATGTAAGATACATTGATAGAAAAGGAGAAACTTCCCCACCTTTTGCTGGAATAGATTTAAAACCAGGAGATAAAATGAGAAAAGACTGGTTTCCTGTGGTTTGGAGTAATTAAATGAGAATAAATGGAAAAAAATATAGAACAATTTGGTATGAAAATAATGTAGTAAAAATAATTGATCAAACCAAACTTCCACATCATTTTATTATTAAAGATTTAAAGACAATAAAAGATGCAGTAAAGGCAATAAAAACTATGGAGGTAAGAGGTGCACCTCTTATTGGTGGAGCTGCTGCTTATGGAATAGTATTGGCAATACAAGAAAATAAAAATTTAGATTTCATTAAAAAAAGTTCAGAAGAATTAGCTAATTCAAGACCTACAGCTATAAACTTGCAATGGGCAGTTCATAGAATGAATAATAAATTATCATTTGTGAAGCCTGATGAATTATTGGATGTAGCATTAAAAGAAGCAAAATTAATATGTGATGAGGATGTCAAATTTTGTGAGAATATAGGATTTAATGGACTAAAAATAATTGAAGAAATTTATAATAAAAATAATAAAACTGTTAATATCTTAACTCACTGTAATGCAGGGTGGTTAGCAACTATAGATTGGGGGACAGCAACCTCACCAATTTATCAAGCACATAAAAAAGGAATACCAATTCATGTATGGGTCGATGAAACAAGACCAAGAAATCAAGGGGCAAATCTAACTTCGTTTGAATTAAACGAAGAGGGTATACCAAATACAATTATTACAGATAATACTGGTGGTATTTTAATGCAAAGAGGAGAGGTTGATGTGTGCATTGTTGGAACAGACAGAACTCTATCAACTGGAGATGTATGCAATAAAATTGGTACTTATTTGAAAGCATTAGCAGCACATGATAATAATGTGCCCTTTTATGTGGCTTTACCAAGCTCTACAATTGATTGGGAAACTAAAGATTATAATAAGATACCTATTGAAGAAAGAAATTCTGAGGAACTATCTCATATAGAGGGAAAAGACGAAAAAAATAATATCAAGAAAGTTTTAATTTATCCTGAAAACAGTAAATCGATGAATTTAGCGTTTGACATAACTCCAGCAAAATATGTAACAGGTTTAATTACAGAGAAAGGTATATGCCAAGCATCAACTGTCGGTTTAAAACAAATGTTTAATAGATAATGAATAAAGTTAAAAATATTTTATTTATAATGGCTGATCAACTAAGATTTGATTATCTTTCTTGTTATGGTCATCCGCACCTTAAAACACCTCACATAGACGGTTTAGCAAAAAAAGGAGTTTTGTTTGAGTCTGCTTATGTCCAAGCCCCGGTTTGTGGCCCATCAAGAGCATCCTATTATACTGGAAGAACAGTATTTAGCCATGGATCAACTTGGAACCAAATACCTTTACCAATCGGTGAACTAACAATTGGAGATTATTTGAGGCAATCTGGAATTAGGACCGGTGTTGTAGGCAAAACACATATGAGACCCGATATAGATGGAATGAATAGACTTGGAATTTCAAAAGATACAGAAATAGGTTTGACGGTTAGTGAACCAGGTTTTGAGCCTTATGAAAGAGATGATGGTCTTCACCCAAATAACCATATTAAAAACTCAAACAAAAAATTATCTTACAATGAGTGGCTAAATAAACTTGGATATGAGGGTGATAATCCTTGGGATAGTTGGGCAAATTCATCAGAGGATGAAAGTGGAAATATTTTGAGTGGATGGAGGTTAAGAAATTCAAATAAACCAGCAAGAGTTAAAGAAGAACATTCCGAAACTGCATTTATGACAAATAGATCTATGGAGTTTATTCAGGAAAGTGGAGAAAAGCCTTGGTTTTTACATTTATCATACATTAAACCTCATTGGCCATACATTGCTCCTGCACCTTATAATAATATGTACTCCTCAAATCAATTTTACCCAGTTCATCGAAGTAATGCTGAACAAGAAATAGATCATCCAGTCTACAAAGCTTTCATGGAAAATAATATTTCAAAGACTTTTTCAAGAGAAGAAGTGAGAAACACTGTTCTTTCAGGATATATGGGATTGATAAAACAAATAGATGATAATCTTGGCAGACTATTTAATTTTCTTGAAGAAAAAAATTATATGAATAATACAATGATAGTTTTTACATCAGATCATGGTGATTATCAGG
>CACEXE010000033.1 GCA_902563435.1 uncultured Pelagibacteraceae bacterium
GTGTGAAATAGTTGATAACTTAGATAAAATAGGTGGTCAATGTATAGAGCTTTATCCTGACAAACCAATTTATGATATACCTGCAGTCCCAGAGTGTACAGGAGAAGAGCTTACGAATAACTTAGTAGAACAAATAAAACCATTTAATTTTAAGTTTCATTTAAATGATAGAGTTCAAGAACTTAAAAAAGAAAATGATTATTGGATTGTTAAAACAACAAATAGAAAAGAATTTCATGCACCAAATGTTGTAATTGCTGGAGGTGTTGGATCATTTGAACCAAGAAAATTTCCAACCAAAAGTGCAGAAAAATTTGATGGAACTTCAGTTTTATATTCAATTAAAGATAAAACTATTTTTAAAGATAAATCTGTAGCTATATTTGGTGGAGGAGATAGTGCGTTGGATTGGGCAATAGAACTTTCTAATACTTCTAAAGTTTCACTTATCCATAGAAGAGATGAGTTTAGAGGTGCACCTGCCAGCGTTCAAAAAATTAAAGAATTAAGTGAAAAAAATATAATTAATTTATTTACTAAATACTCAATTAAAGATGTCAAAGGAAATGGATCTTTAGAAGAAGTAGAAATTAAAAGTGAAGACGGGGAGAGTAAAATATTAAAAGCAGACTATGTTCTGGGTTTCTTTGGTTTGATAATGCAACTTGGCCCAATAGCAGAATGGGGGCTAAATTTAGATAAAAAAGTAATACCAGTTAATACTGAAAACTTTGAAACTAATAAAAAAGGTATATTTGCTATTGGCGATATATGTACTTACCCAGGAAAACTTAAATTAATCTTATCAGGTTTTCATGAAGGCGCTCTAGCTGCAAGAGGCTGTTTTAAATACGCAAGACCCAATGAAAAATACAGATTTGAATTTACAACAGCATCAAACACTATCAAAAATAGATTGGGTGTAAAATAGTGATCGAACTATTTACTGCAGATACTCCAAATGGGTGGAAAATAAGTATTATGTTAGAGGAGATAAAATTTGATTATAAAATAACAAAAGTTAATTTAAGCGAAGGTGAACAACATAAAGTAGAGTTTAAAAAGATCAGTCCATTCAATAAAATTCCAGTAATAACCGATCACGAAAACAATAAATCAATCTTCGAGTCTGGAGCAATACTAATGTATCTAGGTGAAAAAAGTAAAATGTTCTATCCTGAAGAGAGTAGGCTAGAGATAAATCAATGGTTAATGGCTCAAATGGGTTTGATTGGCCCAATGATAGGACAACATCATCAGTTTCATTATTATCATCAAGGTAAAAGTGAGTGGGGAGAAGAAAGATACTTTAAAATTACAAGAAAACTATACGAAGATTTGGAAGCAAGACTTTCTGTGAGTGATTATTTAGCAGGCAAAGAGTATTCAATTGCTGACATTGCTACATGGTCTTGGATTGCGAGACACAAGAGACATGATATTGGATTAGAAAATTTTAAAGGCTTATCTAGATGGTATGTGGATATTGCAAAACGTCCTGCTGTTATTAAAGGATTTAAATTATTAAATAAAAATGCTGAAATAGATTATCCTTAAATATCAGCGTAAACTTTTTCTTCTTTTTCGTGTTTTTCTTGTGCTGCTATGCATAAAGTTGCAACTGGTCTTGCCATTAATCTTTTAAGACCAATTGGTTCTGCTGTATCTTCACAAAATCCATAGGTTCCATCTTGAATTTTTTTTAAAGCACCGTCAATTTTAGAAATTAATTTTATTTGTCTATTAATTGCTCTCATTTCAACATTTTTTTCAGTATAAGAGCTTGCTTGATCAACAATATCTGCAGATGCACTATTATCATCCATTGAAGCGTTAAATATTGCTTCATTATTTGTTCTCTTAAGATCTTTTTTCCACTCCATCAATTTTTGTTTGAAATATGCTAGGTGTTTTGCACACATATACTTTTCAGTTTCTTTTGGAATATATTTTTTAGAGATTTTAACCATACTCAAATTTATAAATCTGGTGAATATATTCATCATTTATTGAGTGTCAAGAATGGATTAATTGTATAAATTAATAAAAATGGCTATTTATAAAAAGAATATAAGTATTTTATTTTATATTTTTGTTACAGCTCACTTATTCATCTGGACATTGGTTCCAAGTTTAACAAATAACAATTTACCTCTTGATACTATCGAGGCTTTGGCATGGGGAAGTAGTTTAGATTGGGGATTTAATAAGCATCCACCAATGAGTGCATTTTTACCTGAAATATTTTACCAAATCTTTGGACCTCAAGACTGGGCTTATTATTTGCTAAGTCAAATCTGTATCGTAGTCTCATTCTTTGTAGTTTTTAAGTTAGCTGAAGATTTTTTTGATAACAAAATTAATTGTTTACTATCTGTTTTATTATTGGAAGGAATATATTTCTATAACTTCACTACACCTGAATTTAATGTAAATGTTTGCTTAATTCCTTTTTGGTCTCTTTCAGTTTTTTATTTATGGAGAGGAATTAAGAATAATAAAATATTAGATTGGTTATTACTTGGTATATTTGCTGGACTTGGGTTTCTATCTAAATATTTATTTATCTATTTAGGTTTAGCAATAGATGTACTTTTAATTTACATGATTTATACCAAAAGACTAAATTTAAAGTGTCTTGTTTCTTTCGTTCCTTTTACTATTATTTTGATACCACACATTATTTGGTTAACCGAGAATGATTATATAACCATTACTTATGGACTTCTTAGAACCGGTTCAGAAGAAGCGAGTATTTTAAACCACATAAAACACCCTTTGATCTTTTTAGGTAAGCAAATTGGTATATTATTGCATTTTTACTAATGATTTTTGCTTTAGTTAAAAAATTTAAAATAAATATTAATTTAGATGATGATAAGTTTTTATTTTTAATATCAATAAATTTAATTCCTATTTTATTTATTTTTTTAACTTCCTTTACTATGGGTGTAAAAATAAGAACTATGTGGATGACGCCATTTTATATAAGCTTTGGCCTGTTATTTATTTATATTCTAAAATCACAAATTAATTTTGAAAAAATGAGAGCTTTTACCTCTGTCTTTTTAATATTATTCCTACTATCTCCGATTTTGTACTCTTATGTTTCAATTACTCAAACGGATAAAAGAACTGATTTTGATGGCAAAACTTTAGCCAAACAGGCTAAAGTTTTTTATGAAACTGAAGGGGAGGATCTTGGAAAAATGGAATATATTCAAGGCAATGAATGGATAGCAGGAAATATATCTTACCATCTTACAGAAAGACCAAAATGGATTTATAGCTCAAGTGAAGTTCAATTGTGTAATAAAGATATGAAATGTATTAAATATAAATGAAATTTCAATTAAATCAAAAAAACAAAAGGCTTTTGTTCATCATTGGTATCGTGATCTTAATTGAACTTTCTGGATACGGTTTTTTTGCATCTCTATTTAGACTAATAGGATCAGTAAGTTAATGAAAATAGTAATTCTAATTCCAGTTTTTAATGATTTTAAATCTGTATCAAAATTAATTGAAGAGATTGATATTAATATCTCAGACCTCAACGCTTCATTTTCAGTAATTGTAGTGAATGATGCTTCAACTGAGGAAAAAATATTAGAAACTAAAAATTTAAATAATATTAAATCACTAAAATTAATAAATATGAGAAATAATAGAGGTCATGCAAGATGCATAGCAGCAGGACTTAAACATATTTCAGAAAACGAAGATTTTAATTATGTGATTCCAATGGATGGTGATGGAGAAGATAGACCTGAAGAGATAAGAAACTTTGTAGAAAAGATTAAAGATAATCCAAATAGATCAATTGTTGGAGAGAG
>CACEXE010000034.1 GCA_902563435.1 uncultured Pelagibacteraceae bacterium
CTTCACAAAGGGGAAATTGGTGAGAGATCTAAAAAATATATGAAGGGTGGTAATGGAGCACTTGTAGGTATCGAGGTCAAAGGTGGTGTTGAAGCAGGTAAAAAATTTATAGAATCATTAAAAATGTTTTACCACGTTGCAAACATTGGAGATGCTAGAAGTTTAGCTATACATCCTGCAACAACTACGCACAGTCAATTAACTGAAGAAGAACTTTTAGCAGCAGGTGTAACACCAGGATATGTAAGATTATCTATTGGTATTGAACACCCAGATGATATTATAGCTGATCTAGATCAAGCCCTAGGAGCTTCTGGAAAACCTAGTTTGAAAGCTGTAAGTTAGATTTTGTATTTATAAATAAAAAATAGATACAAGACGCTACTAAAAAAATAGAACTTATTTGGTGCATAGATGCAATTAATATCTGTGCACCATATAATAAAGTAAATATTCCTAAAACAATCTGCAAAATTATAAAAAATCCCAAAATGTTAATTGAATTATATAAATCAGTTTTTTTATTCTTGTAAATATAAAATAATAAATACAGATAAAATAATCCTATTAAATAAGCTAATTTTCTATGTATAAATTGTACCAAGGAGGGATCGCTAAATGCAGATAATTTAAATAAATTATTAATATTATTGTCATTAGGAAATATTGAATTACCCATAAGTGGCCAAGAATTATATATTTTTCCTGCATCCATACCAGAAACAAATGCGCCAATCGAAATTTGCAAAAAAACCAAAAAAAGAAAACTAGCAGGTAATATTATATTAATAGTATTTTGAATATTATATTTAAATTTTATTTTTAAATAACTCCAAAAGATTAAAGACAGAATAAAAAAAGCTAGAAGTAAATGTACTGATAATCTAAAATGACTAACATCTACTCTATCAATTAGACCACTACTTACCATATACCATCCTATAAATCCTTGAAGGCATATTAAAGCAAAAATGAAATAAAGATTTATTAATTTTTTAAATTTAATTTTAAAAGTAAAATAGATTAGTGGTATTAGAAAAACCAAACCTATTAATCTTCCCATAAACCTATGAGCCCATTCCCACCAAAAAATAACTTTAAATTCTTGTAAGTTCATATCATAATTTTGTAATTTGAATTCTGGTATCTCTTTGTATAAATCAAAATACATAATCCATTCAGAATTGTTTAGTGGTGGCAAAAAACCAGAGAATAATTGCCATTGAGTAATTGATAAACCTGAATCAGTTAATCGTGTTAAACCTCCGACAACAATCATCGCTGATATGATCCAAAACATGCTTATAAGCCATATTGATATTTGATTATTAACTTTTAGATTTTCACTATACATATCAGGATAAATATAATAATTTTTAAATTATCCAAATATATAAATGTCGCCATTAAAAAAAGAAAAACTCAATAAAATAAGAAAAGAATTGGATAAATTAGACAATTCATTAATAAGAATAATTAAGAAAAGAACAGATTTAGTTAAAAAAGTTCTGGCACTAAAAGAAAGAAAAAATCAAATAGTTGATCAAAAAAGAATTAATTTAATTTTAAGTAATATTAAAAAAAAATCTCTAAAAAATAATATTGATCCAAAAATTACTAATAAAATCTGGAAAAACATGATCTATGCATACATAGATTTTGAACGTAGGAATTTTAGTAAAAAGAAATAAATTATTTACTATGTGGTGGAAGTTTTTTTTCAACAAAAACTTCATGTCTTCTTGTGGCTGGATTATATTTTTTTGCTTTTAATTTAACCTTAGCCTTTTCTCCACCTGCGGGTTTTTTTACATAATAAAAAAATGGACTATCAGGTTTTTCTTCAGGAACTAGTCTAACTTTTACGTGTGTTTTTTTTGCCATATTAATTTTTAAATTCTTTTATCAGTTTTTTAATTTTTATAAGTTTAGATTTAATAATATTTTTTTGGTTTATAGAGGTATTGTATAATTCGTCAATCTCTGAATCATTAGAATTTAAAACCTTTTTAACACCGTTTAATGTCATGCCCTTGTCTTTTAACAAATATTTGATTTTTTTTAGAACATTAATTGAATTTTCATCATAATATCTTCTATTTCCTGAAAAAACCTTAGGTTTGATTTGCTTAAATTCTTTTTCCCAAAAACGAATTGTGTGAGTAGATAAGGAACCTTTTTTTTTATTAAAAAGCTCTAAAATTTTAGCAACTTCACCGATGGTTTTGTATTTGCTATTTTCTTTAATTTTATCCATTCTTATTTATATAATCTTTAAATGCTTTTGAGGCTTTAAATTGTATTACATTTCTTTCAGATATAATTTTTGTTTCTTTTGTTTTTGGGTTTCGACCAATTCTTTGTTTCTTATTTTTTAAACTGAAAGTTCCAAATTTTGCTATTTTGACTTTTTTATCCCTTATAATTTTTATTAAAATTAATTGAAATATGTCCTCTAATAAATTTTCACTAATTTTTTTTGAAAAACCTATCTGCATATAGATAGAGTTAATTATATCTTTTTTTGTTAAATTTATTCTTGCCACTTACCTTATGTTTTTTTTTATTTGATCTATTAGATTACCTCTAATAGTTTTTTCACAAACTTTCAATGAATTAGCAAATCCAATTGAATCTGTGGAGCCATGACTTTTAATTACGGGTTTGTCTAAACCTAGTAATATAGCTCCATTGTACAATCTTGGGTCAAGCTTTTTTTTAAAATTTTTTAAATTTGAAAAATTTATAATTGATGAAATCTTTCCAATTAATGATGAAGTAAATGCTTTTTTTAATTCAGTAATGATAAAATTTGATGTTCCCTCTGCAGTTTTAAGAGCTATATTTCCAGTAAATCCATCAGCAACTATTACATTCACATTGCCATCCATTAAGTGATTACCTTCTATATATCCTTTAAAATCAAATAATGAATATTTATTATCATTAAGGAATTGATATGTTTCTTTTATCATAGTATTTCCTTTTAATTCCTCTGATCCAATATTGAGTAAAGCAACTTTAGGTGTCTCCATAGGAAATAATGCTTTTAATAAAGCCGATCCCATAATTGAAAAATCAACTAAATTTTTAACACTACAATCTATATTAGCGCCTAAATCTAAAACAACATTCATGCCCTTTTTACTTGGCCATAGAGCTGATAAAGCAGGCTTATCTATATTTTCTATCATTTGCAAATTTAACTTTGATATTAAAAATAATGCTCCAGTATTACCAGCAGAAACCATCGCATCTGTTTCATTTTTTTTTAAGGATTCCAAAGCAAGCCACAAACTAGTATCTTTACCTCTTTTAGCTGCAGATAGAGCTGAGTCTTCACCTTCAACTAATTTATCAGTATGGATTAAATCAACTTTGTCATATGATAAATTATATTTTTTGATTAAAGGTTTGATTAGATTTAAATTTCCATAAACTTTATATTTTACATTGTTTGAAGATTTAGAATGTAAACTTATACCCTCTATAACTTTATTTGGTGAATTGTCACCACCCATTGCGTCTATTGCAATAGTAATAGTGTTGTTCATAAAAACTACTCTTTTGGATCTAAAACTTGTCTACCTTTATATAAGCCTGTTTTTAAATCTAAGTGATGAGATAGTCGATATTCACCAGACTTTTTATCCTCGATAACATTTTTTGTAGTCACTTTTAAATGAGAGCGTCTCTTTCCAGCTCTGGATTTAGTTGTTTTACGTTTAGGTACAGCCATTTTTAAAATTTAAAGTCTAATATATCTTTTGTAAAGATTT
>CACEXE010000035.1 GCA_902563435.1 uncultured Pelagibacteraceae bacterium
GTAAGATTAATAAAAAATATTTGTAAATCTGAAAATATAGATACAAAAAAAATATCTCCAAAATATATTTTAGCAGTTATTGATAAATGGAAGAATAAAGGCTTTTATCCTGAGGAAGTTGTGCTCAAACGTAAAGACATTTTAGAAAAAAGTTTTCTTGGAATTTATAAAATTTATCAACAAAAATTAATAGATTTAAATGCTGCTGATTTCAGTGACTTAATACTTCATACTGTTAAAATATTTGAAAAATATAGTGATATATCAAAAATGTATTCAAAAAAATTTAAATATATTTTAGTTGATGAATATCAGGACACTAACTTTATTCAAAGCGAATGGCTTAAATATCTAGCAAAACATAATCAAAATATTTGCTGTGTGGGAGATGATGATCAGTCAATATATAGTTGGAGGGGAGCAGAAATTAAAAATTTTCTTCAATTTGAAAAAGTTTACGAAAATACAAAAATAATAAGATTAGAAAAAAATTATAGATCCACTCAAAATATTTTAAATGTAGCATCAAATATTATTGAAAATAATCAAAATAGAGTTGGAAAAAAACTTTTTACAGATCAAGAAGATGGTGAACTTGTGACTTTAAACTGTTTTAGAAATGTAAAAGACGAAGCAACTGAAATTGGTTCTAATATTGAAGATTTTCAAAATAAATTTTCATTAAATGAAGTTGCAATTCTAGTAAGAGCTATTTTTCAAACTAGAGAATTTGAAGAAAGGTTTTTAAAAATTGGTGTTCCATATAGAATTATTGGTGGTATTAAATTTTATGAAAGAGCCGAAGTAAAGGATTGTGTAGCATACTTAAAAACAGTTTTTCAATCTCAGGATGATTTAGCCTTTGAGAGAATTTTAAATGTTCCAAAAAGATCTATTGGAGATACTACTGTAAAAGCTATTAATAATTTTGCAAAATTAAATAAATGCTCATTAGAAGTTGCCTCACGACATTTAATTGAACAAAACAAAATTAAACCCAAAACAAAATTAGGTTTAAATTCCTTACTAAATCTTTTAGCTAAATGGAGAAATGATTTAAGGAATAAAATAAATCATAATAAGCTATTACAAACAATTCTTGATGAGTCTGGATATAGTGAAATGCTTAAAAATAAGAAGGATTTAGAAAATGAAAATAGATTAGAAAATATAAAAGAATTATTAAATGCAATGAAAGAATTTGATAATTTAGAGAGTTTTTTAGAACATGTCGCTCTTGCAACATCGTTAGACCAAGATTGGCAGAGTGAAAAAGTCAATTTAATGACAATACACGCATCTAAAGGCTTAGAATTTGATGTCGTATTCCTACCTGGTTGGGAAGAAGGTTTATTTCCACATCAGAAAAGTATTGAGGAAAAAGGCGAAAGTGGTTTAGAGGAAGAGAGAAGATTGGCTTATGTTGCGATTACTAGGGCAAAAAAGCTTGCTAAAATATCATTTTCTATGAATAGATTTTATCAAGGAGATTGGATAGACAGTATGGCATCAAGGTTTGTGGATGAGCTACCAGATGAATATATTAAAAAAAATAATAATTTTGTAGATGAAAAAGAAGAAGATTTTGAATTTAACCAAGATATAGATTTCGATAGTGATAGTGAAATTAGGAGTCCTGGTTGGATACGATATCAAAAAAAATTAAAATGAGTGCTGAAATAAATAATATTATTTTTTTAAATAATTTAGATGGATATATTTTACCAAAAAATGATAATTATTTTACAGAATATTCTAAATTAAATAATTTAAAATCAATTACAAAATTCTCAGGTTCTGCAGGGTTTGCAATTTTTTTGAAAAATAAAAAATATTTATTTGTTGATGGAAGATATACTATTCAAGCAGAAAAGGAATCAGGTAAAAAATTTAAAATTTGTGAAATTCCATATATATGGCCTAAGGATATTTTAAAGAAGCAAATTAAAATTGGATACGATCCTGATCTTTTTACTTGGTCAACACTAAACAAATATTTTGGAGAAAATTATAACTTAGTTCCTTTAAATATTAAATTTGTAAATAAAAATAAGGCTCAAAGTGTTTATCCGTTTTTTAGCTTAGATCCTTTTGTAGCGGGTGAAGATGTAAATAGAAAAATTAATCGATTAATTCAAATTATGAGAAAAAAGAAATTTGATTATACATTTATTAGTTCAGGTGAAAATATTTGTTGGCTTCTAAACATCAGAGGTAGAGATCTTCCAAATTCTCCTGTTGCTAATTGTAAAATGATCATAACAAAAGATAGAAAAATCTATTTTTTTTCAAACCAAAACAAAATTAAAAAAATAAAATTAAGTCTCCAAAAATTAAAAATATATTTTTTTGAAGAAAATAAAATTGTTTAGTAAGATTGAAAAAAGGGAATTTTTGTATTGATGGAAAAACTTGTTCAATTTTCGAAGAAAGCTTAATAAGCTATAAATTTAAGATAACCAATAGAGAAGACCCTATTTATAATTTAAAATCTTTAAAAAATAAAATTGAGATTAAAAATATGGTTAATGCACATATTGAAGATGGCGTTGCGTTAACAAAATTCTTATATTGGATTAAAAATATTAAAATTAACAACTTGACAGAAAAAAAAATTGAAAGAAAGTTAGAAAATTTTAGGAAAAGTAGAAAAAACTATTTGTACCCAAGCTTTGATACAATTGCTGGATCTGGACCAAATGGAGCAATTATACATTATAGATCTGATAAATTTTCAAACAGAAAGTTAAGGAAGAATGATTTATTATTGCTTGATTCTGGCGGTCAATATAAGTGGGGAACAACAGATGTAACAAGGACAGTATGTTTTTCTAATGTCTCAAATAAAGTTAAAGATATATTTACTAGGGTTCTAAAAGGTCATATTGCTGTTGCCATAACAGATATTAACAAAGAGAGAAATGGCCATAATATTGATAAGATTGCTAGAAAAAGTCTCAATTCAATTGGTCTTGATTATCGTCATGGAACTGGTCATGGAGTTGGAGCATTTCTTAATGTTCATGAAGGACCACAAGGAATATCAAATAATAATTATGTACAACTAAAGGAAGGAATGGTTTTAAGTAATGAACCTGGTTTTTATAAAAAAAATGAATTTGGAATAAGAATTGAAAATTTAGTTTTTATTAAAAAAGTCAAATCTAAGCTTTTATTTGAAAATCTAACAATGGCACCTATAGATACTGACCTAATTAACTTTAAAATGCTTAATAAAACTGAAAAGAATTATTTATTTAAATATCACTTTGATGTTTACAATAATATTTCACCATTTTTAAATAAGAATGAGAAAAAATGGTTAGCTAAGCTAATTTAGTAAATTTAGCCAATCTTTTTGAGATAAAATTTTTATTCCTAATTCCTTAGCTTTTTGGACTTTTCTGTTTGTTGGTTTTTCACCAATTATTAAATATTTTAACTTTTTATTAACTGAACTTACAACAGATCCTGAATTTTCTTCAATCAAAGATTTTGCTTCAGCTCTACTCATACTTGATAATTTTCCAGTGAACATAAATGTGTTGTTTAAAAGTTTGCCATCTTTATTTAATTTAAGATCAGAAATATTTAACATTGAAGATAGCTTTTCAATTATTTTATAATTTGATTTATTTTCAAAAAATTTTTTTAATGAATTAATTTGAGTCTCTCCAATTCCATCTATATTTAAAAAT
>CACEXE010000036.1 GCA_902563435.1 uncultured Pelagibacteraceae bacterium
AGAAATTTTATATTTTTTTCTACATCTTTGATTTTGATACCACTTGATGAAACAAAAATTTTTTTATTCATATCTAATTAATTTTATTTATTTCTTCTAAAAAGGTTTTGGTTATATAGTTTAATTCTTTTTTCAATAAAAAAGGAGACGATGGCAAAGATATTGACTTTAGCGAAACATTTTCTGATGCTTCGTACTCTCCCTTGCAATATTTTTTAAAAGGTTTCATTTTATTTAATGGATAAAATGCAGGTCTTGCTTCAATACCTTTGTCTTTCAGTTTTTGTATTAATTGATTTCTTTTATTATGATTAATATTTTTAATTTTTATTGTGTAAAGCCAACCAGAATTTTGAGTATTTTTTTTATCTGGCATTAATCCTATAAAGTTATATTTTTTGAATACTTTATTGTAAAATTTAAATATTTTTTTTCGGAGATTTAAAAATTTTTTAATTTTGAACATTTGTGCATACCCTATTGCTGCTTGAATATTGGACATTCTGAAATTAAAACCTCTGTATTTATGTATAAAAAAAGTATCGTTTATTTCTCTTCCCTGATTTCTCAAGATTAAGGATTTTTCGTATACATTTTTTTTTTTAAATACTATCATGCCTCCTTCACCAGTAGTGATGGTTTTATTTGGATAAAAACTAAAAGTAGAACAATCTCCATAATTACCTATGTATTTTTTGTTAAATTTTGATCCTAAAGCTTCTGCACAGTCCTCAACTAAAAATATTTTATTTTTTTTTGCAATTTTACTTATATTTTTTAAATCACAAACCAAACCATAAATATGAACAGCTAGAATTGCTTTTGTTTTTCTAGACATTTTACTATTGATTTCTTTTATTGAAATAGTCCAGGTTTTTTCATCTATGTCTGCAACAACTGGTTTTGCGCCAATATTTATTACTGCGTTAATGCTTGCTCCGAAAGTAAAATTAGGGACTATAACTTCATCACCTTTGCCTATTCCAAGTGATGTTAAAGCAAGCTCTAAAGCTGCAGTTCCATTTGTTACTGCAACACCATATCCTCCACCTATAAAGTTTGTAAATTTTTGCTCAAATTTTTTTACATAAACACCTTTGGAAGACAACCATCCAGTTTGTAAACAATTTAAAACATTTTTAATTTCAGACTTATCAATAAAAGGTTGCAATAAAGGTATTGAATTCAACCTATCAAGGAATGAAATATCAATTATTTCCCTTGCTTCATTTAATAAGGGTATGCATCTAATTTTTGGTTTTTGATTAGAAAATTTTTCTAAAATTTTTTCTTTACTATCATTGATATTGCAAAAAAACAGTTTTTTTATTAATTAATTCAAATTTGTTTGTTACAATTTTTATATTTTTTTTTTTTTGTAAAATATTTCTTCTAATGTCCCCGTCACTAATCGATCCAATAAGTTGTTTTTTTTTATTAATTATAAATACAATTCCATACAAATTTTGATTCATTTTTTTTAAAATGTCACTAAATTTACAAGGTGCCTGAATACAAAAAATTTTTAAATTTTTATTTTCCATAATTTTTAAATTCTATTGACCTATCAAAATATTTTTTTAAATTCAAATTATGACTTACCACAATCATTGTAATATTTGACTCATTTTTTTTTAAAACTTCACTAATAATTTCATTTTCAGTTTGACTATCTATCGCACTTGTTGGTTCATCCATTATCAATATTTCAGGATTTTCATAAAGTGCTCTTGCAATAGCTATTCTTTGTTTCTGACCTCCAGAAATAGTGATCCCCTTTTCCCCTATGTTTTCATTTTCTTTATTTGGAAGAGTTTCTATATAACTTTTTAAAAAGGATTTTTCTATTGAGTTTTCAAGTTTATTTAAATCTATTTGATGATTTTCTAATCCAAAAGCAATATTATTTTTGATGGTATCATCTAACATTAAAAATTCCTGAGGTACATACCCAATCTTTTTTCTAAAATTTGTTAGATTATTAAAAATATTTTGGTTATCAATTAATATTTCACCATCAGTTGGTTTTAAAATCCCAGTCAATAAATTTACAAAAGTACTTTTTCCACTTCCACTTTCCCCAAAGATAATTATTTTTTCACCTTTTTTTATTTTAAGATTTAAATTTTCAAATATTACTTTTTTACCAAATGAAAAGTTAATATTTTTGAACTCAATAATTTCTTTAAATTCTAATTTTTTTGAATTTTTTACAATATTAATTTCATTACTATCAGGATTAATTTTCAATTCTCTATATACTTCATTAGTAACTTCTTGGCCATTTTTCAAAATTGATAATTGAACAATCATTCTAGAAATTGATGGAAGAATCTTTACAAAACCTAATAACAGAACAGATAAATTTATTATAGCATCTGTAAAATCATAAAGATTTATTTCTCTTATTAAAAAAAGAGATATAATTATTATACCAAATATCTCAAAGATATTTCTTGGTAAAGTTGAGATTAAATCTCTTAAAAAATTAAAATAAAGAACTTTTTGATTTACATTTTTAAATATATTTAAAAAATAATTTTGTTTTCTAAAAATTTTCAAATCCTTAGGTGAGGATAATGGCTGATTTAAATACTTAATACTTTGTCCAGAATAAAAATGCCTTTTTTCCCCCCAAATTTTAAATCTTTTTTTAATTAATAAATAAAAACTAAAGCAAAAAATAAAGAAAACAAACAAAACTGAAAAAATTGTAGTGCCTTGTAAAAAAACAATCAAAATAAAAATACCTAAAATAATCAGCAAGTCATTAATGATTGATATAGATGACATAATTAAATTACAATAATCTGAACATGAGCTAGTTACATTTCTGATCATTAGAGAAGAATTTCTCTCAAAATATTCCTTGTAGGGCATATAAAGATAATTACTAACAAGTGCAGAAGCTAAATTTTGATTTAAATTTGTTCTAAATTTAAGTTGAAAATAATTAAATAAAAAAATATATAAATTTTTAATTACAAAAAATATAATCAAAAATAATGTTGAATAAAATACTAATTCATTTTGTGTTAATGGTGTTATATATTGATTAATAAATTCAATACCAACACTTCCTTTCACTAATATATTCAAGTATGGAATAATAATTGCAATACCAAAACTTTCAAAAAACATTAAAATTATTGATAAACAGACTAATAAAAGAAAATTTTTTTTATCCTTAATTGATAAAATTATTAAC
>CACEXE010000037.1 GCA_902563435.1 uncultured Pelagibacteraceae bacterium
AAAGATTTACGAACATTTAATAAAACTAAAAAAATTTTAAAATCTAAAAAGATAGTTGTAATATCTGGACTTCAAAAACGAAAAGTTAAGAACCTTTATAATGAATATAATTATATAAGATCTAACAAAGCCCCTTATATAATTGGAAAAATTGCAAGCTCATCAAATTTAAATATTTTAAGAAACAATTCTTTTATAACAAATGAACATTCTAGAAGAGTTTCACATATTTTAAGATTTCAAAATCATGCAATATTAACTTCTTACAAAACAATAAATACAGACAACCCTAAACTTAATTGTAGATTAAATGGATTAGAGAAATTTTCACCTACTGTAGTTGTAATAGATATGAATTTAAAAATAAAAACTAACTCTTTCGTGATAAAAAATTCAACAAATAATAAATTAATTATATTTCACTGTTCTAAAAATATCTCAAAAATTAAATATTTAAAAAATAGAGGTGTTAAACTTATTTATCAAAAACTTGAAAATAAGACTAATTTTAACCTTAGAAAAATAACACAAACACTTTATACACTTGGTCTACACAGACTTTTAATAGAGGCTGGTAGGGATTTAATGACCAATTTTCTTAATGAAAATTTATTAAATGAATTCTATTTATTTAAAAGCGACAAAATAATCTCTAATAGAGATAAAATTGATATATCTTCATTAGTAAAAATGATTAATAAAAATTACAAAAATAAAAAAAAAATAAACACATATTTAGATAAAGATATACTCACTCATTACTATTAAAATGTTTAATGGAATTATATTTAATAAAGGAATAATTAAAGAAATCAAAAAAAGAGCAAAAGGAGTAAATCTATTTATAAAATCCTCATTGAAGGTTTCGAAAAAAAATCTTGGAATTTCAATTTCTTGCGATGGAGTTTGTCTTACTTTAATTTCTTACAAGAATAAGACTTTAGAATTCTATCTATCAAATGAAACGTTAGCTAAATCAAAATTTAGAAATATTAAAATTGGACATGAAGTTAATTTAGAAAAACCCTTAAAATTTGGTGACAATATTTCAGGACATATCTGCCAGGGTCATGTTGATACAGTTTGTTCTGTAAAAAGTATTAAGAAAGTTGATAAATCAAATATTTTTGAATTTAAAATAACAAAATCACTTAAGAGGCAATTAGTAGAAAAAGCTTCTATATTAATAAATGGTGTATCACTAACAATATCAAAAATAAAAAAGAATTCCTTTGAAATATGGATTATTCCTCACACCTTAAAATTAACTAACTTAATTAATCTTAAAAAAAATGATTTGGTTAATATTGAGATTGATATTATGTCAAAATATGTAAAGAAATTTATCAATGAAAAAAAGTAATTTTAGCTCAATAGATAGTATCATTAGGACAGTTAAAAAAAATGGAATGTTTATTCTTGTTGACGATGAGAGCAAACATGAAGAAATGGAAAATGAAGGCGATTTAGTAATTTCCACTTCTGCTGTTAATCCTAAACATATTAATTTTATGGCCAAACATGCAAGAGGATTAATTTGTTTAGCAATGGATACTACACAATCAAAAAAAATTGGATTAACTTTGGCTTCACCAATAAATCAATCGAGAAGCAAAACTGCTTTTACTTATTCTATAGAAGCTAAAAAAGGTGTTACAACAGGTATATCAGCTTATGATCGTGCTAGAACAATTAAAGCTGCATCAAATAAAAACGCAAAAAAGAATGATATTGTATCACCAGGTCATGTATTTCCAGTGATAGCCAGAGATGGCGGTGTTCTAGTTAGGGCTGGACACACAGAAGCTTCAGTAGATATATCAAAACTTGCTAAAAAAAATAATTCAGCAGTTATTTGTGAAATCATGGCAGATGATGGAAACATGGCCTCAGGTAAAACATTATTCAATTTTGCTAAAAAGCATAAACTTAAAATAGGCAAAATAGAGGATTTAATTGCTTATAGGTTAAAAAGAGAAAAACTTATTAAATTAAAAAAAACATCTTCAATAATTGTTCAAAAACAAAAATTCAAAATAAAAGTATTTGAAAATGTACTTGATGGGTCAGAAAACTTTGCACTGATAAAAGGAACCTTAAAGAAAGGAGTTGTCCCGAGATTAAGAGTAATATCATCTAATGTAGTTCAAAATTATTTAATTAATCAAAAACTGCCGAATTCATTTGATAAAACAATCTCATATTTCAAAAAATATAATAATTGTGTTCTTGTGTTTATAAGAGACCCTAATTTAAAATCAGTAACTCAAACACTTAAACAGTATAAAAGTAAAACCTTTTATAAAAAAGGTCATGACAAATTGATTAGAAACTATGGTATAGGAGCTCAAATTATTAAATCTTTAAATATTAAAAATATGATACTTGTTACCAGATCTAAAAAAAAAGTGATAGGTTTAGAAGGTTACGGAATAAAAATACAAAAACAGGAAATTATAAAATGAAAAAAAAAATCTTAATTGTTGTTGCAAATTATTATGAAAATATTGCTAGGTCTTTATTAAATAGTACAAAATTTCAAGTTAAAGTTTGGAAATACTTAAAAACTATACCAAAAGGTCAAATAAGTACCTACTCTCAGGTAGCAAAAGCAATTAAAAAACCTAAAGCAATAAGAGCTGTGGCAAATGCTATAGGAAAAAATCCTTATGCTCCTAAAATACCTTGTCACAGGGTAATAAGATCAGATGGTTCTCTAGGTGGTTATTCGGGCAAAGGTGGAATAAAAACCAAGAGAAAACTACTAAAATTAGAGGGTGTTTTGCTCTAAAAACTATTAATAACAACGTTTTTTGATTAATATACAATATTTGGTATTTTTTTTAAATAACACCTTTAAGTTGTACTGTAAAATTACAAACACTTAAAATAGACCCTATTATGGGCTTTTAAACGGTATATTCGAATATTGCAGAGCTATTTAATAATCAGCTTTTTTCTGCTAAAAATTTAATTATAATTATTTGAACAATCTTTAATAATATTTCTTTGAAACATGTAATTATCAAAATAATGGCATATTTGTTTGTTTTTTAAGTTTTATCATCAAGTTTTAGTAA
>CACEXE010000038.1 GCA_902563435.1 uncultured Pelagibacteraceae bacterium
GGTGTTCTTCTTGCAGATGGCAAAAAAATATACTCTGCTGACAGTCTAAAAGTAGGATTATTTAAATAATGAGAAGAGTAGTAATTACAGGTTTGGGAATTATTTCATGTCTTGGGAATAATCAAGAAGAAGTTCATCAATCTTTATTAAATACTAAATCAGGAATTTCTTTTTCGGAAGAATATAAAGAACACAATCTTAAAAGTCATATTCATGGAAAACCTAATATCAAACTTGAAGATCATATAGATAGAAAAACAATTAGATTTATGGGTTCGGGATCTGCTTACAATTATATCGCAATGAAAGAGGCAATTGAAGACTCAGGGTTGGAAGAAAGTGAAGTAAGTAATTTCAAAACAGGAATTGTTATGGGTTCAGGAGGACCTTCTATTGAAAATGTTATTTTAGCAGCAGATAAAACTAGAGCTAAGACTCCAAAATTAATGGGACCTTTTATTGTTCCAAGAACAATGGCAAGTACCGCTTCAGCAACACTTGCTGTTCCATTTAAAATTAAAGGAACAAATTATACAATGAGCTCTGCATGCGCAACAAGTGGACACTGTATAGGAAACTCTATGGAACTTATCCAAATGGGAAAACAAGATATAGTTTTTGCAGGTGGAAGTGAGGAAATACATTGGGCGATGACAGCCATGTTTGATGCAATGACAGCATTATCTTCAAAATATAATGATACTCCTGAAAAAGCATCAAGGGCTTATGATAAAACTAGAGATGGTTTTGTAATTGCTGGAGGTGCAGGGGTTTTAGTTCTTGAGGAATATGAACATGCTAAAGCTCGAGGAGCTAAAATATACGCAGAATTAACTGGTTATGGAGCAACCTCAGATGGATATGATATGGTAGCACCTTCTGGTGAAGGTGCAGTAAGATGTATGCAAATGGCTATAGCAACTTCAAAAAATAAAGTAGATTATATAAATACTCATGGAACATCTACTCCAGTTGGAGATATTACTGAATTGAATGCTGTTGGAGAAGTTTTTGGAAATGAAATTCCAAAGATTAGCTCAACTAAATCTTTATCAGGTCATCCGTTAGGAGCCGCATCAGTGCATGAAGCAATATATTGTTTAATTATGATGAAAAATAATTTTATAACTGGGTCAGCTAACATAAGTGAAATGGATGAAGAAGCTAAAAAATTTCCAATAGTCGCTAAAACAGAAACAGGAGCAACATTAAATACTGTCATGTCTAATAGTTTTGGTTTTGGTGGAACAAATGCAACTCTAGTATTTGAGAAAGTTTAATATGTCTTTAATGAAGGGTAAAAAAGGACTGATAATGGGTGTTGCTAATGAGAGATCTATTGCATGGGGCATTTCTCAGAAACTTTCAGAGGCAGGTGCCGAATTAGCTTTTACATATTTAGGTGATGCTCTTAAAAAAAGAGTAGTTCCTCTTGCAGAAAAACTAAATTCTAATGTTACTTTTAGCTGTGATGTTGAAAAAAAAGAAGATGTAATAAAATTATTTGAAGATGTTAAATCTCAATGGGGTGAGATAGATTTTGTAGTTCACGCAATTGCTTTTTCTGACAAATCTGAACTTTCGGGAGAATATTTAAATACAACCAGAGAAAATTTTTTAAGAAGTATGCTAATTTCCTGCTTTTCATTTACTGAAGTTGCAAAAGAAGCCTCTAAAGTCATGAATGAAGGTGGTAGCTTAATTACACTAAGCTATGAGGCTAATAAAGCTATTCCAAATTATAATGTTATGGGGGTTTGTAAGGCAGCGCTAGAATCTAGTGTGAAGTATTTAGCAAGAGATTTAGGAGCTAAAGGAATAAGAGTTAATGCAATAAGTGCAGGACCAATAAAAACATTGGCTGCATCAGCTATTGGAGATGCTAAATTCTTATATAAATGGAATGCTGATCACTCTTTTTTAAAAAGAAATGTAGATAATATCGATGTTGGGAACTCAGCATTATATCTTCTAAGCGATATGGCAGGTGGTGTTACGGGTGAAATTCACTATGTTGATGCTGGTTATAATAAAGTAGGTATGCCAGATCCAAAAAATATTTCTTAAAAGTTTATTATTATGTTAATTTTAGTTTGGTTTGTTGTTTGTATTATATTTTTTATAGTACAATTAATTCTTGAGGGTTCTGGTCATGCACTAGAAGTTTTTGCCCTATTGACTGCAATAGCTTTATTCTTGATAAATAAGCTAAGTAAAAAAAAAATTAAATAACCACAATCTATTTTGAGAAGAAATTTTTTAAAAATCGCTGGGACATCAATATTGGGTTTTTTATTTTATCCATTAAACACATTGGCTAGTAATTTGGTGGGATTTAAAAAAAAATTAAAAAAAGATGAGAGTGAATACAATATAATAAACCCAGATCTTACAAATGAACAAAAAATAATAATGTTTGAGGAAGGTACTGAACGCGCTGGCACTAGTGAATTAAATTATGAGAAAAGAAAAGGCTCATATCATTGTGCAAATTGTGGCGTAAAATTATTTGAGTCTGTTAAAAAATTTGACAGTGGAACTGGTTGGCCATCTTTTACAGAGGCATTACCTGGAGTATTTGTAACAAAAACTGATTATTCATTTGGAATGAAAAGAACAGAATATAGTTGTTCGAACTGCGGTGCTCATCACGGGCATGTATTTAATGATGGCCCAGATGGTGGGAAACGATATTGTAGTAATGGTTTATGCTTATTGTTTATACCTTCTGAATAAAGATAAAAGTTTGATTAATTTATTCTTAGAAAACACTTAAATAAAGTCTTGAAATAATTAAAGCTTAGTTCTTTAATTACAAATTTTGAAATTCCTTTCTTTCGCCCGGTCCAGTTAATTGGAATAATATGAAATGAATTTTTTTTAATGTAAAATTTTAAAGGAATTTCTAAAAAAATATCAAATTTTTCCGATTTTAATGGGAAA
>CACEXE010000039.1 GCA_902563435.1 uncultured Pelagibacteraceae bacterium
ATTTGTTGGACCACTCTCTTTATCCACGTATTCATTCCAAGATTTTAATTCAACTTGTGATTTTTTATGCCAACTATCAGATGATTTCCAATCTCCAATAGCGTTAGACAATTCTGTTAAGGTGACTTTTGCATCACCTATAACTGCTTCTGCTAAATGTTTGTTGGCATCATGTCTTGCTATATTAATTGAAACTAATTTAAATTCAGGATTTTCAAAATTAGCCCACGAGCCAGTTGTAAAATCTGCAAGCTTAGTTCCTATGCAGATTGCTAAATCAGTTTCTTTTGCTAAGTTATTTGCTGCCTTACCACCAAGGCCACCTATTGGTCCTACAAAATGAGAATGATCTTTTTTCATTGTTGAGTATCCCATAACTGTTTGGGTTACTGGTATATTATGTTTAATTGCAAAATTGCCTAACTCATCCATTGCATCAGAATAAAATACTCCACCTCCAGAAATTATAATAGGTTTTTTTGAATTTTTAATTTTTTCTACTGCTTGTTTGATTTGAAAATCATCAGGTCTAGGTCTTCTAATATTATGAATTCTTTCTTTAAAAAATTCCTCAGGATAATCAAAAGTTTCACCCTGTACATCTTGGCATAAAGATAAACATGCGGGTCCGCACTCTGCTGGATCTAACATGGTTTGAATTGCTTGAGGAAGTGACTGTAATATTTGCTCTGGTCTTGTAATTCTATCAAAATATTTTGTAACCGGTTTAAAAGAGTCGTTAGCAGTCATTCCTGGATTTGAAAAATGTTCAACCTGTTGCAAAACTGGATCAGGCATTCTATTTGCGTAAGTGTCTCCAGGTAAAAATAAAATTGGCAATCTATTACTCATTGCTACAGCTGATGCTGTAACTAAATTTGTAGATCCTGGTCCAACCGAACTTGTTGCAATAAAAATTTGCTTTCTTCTTTTAGCTCTTGCATAAGCAACACCTGTTAAAGCCATATTTTGTTCGTGATGACCCCTATATGTTGGAAGTTGATCTTTATTTTCCTCTAATGCTTGTCCTATACAGGCGACATTTCCATGTCCAAAAATACCGAATACACCAGGAAACAAAGGCTTAACTTCATCATCAATATAGATTTTCTGAGCTATTAAATGTTTAACCAATGCATGCGCGCAAGTAAGCTTTATTTTTCTCATTTTTCTAGTTATATTCTCCTCAAATATTCAACTAATAAACCACAAAATAAAAATTATGTATAGCAAATTTGGACAATTCATTGATGGCAAATGGCAAGCATCACAAAATAATGAAACTTACGATGTTTTAAATCCTGCAACTGAGGAAGTTTTAGGTAAGGCATCTAATGCGGGTGAAGAAGATGTAAACAAAGCACTTAAGTCTGCAGAAAAAGGTCTAGAAGTTTGGAGAAATACTCCACCTTGGCAAAGATCAAAAATTATAAGAAAAATTGCTGATCTAATGAGAGAGAGAACGGATGTTTTGGCTAAGTGGCTAACATTAGAAGTTGGTAAACCACTATCAGAAGCAAAAGGAGAAGTTGGAGGAGCTGCAGATATATTTGAATGGAACTCTGAAGAAACAAAAAGAATTTATGGTCAGATAGTTGAAAGTAGATTTGAACATACAAGAATGTACGTAAAATATGAGCCAGTTGGAGTTGTTGCTGGATTAATACCATGGAATTTTCCAATAGTTTTATCTTCAAGAAAAATTTCCACTGCTTTAGCTGCAGGATGTTCAGTAATTTGTAAGCCTGATGTAATTACTCCAGGTAGCGTAATGGAGCTTATGAATATTATAAATGATGCGGGTGTTCCTCCAGGAGTAGTAAATTTATTATCTGGTGATCCAGCTAAAATCTCATCTCAATTAATATCATCTGACATAGTAAAAAAGGTTTCTATAACTGGCTCAACAAGAGTTGGAAAACTAATTTTAAAACAAGCTGCTGAAAAAGTTCAAAGAGTCACCATGGAGTTAAGTGGTCATTCACCTTTTATTGTTTTTGACGACGTAGATATTAACAAAGTAACTGACATGGCAATCACTGCTAAATTTAGAAATAATGGTCAAGTCTGTATATCACCTGCAAGGTTTTATATTCATGAAAGTAAAAAAGATGAATTTGCAAAAACTTTAGTTGAAAAAGTCACCAAGCTTAAAGTTGGTAACGGAATGGATGAAGATACAATTCTAGGGCCTTTAACAACAGAAAAAAGATTAAATGAAATAGAGGCATTAGTAGAAAAAACTAAAAATGAAGGAGCGACTGTTTTATGTGGTGGAAAAAGACCTGCTGGTTTTAATAAAGGGTATTTTTATGAACCAACCATTTTTGATAATGTTAAAGATAATTTTACAATTGCTAAAGAAGAGCCATTTGGACCTTTAGTTCCATTGCTTACTTTTAAAGACACGGATGAAGTTGTGAAAAGAGCAAATGACAATGACCTTGGTTTAGCAAGTTATATCTACACAAATTCTTTAGAAAAAGCGCACAAAGTATCAGAAAAAATGGAAACTGGAACATGCGCTGTAAACCATCCAACAATTGCTTTCGCTGAAGTGCCTTTTGGAGGAATAAAACAAACAGGCTATGGAAGAGAAGGTGGTTCAATGGCTATCAAAGATTATTTGAACATTAAGTATACTCACTTCGGTCTCAATTATTAATGAGAAAAAATAAAGTCAAACAAATGATGGCTGATGGTAAGCCTGTTGTAAATGGGTGGTTACAAATACCAAGCACTGTATCAGCAGAAGTTATGGCGCATCTAGGTTGGGACTCTCTAACTGTAGATATGCAACATGGACTTGTTGATTACACAAATGCACTTCCAATGCTTCAAACAATTTCATCAACTGATGTAACTCCTCTTGCTAGA
>CACEXE010000040.1 GCA_902563435.1 uncultured Pelagibacteraceae bacterium
TTAGATATATTTAATGAATTTTGTGAAGGTGGTGATAGCGAAACAGATTATTCAGGTATATCTAAAAAAATTGGGGGAGATGCTTGGGATTATCCCTTTGATCCTAAGGGTAAGAAATAGCTACTATTAAACCTCTAGTTGTATAAAAAATGCAACAATTAATCGTTTTACATTTGTCATCCAATGAGTTTTACTTCGCTCATTATTAAGACTTAATAACAATAAAGAGAGGGATAAATAATGAAAAAAATCACTTCAATGATTTTAGCTTTAGTATTTGCAGTTTCAGTAATTGGATCTGCTTCTGCTAAAACATTAAAAATCCAACTTACTTTTCCTAAAACATCATACGATGGACAAATCGTAAAAATGTGGACTGACAGAGTAACAAAACTAACTCGTGGAGAGTTAAAATTTGAGCTTCTTTCAAAAGGTGAAGTTGTTGGTATGAAAGAAACACTAGAAGCTGTCGACAAAGGTCTAGTAGATGGTGGTGCAGCATGGACTCACTACTGGTCAAACTATCACCCAGCTGCGATGTTATTTGGATCGCCAGTTGCTGGTGGAGGAATTGGTTTAAGCACTAAATCTTGGTTAGCTTGGTATTTCGATAATGGTGGTAAAGAATTATACGACCAATTATGGAGCGAAATGGGAATGAATGTTAAAGGTTTCGTGATGGCATCATCAGGTCCAGAAGCATTAGGTTGGTTTAAAGAGCCAATTAAAAACATGGATGATTTCAGAAAATACAGATTCAGAACTCCTCCAGGAATTCCAGGACAAACATACAAAGATATCGGAATTGCATCAGTATCTTTATCAGGTGGTGATATTTTACCAGCACTTGAAAAAGGAACTATTGATGCTGCTGAATGGTGTTGTCCAAAACCAGACTCAGTTTTTGGTTTTCAAAAAGTTCTTAAAAACTACTATCTACAAGGATTACACCAAAACGTAGTAAATGGTGATATCTATATTAATGGAGATGTTTACAATTCTTTAACTGACCATCAAAAATATGCAATGGAAGTTGCGTCTGAAGCGATGATCACTAGAAACATCACTAATAGAGCTGTAGAAAATGGTAAAGCGTTAATCGATCTTACTGAAAATCATGGTGTAAAACTTTGGGATACACCAGCTGATTATTTCACTGAGTACATGAACGCTGCTCAAGCAACTCTTAAAAAGAATGCTGCATCAAATGCTTTCTTTAAAGAAGTTTATGAGCACATGACTGCACATGCAAAAATTGTAGTACCTTTTATTGCACAAATGGAAACATCTGATGCATCAATTGGAACTGCATTCGCATCACAACAGTAGTTAAAAATATTAAAACGGGGATTGTTAAAAATCCCCGTTTTTTTTACAAATTTAATTTAAATAACTATACTTGTTAAATGGTTGATAAAGACTCAGAGCCTAAAGTTAAAGAAAATCTTGATATTACTGACGAGCTTATAGCCGAAAGAAGAACAAGTTTAAAAATGCCTGAGGATATGACTCCTTGGATGGCAAAAACAATAGAATTCATAGACTCAAAAATGTTAATTACCGGCAAAGTATTTGCCTGGTTAACTGTATTTCTAATTTATGCAATGATCCATGAAGTTATTGGAAGACATTTTTTCAACAGACCTACTTTATGGTCATTTGACATAAGCAGAATGTTGGCTGGTGCTTTATTTATGTTAGGTGCAGCCTATACATTATCAAAAGGAATACATATAAGAGCAGATTTTCTTTATCGTAATTGGTCAGTAAAAAATCAGGCTAGAGTAGATTTATTTTTATATTTATTATTTTTTATACCAGGGTTTCTTGTATTTTTCCTTGTAAGTTTTGATTACGCCTATACTTCAATTTGTGGAAGATCAAATTTAGAGGAATGCTTAGGTGGTAAAGTTAGAATTCAAAGAGCCATGGATACAACATGGATGCCAATTATGTGGCCTTTAAAAAGTTGTATGCCTATTGGTGCATTTTTACTTTTAGTACAAGGTATATCTGAAATTTTAAAAACTTATTATGCTTTTGTTAAAGGGAGATGGCCATAATGGATTTCTTTAGCCCAGAAATAATTGGAGCAATAATGATTGGTTGCATGTTGTTTGCAATCTTTGTTGGTTTCCCAATTTCATTTACTTTAATATTTTTAGGCCTTGTTTTTGGATATTGGGGTTTTGGTAAATTAGTTTTTTACTTAATGACACTTCAGTTCAATATGATTATGACGGAGAATACACTCGCCGCCGTACCACTCTTTATATTCATGGGAATTTTAATGGAACAAGCAGGTTTAATGGAGAGATTATTTAATGCAGTTCAGTTAATGCTTTCTAAGACGAGAGGAGCATTATTTTATGCAGTAATGTTTGTCTCAACAATTTTTGCAGCTGCAACTGGGATTGTTGGTGCATCTGTAACAATCTTAGGAATCATGGCCGGTAAAACCATGATCAGAACTGGATATGATACAAGACTTTCA
>CACEXE010000041.1 GCA_902563435.1 uncultured Pelagibacteraceae bacterium
CAAAAGGTCCTGGATGAGGTCTAACCCATTGTCCGTCTTTACCACGCATTTTTTTGTCTCTCATTTCAGTTAATTCACCAAATCTAGATTGTGAATTTGCAAAATTAGTTAAAAATAAAAGTGATAATAAAATCGTTAATATTTTTTTCATCAAACTTTAAATAATTTCTCAGATAAGTTTTGAAGCTTATCTCCCCAAAAAACTTCTTTCTGAATTCTTTTAAATTCAATGTCAAAAACGCTGGACATTGCTGAAGCATATACAGATCTAGCATCAATTGTTGAATTTAAGTCTCTTCCTTCAAATAACTCTTTTTTCTTCAGTCCTGGCCAATCAGTATAAACTTGCGATTTTTTTAATAAACCACCTGCCATAAATATTGCTGAACCATAACCATGTTCAGTACCTCTTCCACCATTTTGTTCAATTGTTCTGCCAAATTCGGTAAGAGTTAAGACTAAAGTATTTTCGATTTCTGATCCTAGACCTTTTTCTAAACTTTTAAAAATTGAGTCCATTTCAATTAAACTATCTGAATGAGAACCATTCACACCTCCCTGAGCAGCATGAGTATCAAAGCCATCAACTTCAAAAACAGCAACTCTTGGACCATTTATTTTTTTTAATTCTAAACCTGCTTTATAAGCTAAAGACGAATTTTTACGAGACATTGAAGTACCACCGCTACTCATCATAGATCTATTAGCAATTATTTCCATCATGTTAGCTAAATCATGTTCAGATTTATCTGCATAAACAGATTTTAAGAGTTGCAAAAGTTCTGTTCTTGGAAGTCTTTTTTTTGAAGGATAAAAATTATCATTACTTGGAATACCTCTTAATAGTAAAGGCATTGGTAAAGACAATGCAAGACCATCACCTTTTAGCTCTCCTAATTTCATTCCTCTACCTAACCAACCAGTTTTTATTGCATAAGGTATGTGACCTCCCGTTTCCATTAAATTTTGACCATCAAAATGTGATCTTTTTGTATATGGAATATTGGTTGCATGAACTATTGCTCCCAAATTATTTTGCCATAAATTATTAAAATTTTTTAGTTTAGGATGAAGAGCAAAATCAGAATTTAATTTAATTGTTTCATCTAAAATCAAATCTTTTCTTCTTTTTTCAAAGTTCTTATCGCCTGTTATCGGTACAGCACATAAACCATCCATTCCGCCTCTTAACATTATAATTACAAGATTTTTTTTCTTTGCAGCATTTGCTAAAACAGGAAAATTAAAACCTGCTAAAAATAAAGTTGTTGCTGATCCTTTTAAAAAGTTTCTTCTTGATATTTTCATGATTTAAGGGTCTCCGGTAAGTTAAACAGCATTACATGTCTATTAGAAAGGTCTCCCTGCTGATTTATGGTTTTAAGAATTTCATTTGGATTATCATAATTTTTTTCAACCATCTCCTCATAAAATTCATTTGTCTGCGATTTTCTATTTTTTTTGTAATATGCTTCTTTAGCATAAACGAGTCTTCTAATTAATAATTCAGGTGACATCCAATCATCAGACACATCTGACCATCCATTAGGTTGTTTTGCTAGATATGGATGATGACCAAGTTCTCTTAATAAATATTCTAACGATCTTTGCTCATGTGTTGGTTTTAGACCTAAAGTATACAAATCCATCAATTTTGGCGTTGGTACTAATTCAACATCGGACATTTTGCTCATTATTAAAAGCCAATTCTCTGGATTTTGAAATTTATTATATTTTTCAGAATAATTGAAAGCAACTTCGACTGCCGCTTTATGAACATCTGGTAAAAAACCATCTGATTTTTCCCAAGCTTTAATAATTGGTTCCATCATTTCTTTTGTTGGATTGTCAGTTATAAGATACCTACAAAGTTTCATTGCGATAAATTCTCTACAAGATGGATGGTTCACAAGATCAGTAATTACAGCTGATAAACTCTTTCTTCCTGATTTATACTTTTTGCCTAAAATTCTTTTAGTGCCTGGTTGGTGATATTCAGAATTGAAATGAACATCTCCAGTTTCTAATCTTTTTTTTCCCCAGTTAGGTCTCCATCCACTCATTACATATGCCATTTGAATAACATCTTCTTGAGTGTAGCCACAGTCAGGTGAAACAGTGTGAAGCTCTAATAATTCCCTTGCATGATTTTCATTTACACCAACTTTTCTTCCCTTTTTTTTAGCCCATTGTGCTTCTTGGCTTTTAGGTCCAACATTATCATTATTATCTAAATGATGTATCATAGTCCAAGCTACTGTTGCTTCTTGAACCATTTTTTCAAAGGTTTGATTCATATTGGCTCTAATAATCTCTCTTTGATATGCACCAGTTGTGTATTGAGCTAGAAAATCTTTTTCACTAATTGCAAAATGATTTCCCCAGAAATACCATAGCTTAGCTAAAACAGGAGTTTCACTTTTTAAAGCTTCAGAATGTCTGATACATAATTCAAGATTCCACCAAAATTTTTG